>JAIUOY010000095.1:0-10746 GCA_020160995.1 Pseudomonadota bacterium | reverse complement strand
GGAATCTTGCCCTTCTCGTTGAACTGATAGGGTGCGTGATCCGACGAGAAGGTCTGGAAGGTGCCGTCCTTCAGCGCGGCCCACACGGCTTCCTGTGCTTCCGAATCGCGCGGCGGCGGGCTGCAGCACCACATGGCGCCCTCGACGCCGGGCTTGTCCATGTCGTCGGCGGTCAGCGCAATGTACTGCGGGCAGGTCTCGCCGAATATCTTCAGGCCCTTCTTCTGCGCCTGCCGCAAGGTCTCGATCGCCTCGATCTCCGACATGTGCACCAGCAGCAGGGGCGCATCGACCAGACGCGCCAGCGAGATCGCCCGGTTGGTCGCCTCGGCCTCGGCAACGCGCGCATGGGCGATGGCGTGGAACTTCGGCGCGCCGTGGCCCTGCTCGATCAGGTGATGCGCCAGCCACTGGATCATATCGTGGTTCTCGGCATGCACCATGACCAGCGCCCCGTCCCGCCGGGCCAGCGCCAGGATGTCGAGGATCTGGTAGTCGCTGACCTTCATCGCGTCGTAGGTCATGTAGATCTTGAACGAGGTGTAGCCGTCCCGGATCAGCGCCGGCAGTTCCTGGCCCAGCACCTGCTCCGTCGGATCGGTGACGATCAGATGGAAGGCGTAGTCGATCACCGCCTTGGGCGTGGCCGCCTCGTGATAGTCTTTCACCACCTGACGCAGCGACATGCCGCGATGCTGGGCCGCGAAGGGGATCACGGTCGTGGTGCCGCCGAAAGCCGCGGAGACGGTGCCGGAGTAGAAATCGTCGGCGCACATGATGCCGAAGCCCGACTTCTGTTCGATATGGCAATGGCTGTCGACACCGCCCGGCAGGACGAACTTGCCGGCCGCGTCGATCTCGCGCGTGCCCTTGCCTTTGATGTCGGGGCCGATCTCGACGACCTGCCCGCCCTTGACGGCGATGTCGCCCTCGGTCTGGCGTTCGGCGGTGACGATCTTGGCGTTGCGAACGATCAAATCGTAGTCAGCCATGTCCCTACTCCGCCGCCT
This sequence comes from Pseudomonadota bacterium, assembly GCA_020160995.1. Taxonomy (GTDB): domain Bacteria; phylum Pseudomonadota; class Alphaproteobacteria; order Reyranellales; family Reyranellaceae; genus Reyranella. Next base: position 9,736 of record JAIUOY010000095.1, on the reverse strand, counting down.
TGGGCATACGGCCGGCGCCGGCCAATCGCCGTTCGAGGCGCGCGATCAACGAATCGAGTTCAGCCTTGTCGGTCGCGGTCAGCGACGAGCCCGGCGCCCGCTGCTTGGGGCTCTTGATCGCGCCACGGCGGAACAGGACTTCCTTGCGCAGCGCGAGACCGATGGCCGGCTGCACCTCGTGGCGCACCAGCGGCAGATAGATGTCGAACAGATCCTCCGCCGCCTCGGGCTTGCCCTTGGCGAAGAGGTCGTAGACCTGCACCAGCATCTCGGGCCAGGCGAAGCCCGTCATGGCGCCGTCGGCACCGCGCCGCATCTCCTGCGGATAGTAGAGGCCGCCATTGCCGACCAGGATCGAAACGCGGCGGCGGCCCGGCTTCTTCTCGCCCTCGCGAATGCGCGTCAGCTTGGCGAGACCCGGCGCATCCTCGTGCTTCAGCATGACGAGCTGCTTGAAGTCGTCGACAAGTCGCTCGAACACGTTGGCCGGCAGATAGACGCCGGTGGTTTGCGGATAGTCCTGGTAGACGACCGGAATGTCGGGCCCCAGCGCCTGGAAGACCTGCGCATAGTAATTGTAGATGCCCTCATCGCCCTTGAGGCCCGGTGGCGGCGTCACCATGACGCCGGCGGCGCCCGCGATCATCGCCTCGTGCGAGAGACGCCGCACGTTTTCGAGCCCGGCATGGCTCACGCCCACGATCACCTGACGGCCCTGCGCCCGGCCGATCACGCGGTTGACGACGGAGATCGATTCTTCGGCCGTGAGCTTGTGCGCCTCGCCCATCATGCCGAGCAGGGTGAATCCATGTACGCCGCAACCCAAATAAAAATCGGTCAGCGTATCGACGCTCTGCAGATCGAGCGCGCCATCGTCGGTAAACGGCGTGGCCGCAATGATGAAAACGCCTTTTGCCTGTTCATTCAGCTTGTTTGACGACATGGTCGACGCTCCTGGACGCGCTGCTAGCAGCGATCATGCCACCCGCAGGGCGCTTGTCGAGCATCGTCGGGTCGGCCAGTGTTCTTACCCGAAGAGAAGCAAGTTTCGGACAAAAATGAACATGAAGACGACCAGGATCGCCGGCCTCGACCATATCGTTGCCTGGGACGAGGCCGAACAGCGGCACGTCTACCTCGAAGACGCCGATCTCGTCTTCAGGGGCAACGAGATTGCCCATGTCGGGCCAGGCTACACGGGGCCGGTCGACGCGACCATCGACGGCAAGGGGATGATGGCGATTCCCGGCCTGGTGAACGTCCACAGCCATCCCTTCTCGGAGCCCGCCAACAAGGGGCTCACCGAGGAGTATGGCAGCGACAAGCTGGGTCAAAGTTCGCTCTACGAATATCTCACCGTCTTCGGTCTCAATCCCGAGGATGCCGGTCCCTCGTCGAAGGTCGCGGTGTCCGAGCTGCTGAAGAGCGGCGTCACGACCATCACCGACCTGTCGATGGCGCGCGACGGCTGGGTCGACGATCTCGCCTCGACCGGCATTCGCGCCGTCGTCTGCCCGATGATGCGCCAGGGCGTCTGGTACACGAAGAACGGCCACACGGTCGAATATGCCTGGGACGAGAAAGCCGGCGAGAAGGCCTTCGAGGCCTCGATGAAGACGCTCGACGAGGCCGCCCGACATCCGAGCGGCCGCCTCTCGGGCATGGTCGGCCCGGCGCAGATCGACACCTGCCGCGAGGGCTTCTTCAAGGAGGCGCTGCAGGAGGCGCGGCGGCGCGGCCTGCCGATGCAGACGCATGCCTGCCAGGCCGTCGTCGAATTCCACGAGATGGTCCACCGCCACGGCAAGACGCCCATCGAATGGCTCGACTCAATCGGCGTGCTCGGCCCCGATCTCGTCATCGGCCACGGCATCTTCCTGAACGACCATCCGCAGATCCACTACCCGCACGCCAACGACTTCGAGCGCCTGCGCGATTCGGGAGCGTCGGTGGCGCACTGCCCAACGGTGTTCGCGCGCCGCGGCATGGTGATGAACTCGATCGGCCGCTACATGAACGCGGGCATCACCGTCGGCATCGGCACCGACACGTTCCCGCACAACATGCTCGATGAGATCCGGCTGGTCTGCTACCTCGCCCGCGTCTTCACCATGAACTACAAGATGGGCACGACGCGGCATGCCTTCGAGGCGGCCACAGTCGGCGGCGCCAAGATCCTGCGCCGGCCCGACCTCGGACGCCTGGCGCCGGGCTGCAAGGCCGACTTCTCATTGGTCGACATGAGCCATCCCTACATGCAGCCGGCGCACGAGCCGGTGCGCAGCCTGATCTATTCGGCAAGCGACCGCGCCATCCGCCACGTCTATGTCGATGGTGCGCAGGTCGTACGCGATGGCAAGGTGCTGACGGTCGATGTCGAGGCCGCGACAGCGGGCCTGATCGAAGGCCAGCGCAAGCGGCTCGAAACGGTGAGCCAGCGCGACTGGGCCGGCCGCACCGCCGAACAGCTCGCGCCGCCCGTCTACGGCACGCGCGAACGCCTGCCGCAGTCTCGTCCGGTGACGTGAGCTCGACGAGAGCTGACGCTCAGGCGTCCGGTACGCCCGAGGTCGTCGAATATTCGAAGTGCAGCGGCGTCTCGGGACGGATCAGCGCATAGGCCGAGCGCGCCGCGATGGCGGCCTCGGAGAAGCCCGTCAGGATCAGCTTCAGCTTGCCCGGATAGGTAACCACGTCGCCGACGGCGAAGATGCCGGGCTTGCTGGTGGCCGACGTCGAGGGGTCGATCCCGATCTGGCTGCGCTCCAGCGCCAGGCCCCACTCCGCGATCGGTCCCAGCGACATCGACAGGCCGAAGAACGGCAACAGCACGTCGGCGGCGATCTTCTGGGTGGCGCCGTCGAGCGTCGACACGACCACCGAAGAGAGATGTCCTGCGGTCCCTTCGAGGCCGTGGAGCTGATAGGGCACGACGAGATCGATCTTGCCGGCCTGCGCCAGCGCCTTCAGCCGCGCTTCGCTCTCCGGCGCGGCGCGGAAGCGGTCGCGGCGATGGACCACCGTCACGCGGCTCGCGACCTCGGCCAGCGACAGCGCCCAGTCGACCGCCGTATCGCCGCCGCCTGCGATCACCACCTTGCGGCCGCTGAAGGTTTCGCGGTGCGTCACATAATAGAAGACGCTCTTGCCTTCGTAGGCTTCGATGCCGTCGAGCGGCGGCCGGTTGGGGCCGAAGGCGCCGACGCCGGCGGCGATGATCACCGCCTTGGCCTGCAGCACCGTGCCTTTGGAGGTGGTGACCCGCCAGAAGCCGCCGGTCAGCGGCTCGACCGCCTGGACCTGCTGGCCGAGATGGTAGACGGGACGAAAGGGCGAGGCCTGCGCCTTCAGGCGGACGATCAGCTCGGCCGCTTCGATACGCGGAAAGCCCGGAATGTCGTAGATCGGTTTTTCGGGATAGAGCGCCGTGCACTGGCCGCCGGCATCGTCGAGCACGTCGACGACGTGGCAGTTGAGGCGAACCATGCCGCATTCGAACACGGTTAAGAGGCCCACGGGGCCCGCGCCAATGATAACGACGTCGGTCTGCTGCGTATGTCCGTTGGCCATGGTCCTAAACTGGCGCAGACCGCGCGCAAATGAAAGGCCCCCGGCTGTGATGGACCGGGGGCCAGAATTTGGTAGCTGGGGGCGGACTTGAACCGCCGACCCCGGCATTATGAGTGCCGTGCTCTAACCAGCTGAGCTACCCAGCCATGGGTGCGCGCTTTTATGCGGCGCCGCAGTGCCCTGTCAAGAAAGGCGAATTCGCTGCCCGCCCCGTCAGCGGCAGGCCGTTATCGCAGCGCCGTCGAGCCTGTCTGCAGGCTGCCCGAGAAAATCCAGAATGGTGGGCGCGATGTCGACCAGACTGGTCGTGCGCGCGATGCGGCCCTGGCCGAAATCGGCATGCGCGAGCACCAGGAACGGCCGCGTTTCCTGCGGCCCCAGCCCGCCATGATGGCCGCAGCCGATCTCCGGCGGTCCTTCGCCGTCCTCGACCAGCCAGCGCGTTCCCGCAACGCCGTAGCCGTTGCGCTCGTCGTGGCGCGCCGTGTCGACGGCCGCGACCAGCATCGCTCCGGAGAGTCCCGTGGCCGCCAGCGCCTCGCCGGTGAGGATCGCGCCGGCCCACGGCTCCGTGTGCATGCGCGGCAACACCTCGCCGAGCACCGCCCGTGCCTTCTCCGTGGCGTAGATCAGCGCGCAGGTGCCCTGCGAGGCGACAGCGATCCGGCCGTGCCGCAGCTCGGCCTCCAGGCCGTTGTCCGACAGCCAGCGGCCGAGGTGCACGGAGCGGCCGACCGTCTCGTGCCCATGATCCGATCCCACCAGGACCAGCGTGTCGAAGCGATCCTCGTGCGCCCGCACCGCGTCGAGAACTTCCGACACCAGCCCATCCGTCACCTTCAGGGCGTGCAGATGCTCGGGCGAGCCCAGCGGCTCGTGATGCGAGGTGAGGTCGGGATTGGCCAGCCACAGGACAGCGAGCGCCTGCGTCTCCGACGGCACGATCTCGGCACAGAAGCGCCGCGTCATCTCGATGTCGCCCGCGAGATCGTGCGTGACGGCGAGATGCGCCGCGCCCGTGAGCGCCGCCCCTCCGGGAGCGAAGGAACCGGCGCGATGCAGCACGGTTCCGAAATGATCGGGATCGAGGAAGTAGGCCGCACCGGGCGACACGTTCGAGTAGGCCACCTGCCCGCCGCACGAGGCCAGCCGTTCGGCAAGCGTCGGCACGCGCAACGTCTGGCCCGTCGCCTGCCGCATTGTCTGCCGAAAAGTGGGCGCGCCGACATTGTGCACCGCGAGCCGGCCGTCCTCGAACAGCGCCATCTGGTTGCCTTCGAGCCCGTGCCGCGCGGGATGGCAGCCGGTGGCGATGGACGCCGCCGAGACGCGCGTCACCGAGGGGAACACGGCTCGATGATCCGTGGCGCTGCGATGCGCGGCCTGCAAGCGCGCCAACGTGGGCGTCCGCTCCGTATCGATCCACTCTGCGCCCAAGCCATCGCAAACGATCAGGATGGCTCGGCGGCGGCGCGATGAAGTCATGCCGGCATGATAGGCAATGCTGCGCCCGAGGCCATCGTCATTCCGCAAAAAGACAATCAGCTCAAGCGATCGAGATTGCCCACCGGCAGATTGAGGTGATCGAACTTCGTCATCGCTCGAACCTCCTGATGAACCCTCCGCCCAGCACACGGCTGCCGGTGGCGGCGTCGTAGACGACACAGGCCTGGCCGGGAGACACGCCCATCTCGGGCTCGGCAAAGCGCACGATCGCGCGCGCCTCCGTCAGCTCGATGGTGGCCGGACGCAGCGTCTGACTGGAGCGCACGCGGACCTGTACCGGCAGCGCCCCCGACATTGCGGGACCGATCCAGTTCACGTCGTAGAGCGCGATCTCGTCGCGGCCGAGCGCGCTGCGCGGTCCCACCACGACCCTGCGCGTCGCGGGCTCCAGCCGCACGACATAGAGCGGATCGTTGTCGGTGCCCTCTCGGCCGCCGAGCGCCAGCCCGCGGCGCTGGCCGACGGTGAAGCGCACGATGCCTTCGTGGCGGCCCACCACCCTGCCCGTCATGTCGACGATCTCGCCGGGCTCGACCGCCTCGGGCCGCAGCTTCTGCACCACCGAAGCGTAATCGCCGTTCGGCACGAAGCAGATGTCCTGGCTGTCGGGCTTGTCGGCGACGGCGAGGTCGAACCGCTCGGCCAGGGCGCGCGTCTCGCTCTTGGGCAGGTCTCCCAGCGGAAAGCGCAGGAAGTCGAGCTGCTCGCGCGTCGTGCCGAACAGGAAATAGCTCTGGTCGCGCGCCGGATCGGCGCCGCGGTGCAGCTCCGGCCCCGCCTCGCCCGCGACGCGGCGGACATAGTGACCCGTCGCCAGCGCCTCGGCGCCGAGGTCGCGCGCCGTCCTCAGGAGGTCGCGAAACTTCACCGTTCGATTGCAGGCGATGCAGGGCACCGGCGTCTCGCCGCGCGCATAGGCGTCGGCGAAGGACTCCATCACCTCGCTGCGGAAGCGGTTCTCGTAGTCGAGCACGTAGTGCGGGATGCCGAGGCGGTCGGCGACCTGACGGGCATCGCGGATATCCTGGCCGGCGCAGCAGGCGCCCGCCTTCCCGACGGCGACGCCATGGTCGTAAAGCTGCAGGGTGACCCCCACAACATCGAAGCCCTGGTCCTTCAGCAGCGCCGCCGTAACCGACGAATCGACGCCGCCCGACATCGCGACGACCACGCGGGTGTCGCCGGGCGCCTTGTCGAGATCGAGGGAATTGCGGGCCATGGCGGGGCCTATATAGGGGGCCGCCCCGCCTTCGGCCACCCGGCGCCGCCGCCGACCGAGATCGGGGATCGGGGATCGGGATTGGCGGCCGAGGCCCGGGCGGGCGTCAGTCGCTCCGGCGGCCGGTGTCGCGCACGACCTTGGCGACGCCGTTACGGTCGTAGACGATCGCCACGCGGTCGCCCATCTGGATGTCGCCGTCGTCGTACTGCGCCACCGTCACGCGCTGACCGTCGTCGCGCTGCACCGTGATTTCGATACCGCGGCGTGTAGATTCCTGGTCGATGGCCGTTCCGGCAATGGCGCCGCCGACGGCGCCCAGCACGCCGCCCACGACCGCGCCGCCCACCGAATTGGAGATCGCGCCGCCGGCCGCCGCGCCGCCGATGGCGCCGACCGTGCCGCCGATCATCGTGCCGTCGTTCATGCCGCCGCGCTGGCCGCGGACGCGGACCTCGCGAATCGACACCACACGCCCGGTCTCGCCGCGATAGCTGGCGCCCTGCGCCGACGTATTCACGACACCCGGCTGGACCGCGCCGCTGCTGCCGTTACAGGCCCCCAGGCTGGCTGCGAGCGCAACCGGAACCAAGAGGGCCAGCGCCCGTTTGCCGATCCATTTGCCGAACATCCGATGACGACCTTTCACTGAACTCTACGAAGCCACTCTAGCGATTCAGTCGGGGGTGCGGGAAGTGTCTCGCACGGCCCGGGCAACACCCCGGCCGTCCTGCACGATCTGCACCCGGTCGCCGAGCTGCACGTCGCCGTCGTCGCGCTGGGCGATGGTGACGTTCTGGCCGTCGTCGCGCTGCACCACGACCTCGATACCGCGTCCTGCCCCCTGCTGGCCGTCGAAGATGTTGCCGGCGATGGCGCCGCCGACGGCGCCGAGCAGCAGGCCGACCAGGCTACTGCCGACGGTCTGGCCGACGGCACCGCCGATGGCCGCGCCCGCCGCGGCGCCCAGGAACCCGCCGGTCATGGTTCCCTGACCGCTGCCTTGATAGCCGCCACCGCCGCCCTGCAGAGCAATCTCACGGATCGAGACGACCCGGCCCGGTCCGGCGACCGCGCCGCTATAGGCGGTACCGGCCGTCGGCGGCGGAACGCTGGACGAGGTCGTAACGACGCCGGGCTGGCCTGCGGTCGTGTGGACAATGCCAGGTTGGACGGCGTTGGATGCACAAGCGCCCAGCCCCACCGCCAAGATCAGCGGCAGCAGCACAGGGCGCGCCTTTTTCACGATCATCGACGGCCTCCGGAGACCGAGCAAAATCGCCGTTATTTTCGACTAAATTGCGGCACCGGGCCAGCGCCCAGATGGCGGCGCTAGTCGCGCTCCTCGATCCAGGCGGCCTGGATCGCTTCCAGGATCTTCTCGTTCGAGCGGTTGGGATCGTCCTCAAAGTCGGGCAGTTCCATCACCCAGCGATGCAGGTCGGTGAAGCGCAGGTTGACGTTGTCTATATCAGGATGGCGTTCCTCGAGTTCGATCGCGATGTCGTGGACGTCGGTCCAGCGCAGCTTCTTCGCCATCGCGCGCCCTCCCCTTACTTGTCGACCATCATGTTGCGCGTCGCCGCCGGCAGGCGCACCACCAGCCCGTCCAGCGCTTCGCTCATGCGGATCTGGCAGCCCAGCCGCGAGGTGTGGGTGAGGCCGAAGGCGAGGTCGAGCATGTCTTCCTCGTCGTCGCTGGCGGGCGCCAGCTTGTCGAACCAGGTCTTGTCCACCACGACATGGCAGGTCGAGCAGGCGAGCGAGCCTTCGCAGGCGCCCTCGATGTCGATGTGATTGCGGTGGGCGATCTCGAGCACGCTAAGACCGATGGGCGCATCGACTTCCTTGGGCGACCCGTCCTTCAGGATGAACGTCATCTTCGGCATCTCAGTCTCTCTTGCTCCTTACTCGCTACTCGCCGACTCTGTTTTCCAGCTCGCCGACCGACAGGCCCGACAGCGCCTCGCGGATGCCGCGGTCCATACGCCGTTCGGCGAAGGGCTTCGATAGTGTCTCCAGCGCTTCGGCGGCAGCATTGATTTCGTCGCGGCTTTCGCCCGCCATCGCGGCTTCGACGGCGGCGCGCGCCGCGTCGATTGCCGCGCGTTCCTCGGCCGACAGCAGGGAACCGTCCCTGGCCAGCGCCGCCTCCAGCGCCAGCAGGCTGCGCCGCGCCTCGACCCGCGCCTCGGTCAGCAGCCGCAAGGTCATGTCGGCCTCGGCATTGTCCAGGCTGTCGTAGAGCATGTCGGCCATGTCTTCGTGGCTGAGGCCGTAGGACGGCTTCACCTCGATGCGCTGGGCAATGCCGGTCGTGCGCTCCTCGGCGGAGACCGTGAGCAGGCCGTCGGCATCGACCGCGAAGGTGACGCGAATGCGCGCGGCCCCGGCGGTCATCGGCGGAATGCCCAGCAGCTCGAACCGCGCCAGGCTGCGGCAGTCCGCGACCATTTCGCGTTCGCCCTGCACGACATGGATCGCCATGGCACTCTGGCCGTCCTGATAGGTCGTGAAATCCTGTGCGAGCTGCACGGGGATCGGCGTGTTGCGCGGCACGATCTTCTCGACGATGCCGCCCATCGTCTCCAGCCCCAGCGACAGCGGCGTGACGTCGAGCAGCAGCGTATCGCCGCCGCCGGTCAATGCCTCGGCCTGCAGTGCCGCCCCCAGGGCCACGACTTCGTCGGGGTCGATATCCGTGAGCGGCGGCTTGCCGATCATGCCGGCGACCTTCGTGCGCACCAGCGGCACGCGCGTCGAACCGCCGACCAGCACGACGCCCTGCACTTCGGCGGCGGTCATGCCGGCATCGGCCAGCACGTTGCGGGCAATGCCCAGCGTCCGCTCGACGAGCGCGTCGGCCATCGCGTCGAACTCGGCCTTCGTCAGCGCATGGAACGACGGCATGCCCGCGATTTCGAGCCGGCCCGACGTCTGGTCGCGGTCGGAGAGCTGTTCCTTCATGTGGCGCGCCAGCGCCAGCGCGGCCTTCACCGCGGCTTCGTCGACCGTGTCGGCAAGACCATCGCGCTTGCGCTCCGCCAGCATGCGCTCGGCGATGGCGCGATCGAGGTCGTCGCCGCCCAGGGCCGTGTCGCCGCCGGTCGCCAGCACCTGGAACACGCCCTTCTCCAGCCGCAGCAGGGAGAAGTCGAACGTGCCGCCACCCAGATCGTAGACCGCGTAGAGGCCTTCGGAGCCCTTGTCCAAACCGTAGGCCAGCGCCGCGGCCGTCGGCTCGTTGACCAGCCGCAGCACCTCGAGACCGGCCACGCGCGCCGCGTCGCGGGTCGCGGTGCGCGCGGCGTCGTCGAAATAGGCGGGAACGGTGATGACGGCCCGCTCGACCGGCATTTCGAGCGCTGCCTCGGCCCGGGCACGCAGCGCCTTCAGAATCTCGGCGGAAATCTCGACCGGCGAGCGCGCCTTGCCGCCGAT
>JAIUOY010000094.1:0-17622 GCA_020160995.1 Pseudomonadota bacterium | reverse complement strand
TCGACGAGATCGAGGACCCGCGCATCTGGTGCGAGATCGTGCGCCAGTGGTCGACGCTCCATCCCGAGTTCAGCTTCCTGCCGCGCAAGTTCAAGATCGCCATCACCGGCTCGCCCAACGACCGCGCCGCCGTCCGGGTGCACGACATCGGCCTGCGTCTGTGGAAGAACGAGCAGGGCGAGGTGGGCTTCGAGGTGATCGTGGGCGGTGGCCTCGGCCGCACGCCGATGATCGGCAAGACCCTGCGCGAGTTCCTGCCGCGCGACGAACTGCTGGCCTATCTGGAAGCGACGTTGCGCGTCTACAACCGCTACGGCCGCCGCGACAACCTCTACAAGGCGCGTATCAAGATCCTCGTCCACGAGATCGGCGCGGAGAAGATGCGCGAGGAGGTCGAGGCCGAGTATGCCTCGATCCGCGACAGCGCGCTGCGTCTGCCGGCCGAGACCATCGAGGCGATTGCCGAGCAGTTCGCGCCGCCGGTGCTGGCCGAACGCCCCGCCCTCTCGGGGCCGGTCGAGGCCGAACGCCTGTCGAACCCCGCGTTCGCGCTGTGGCTCAAGTCGAACGTCGCGCCGCATCGCGTGCAGGGCCATGCCATCGTGACGGCCTCACTGAAGCCCGCGGGCTCGCCGCCGGGCGACGCGAGTGCGGCCCAGATGGAGGGCGTCGCCGACATCGCCGACGCCTACAGCCAGGGCGAGATCCGGGTCAGCCACGAGCAGAACCTGATCTTCCCGCATGTCGTCCTCGACGACCTGCCGAAGGTCTACAGGTCGCTGGCAGCGCTGGGCTTCGCCGAGGCCAATGTCGGCAAGATCACCGACATCATCGCCTGCCCGGGGCTCGACTATTGCGCGCTGGCCAATGCGCGCTCGATCCCGGTGGCGCAGCGTATTTCCACGCACTTCGCAGGGCTGGCGCAGCAGCACGATATCGGCGATCTCAAGATCAAGATTTCGGGCTGCATCAATGCCTGCGGCCATCATCATGTCGGCCATATCGGCATCCTCGGCGTCGACAAGAACGGCGTCGAACTCTACCAGCTCAGCCTCGGCGGCGACGTCGACTTCGGCCGGACCGCCCTCGGCACCATCCTCGGCCCGGCCGTGACGGCCGACAAGGTGGTCGAAGCCGTCGATGCGCTGGTCGCCACCTATCTCGACACGCGCAGCGCCGGCGAGCGCTTCGTCGATACCTACCGCCGCGTCGGCATCAAGCCTTTCAAGGAGCGAGTCTATGCCGCTGTTTAGCGAAGCGGGGCTGCCCGCGTCTTTCGTCGCGTTGAGCTTTGCCGACTGGCAGTCGCGCCGTGAGTGGCCGGCGGTGGCGCTCGGCAACACCGATCCGGTCGAGGAACTGGCGCCGTATGTCGACCGCCTGCGCCTGATCGTGCTCGACTTCCCGAAGTTCAGCGACGGCCGCGCCTACAGCCAGGCCCGCCTGCTGCGCGGCCGTCTGGGCTATCGCGGCGAACTGCGCGCCACCGGCGGCGTGCTGCAGGATCAAATCCCGTTCATGCTGCGCTGCGGCTTCGACTCCTTCGAGAGCGAGCAGAAGGGCTTCGGGGAAGCGCTGGCCAAGGCGCGCACCCTGTTCAGCGTCGTCTACCAGCCGGCCGAGGACGATCGCGTGCCGGCCTCGCGGCTGCGGCTCGACCACGGCGCGCCGGCGGCCTAGCCGATTATTCTTCCGGCTCGGCCTCGGGCTTCGGCTCGGGGCTGTTCAGCCACGCGAGGGCTTCGCTCGGCGTCCTGAAGATCATCGCGCGTCCCTCGAACCGGCCGAGGTTGATGTAGCGCTCCGCGAGGTCCGGCACGGCATTGCGCCGCGGTACCAGGGCAAGGCGGCCGCGCTGGGTGAGCGTGGCATAGGCGCTGGCCCGCGCCGCCAGGATCATTACATCGTTGTCGTCGTAGGTGCCGGCCGCGTCCCGGGCATCGAACAGCTTGCGATAGGCGAGGGCATCCTGCGCCACGACGGCGTCGGAGAAATCTTCGATGTCCTTCAGGGTGATGATGCCTTCGGCCCGCGCCAGCACCAGGCGCTCCTTGTGGTCGATAGTGTAGGTGATCGGCATTGGTCGATTTTAACCTGTCCGGGGTGTTTCGCTCCAGTGGATGGCCTTCACGATCGTGTCGGCACCCGCTAGGCTGGTTTCCAAGCGGGGAAACACCGACGGGAGGAAATGGATGATCAAGGGAGCAACGGGCGCCATGGTGGCGCTCGCGATGGGCTGGTGTGCGTTCTCGATACCGGCCACGGCGCAGACGCTGGTGAACATCCGTTCACAGGACGCACCGAGATTCGATCCTCACAGCAACACGTCGAGCGGCATGGGGCATCCCATGTTCATGATGGGCGACACGCTGGTCGCCCTCGACTGGGACCTCAAGAAGGTTCATCCCCTACTGGCCAAGTCGTGGACCGTCTCCGACGACCGGCTGACCTATACCTTCAAGCTGCGCGACGACGTGACCTTCTGCAGCGGCAAGAAGTTCACCGCTGCCGACGCCATCTATTCCTTCACGCGGTTGGCCGACCCTTCGGCCAAGTGGCCGTTCTACTGGCGGCTGGGCGAAATCGACAGCCTCACCGCGCCCGACCCCTACACGCTGGTCTACAAGCTGAAGCGGCCGCATTCGGAGCTGCTGGTCGATCTCGCGAACTTCGCGGCGACCATCATCAACAAGGAGAATGTCGAGACGCTGGGCGCCGATTTCGGCGTCAAGGGGTTCGACGGCACCGGGCCGCTGTGCTGGGAGAGCTGGCAGCCGCGCAAGGAACTCGTGCTGAAGCGGCACGATGCCTACAAGTGGGGGCCGACCGGCGTCTATGCCAACAAGGGGCCGGTGAAGTACCAGAAGATGATCTGGCGCATCGTGCCGGAGGAAACGACGCGCATCGCCACCATGCTCTCGGGCCAGGCCGACTTCTGCCACTGGAACCCGCTGCAGGCGATCGAGACCCTGAAGAAGGCGCCCAATCTCGCGGTCTACGAACCGACCGCCGACTTCGCGATGTACTATTGGGGGCTGAAGAGCACGCGCGAGAACCTGCAGGACAAGCGCGTACGCAAGGCTCTCGCCCATCTGGTCGACCGCGAGGAGATCAACAAGGCGATCTTCTTCGGCCAGGCCGAGACGGCGCGCTCGCTGGTTCACCCCAGTTCGCTGGACTTCGAGCCGGCCACGCTCGACGTGCTGACCAAACGCGATCCCGAGTTGTCCAAGAAGCTGCTCGACGAGGCGGGCTGGAAGATGGGCGACGACGGCTTCCGCTACAAGGACGGCAAGAAGCTCGAACTGCTGATGTACTCCTACACGGTGGGCCAGAACCCCAAGCTGTCGGAAGTGCTGCAGGCGGCCGCGCGCCCCGTCGGCATCGACATCAAGATCCAGACCTGGGATCCCACGGTGTTCTTCCAGAAGATCGCCCAGCAGGATTACGACATCTGGACGCTCTCGGTGCCCTACACCTCGGCCGGCGACCAGATGTATCTCTACTACCACTCCAAGAACCGGCCGGTGCCGAACCGCATGATGTGGAACGACCCCGAGACCGACCGGGTGCTCGAAGCCGGCCGCACGGCGGCCAACGACGCCGACCGCGAGAAGAACTTCAAGCTCGTGCAGCGCATGATGCACAACGAGGCGTTGATGATCCCGGCGGCGCACTCCAGGCTCTTCCTGGTCGCCAAGAAGAGCATCAAGAACGTTCGGGCGCACGGCATCTACAGTGCGGCGCTCTACAAGGGACTCGATGTCCAGCCGTGAGGGATGATCCTCGTCTCCAGGGATGAGGGAATTGGGTATTTGTCGTCCTGAGCGTAAGCGAAGGACCTCATCGCCGGTTGCAACGGGCATGAGATCCTTCGCTGCGCTCCAGCGCGGAGTTGCTCCGCGCGAGATGACAATGGAAGGAAGTATGCCCTGTGGCTACTTCCGCTCCTGCGCAGCCAGCCACCTCAGGCCTTCGTCGACGGTGGCGACGATCCTGGCGGCCCGCTCGGCGCCGCCGAGATTGGTGAAGCGGCGCAGGAAGTCGATCGCGTGGTCGGTCACGGCGACCAGGCAGATCGGCCCGCGCGGATCGCAGGCGGCGTAGGCGCTGACCCGCGCGCCGAGCACCATCATGTCGTCGTCGGTCGCCTCGAACTGGGCGTGCGTGCAGTCGAGCAGTTTGGGGTAGGGCATGCCGTTCTGCACCATCAGCGCGTCGAAATAGTCCTCGACGTCCTTGAGGACGGTGTGACCCTCGATCTTGACGTGAACGAAACGCTTGTCGTGATCGATCTTGAACGTCAGCGGCATCATTTACCCGAAGAGAGAGACGGATCGTCGAACGTGCCCTTGAAGAACTTGCCGCCCAGCATGCCCCTCATCGTGCCGGGCGTTTCGCGTGCCGACAGTTCGGCGGTGCCCGTGCGGCCATCGTCGCAGGTGATGAAGACCGCGCCGGCGCGGTCGGCATCGAGCTGCCAGCGCCCATCGCAGGCGACACCCTTGTCGCCGCGCAGCGCCAGCGCGCCGCCGCCGCGTCCGTCCGCCGGTGTGCTGAAGGTTCCGTTGAACCGCTCGCCGTCGGCGGTTTCGCCTGAAACCGGGACCGTGCCTGTGCAGGCACCGAGCGAGAGCAATGCCACGCTATAAAATAACTTCTTCATGTCCACCCTCCACGGCGACCGTGGCGAGGGTGCGAGTTGGCGTCAAGCGTCGCTGACGTCGCGTCGCGCGCGATGGCTCAGAGCGCGCCTTCGTGTTCCAGCAGCCACTTCTTGCGCGGCAGGCCGCCGCCATAGCCGGTGAGCGTGCCGTTGGAGCCGATCACGCGATGGCAGGGCACGACGATGCTGATCGGATTCTGTCCGTTGGCGAGGCCAGCGGCGCGCACGGCGCGCGGCTTGCCGATGCGGTTTGCGAGTTCCGCGTAGCTGATGGTCTTGCCGCGCCGGATCTTGCGCAGCGAGCGCCAGACGCTGCGCTGGAATTCCGTGCCCGTGGTTTCCACCGGCAGCCTGTCGATCACATCGATATCGCCTTTGAAATACGCACGCATGGCCTTCGTCAGCCCGCCGGGATCGCGCGCGGCGTCGAGCGTGTAGCGGCCCTGGCCGTAGTAGCGGTCGAGCAGGCGGCGCATGCGCGCTTCGTGATCGGTCCAGTCGACGGTGCGCAGGCGGCCCTGGCGGTCGGCCACGATCAGCAGCTCGCCGATCGGCGTCGCGAGGCGGTCGACGAGGAATTCGAGCGCTTCAACCATGGTCGGCCATCCTGAGGTGCTGCACGGCATAGGCATTCCACGGGCGCCATGCGGGCGGTGTCCGGTCGTCGACGGTGGCGACCGGGGCATCGCGTTCCCAGTCGCCGGGCGCCCGCAGGCCGGGCCGCTTGGCGATCAGCGGCGCCAGCCTGGGATCGCGGGCGAGATGGCTGCCGATGGTGGCGATGTCGGCGCCGAGATCGAACACGCGGCGCACCTTCGCAACGAGGGCGGGCAGCGCCTTCACCTCGGGGAAGCGGATCGTCACCGCGACCGAGTTGCGCTCCGGCAGGTGGGCGACGGCCACGGTGCCCTTCCTGCCGTCGAGGTCGATGCGGCGATGCCAGGCGCCGGCCTCGACCCACTCGGTGCCCGGGGCGGCGCGCGCGGCCAGTGCCGCCAGCATGCCGGGCCAGTCGTAGGGCGGGCGATAGGCCAGCCGCAGGGTGACGCCGTCACGCGCCGAGGTGTCGACGCCGGTCTTGCGGCGCAGCGCACTGGGCGGCCGGCGGAACAGGCTGCGGAAGGTCTCGTTGAAGCGGCGCACGCTGCCGAAGCCCGCGGCCAGCGCCACTTCCGCCATGGGCAGGCGGGTGTCGTGGATGAGCTGCTTGGCGAACAGCACGCGGCGCGTCTGCGCCACGGCCACCGGCGAGGCGCCGAGATGGCGCTGGAAGAGGCGGCGGAGCTGGCGGCCGCCGACGCCCAGCCGTTCGGCCAGCGCCTCGACGCCGGCCTCGTCGTCGTCCAGCGCACCGTCGGCAATCAGCGCCAGCGCGCGGCTCACCGTGTTGGCGGTGCCGCGCCAGAAGGCGAGGTCGGGCGCGATCTCCGGCCGGCAGCGCAGGCAGGGACGGAAGCCCGCCTCCTGGGCCGCGGCGGCCGAGGCGAAGAAGCGGCAGTTCTCGAACTTCGGCGCACGGGCCGGGCAGATCGGCCGGCAGTAGATGCCGGTCGAGGTGACGCCGACGAAGACGCGGCCGTCGAAGCGGGCGTCGTGGCTCTGGAAGGCGCGGTAGTAGGTCTTGCGATCGAGCAGTTCCATGACGGTAGTCTCTCACGCAGGCGCGACGGACGCTGGCGGTTTTCGGACCCTGATGTCCGGGCTCGCTCAGCCGGATCGCTGGACCCGATAGGCGCAGCGCCGGGCGCCAGCGAGGAGGTGGTCGATCCGCCGGACCATGATGCCATCGCCGAGCACATTCTGAAAGATTGCCAGCTCCGAGCGGCAGAGCGCCTGGCAGGTCGCGGCCGCGGCGCAGATCGGGCAGTGATCCTCGACGAGCAGGAAGCTGCCGTCCCGCTCGGCGATCACGCGGGCCATGTAGCCTTCCCGGCTGCGGGCGTCGGCGAGGGCCCTGAGCTTGGCGCGCAGCGGCAGCCTTCGCGGCACCAGCTTGCGATAGCGGGCGAGGGAATCTTCCTCGCGGTGACGGACGAGCTTCTCCAGACCCGCCTTGCCGAAGACCGATTGGGTGGAGCGCAGGAGTTCGAGCGTGAGATCGGCGTGGCGATCGGGGAAACGCCCGTGCCCGCGATCGGTCAGCCGCCAGAACCGCGTCGGCCGTCCGCGCTTCTGGCGCTGCTCCTCGCTCTCGACGAGACCGTCCGCCTGCAGGCGCACGAGATGCTGGCGGGCGCCGGTCGACGTTATGCCGAGGCGCGTGCCGATGGCGGCGGCGGTCTGCGGGCCGCGCGTCTTGAGCTGGAACAGGATCCGGTCGTCGCTCGTTGCCGTCATTGCCATCTGACGCTCCGCCGCCGGCGGTGGAAATTTAGAAAGTAAACGCTTTCTAAAATAGGCTATGGTGGCGGCGCCGGCAACGGCGATCTCGCCAGGAAGGGGAGCGGCCGTCACCATGTCCATGCACGCGCAGAAAGTCGGATGGGCCGCGCTGCTGAAGCCCGCCTGGTTTCCGGCGCTCGCGGTCCTGGTGGGCGGCGTGCTGCTGCATTCCATGAACGTGCTGATGCTGGCGACGGTCCTGCCCAGCATCGTCGAGGATGTCG
The DNA here is from genome assembly GCA_020160995.1 of Pseudomonadota bacterium. GTDB lineage: Bacteria > Pseudomonadota > Alphaproteobacteria > Reyranellales > Reyranellaceae > Reyranella. The sequence continues at coordinate 10,350 of JAIUOY010000094.1, read as the reverse complement.
GCGGCGCGACCCTGATGAGCCTGCCCAACACCGGCTTCCTCGCCTCGTCGATCATCGCGGCCTGCTGCACCGGCTACATCAACGCGGTGATCGGCGCGCGCCGTGCCTTCGCGGCGGGCGCGCTGCTCTTCGGGATCGGCGCCCTGCTGTGCGCGCTCGCGCCGTCGATGGTGCAGGTCGTCGCCGGCCGTTTCGTGCAGGGCTTCGGAGGCGGCCTGCTGTCGGCCATGGCCTACGTGCTGGTGCGCGCCACCTTTCCCGAAATCGTCTGGACGCGCGCGATCACCCTGCTGTCGGGGGCGTGGAGCCTGTCGATCCTGGTGGGGCCGCTGCTGGGCGGCGTGTTCGCGACCTACGGCCACTGGCGCGGCTCCTTCTATGCCGTGACGGCGCTTGCCGTCCTGCTGGCCGCGCTGGCGTTGCGCGCCCTGCCGCGGACGCTCACCGGCCACGGCGAGCGCCCGCGCGTGCCCGGCCTCCGGGTGGCGCTGATCAGCGCGGCGATCCTCGCCATGTCGGTGGCGGCGGCATCGCCCGTGCTGTCGGTCAAGGCCGTCCTCGTCGTCGCGTCGATTGCCGGCCTGGTCCTGATGCTGCGCCTCGACCGCCGCGCGCCCACGCCGCTGCTGCCCAGCGATGCCTTCTCCCTGCGCACCATGACGGGCATCGGCCTCTGGCTGGTGCTGCTGATCTCGGCGGCGTTCAGCCCGTTGCAGATCTACGTGCCGACCTTCCTGCAGGTCCTGCACGGGCTCGATCCGCTGGTCGCGGGCTACATGGTGGCGGGCGGTTCGCTGGGCTGGACGGGCGCGTCGCTGATCGTGGCCGGCGCGCCGCCGCGCTGGGTCGACCGCCTGCTGGTGTTGGGGCCGCTCTCGATGGCGGTGGGGCTGTTCGGCCTCGCGGGGGTGCTGCCGCTGAAGCCGTTCGCGCTGTCGATCGGGCCGATCATCTTGCTGGGCATCGGTATCGGCTCGACCTGGGCCTTCACGGCGCAGCGCGTGATGAGCGGCGCCCGCAAGGGCGAGGAGACCGTCGCGGCCTCGTCGGTCGCCACGGTGCAGCAGGCCGGCGGCGCGCTGGGCGCGGCGCTGGCCGGGCTGGTCGCCAATCTTGCCGGCCTGTCGGGCGGATTGACGGTGGCGGATGTAACGGCGGCCGCTTTCTGGGTGCCGGGGTGCTTCGTTGGCGTGGCCCTTGCTGCAACTGCAGCGGGTATCCTATTGAGGCGCGCGGAGGGCCCATGACGGTTGTTTCGATCAAGGAGAACATCGATCGCACGTTCGAGCGCATGAACGATGCCATCGACGGCAAGAATCTACTGGAGAGCTTCACCGCACCGCGGCCGACGACGGCCGAGCGTATGGCAGCCGGCAAGGCGTTGCGGGACAAGGTATCGCGAAAGGCGCATGCCCAGTACGAGAAGTCGCCGGACCGGCCCGACCCTGTAGCCATTCTGGAGCAGCAGAACCTCACGCGCGCCCAGAAGCTGGTGCCGGTACGCTTTGCCCGCATGCTGGCCTCGCCCTTCGCCTTCCTGCGCGGCTCGGCGGCGGTGATGGCGGCCGACCTGTCGACCACGCCGGTGACCGGCATCGGCGTCGGCGCGTGCGGCGACATGCACGTCTCCAACTTCGGCGTCTTCGCCTCGGCCGAGCGCAACCTGATCTTCGCGATCAACGATTTCGACGAGATTCATCCCGGCCCGTGGGAATGGGACCTCAAGCGCCTGGCGGCGAGTGCGGCGGTCTCCGCGCGCTTCATGGGCGGCGACAAGGCGGAAGCCGAGGAGGTGGCGCAGGCGGTCGTGCGCTCCTACCGCAAGCGCATGCAGCGCTATGCCGAGATGGGCTTCCTCGAAGTCTGGTACGACCGCATCGACGAACGCGCCGTGCTCGACATGCTGTCGCCCAAGGCGCGGCGCAGCGCCGAGAAGGTGATGGACAAGGCGCGGGCCAAGGGCCACGTCGCCGTCCTGGAGAAGCTCACCGAGGAGGTCGACGGCGAGCACCGCATCATCGAGGAAGTGCCGCTGATCGTGCGCGAGACCCACACCGAACGGGGCATCCCGGTCAAAGAAGCGCTCGACATGATGCTGCGCTCCTACGTCGAGTCGCTGCCGATCGACCGCCGGGTCCTGCTGTCGCGCTATCGCATCGTCGATTCGGCCCGCAAGGTGGTGGGCGTCGGCAGCGTCGGCACGGCCTGCTGGATCGTGCTGTTGAGGGGCGTCGACAACGACGATCCGCTGTTCCTGCAGGTCAAGCAGGCGCAGAACTCCGTGCTGGAGCCCTATGTCGACCACAAGCTCCGCTTCGAGAGCCACGGCCGCCGCGTCGTGTTCGGCCAGCGCCTGACCCAGGGCTCGCCCGACATCTTCCTCGGCTGGGGCGAGATCGCCGATCACGGCCACTTCTACGTGCGCCAGCTCGCGGACATGAAGGGCAGCATCAAGTTCAACGAAAGCGGCGACCAGGACCTCGACGGTTTCACCGAATATTGCGGCCTGTGCGGCTGGGCGCTGGCCCTGGCGCATGCCAAGTCGGGCGATCCGGCGATGATCGCGGGCTACTGCGGCAACAGCGAAGCGCTCGACGAGGCCATCGGCAAGTTCGCGCTGGCCTATGCCAAGCAGACCGACCAGGACCACGACGCGCTCGACAAGGCGCGCCGCAGCGGCCGCATCAGGGTCGCCGCCCAGGCCATGGTGAAGTAGCGCTTCGACTGTTGCCCACCCTTCGAGACGCCGTGCTTTCGCACGGCCCTCAGGGTGAGGTCCTTCTTTGGAATCCTCATCCTGAGGAGGCGCGAAGCGCCGTCTCGAAGGATGGGCCTCAGGACAGGAGCGAGAGCTTCACGATCATGTCGTTGTAGTCGAAGTCGACGCCGGGAGTGCCGGCGCTCATGTCTTCGAAGCCGAAGGTGTTCTGGCCGAACATGCGGACATGGGTGGTGTTGTCGGGATTGGCGGTCAGATTCGGCGTGGCGTCGATGGTGAACATGTTGCCGTACGGATTGACCAGCACCGGCGCGTAGTAGCCGCTGCCGCCGCCCACGGTCCAGGTGGCCGACGACGTGCCCGTCGAATTGCCCTGCGTCGAGCTGAACTCCCAGTGCTGGGCCATGGCTTCGCGGAAGGCGTCGGTGTTGCCATAGGCCACGCCGCCGACCTGGAGCTGCGCGGCATCGGCCGGGTTCTGGTCCATGCGGACGAAGTGGACCGTGTTGGTGTAGTAGCCGCTCCACGCCAGGTCGACCTGCACCTGGCTGCCCTGCGTGAGATAGACCCAGGCATGGTCGGTCGTGCGCTGGCTGGCGGCCAGTACCGCCGATTCGCTCAGCGTGTTGTCGACCGTGGCGGTGAAGTTGATCTGGCCGCCGCTGCCGGCGACCGTCACCGCCAGCGTGCCGTTGCCGGTGACGGTCGTGGTCGGCGTGAGGTTGACCAGGTCGTCGCCGGTGACGATGGCGAACTTCAGGTTGTCGCCGGCCGGCAGATAGACCGACTGCTGGCCGGTGAAGAACATCTGCCCGTTGTCTGCCGCCACGGCGCCGATCTTGGCCAGGGTCGCGTCGACCAGCGACGTGGTGGTGCCGCTGCCGTCGCGGTTCAGCATGTTGCCGCCGGCGTCGGTGGCGTAGGCGATCAGCGTGCCGTTCTTCAGGGTCGAGCTTGCGACCGTGAGGTCGATCCAGTTGCCGTTGGTCGAGCCGGGCGCGCCGGGGGTGAGCGCGAGCGCCGTGCCGCCGTCTGCCGCCACCAGCGGCAGGGTCGCGAGGTTGACGCTGAAGTCGACGAGCTTGGTGGCCTCGCCGACCGGGGTGGTGAGGCCCCAGTCCTGCGGCAGATACTGCTGCATGTAGGCGCTGTAGCTGCCGTTGCCGAACTGCGTGCTCATCGCCGTGTGCCAGTCGCCGCCGGCTGCCGCCTGGGCGACGATAGGCGTCATGATCCAGCTGGCATTGCCGAGATCGGCGATCTTCAGTTCGGCGATGTTGCCGGGCGGCAGGAGGTTGCTCGACCCCGGCGTGGAACTGAAGGCCAGGCTGCCCAGCAGCATGTTGGTCGGGTCGGCGATGGGCACGAACGTGCCGCCCTGATCGAAGCCGACCTGCGGGGCATCGAGGTTCTTCGGCGGCGGCGGCGGGGTCGGAGTGGCGGTCGAGAAATAGATCGGATCGTAGGTGATGGCCGTGCCGCCGCCGTTGGTCGAGAACTTGGCGGTATTGCTCGGGGTGATCGCCGCGGACGCGCCACCGTCGATCTCGGCGGTCGTGATCGTGCTGTCGGTGCCCTGGACGTACATGTTGTACGTCTTGCCGAGCGTGCCGCTGCCGATCGTGAGCTGGTACCAGCCGGTGTCGCCGGGCGACGGCATGAAGACGTTGCTGATCGCGAAGCCGCCCGTCGCCGTGTAGGGGTTGGTGGCGTCGAGCTTCCAGCCCAGCGTCGCGTCGGGAACGATGTGATAGTAGTAGCCGTAGTCGGTCGTTCCCGAGGACGACACGTCGAAGCGGATGAAGCCCTTGCTGTCGGTATGGGCGGCGCCCGGCGCATACATGCCGAAGGTGATCGGCGTGCCCGCCTTCGGCGCAAAGGTGCCCGCCACCGACATGTCGAAGATGAAGGTGTTGGTGCTCTGCGTGGTGGTGGGGATCGGCAGGGCGCCGGCGATATAGGGAACGCCGGGCTGCGGGACGTAGCCGGTCGGGGTTTCGTTGAAGTCGAACAGCGTGACGTCGATCGACGACACGTTCGCGGTGCCGTTCCACAGGCTGATCTGCGGATTGGTGCCGCCGGTCGAGAGCAGGTCGGAATAGGAGTAGCCGTAGGCATTGCCGGCCTTCACGAAGGTGGCGGCCAGCGGATCGTAGAACATCTGCCGGTCGGGGCCGGGCGTGCCCGTCCCGGTGCCGAGCGTGTTGGTGTAGCCGTAGTTGTTGGTGCCTGCCGGGGCGTTGATGGCGGCGTAGCTGTAGGGCGCGTCCCAGTTCCAGGTCTTGTTGAAGCTGATCGTTTCCTTGATCGTGGGGTTGGGCGAGTTGGCCTTGCCACCCCAGTAGCCGGCATCGAAGCCCGCGACGAAATACTTGGTGATGTCGCCCCAGGCATTGTTGGGCGTGAAGGTGTTGAAGGTCTGGGTGGGGTTCGCGTCGCCCTTGTTGGCGTAGATGTTGAGCGTGCCGGTCTGGGCGTAGATGTTCTGCTGCAGTTCGGTCGAGGTGATGCCGATCACGCCCTGCGTGGTGGCGACGCCGGTCATCGTCTCGGGCGTCAGCCAGAACATGTCGCGGGCGCTGTCGTAGCTCACGCCGTAGTAGGAGAGGCTGGGCGGCACCGCCGGATTGCCATCCTTCGCGGCGACGCCGTTGAAGTAGGAGGCGAGGTAGACCTGGTCGGCGATGCCCTGGAACTTGGTGACGTAGGCCGCCCAGTCGGCCGAGACGTTGGCCGGATTGTTGGGCAGGTTGCTGCCGGCCAGCAGGGCCTCGCGCAACTGGTTCAACGGCGTGCCGGCGAAGGTGTAGTGCTCGGTGCCGGCCGGCAGGTTGGTCTGCAGGGCCGCGTAGATGTCGGCAGCACTCGTGTTGTAGCCGCGCGTCACGCCGTTTGCCGAGATCGAGAGGGTCGAACCGAACTGGACGATGCTGGTGATGTCGGCGACGTCGGCAGGAGCGTTCGAGATCGTGGCTTCGACCACGTCGTAGCGATAGTTCCTGGCGATCGCGTCCTCGAAATAGAGGCTGCCGGGCTGTGTGATCGTGCTGGGATCGAGCGGCGCAATGGCGGTGCCCGCGGTCTGCTGGACGACGAAATAGACGGTGCCGGACAGGAAGGTGCCGTCGCCCTGGGTGAGGTTGAGCTGCGGGTTGACCGCTGCGACGCCGTTGGTGACCAGCTCGACCTGCGCAACCTTGCCCGCCGGTGCATTGGCGGACGGGGTGTCGAAGGCGAAGGCCCAGGCATAGATGCCGTTGCCGGACCCGCCTTGCGTCAGCGTAGTCTTATAGGCGTCGCTCAGGGCGACGTTCATTACCGTGTTTGCCATGCTCGAGTCTCCGCCACCCATAGAGAATCGATCGCCCACCCTGTCTGGGTTGTTCGGCCGATTTCTTATTCACTCGGTGTGACCATACCCGACGGGAAACGATTGCCCAACAACTTTGCAGGGTATCGAACCAAGGCCAATTTCGACCGCGACCGAAGCGACGGCCACGCGCCGCCCGGTAGAACGCGCCCGTCAACCTTCGACGGGAGAACTCACATGACAAATCTTCACGCGCTGAAAGACGGACTTGTCGTCACCGCCTTCTGGGAAGCCAGGCCCGGCGAGACCGATGCCGTCGCCGCCATCGTCCGCCAGTTCCTGCCGCAAGCGCAGAAGGAACCGGGCGTGCACGCCTTCCAGATCCATCAATCGCTCACCGAGCCCGAGAAGTTCTTCTTCTACGAAGTCTTCAGGGACGAGGCGGCCTTCGCCGATCATCAGCAGACCGACCACTTCAAGACGCTGATCGTGGGCCAAGCGGTGCCCAAGCTCGCCAACCGCGTCCGCACGCAGCACCGCTTCGTGTGATCCGAGGGCTTGGGGCAGACGTCGCCGCTGCGTGGGCCGCGCGCGACGGCGAGCCGGCCGCGCCGCTCGTGCGGCTCGCGATTTGACCTTTAACTGTCATCCTGAGCGCAGCGAAGGATCTCATGCCGGTTGCCCCACTGACGGCAGGCGGCGATGAGGTCCTTCGCCAACGCTCAGGACGACAGAAGCTCTACTCCGCGGCCTTCTGGTCGAGGAAGGCCAGGGTGCCGTCGCTGCGTTCGCCCTTGAGGTAGCGGAAGGTGCCGGCGCCGGTGGCGATCAGGTCGCCGCGCTGGTCGTAGATCTCGGTTTCGGCGGCGAAGGTGCTCTGGCTGGTCGAGGGACGCCATGCGCCGAGGATGGTGAGCACGTCGCCCTCGCGCGCCGCCTTGATGAACTGCGTCGTGAAGGCCAGCGTCACCGAGAGGCGGCGCGCGGTCGCGGTCTCGTTGAAGGTGCAGGCGAAGCCGCTTGCGGAATCCAGCAAGGTCATCAGCACGCCGCCATGCAGCAGGCCGTTGGCGTTGCACAGTTCCGGCCGCACCTTGAGGCGCATCTCGACGAAGCCGGCGCACCACGCCACGACTTCATGGCCGATCAGGCCATTGAAGCCGCGGAACTCATAAGGAGCGACCGGCCGTGCACCGGCCGGTCGTTGAATTGCCATCTGTAGAAGATCGCGTCTGGACGGAGAGGGCGCGCCTTAGCGGCGCGCCATCGTCGACATCGGCGGCCGCAGGTGATGGCCGTTGCCGTTGCTCATCGCCGGACGAACGGCCGGGCCCTGCGGCGAGACCATCGACGGCTGCGCGGCCATGCCGGTGCGGATGTCGCGCGCGACCTTGACGAGGCGCGGGCCCCAGTCGGCTTCGAGACGGTCGCGGCTGATCTGGTAGATCGGCGCCGAGGCGTTGACGGCATAGGCCGCGGTGCCGTCGGCATTGCGCAGCGGCGCGCCGACGCCGCACAGCTCGGGCAGCCACTCGCCCCAGGTCACGCAGAAGCCGCGATCCGCCAGCTCCTTGAACGAACGCTCCAGGCCGGTCTTCACCTTGGTCCAGTCGTCGCGCCAGCGGCGGCGGATGGCGTCGAGCTGCTTGTTGCGGTCGACGTCGGGCAGCGTGAAGAGATAGGCGCGGCCCATCGCCGTGCTGGCCATCGGCACGCGCGTGCCGACATCGTGGGTGATCGCCACCACGGACGGGCCGCGGCAGGCTTCGAGATAGATCATCGAGTGACGGTCGCGGCCGCCCAGCGCGGTCGAGGCGTTGAGCGCATGCGCAAGCTGTTCGAGCGGCGCGCGCGAGGCGCGGCGGACATCCATGCTCGAAATCGCGGCGTAGCCCAGCGCCAGGACGGAGGCGCCCAGCTCGTACTTACGGAAGCGGCGGATGTAGTTGAGGTAGCCCAGCTCGGTCAGCGTGTGGGTCAGGCGGGCGACGGTCGGCTTCGGCAGGCCGGTGCGGTGGGCGATCTCCTGGTTGCCCAGCATGCCTTCGCCGGCATGGAAGGCGCGAAGGATATCGAGGCCGCGGGCAAGGGCGGTGACGAACTGGCGGTCCTTGGAGCTCACCCCTTCTGCGAGGCCGTTCTCGACAGAACTCTGGAAGGCTGCAGTTCGTGTGACGAGATGGCTGACATTGCCCATGCGTTTTACTCCTCTAGGTAAATGGCCGTTTATTTCTTTGCGGGGCGGAACGTGCCATTGCGGTGCGAATGTCGCAATCGTGAGACGACGATTTTGGCGTGCGAACGTGCAGACCGGCCATGTCCCAAAGGAGGGCTTTGCTTATCCAGAGTTGTGAAAGGTCGAAATAGCGCACGGAATCGGTCATTTTCCGCAAAAAATCGTGACGCTGCGCGCACCTTTCGGTACAGCGCTGGCACCTTTCGAGGCGGACGACTACGATCCGGCCGTCCCCCGGCTCCCGACATGAGTCCCAGAATAACGTGAGGCGAAATTGGCTAAGGAACCCGCGCTGCCCAAGGATATTGCCGCTCTGTCTTTCGAGGATGCCCTCAAGGAACTGGAGGGCATCGTCCAGCAGCTCGAGCGCGGGCAGGTGAAGCTCGACGAGGCGATTTCGGCCTACGAACGGGGCGCGCTGCTGAAGCGGCACTGCGAACAGCGGCTGGCCGAGGCCAAGATGAAGGTCGAGAAGATCGTCTTCTCCGCCGACGGGTCGGTCGCCACGCAGCCTGCCGATCTCGGCTGAGTTTTCGCCCCATGCCCCTGTCGTCGTACCGTCAGTTCGATGCCGCGCTGTCGTTCGCGGCGGAGTCCGTCGAGCGCACCATGGCGCGCCTGCTGCCGTCGGGAGACGAAGGCGAGGCGCGCGTCTTCGAGGCGATGCGCTATTCGAGCCTGGGCGGCGGCAAGCGCCTGCGCGCCTTCTTCGTGCTGGCCTCGGCGACCCTGTTCAAGGTCGGCAAGCTGCCGGCATTGCGCACGGCCAGCGCCATCGAGTTCGTCCACGCCTATTCGCTGATCCACGACGATCTGCCGGCGATGGACGACGACGATCTGCGCCGCGGCAAGCCTTCCTGCCACAGGCAGTTCGACGAGGCGACGGCGATCCTGGCGGGCGATGCGCTGCAGGCGCTGGCCTTCGAGGTGCTGGCGCACGAGGACACGCACGGCGATCCGGCGGTCCGCGTCGCCCTCGTGGCGGAGCTGGCGCGGGCATCGGGGGCGCACGGCATGGTGGGCGGGCAGATGCTCGACCTCATGGCCGAGCGGCGGGCGGCAACGGGCGGCGAGCCGATGTCGATCGGCGCCATCACGCGCCTGCAGCGCCTGAAGACCGGCGCGCTGATCTCCTTTTCCTGCGGGGCGGGCGCCATCCTGGGCAAGGCCAGTGATCATTTGAGGGCCGCGCTCTCGGCCTATGCGCACGACCTTGGCCTCGCGTTCCAGATCGTCGACGATCTGCTCGATGTAGAGGGCGATGCGGCGGAAATCGGCAAGACGCCGGGCAAGGATGCCGCCGCAGGCAAGGCCACCTTCGTGTCGATCCTGGGCGTGGAGCGGGCGCGGGCGCAGGCCGGGCTGCTGGCGCGACAGGCGGCCGCGCACCTCGAACCGTTCGGCAGTGCGGCGGACTTGCTAAAACAGGCGGCAAATTTCGTGGTGGCGCGCCGTACTTGAGATAGGGGCGCGGGAACTGCCGCGCGGGAGTATAGTAACGCCATGACTGGCCCGAGCATGCCGAAGAGCACGACGCCGCTTCTCGACACCGTAGACGTTCCTGCCGACATTCGCCGCCTGCGCGCCGACCAGCTGCGCCAGCTCGCCGACGAGCTGCGGCAGGAGACGATCTCGGCCGTCTCCGTCACCGGCGGCCATCTCGGCGCCGGGCTGGGCGTCGTCGAGCTGACGGTGGCGCTGCATTACGTGTTCGACACGCCGCGCGACCGCGTGATCTGGGATGTCGGCCACCAGGCCTATCCGCACAAGATCGTCACCGGCCGCCGCAGCCGCATTCGCACGCTCCGCCAGGAAGGCGGCCTCTCCGGCTTCACGCGGCGCAGCGAGAGCGAATACGACCCGTTCGGCGCGGCGCATTCCTCGACCTCGATCTCGGCCGGGCTCGGCATGGCGGTCGCGCGCGATCTCGCGGGCGGCAACAACAACGTGGTCGCCGTGATCGGCGACGGCGCGATGAGCGCCGGCATGGCCTACGAGGCGATGAACAATGCCGGCGCGCTGCGCAGCCGGCTGATCGTGGTGCTGAACGACAACGACATGTCGATCGCCCCGCCGGTCGGCGCG
>JAIUOY010000093.1:0-7686 GCA_020160995.1 Pseudomonadota bacterium | reverse complement strand
CACTGGGAGCTTAGGGCCTCGTCGCCGGCCACCCACTGGCCGTTCATCGTGCAGGACGGAAGCGCCAGCTTGATCAGCGACTCGCCATGCGCTGCGGGCGGTGTCTGCTGGGCTTCGTTCTCGCCGGGAAAGGCCTCGCGGCGCATGAAGGTGCGCATCGGGCCCGGATTGAAAAGGTTGACCCGAACCTGCGTGTGCGCGACTTCGGCCGCATAGACGCCGACCAGCATGTCGAGCGCGGCCTTGCTGGCGGCATAGGCGCCCCAGTAGGGCACGACGCGGCGCGCAACGCCCGACGTTACGAAGATGGCGCGGCCGGCATCGGAGCGGCGCAGCAACGGATCCATCGAGCGGATCAGGCGCCAGTTGGCCGTGACGTTCACGGCCATCACGCGCTCGAAGATCTTGGGCTCGAAATGACCGACAGGAGAGAGCGTTCCCAGGATGCCGGCATTGCCGAGCAGCACGTCGAGCTTGCCGAAGCGCTCGTAGAGTGCGGCGCCCAGCCGGTCGAGGCCGTCGCCATCCGTGACGTCGAGCGGCACGAGGGTGGCCGAACCGCCCAGCGCCTTGATCTTGTCGTCGACTTCTTCGAGACCGCCGACGGTGCGGGCCACAAGCACGCAATGCGCGCCTTCGGCGGCATAGGCCAGAGCTGCTGCAGCACCCAGCCCGCGCGATGCGCCGGTGATCAGCGCAAGACGACCTTTCAGTCTCATGCTCAGGCGGATTCGACGAGAAGCGAGAGCTGGCGATCCTCGACACCGACGACATCGTCGAGTGCGATGGGGTAATCGCCGGTGAAGCAGGCGTCGCAGAACTGCGGGTCTTCGGCGTCGCGACCAGCCGGCTTGTCCATGGCGCGGTAGAGACCGTCGATCGACAGGAAGGCGAGCGAATCGACGCCAATGAACTTGGCCATGCCGGGAACATCGTAGCGCGAAGCCAGCAGCTTCTCGCGTTCCGGCGTGTCGATGCCGTAGAAGCAGGGATGCGTGGTCGGCGGCGCCGCGATCCGCATGTGCACTTCGCGGGCGCCGGCGTTGCGCACCATCTCGACGATCTTCATCGAGGTCGTGCCGCGCACGATCGAATCGTCGACCAGAATGACCCGCTTGCCCTCGATCATGGCGCGGTTGGCATTGTGCTTCAGGCGCACGCCGAGATGGCGGATGTGGTCGGCCGGTTCGATGAAGGTGCGGCCGACATAGTGGTTGCGAATGATGCCGAGCTCGAAAGGCAACCCGGACTGCTGCGCATAGCCGATGGCAGCCGGAACGCCGGAGTCGGGGACCGGCACCACGAGATCGGCCGCTACGGCGCTCTCCTTAGCCAGCTCTATGCCGATGCGCTTGCGGGCGTCATAGACGCCGATGCCTTCGACCTTCGAGTCGGGACGTGCGAAGTAGATGTGCTCGAAGACGCAGAATCGGCGCTGTTTCTTGGCGAAGGGCTTGATCGAGCGCAGGCCGCTGCCGTCGACGATCACGATCTCGCCCGGCTCGACATCGCGCACATAGCGGGCGCCGATGATGTCGAGGGCACAGCTCTCGGACGTCAGGATCCAGGCGTCTTCCAGGCGGCCGATCACCAGCGGCCGCACGCCCATCGGATCGCGGACGCCGAGCAGCGCCTCGTTGGTCAGCAGCAGCAGGGAGTAGGCGCCTTTGACCCGGCCCAGCGCGTCGATCAGCCGGTCCTGCACCGTCGAATAGTTCGAGCGGGCGATCAGATGGTTGATGACCTCGGTGTCGGTGGTCGACTGGAACAGGCAGCCGATGCGGACCAGTTCCTTGCGCAGCAGGTATGCGTTGGTGAGGTTGCCGTTGTGTGCCAGTGCCAGGCCGCCGAAGTCGAAATCGGCGAAAATCGGCTGGATGTTGCGGTCGGACGAGCCGCCGGTGGTGGCGTAGCGGTTGTGGCCAATGGCCGAGTAGCCGACCAGCTTGGCCATGATCGACTGGGCGCCGAAGATGTCGCCGACCAGGCCGGCCGCCCGGTGGTTGTGGAAAAGTCGGCCGTCGAAGGTGACGATACCGGAGGCTTCCTGGCCACGATGCTGAAGCGCATGCAGGCCTAGCGCGGTGTGCGCGGCGGCATCTGACGTCCCGTAGATGCCGAACAACGCACATTCCTCGTGAAACTTGTCGAGGTCGTGGTCGGGTCGTTTCGGGGTGCTTTGCACGGCGGGGTTATAGCTGGGGTGTGTCCCGCGCGCTATCAAGGATAAGTCACTGCGGCGCTTTGGTTTCACCCTCGGCAGGCGCAGGCGTTTCGGCCGGTGGCGGCGCGGGTGCTAGCGCCGGTGGGGCGGCGGGAGTTGGCGCCGGTGCGGGAATGGCGCCCGTATCCATGCCTGGCCGTTGCAGTCGCGTACGGAAGCCCGGCGGAAGATGGGGCTCCACGAAGGTCGCCATCTCTCGGATCATGGGGAAGGTGGCACCGGCTTCGACCGCGGGCGGGAGCTGGCGAGGGCCGAGATAGCCGTAGAACAGGAAAGCGGTGCCTAGGGCGACCCAGGCGCACAGGACGCCGAAACCGGCGCCCAGAATGCGGTCGGGTTTACCCAGCGGGCTGGCCCGGACAGAGCGGGAGAGCATGTTGGTCAGCATGATCAACACGATCAGAGCCGCCACGAACACGGCCAGCATGGAAATGAAGTAGGCGAGCTCCGTGCTGCCCACGATCTGCTGGACTTCCGGCTCGACCACTTTGGAGAACCGCCAGGCGGCCCAACCGGCGCCGATCCAGGAGCCGATGAACAGAATGGCGTGGGCGAAGCCGGCCGACATGCCGATCATCGCTCCGAAGACGGCCACGGCGATCACGGCGACGTCGAAAACGGTTATCCCAAGCTGATCCATCAACTCTGCACGCTCCGTTTCCTATTCGCGCTCGCGGTCGGAGGAACCCTCGCGCCGACCTCTCTTTAGCGGCCGATCGGGTGGCTGAAAACGCGCCACAAGGTCCGCCAGATGCTCGATTTCGTCAATGGCGATGCCCTCCGGTGCCCGTTGCACCGGACCTGAGCCGCCCCGGCCGCGCGGCACGAGCGCACTGCGGAAGCCGAGCTTCGCAGCCTCGCGCAGGCGGGCCTCGCGCTGTCCGACCGGCCTGACCTCGCCGCCGAGCCCGATCTCGCCGAATACGACCATATCGCCCGGCACCTGCTCGTCGGCGAGAGAGGAGACGACGGCCGCTGCCACCGCGAGATCGGCGGCCGGCTCCCCGATCCTGAGGCCGCCGGCCACGTTCAGATAGACGTCGTTCCCGCCAATGCTGACGCCGCAACGCGCTTCGAGGACCGCGAGCACCATGGCGAGACGGTTGGAGTCCCAGCCGACCACGGCACGGCGCGGCGTGGCGAGGGAAGAGGGGCTGACGAGCGCCTGGATCTCGACCAGCACCGGCCGCGTGCCTTCAATGCCGGCGAAGACGCAGGCACCGGAGACATGGCCGCGACGCTCCGCGAGGAACAGCGCCGAGGGGTTGGCAACGTCGCTCAGGCCGCGGTCGGACATCTCGAACACGCCGATCTCGTCGGTCGGGCCGAAGCGGTTCTTCACTGTGCGCAGAATGCGGAACTGATGGCCGCGTTCGCCTTCGAAGTAGAGCACCGTGTCGACCATGTGCTCGAGCACGCGCGGACCGGCGATGGCGCCGTCCTTGGTGACGTGGCCCACCAGCAGCACGGCAATGCCGCGCCGCTTGGCGAGTTCCACCAGGGCCTGGGCTGAGGAACGCACCTGCGTCACGGTGCCGGGCGTGCTGTCGACCGTGTCCAGCCACATGGTCTGGATCGAGTCGATCACCGCGACCCGCGGCGCATCGGGCCGTTCGAGGCTCGCCACGATGTCCCGCACGGAGGTCGCGGCCGTGAGCTGCACCGGCGCGTCGGCCAAGCCCAGCCGTTCGGCGCGCAGCCGCACCTGGTCGAGCGCCTCTTCGCCGGAGATATAGGCGCAGGCGGTGTTCTGGCGCGCGAGTGCGGCCGCCACTTGCAACAGCAGCGTCGACTTGCCGATGCCCGGGTCGCCGCCGATCAACAGTGCCGAGCCCGTCACCAGCCCGCCGCCGCAGACGCGGTCGAACTCGGCGATGCCGCTCAGGTAGCGCGGCGGCTGGGGCGTCGCGCCGCGAAGGCCGGCGAATTCGAGGGCACGGCCCTTGCCGCCGCGCGCCAGCCCGCTGCCGGCGGGGCCGGGCGCGGGGGCTGCTTCCTCGACGATAGTGTTCCACTCGCCGCAGGACTCGCAGCGGCCGCTCCACTTGGTGGTGACGGCGCCGCAGGACTGGCAGACGAAACGCTTTGCCGCCCGCGCCATCAGTGCAACTCGCGCTTGGAGAGGCACCAGCCGTCGCGGTGCAGCCAGCACGTCTCGTCGGGCTGGTGCGGATCGCGCCGCAGGCTGCGCACGGCCTGCTGGCCGACAGGATCGGCAATGGCCTGGCCGATCGCTTCGGCGTCTTCGGGGCTGCGGGCGCCCGCACAAGGATAGAAGGCGACCCAACCGACGGAGCGCGCCGAGAGACTGTCGCCGTAACGATCCAGGCGCAGCATGAATCCACCGCGCCGCCGCTCGGCCGTCATCGGCAGCAGCAGCCGGCCGCCATCGGCCAGCGCTTCGAGCCACCAGCCATGCGGCGTGGTGGCTCCCGCAAACGCGACGATGGCATCCCAATGGCCGTCGACCGGCTGGCTGGCATCGCCCAGGCGGACATGAGCGTTCGGCCATGCCGCGAGATTGCGTTGCGCAAGCTCGGCCAGCGGTCCGTCGATTTCGATCGCATCCACTCGGCCCGTCGGCCCAACCAGTTCCGCGAGGATCGCGGTGTAGTAGCCGGAGCCCGCCCCGAGCTGCAGCACGCGCGCGCCGTCCGGTATGCCGAGACGGTCGAAATGGCGCGCCCACAGGGCCGGCTCGCCGATGTTCAGTCCGCGGCCCTCGTCGAGCGCAATCAGCACATTGTGATAGAGCCGGCGCGGATCGGCGTCCTGGGTGCTCCAGTAACCGTCGACGAAGTGAAAGAGGCGCCACGGGCCGGGGCCGGCGAAGGTTTCGCGTGGCACGGCAGCGAACGCGTCCACGACGCGCGCGTCGGTGAGATGGCAGGCCGTGCGCAGGCCCTCGGCGAACCAGCGCCGGGCCACTTCGAGGCTGGGCTGGAGATCGGCCATGTCAGAGTTTCCTGACCTGCATGCGGATCGGGCCTTCGGCGCGGCCATGGATGAACTGATCGACATGGGCGTTGCCCGACCTGTCTATTTCGGAGACGGGTCCCTGCCAGATCAGCTTGCCTTCATGCAGCATGCCGACGCGATGACCGATCTTGCGGGCGCTGGCCATGTCGTGAGTGATCGAAATGGCAGTCGCGCCGAGGTCGTGGACGCACTTCACGATCAGATCGTTGATAACGTCGGCCATGATCGGGTCGAGGCCGGTGGTCGGCTCGTCGAAGAAGATGATCTCCGGTTCTCGGGCAATGGCGCGCGCGAGAGCCACGCGCTTCTGCATGCCGCCCGAGAGCTCCGACGGGTAAAGCTCGCCGATCTCCGGCCCGAGGCCGACGGCGCCCAGCTTGGCAATCGCGACCTCGCGAGCCTCGTCGATCGGCATGCCATCGCTCTGGATTGGACCGAAGGCGACATTCTCCCAGACACGCAGCGAGTCGAAGAGCGCGCCGCCCTGGAACAACATGCCGAACTTGCGCATCACCCGAGCGCGATCCTGGCTAGCAAGATCGGTCGTCTCCTCGCCGTCGATCTGGATCGAGCCGGCATTGGGCTTGATGAGACCCAGAATGCATTTCAGCAGGACCGACTTGCCGCAGCCAGACCCGCCGATCACCACCAACGACTCGCCGGTTGCGATCTCGATGTCGATTCCCTGCAGCACCTTCTTCGGCCCGAAGGACTTGGTGACTCCGTGCAGCGAGATTTTGGGGGAAGCCATGGCAGGGCCGGTCAGCGGGCGAAGAAGGCTTCGGTGATGAAGTAGTTGAACGTCAGGATCAGGATCGAGGCGGAGACCACGGCGTTGGTGGTGGCCAGCCCCACGCCCTGCGCGCCGCCCTTCGACGTATAGCCGTGGTAGCAGCCCATGAGCGTGATCAGGAAGCCGAAGACGGATGCCTTCACCAGGCCGGAGAACACGTCCTGGAACTCCAGGAAGTCGAGCGTGTTGCGGAGATAGGCCGCGTCGTTGAAGTCGAGCTTGTACACGCCGACCAGAAAGCCGCCGAGAATGCCGATGATGTCGGCGACCAGCACGAGGAGGGGCAGGGTGACGATGCCGCCGATCAGGCGCGGCACGACGAGATACTTGAAGGGGTCAGTCGAAAGGGTGGTCAGCGCGTCGATCTGCTCGGTGACGCGCATCGTGCCGATTTCGGCCGCCATCGCCGCGCCGACGCGGCCGGCCACCATCAATCCCGCCAGGACCGGACCCAGCTCGCGCGTCAGCGACACCACGACGACATTGGGGATCGCGCTTTCGGCCGAGAAGCGGGCAAAACCCGTATAACTCTGCAGGGCCAGCACCATGCCGGTGAAAATCGCGGTCAGGCCGACGACGGGCAGGGAATAGTAGCCGATCTCCATGATCTGCCGCAGGATCTGCTGGCGGTACCAGGGCGGCTGCACGGCCTGCCGGACAGCATGGAAGGCGAAGGCCGAGACCGAACCGATGGCCTCCAGGAAGGCCAGCGTCATGCGACCAAGGATCGTGAGCAAGGGAATGCTCACGCGGCCGCTCCGGGAGGATCGGGATCGTCCTGCTCGCCCGGTTCGTCCGCATAACCGTCGACATAGGCCCGATGGTAGCGCCGGCCCAGCGCGGTCATTACCTCGTAGGCATTGGTGCGGGCATGATCGGCGAGATCGTCCGGCGTGAGGTGCGGACCCAGCACCTCGACCGTCATGCCGGCCTGGCAGGCAGCCTCCGGCACGTCGGTCACGTCGATGGTCACGAGATCCATGGAGATGCGGCCGATGACGGGCACGTTGTATCCGGCGATATGCACTTGCGCGCGGTTGACGAGGTTACGGAAATAGCCGTCCGCATATCCCAGCGCAATCGTGGCAATCCGGCTCTGCCGCGCCGACCGCCAGGCGCCGCCATAGCCCACGGTCTGGAAGGCATCGATCCGGCGTGTCTGAAGGATGCGCGCCTGCAGGGTGAGGACGCTCAGCATCGGATTGCCACGGCCGGGCAGGGGGTTGATGCCATAGAGTGCCGCGCCCGGCCGCAGCAGGTCGAAGTGATAGTCAGGCCCGAGGAAGATGCCGGAGGAGTTGGCGAGCGAGGTCGGCGCGCCCGGCATGGCCCGCACGAAGTTCCGGAAGCGCGAAAGCTGCTCGCCGTTGACCGGATTGGCCGGCTCCTCGGACGCCACGAGATGGCTGATGATCAGCGCCAGCCGCAGCCCGCGCAGTCGGCCGCGCTCGTTGATCAGGACCTGCGCATCCTCGGCGCCGAAGCCCAGCCGGTGCATGCCGGTGTCGAGATGGACGACGGCGTCGAGCGGCCGCTCGTAGCGCTGGGCGGCGGCACGCCAGGCGTTGAGCTGGCTGAGATGGTTCAGCACTGGCGTCAGCCCGTACTGGACGAAGTCGGGCTCGGTGCCGGCAAGCAGGCCGTTCAGCACGTAGATCGGATGCTCGGGCAGAACGCGGCGCAGCGCGAT
>JAIUOY010000092.1:0-20230 GCA_020160995.1 Pseudomonadota bacterium | reverse complement strand
CGGTGATGGTGGGCGGCACTTCGCGCAGCACCGACGGATCGGCGCAGGCCGACGCCACGCTGGGCACCATCGTCAACAACGCCCTGGGCGGCGACCTGGCGACGATCTGGTCATTGATCGCCGGCGGCCTGAAGACGTCGCCTGTCGGCGCAAGCGGCGGTGCGGCGACCCTGATCGAGACCGTGTGGAACCGCTACTACGTGGACGGCACCACGATCTCCAATCCGGGCGGCACGGGCTACATCCACAACAATACCGGCTCGGGCGGCGTCGATCCCAGCCAGCCAACGCCCTGGTACCAGACCGCCTATGGTCTCGTGCCGGTAACGAGCGATCCCAGCCAGCTGCCCGGCCGCGGCACGCCCGACGTCTCGGCCAATGCCGGCGGCAACATGCTCTACAAGGTGCCTGGCGCCGACATGCAGGGCCTGCAGAACGACGACGGCACCAGCGCCGCCACGCCGCTCTGGGCTGCCTTCGCCTCGCAGGTCAATACGATCTTCGCCGACCAGAACCTGCCGCAGCTCGGCTACATGAACGATCTGCTCTACATCGCCGCGGCGATCAAGCCAGCCTCGTTCAACGACATCACCACCGGCAACAACACCTCGTCGTTCGTGCTGGGCGGCAACTATACCAGCGACGGCCAGCAGATCACGCCGACCGGCTACGGCTATTCGGCCGGCCCCGGCTACGATCTGGTCAGTGGACTGGGCACGCCCAACGGAACCTTGCTGGCGCGCGCCCTGACCGAGATCGCCCACCACCAGACTTCGTATGCCGATTCGCCCGGCCTCGTCGTCGCCAATGGGGCGGGCGGCTGGAATATCGGCGCCACCCAGACCCTGCTGGTCCAGGCCAACACCATCGCGGCGGGGATCGACACCAAGCTCACCATCGGCACCCAGACCATCGATCTCGGCGCGCCCGTCGCCAGTCAGTTCGCCTGGACCGCCCAGTTGGCCCAGCAGTCGCTGCAGTCGGACTTCGACGCCAACCTGGTCCGCATGTTCGACAAGCAGAGCCAGGGCTGGGTCGGCTGGCAGGACGCCACCACCGGCCAGGCCGTCTCCGCGACCATCGGACAGGGCCAGGCCTCGGCCCCCCAGGCCAGCCTGACCAGCTCCTACGGCATCGTCGACTTCTCGACCCAGCCCTTCTCCGCGAAGAACGAAGAGACAGGCGTCACGAGCTATGTCACGGGGGGCACCGTCCATCTGGCGCGCGCCGTCGCCGTGGCCGAGACCGTCGGCGCCGCCAGCGACCAGAACGCCGTCGTGCGGGTGCGCCAGAACGGCGAGGACAGCCTCTCGCTCTCCTTCTACAAGGTCGACAATCTGAGCGGCGCGATCGGTACGCTCAATCCCGGCGACGCGGGCTACGCTGCGGCCGCGGCAGGCCGCGCCTACGGCCTGCAAGGCGGCGGCACGGCCCTGCAGGGTCCGGGCTACGGCCTCTATGCCCAGGCCCAGATCACCAACGTCAACTCAGGCGACATGATCGCCATGCAGCTCACCAATCGGTCGAGCGGCGACACCTTCTTCGCCTTCGGCCAGGCCAACGGCGACAACACCGCCCATCTCTTCAACTACGGCGCCAACACCTGGGGCTGGGAGGACACGCGCGGCGGCGGCGACTACGACTTCAACGACCTCATCGTCCAGCTCGACTTCACCAGCGCCTACGGCAACGGCTGGCTGGTCTAGAGGCCGCCTCTTCTATAGGGAGAGGCGGTGTTTCCCAACGACGTCGCATCCTTCCTCGACCTCATCCGCCAGCATGGCGATGTTGCCTATAGTTTTCTCGCCATCTACTCGATGGCGAACAGCCTGTTGCTCGCGCTCTTCTCGGGCTATGCCGCCCAGGCCAACGCCCTGAGCTATGAATATGCCGTGGCCGCCTGCTGGGCCGGCACCTTCGCGGGCGACGTCATACGCTTCTGGGTCGGACGGCGCTTCGGAACGGGTTGGCTCGGACGGTTCCCGCGCCTGCAACGTGCCGTCGACGGCGCAGCCCGGCTTGCCGACCGCCACCACGTCTGGATGATCCTGATCCACCGCTACCCCCGCATCATCCGCAACGTCGCAGGCTTCGCCTATGGCGCCTCCTCCCTCGGCTGGCCGCGCTTTTTGATCCTCAACTTCATTGCCGCCGGCCTGTGGGCGAGCGCCGCCGTCTCGATCGGCTATGGCTTCGGCTATGCTTCCGAGAAGACGATGAACGATGCGCTCCAGGTCTTCGGTATCGTCATGCTGGTGGCTTTCCTCGCCCTCGCCTGGTTCCTTACCCGGCGTCTGGAACGGGTAATCGAGCGCAAGCCCGCGGATTAGTCGGGCGGTTGGACAGGAGCCCCGGACGGTGAAGATATCGCGTCGTGCTTTTGTCGTTGGGGGTTTGGGTGCAGCAGCTCTGCCGGCGACAGCTGCCATGCCTGCGGCCGTTGACTCCCATACGCACGCCTTCGTGCGGGGGCTGAAGACCACAATCGATGCCCGCTATGTGCCGACCTACGATGCCTCATGGCAGACCTTGCTCGCTCTCGCCGAGACCAACGGCTTGGGCCACGCCGTACTCCTGCAGCCGTCGTTCCTGGGTTTCGACAACTCCTATTTGTTCGAAGCGCTGAGGGCCGAGCCCGGCCGCTTCCGCGGCGTGCCCTGGGTGTCGCCGTCCATCGAAGTAACGGCCCACGACTGGGAGAACCTGGCGCAGATCGGCGTGCGCGGCCTGCGCTTTCCCATCTATGGCCTGCCGACGCCACAATGGTCCGCCTATCGCGAGATGCTGGCCGAGGCGCTGAAGCGCGACTGGCCCATCCACCTCTATGTCGAGAGCCGACGTCTGCCGGAGATCCTTCCGGCGCTGCTCGACGGCGGCCACAAGGTCGTGATCCCGCACTACGGCATGTTCGACCGCACCCTGGGCCCGATGCGCGATCCCGGCTTCAAGGCGCTGCTGGACAGCGCCAAGACCGAGCGCGTCTGGGTCGTGATGTGCGGCGCCTATCGCGTCGGGCCGGAACGCGCACGGGCGGCGACGCCGATGCTGCTCGACGCCTTCGGTCCGGCGCGGCTGATGTGGGGCAGCGACTGGCCGCATACCGACACCGGCCTCGACCGGATTAAGACCTATCCCCTGACCCTCAAATGGTTCGAGGAATGGGTGCCCGACGACACGGTTCGGCGCACCATACTGATAGACACGCCGTCGAAGCTCTATGGCTTCTGACGTTCTGGCCTAGATTGCGCCGCCCTCCACGCTGCGGCCTTCGGCCCGCCAGCGCAGCATGCCGCCAGGCAAATTGGCGATATCGGTAAAGCCCGCCTTCTGCAGGATGGTAGTCGCCTGAGCCGAGCGGCTGCCGGCGCGGCATACGGCAACGATCGGCTTGTCCTTCGGCAGTTCCTTGGCGCGGGCCGCCAGTTCTCCCAATGGCACAAGAGTAGCTCCCTGAATATGTCCCAGGGGGCCGATGAACTCGGATGGTTCACGCACGTCGACGACGCGTACCTTCGCCAGATTCTCTTCGAGCCATGGCGGCTCGACTTCCCAGATGCCGCCGAACGTGAATCGCAACGGCGCCCAGGTCGGTTCGCTCGGCGCCTTAGTTTCGTTGCCCGGCTGGCCGCACCGCAGGTTGGCCGGAACCGCCTCGTCGATCTTCTTGGGATGCGGCAGGTCGAGGTTCTTCATGTAGCCGACATAGTCGTTTTCGGCGATCTCCCCGCCCAGACGCGGATTGAACGTCTTCTCCTCGACGACGCTGCTGACCGTGAGGCCGCGATAATCATGCGCTGGATAGAGCAGGCAGCTTTCGGGCAGAGAGAAGATGCGCGATCGGACGGATCGATAAAGCGCGCGCGGATCGCCCTGCTGGAAGTCGGTACGACCCGAGCCGCGAATCATCAGGCAGTCGCCCGTGAATGCCATGCTCTCATCGTCCAGCACATAGGTGACGCAGCCCGACGTGTGCCCGGGCGTCGAACGCACTTCGAGCGCACGACGGCCAAACTCGATCCGGTCGCCATCCTGCAGCAGACAGTCGGCCCCGCTCGCCCCCGACGCGGCCGACAGCGCGATCCGGCTGCCCAACCGCTGCTTCAGCAGCCAGGCCCCCGTGACGTGATCGGCATGGACGTGGGTATCGAGCGTCCAGGAGAGCGTCAGCCCCAGTTCCGCGACCAGGGCGCCGTCGCGCCGGACCTGCTCGAAAACGGGATCGATCAGCAACGCCTCGCGGGTGCTGCTGCAGCCCAGCAGGTAGGTGTAGGTCGACGATGTAGGATCGAAGAGCTGGCGGAAAACGAGCATCGTTCCTCTGGTCCTCAGGCTGGTGCGCTGGCCTTGTCGATCGCGGCAACCGAATCGCCATCGAGCTTGAGCTGGGGCGCCGCGAGAAGGTCCTTGAGCTGGTTCAGGTTGGTGGCGCTGACGATCGGCGCAGTAACCGCCTTTCTCTGCAGCAACCAGGCCAGCGCCACGGTCGTGTTGCTGGTGTTGTGTTTCTTGGCCGCGTCGTCGACCGCCTTCAGTACCGCGAATCCCTTGTCGTTGAGGTATTTCTTGACGCCACGCGGCCCGCGCACGCTCTTGCCGAGATCGGCCTCGGACCGATACTTGCCGGTCAGGAAGCCGCTGGCCAGTGACCAATAGGGAATCACGCCCAGACCTTCTTTCAGGCACTCGTCCTCGAGCGGCCCCTCGAACAGTGCGCGCTCCACCAGATTGTAGTGCGGCTGCAGACTGACATAGGCCGGCAACCCCTTCTCTTTCGAGATTTTCGCGGCTTCGGCGAGGCGCGGCGCCTCGAAGTTCGACGCCCCGATCGCCCGGAGCTTGCCCGCCTTGATCAGTTCGCCATACGCCGCCAGCGTTTCCTCCTGCGGCGTATCCTTGTCGTCCTGATGCGACTGGAAGAGATCGATGCGGTCGGTGTTCAGCCGCTTCAACGAAGCATCGACCGATTTCACGATATGGGCGCGCGACAGGCCTTTGCCGTCCGGCATGTCCATGCCGCACTTGGTGGCGATCAGCACCTTGTCGCGCTTGGCCGGATCCTTTCGCAGCCAGCTTCCAATGACGGTTTCGGACTCACCGCCCTTGTGACCCTCCGCCCAGCGCGAATAGACATCGGCAGTATCGACGAAGGAAAAGCCCGCATCGACAAAGGCGTCGAGCAGCTTGTGCGAAATGGCCTCATCGGCCGTCCACCCGAAGACGTTGCCTCCAAAGGCAATGGGGGCGAATTCGAGGTCCGACTTGCCGAGTCTACGCTTCTGCATCTCCTACTCCTCTATGACGATCGCTATTCCGCCGCCTTGGGAGGCGCGGCGGCAGCAGGTGCGGCCGCAGCAGCCGGCGGTACGGGCGGCGTGGCCGGAATGGGGAACGGATAGGTCGGCGTCGCGAACTTGATGCCGAGCGCGGGGAAGGTGTCGTACATCCGCCGGACCGCCATACGCTGAATCATGCTCGGATTCTTTGGCCGGGCCATGAACTTGAAGCGGATGATCAGCGAATTGTCCTTGATGTCGACGACACCCTGCATCTTGAGCGGCTGCATCAGGATCGGCTTGAACTGGGGCTCTTCCATCATGTCCAGGCCGATCTTCTTAACCGTCTTGCGCAGCAGTTCCACGTCGGTGCCGTTGGCAAAGGCGATGTTGAACTTCACGACCGTCCAGTCGCGGCTGAAGTTGGTGATATGGCCGACTTGGCCGAACGGCACGATATGGAGCTGGCCGTTCTGATGCCGCAGCTTCAGCGAGCGGACGCTGAAGCCTTCGACGACACCTTTGACCTTGCTGCAGTCGACATACTCGCCGATGCGGAACGAATCCTCGGCGAGGAAGAAGATGCCGGACACCACATCGCGCACCAGCGCCTGACTGCCGAACGAGACCGCCAGGCCGAAGACGGAGAAGGCCGCAATCAACGGCGTGATGTTGATGCCGAGTTCCGACAGGACCAGCAGACCGCCGGTCACGGCGATGGCGACGCCCGCGATCGCCCGCAACAGCGGCATCAGCGTCCGCAGCCGCGATGCCGCCACGCGCACTTCGTCTTCCTGATCGCCGCTGACATCGGCCGACGGCAGAGGATTGGCCGCGATATAGGAGTCCATACGATACTTCAGGAACCGCCAGAACGCGTAGATCGCCACCGCGCTGGCCGCCGCAAGCTTGGCGCCGCGATCGTGGACGAGCCATTCCTCCGGCGTTGCCGCTCCCAGCACCCGCACCATCAGCGCCTCGGCGATGATGACCAGCGCATAAAGCCGCACGAAAAGGCGGACGCAATCGGCCACCACGTCGCCCGCCATCGGCAGTTCGGACACGATGTGCCGCGTGATGCGATGCATCAGTGTTTCAAACAGCAAGAGCGCAATCAGCGTCGACTCGATCAACCCCATGCCGCGCGATGCGGTGCTGCTTTCCGTCAGGGCGGCGTAAACGGCCGCCAGTCCCATCAAAGTGTAGAAGGCAAGGCCTGCCATCCACCAGTTGCGGGCGGCGTCGAGTTTCAGCTTGCGGATGAGACCCTTCGGCGGAACCATGGCCGTCAGCCACGCCGCCATGTCGAGCCGCCAATGCCAGACGACATAGACGAGGGCTGCGGCGAACAGCGGGACGTAGAGAATGATGGCAGCCCCCGTCATTTCGCGGGTCGCGCCGGTGATCGGCAATGCCCGCGCCAGCAGACCGGCGACCAGCGGCAACAAGACCACCAGATTGAGGGCGATCAGCAGCCGCCGCGCCGTGTCGCTCTCGACCGGCGCAATACGGCCTTCGGGTGCGCCGGGCCGCAGGAACGCCCGGAAGATGACATTGAAACCACGCCAATAGACCAGCGCATGGAGGACCATATGGCCGAGGTGATGGCTGGAGCTGCCGGCATCGCCCCCCATGCGGCCCAGAACGATCCGGCCGGCCACGACCAGGGCAACCAGCGCCAGCACGTCGAGCAGGAGGGTACGAAAGAAGGCCCTGAGCGGCGTGTTGGCTACAAGCCGGTCGAAAGCGTTGGTTCGAGCCCGGCTCAGGGCAAGCCGCACAACGAATTCCGCCAGGAGGCCCGCGACGACGATGCCTGCCATCCAAACGGCGGCATGACCGTCGAGGTCGCGGAGCAGAACCATCATGTGATCGCGGAGCGCGGGCAGCTGGGAGAACGTGAATTCGAAGCGCTCGGTGAGCAGGGTCAGGAAATTTGCAGCGGCCCCCTCCCCGCCCGTTACCGCTTGCGCTGCAGTCGGCACTGTCCACACAGCCACAATAGCTCCACTAGCCATGGCCATGCCGTATCTTGACCGCATCGTCGTTTCTCCCGCAAAGGATGAGGCAGGAGCCTAGGCCAAATGCCGCCTAGCCGCCAGACAACACGCCTTCAGAGACCAGGAGAAACGCCCAGATGTTCGGCCTGATGCAGGATCGCCCGTTGCTGATTTCGCAGCTCATCGAGCATGCAGCCCTCAATCACGGCGATACGGAAATCGTCTCCCGGACGGTTGAAGGTCCGATCCATCGCTACACCTATCGTGATGCCCGCCTGCGGGCGAAGAAGGTCGCCGAGGCCCTCATCGAGCTGGGAATCAAGCCGGGCGATCGCATCGGCACCCTCGCCTGGAACGGCTACCGGCACTTCGAGCTCTACTACGGCATCTCGGGCATGGGCGCCGTCTGCCATACGATCAACCCGCGCCTCTTTCCCGAGCAGATCGTCTACATCGTGAACCATGCCGAGGATCAGCTCCTCTTCGTCGACCTCAATCTCCTGCCGGCCGTCGAGAAGCTGCTGCCGCAGATGAAGGGCGTACGCCACGTCGTCGCCATGACCGACCGTGCCCACCTTCCGAAGGACTGCAAAATCCCCAACCTGCTGGTCTACGAGGAGCTGATCGCCGACAAGCCCGGCACCTACGCGTGGCCGGAGTTCGACGAGCATACGGCCTCGTCGCTTTGTTACACCTCGGGAACGACCGGCAATCCCAAGGGCGTGCTGTATCACCATCGCTCGACCCTGCTGCATGCCTACGGCAGCGCCTTGCCCGACACGCTCAACCTGTCGGCCCGCTCGGTCGTGCTGCCGGTCGTGCCGATGTTCCACGTCAACGCCTGGGGCCTGCCCTATTCCAGTGCCCTGGTCGGCGCCAAGCTGGTGTTCCCCGGCGTCGCGCTCGACGGCGCGAGCCTCTACGAGCTGTTCGAGAAGGAGGGCGTCACCTTCACCGCCGGCGTACCGACGGTCTGGCTCGCCCTGCTGCAGCACATGCAGGCCAACAAGCTGAAGCTCTCGACGGTGAAGTATGCGGTGATCGGCGGATCGGCCGCGCCGCCGGCCATGATCGAGGCGTTCGACAAGGAATTCGGCGTCGAGGTGCTGCATGCCTGGGGCATGAGCGAGATGAGTCCGCTCGGCACGGTCAACCATCCCAAGGCCCAGCATGCCAAGCTGTCGGCCGGGGACATGCTTGCGGTGCGACTGAAGCAGGGCCGTCCGCCCTTCGGCGTCGACATGAAGATCGTCGACGGTGCCGGCAAGGAACTGCCGCGCGACGGCAAGGCGTTCGGAGACCTGCTGGTCCGCGGCCCTTGGATCACCTCGGGCTACTTCAAGGGCGAGGGCGGCGAGATCCTCGACCAGGGCGGCTGGTTCGCCACGGGTGACGTCGCCACCCTCGACGAGGATGGTTACATGCAGATCACCGACCGTTCCAAGGACGTGATCAAGTCCGGCGGCGAGTGGATCAGCTCGATCGATCTGGAGAACGCGGCGATGGCGCATCCCGGCGTCGCCGAGGCCGCGGTGATCGGTGTCTTCCATCCGAAATGGGACGAGCGGCCGCTCCTGATCGTGCACCGCAAGCCCGGCGCCGAGATCGACAAGAAGGAACTGATCGAGTTCCTGGGCACGAAGGTCGCGAAGTGGTGGCTGCCCGACGATATCCAGTTCGTCGATGCCATCCCGCACACGGCGACGGGCAAGATACTGAAGACCAAGCTGCGCGAGACCTTCAAGGACTACAAGCTGCCGTCGGCCTAGCGCTTCCCGGCTCCGCCCCGCTATACGGGGCGGAGCGGCATCATGGCCGCCCAGAGGAAGAGAAGGGTCGCGACGATGCCCAGCATGGTACGCCGCGCATGCAGGCGGCCCCAGCGCTGCAGCAGGGTGTGGCTCTCCTCTCCCGCCTCGTCGAGCGACATTGCGTTGAGGGCATTGTTCACCGGCATGATCATCAGCATCGTGTAGGGCCAGTTCGCCACCAGCACGACGGCGCCGGCGATCCAAAGTTCGTCCCGCGTCTGCCACCAGGCGCCGACGCCCAACAGAAAGCCGATGACGGCGAGCGAAGCCTGCATCTGGTAGCCGCGCGCATAGGCCGGCTTCCACTGCTGGAGCTGTGCCCGATCGTCGAGACCCGACCGCGCAGGATGCTCTGCGAAACTGATATAGAAGGCAGCGCCGGCAAAAAGCGCCGCCACGGTCAGGGCCAGGATCCCCAGAATCAAAGCTTCTCCTCCGCCGCTCGCGCCGCTGGACCGCGGCACTTCGCGGGCATTATCGTCACGTCAGGAGGAACAAGCCATGGCGACGGAGACGATTCCTGTCATCGACCTCGGCCCTTATCTTGCCGGCGAGGCGGGGGCGATGGATCGCACGGCGGCGGAGCTGCGCTTTGCGCTCACCGAGATCGGCTTCTACTTCATCGTGAACCATGGCGTCGCGCGCGAGAAGATCGCGGCCATGTTCGCCGAGGTGAAGCGTTTCCACGCCCAGCCCATCGAGAAGAAACTCGAACTGAAGCTCGACCAGCACAATACCGGCTATCTGCCGATGCGCGGCAACACGCTGCGCACCTCGACCGTGCAGACCGGGACCAAACCCAACCTCAACGAGGCCTTCTTCGTGAAGCGCGAGATGGCGCCCGATCATCCCGACGTGCTGTCGGGCCGGCGCTTTCGCGGCCTCAATCGCTGGCCCGACCTGCCGGGCTTCCGCGACACCGTGGTCGACTATTGCAACGAGATGGAGCGGCTGGTGCAGAAGATGGTGCGGCTCTACGCCCGCGCCCTCGGCCTGCCGGCCAATTGGTTCGACACGGCTTTCGCCGAGCCGATGTTCTCCATGCGCATGACGCACTATCCGCCGCAGGATGGTCCGGTGGACGATGAATTCGGACTGGCGCCGCACACCGACACCAGCTTTCTCACTCTCCTGGCGCCCAACGAGGTGCCGGGCCTGTCGATCCGCACCCAGAGCGGCAACTGGATCGAAGCCCCGGCCATCGACAACGCCTATGTCGTGAACGGCGGCCAGATGCTGCAGCGCTACACCAACGACCTGTTCCTGGCGACGCCGCATCGCGCCATCAACAAGAGCGGCCGCGAGCGCTATGCCCTGCCCTTCTTCTGCGACAGCGGCATCGACTGGCCGGTCGCTGCCGTGCCGACCACCGTGGGGCCGGACAAGCCGCCGAAGTACCCGACGACCTGGTACTCCGACTACATGACCTGGTACCTGAAGCGGAACTACGACGTGCTGAACGCCAGCCAGCAAGCCGCCGAATAAAGGTCCCACGAGAAGGACATCAAGTTCGAATGAGTACCGCCACGCTTGCCCGCGCCGAAGCCCACGTCTTTCGTACCCCCATCAAGGAGCCGGTCCGCACGTCCTTCGGGACGATGACGGAGCGGGTCGCCGTCTTCGTGCGCGTCGAAGATTCCGACGGCGCACGTGGCTGGGGCGAAATCTGGTGCAACTTCCCCAATGCAGCCGCCGAACACCGCGCGCTGCTCTTCGCCGATATCGTAGCGCCGCGGGCGCTGGGCAAATCGCTCGACGATCCCGTCGCCCTGTGGGCCGAGATCGACCGCGCGCTGCATGTGCTGCGCGTACAGAGCGGCGATGCCGGCGCCCTGTCTGCCGCGGCGGCGGGTCTCGATCTGGCGATCCACGATCTGCGCGCCCGCAAGCGCGGCCTGCCGCTGTGGCGGGCCCTGGGCGGCACGGACGATTCGCCCCTCCCGATCTACGCCTCGGGCCTCAATCCCGGCCGCTCCGCCTACGATACCGTCGGTCGCATGCGGGCGGCGGGCTATCGCGCCTTCAAGATCAAGGTCGGCTTCAGCACCGAAGCCGACCTCGACACGCTGCGGCCGGTTGCACGTGAGCTGAAGACCGGCGAACGGCTGATGGTCGATGTCAACCAGGGCTGGGATCTCCGCACCGCCTGCGCCATGGTGCCGAAACTCGCCGAATTCGGCTTGCAGTGGATCGAGGAGCCGCTGATGGCCGACCGACCCCTCGCCGAGTGGACACAGGTTGCGGCAGCCGCGCCGACGCAGCTGGCCGCGGGTGAAAATCTGCGCGGTGCCGGTCCCTTTCAGGAGATGGCCAACAGCGGCCTGTTCGGCGTGATCCAGCCCGACGCCGCCAAATGGGGCGGCCATTCCGGCTGCCTGCCCGTGGCACGCGCCGCCCTGGCGGCCGGCCGCACCTATTGCCCCCACTTCCTGGGCGGCGCCATCGGGCTTATGCATTCCTTGCACTTGCTGGCCGCCGTCCGCGGCCCCGGCCTCCTGGAAGTGGATGCCAACCCCAACCCGCTGCGCGAAGGTCTGCTGGGCGACCTGATGGCAGCCCATGAGGGCACTGTGTCGCTTCCCGGCGGCCAGGGACTCGGTCTAGAACCAGACCTAAAGCCGCTCATCAATCTTCGAAGCCTTCATATCGAGCGGCGTGCGTAACAGAGGAAACGCCATGCTGGGATTGATGCAAGACCGTCCGCTGCTGATTTCGCAGATCATCGACTTTGCGGCCGCCGCCTACCCCGATGTCGAGATCGTGACGCGCACGGTCGAGGGACCGATCCACCGCTACGGCTACAGGGATGCGCAGAAGCGCGCCAAGCAGGTGGCCGAGGCGCTGCAGGGACTGGGGGTCAAGCTCGGCGACCGGGTCGGCACCATCGCGTGGAATACCTACCGCCACTTCGAGCTCTATTTCGGCATCTCCGGCATCGGCGCGGTGCTGCACACGATCAACCCGCGCCTCGCGCCCGAGCATGTGGCCTACATCGCCAACCACGCCGAAGATAAAGTGATCTTCGTCGACCTGAACCTCGTGCCCGTCGTGGAAGGCGTGTTCGAGCAGCTCAAGACGGTGAAGCACATCGTGGTCATGACCGATCGCGCCCACATGCCGGCGTCGAGCAAGATCCCGAACCTGCTGTGCTACGAAGAGCTGATCGCGGACAAGCCCGGCACGCTCAAGTGGCCGGAGTTCGACGAGAAGACCGCCTCGTCGCTCTGCTACACTTCAGGTACGACCGGCAATCCCAAGGGCGTGCTCTATTCGCACCGCTCGACCATGATCCATTCGATGATGATGGCATCGGGCCCGGTGCTGGCACTCGATCCCGACACCACCATCCTGCCGGTGGTGCCGATGTTCCACGCCAATGCCTGGGGCCTCGTCTACGCAGGACCGTTCTGCGGCACCAAGCTGGTGTTCCCCGGCTTCAAGCTGGATGGCGCCAGCATCTACGAGCTGCTCGACAAGGAACAGGTGACGCTCAGCGCCGGCGTGCCGACGGTGTGGCTGGCCCTGCTCGACTACTGCGCGCAGAACAAGCTCAAGATGTCTTCGGTCAAACGCTCGCTGATCGGCGGCTCGGCCGTGCCCTACGCGATGATCGAACGCTTCTGGAAGGAGCACGGAATCGAAGTGGCGCAGGGCTGGGGCATGACCGAGATGAGCCCGCTCGGCACCCTCACGCGCTTCAACAAGGGCGAGCGCAACCTGCCGGACGCCGAGCGCTTTGCCATCACCGCCAAGCAGGGCCGCCCCGTCTTCGGATGCGAGATGAAGATCGTCGACGACGCCGGCAACGACCTGCCCATGGACGGCAGCGTCTCCGGCAACATGGTCGTGCGCGGCCCGTGGATCGTGAAAGGCTACATGAAGGGCGACGGCAAGAACCAGTTCGTCGAAGACGATTGGTTCCACACCGGCGACGTCTGCAAGATCGAGACCGACGGGTCCGTCGTCATCACCGATCGGTCAAAGGACGTGATCAAGTCCGGCGGCGAGTGGATCAGCTCGATCGACCTCGAGAATGCCGCCATGGGCTGCCCCGGCGTGGCCGAAGCGGCGGTCATCGGCGTGGCTCATCCCAAGTGGGACGAGCGGCCCCTGATGATCGTCGTACGGCGCCCCGATGCCGATGTCACCAAGGGCGATATCCTGAAGTACCTCGACGGCAAGATCGCCAAGTGGTGGATGCCCGACGACGTACAGTTCATCGACGCCATCCCGCATGGCGCCACCGGCAAGATCCTGAAGACGGCGCTGCGCAAGCAGTTCGAGAGCTACAAGCTCCCGACGGCCTGAGGCCCGCTTTCACGGGCGTGACGCAGCTCGGCCAGCGCCGCGCGCGTCACCTGGACGGCGCCGACCAGGGCAAGGCCGGACATGATCGCGGCGACGAGATAGTCCGGCCAGCCGCTGCCCGAGCCGAACACGCCCAGCGCGGCCGCCAGCACGGCCAGATTGCCGATCGCGTCGTTGCGCGTGCAGATCCAGACGGACCGCATGTTGCTGTCGCCGTTGCGCCAGCGATAGAGGAGCAGCGCGACTCCGAAGTTGGCGGCCAACGCCAGCGCGCCCACCACGCCCATCACGGGCGCCTCGGGCACGGTGCCTGCTATCGCATGGCCGATCGTGGTGATGGCAATCCAGGTGCCGAAGGCGGCCATGCTGGCGGCCTTTAGCAGCGAGGCGCGGGCGCGCCAGTGCAGCGCCATGCCGAGCACGAAGAGGCTGATGGCGTAGTTGCCGGCGTCGCCCAGGAAGTCGAGCGAATCGGCCAGCAGCGACACCGATTCGGCGGCGAGACCGGCGCCGATCTCGACCACGAACATGGCGAGATTCACGGCCAGGGCTACCCACAGGACGCGCCGGTAGATCGGCGACGCCGCGGCGGCGGAAGCGTGCTCGTGGCCGTGATCGCAGCAATGGGCGCTCATTTTCCGCTCCCTCCTCAGTGCTCGGCGACGTGGCTGACCATATCCTCGATCATGCGGCGGACATGGGCATCGTCCGCCTCGTAGTAAACCTGCTTGCCCTGCCGATCCGCCCGCACGAGCCGGGCGCCCTTCAGCAGCCGCAGATGATGGCTCACCAGAGATACCGAAAGGCCCAGCCGGTCAGCGATATCAGAGACTGCCAATGGCGTGCGCAAGCAGGATACGACGATCCGCAGCCGCGTTGGGTCACCCAGCAAACGGAATAGGTCGGCCAGCGCTACGGCATGGTCGTCGGACAGGATGGTCTTCTTGACTTTAGACATTTGAATAACTGTTCAAATGTATTATCCTTCCATGCCCCCGTCAAGAGACAGGGGAAGAGCGGAGTCCATTCCAGCCGCCCCTGTCGGGCAGCCCGTGCGTCTGCTAGGCTCGGACCATCATGACGATCGACATTCGTCCCATCGATCCCGCGAACCGCGCCTTCTTCGCCGGCGAGGTGTCGGGCATCGATCTCACCCGCCCTCTCTCCGATGCAGAGGTGGCGGCCATCCACGCCGGCATGGACCAGTTCGGCGTACTGGTGTTCCACGACCAGCGGCTCGACGACGAGAGCCAGCTCACCTTCAGTCGCCAGCTCGGGCCGCTCGAACAGGCGACCGGAGACATCATGCCGCCGGAGCAGCGGCGCATGAGCATGGACCTCAACGACATCTCCAACCTCGATGTGAACGGCAACGTGCTGGCGCGCGACGACCGCCGCCGGCTGTTCAGCCTGGGCAATCTGCTCTGGCATTCCGACAGCTCATTCAAGGACGTGCCCGCCAAGTATTCCCTTCTCTCGGCCCGCACGATCCCGGCGGCCGGCGGCAACACCGAGTTCGCCGACATGCGGGCGGCCTACGACGCGCTGGACGAGGAGACGAAGCGCGAGGTGCACGACCTCATCTGCCGGCACAGCCAGATCTATTCGCGCGGCATGCTGGGCTTCGAAGACTTCACCGAGGCCGAACGGCAGAAATGGGCGCCGGTGCGCCAGCGCCTCGTCCGGCGTCACCCCAACACCGGACGCCTCTCGCTCTATCTCGCGAGCCATGCCGGCGAGATCGAAGGCTGGCCGGTGCCGGAAGCGCGTGCCTTTCTGCGCGACCTCAACGAGCATGCGACACAGCGACGGTTCGTCTACGCGCATGTCTGGCGGCCGTTCGACCTGGTGATGTGGGACAATCGCGTCACCATGCATCGCGCGCGCCGCTTCAATTCCAAGGAAGTCCGCGACATGCGCCGCACCACACTCACCAACGAAGTGTCGAGCCTCGAGCAGGCACCTTAGGAACCAACAGAGTCGGTAGTTAATGCGTCTCCAGTTTCTCGGTTCCGGCGATGCCTTCGGCAGCGGCGGACGGTTCAACACCTGCTTTCATCTCGAACGCTCTCAACAGGGCAATCTACTGGTCGATTGCGGCGCTTCGTCCATGGTGGCGATCCGCAAATGGGGCGTCGACCCCAACGGCATCTCGACCGTGCTGGTGAGCCATCTGCATGGCGACCATTTCGGCGGCCTGCCCTTCTTCCTGCTCGACGCCCAGCTCGTCAGCCGTCGCACCGCACCGCTCGTCCTTGCCGGTCCACCGGGCTTCCGGGAGCGGCTGATGATCGTCATGGAAGCGATGTTTGCGGGCTCCACCAAGGTCGAGCGCAAGTTCGCCCTGGAGATTCGCGAACTCGACCTGCACGAAAGGGTCGAGTTCAACGGGCTTGCCGTCACACCCTATCTGATGAAGCACTATAGCGGTGCACCATCCTACGCGCTCAGGATCGAGACTGAAGATAAGGTGCTCACCTACTCGGGCGACACCGAATGGGTCGAAGAACTCATTCCGGCCGGCCGCGACGCCGATCTCTTCATCTGCGAAGCCTATTTCTTCGACAAGGTGATGAAGTATCACATCGACTACACGACGCTCAGCCGCCACCTGCCGGAGATCGGCGCAAAGCGCACGATCGTCACGCACATGAGCGCCGAACTGCTCGGCCGGCAGGGCGAGATCGCCCTCGAAGCGGCTCACGACGGCATGGTCGTCGACTTCTAGCGCTTGGCGACCCACTCCTCGACCTCGGTTCCGGTCGCTTCGTCGATCACGCGGCTGCCGCGCAACACCATGCCGTGCTTCTGCAGCACCTCTTCCGGCGTGACTCCATGGCCGACACCGGGAAAAACCGGCCGGCCGCGCGGCACGCTTGCATGCCCACGGGTGAGATAGAACACGTCGTAGCCGATATTGAGGAACAGGCCGAATACATCGGTTCCGCCCACCACGGCCAGAGTGCCATCGGTCACGCCCAGCTTCATCCATGCTTCCTCGAACGGCGCCGTTGCCGGATTCCACAGTACAGCATTGGCGTTCCGGGGATCCGGCACGATGCGCTCGACCCGTCGCGTCAGCACGATGCGTTTGCGCGCCGCTTCCTTGGGGCCGCCCTCGGCCGAATGCCGACCGTTGGCCACGGCGGAAACCCGGTCGAGCGAGTCCTGATAGAATTTCTGGTCGCCCGGAACCTTCAGGCCCTCGGGAAAGGAGGCATCCGAGCCGGCAATCATGCCCTCGCGGGATACGATCGCGAATCCTTCGATACGGGGTCGCCTGGTCGTCATGCAGCCGCCTTTCAAACGATCGGAGTTTAACGCGAACAAACGCCCGAGGTAGGGGTAAGGTCGGCTCCGACCTTACCGACCGAGGACGAAGAGACAATGACCGCGTATCAGGATTACAAGCCCCTTACCTTTCACGACGCGACACAGCGCTTCCGCGATGGCAGCGACACGCCGCGCGCCTATCTCGAACGATGCCTGGAAACCATCGCGGCCCGCGAGCCCGAGGTGAAGGCGTTCACTGCCATCAACGAAGCAGGTGCCCGTACGGCTGCCGATGCCAGCACCGCGCGTTGGAAGCAAGGCAAGCCGCTGTCGTCGATCGACGGCATGCCGCTTGCCATCAAGGATCTGCTCGAAACCAAAGACATGCCGACCGAGATGGGTTGCGTCGCTTTCAAAGGAAACTTCCCCAAGCGCGACAATGCGGCCGTCTGGGCGCTGCGCCAGGCCGGGGCGGTGATCCTCGCCAAGGCCGTGACCGCGGAGCTGGGCGGTTCGCATCCCGGCGCCAGCACCAATCCGTTCGATCCCGCTCGCACACCCGGCGGCTCCTCCTCGGGGTCGGCCGCTGCCGTCGGCGCCAACATGGTTCCGGCTGCCATCGGCACCCAGGTCGGCGGCTCGATCATTCGGCCCGCGGCCTATTGCGGAAATTTCGCACTGAAGCCGACGCAGGGCGGCATCAATCGCGGCGAGCGCCAGGCGACCAGCCAGAGCACGCACGGTCCTCATGCCGGCAGCCTGGAGGATATGTGGCAGGTCGCCATCGAGATCGCCCAGCGCGCCGGCGGCGACCGCGGCGCCGTCGGCCTGATGGGCCCGTCGACCTTGCCGGCGTCGTCGAAGCCCAACCGGCTGATCGTCCTCGAAACCGAGGGATGGCCCGATGTCGACACGGCGACCAGGGATGGCTTCGACGCCGTGCTGAAGCAGCTGCACGATGCGGGCGTGACCCTGATCCGGCGCAAGGACAATCCGTTGGTCGAAGCGCTGGAGCGGTCGGTCGCCAACGGTCGCGCCGTGTGCAACGGCATCACGAGCTGGGAGAACCGCTGGGGCCAGCGCGGCATCGTCGACAACAATCCGGCCGGTGTCAGCGAGCGCGCCAAGGCCGCGCTCGCCAAAGCCGAGGCGATGACGCCGGACGACTATCGCGCCGCCCTGCTCGCCCGCCAGACCGCGCAGCAGACCCATGCGCTGCTGGCGTCGCTGGCCGATGCCGCTATCACGCTTGCTTGCCCCGGACCGGCGCCGCTCTGGTCGGGCGACGTGCCGGGCCAGCCGCTGGCGCCGCGACCGACCGGCGATTTCGTGTTCAATGCGCCGAGCTCGATGCTCTTCGCCCCGGTCGTGACGGTGCCGCTGATGAGCGTCGATGGCATGCCGGTCGGCGTCCAGCTCATGGGCCAGCAGCACGAGGATGCCCGGGTGACCGGCCTCGCGCGCTGGCTCTCCGAGAACGTGAGGCGCGTGGCTACTCGGGCTTGAGGCCCAGCGCCACGACGCGCGGGATGAGGGTCGACTTCAGCCGTTCGTAGTCGACCATCACCTCTTCGTGCTTCAGAGGCTTTTCGACGAGGCCGAAGCTCTGCATCATCTTGCGGCCGGGTTCGGAGTCGGCAGCCGCAAACCAGAGATCGGACATCTTCTTCACGATGTCCTTGGGTGTGGCGGCCGGTGCCGCCAGCGCCAGCCAGCCCGACACGGTGAAGGAATCGTCGTCGAAGCCCTGTTCGCGCGAGGTCGGCACGTCGGGAAGCTGCACGGCACGGACCTTCGACGGCGCCGCGATGCCGCGGATATCGCCCTTCACCAGGAGCGCGTTCATCGCCTGCGGGCTGCCCATCGCGGCCTGCAGCGAGCCGGCGCCCATGTCCTGCCACATCGGCGCTTCGCCCTTGTAGGTCACGATCTCCATCTTGAGGCCGTACTTCTCGTTCAGCGCCTGGGCGAAGATGTGGGCGGAGGAGCCGAGCGCCCAGGAACCGAAGTTCACCTTGTTGGTCCGGGCGTAGCCGATAAAGTCCTTGAGGTTCGTCACCGGCACCGACTTGTGCACGACCACCGGGAGTACGCCCGACGGCGTGCCCGAAACGATGGTGAAGTCCTTGTCCGGGTCGAAGCCCAGCGTCTTGAACATGACGCGGTTCTGAATCAGCGTGCTCGACACCGAGTGCAGGAACGTATGGCCGTCGGCCGGCGCGCGGGCGACCATCGCCGCACCGATGTTGCCGCTGGCGCCGGGCTTGTTGTCGACGATGACCTGCTGCCCCGTCGCCTGGCTCACATGCTGGCTGAAGGCGCGCGCGATGCCGTCGGTCAGGCCGCCTGCCGGAAAGTTCACCACCATGGTGATCTGCTTGCTGGGCCAGGTGCCCTGGGCGCGGACAATGGTCGGTGCCGAAAGTGTCAGGCCGGCGGCAGCGCCAGCGCGCAGCAGGCCGCGGCGGGTCGTGATCAAGTTCGGCATTGCCTCATGTCCTCCAGAGTATTTTTTTCGCGGCGATGCATAGCGACCGCGTCTACGGGCCGCTAGGCTGTGTAAATGCACCTTTCTCCGCAAAGCGAAACGCGTAGTCGCTGGGCGGGGCGCGCAGGGATTGCTAAGACCATGCCCCCGAAACCGGCACTTACCAGGGAAGAACGTCCATGTCCGACGCTGTCATCCGCTCCACAGAGGGGCGCATCGGTATCCTCACTATCAACAATCCGCCGGTAAACGCCCTGGCGGCGGCCGTCCGCGACGGCATCAAGGAAGGCGTCGACGCTTTCGCCCAGGATCCCAATGTCGATGCCATCGTGCTGATTGGCGGTGGCCGCACCTTCATCGCCGGCGCCGACATCCGCGAGTTCGGCAAGCCGCCCAAGGGCGCCAACCTGAACGACGTCATCGCCACGATGGAAAACTCGCCCAAGTTGATCGTGGCCGCGCTGCACGGCACGCCGCTGGGCGGCGGCCTCGAAACCGCGCTCGGCGCCCACTATCGCGTGGCCCTGCCCAGCACGCGGCTCGGCCTGCCGGAAGTCCATCTCGGCCTGCTGCCGGGTGCCGGCGGCACGCAGCGCCTGCCGCGCCTCACCGGCGCCAAGTATGCGCTCGATGCGATCCTCTCCGGCCGGCACATCCCCGCGCCCGAGGCCAAGAACAAGGGCATCGTCGACGCCCTGATCGAGGGTGACGACCTGCTGAAGGGCGCCGTCGCCCATGCCCAGATGCTGGTGGCCCAGAACGCGCCGCGGCGCCGGGTGCGCGACCTCAGCGTGACGCTGGAATCGCCCGACCTCTTCGCCGAGACCGAGAAGGCGATCGCCCGCAAGGCGCGCGGCTTCAAGGCGCCGTGGAACATCATCAAGTGCGTGCAGGCCGCCGTCGAACTGCCGTTCGACGAGGGCATGAAGCGCGAGCGCGAGCTGTTCGTCGAGCTGCTGACCTCGTCGGAGTCGGCGGCACAGCGCTACTACTTCTTCGCCGAGCGCGAAGCAGCCAAGGTGCTCGACGTCCCGTCCGACACGCCGCAGCGCACGATCAAGACCGGCGGCATCATCG
>JAIUOY010000091.1:0-6926 GCA_020160995.1 Pseudomonadota bacterium | reverse complement strand
TTCTCGGTTTCGAGCAGGTCGGCCATCTTCTTGGCCGCCGCCGCCTGTCTGTCGGCGGGCAGCGCCGCGAACCACGGCGCGGAGATCACCAGGCACACCGAGGTGTTGGAGCGCACGGCCTTGTCGGCCGCGAGGAAGGCGACCCAGGGGCGGTCGGCCACGAACTTCTCGAAGACGCCGAGGTTCGCCTCGGAACGGGCCATCAGACCCTTGAGGCCGCCGACGCTCTCGCCCCAGCGCAGGCCGTCGATCGCATCCTCGACGCAGAGCATCGACGGCGTGTTGATCGTCTCGCCCTTGAAGATGCCTTCGGAGAACTTGCCGCCAGAAGTCAGGCGGAAGATCTTGGGCATCGGCCAGGCCGGCGTGTAGCTCTCCAGCCGCTGGATCGCGCGCGGGCTCAGCACGAGCATACCGTGCGCGCCCTCGCCGCCCATCACCTTCTGCCAGGACCAGGTCACGACATCGAGCTTCTGCCACGGCAGGTCCATGGCGAAGACGGCTGAGGTCGCGTCGCAGATCGCGAGGCCTTCGCGGTCGTCGGCGATCCAGTCGCCGTTCGGCACCTTCACGCCGGAGGTCGTGCCGTTCCAGGTGAAAACGACATCGTGTTTCCAATCGACCGAATTGAGGTCGGCGATCTGGCCGTACGGCGCCTTGAGCGTGCGCACGTCCTTGAGCTTGAGCTGCTTCACGACGTCCGTGACCCAGCCTTCGCCGAAGCTTTCCCAGGTCAGCATGTCGACCGGCCGCGCACCGAGCAGCGACCACAGCGCCATCTCGACCGCGCCGGTATCCGACGCCGGGACGATGGCGATGCGATAGTCCGCCGGAATGCCCAGTACACTGCGCGTGCGATCGACCGCTTCGACAATCTTCTTCTTGCCGAGCTTGGATCGGTGGGACCGCCCTGTGGCGGCATCGTTGAGAGCTTGGGGCGTCCAGCCTGGACGCTTGGCGCAGGGTCCGGATGAAAAATCGGGACGCGCCGGACGCATGGTCGGCTTAGTCATCATAACCTCTCCCTTACAGAAGAGCTGCACTCCGGTGGGGGAGCGTGGCCCGGTGCCGATATACGGGGAGAGGCGTGTTCCGTCAATGTGGGATGAATGTCGCAAGCAGGATTACCTCATCCTGAGGAGCACCGTGTAGCGGTGCGTCTCGAAGGATGGGCCTCAGGCATGGTGCTCGCGCCACCCTTCGAGACGCCATGCTTCGCATGGCCCTCAGGGTGAGGTTGCTTTGTCGCTGCTTACTGCGCGGCGATGGCGGCGGCTTGCGGCTCGAAGACTTGTTCCGGCGCGTTGTCGAGTTCGGCGATCTGGCGGTCGAGTTCGCGTTGTACGTATTGCGCGAACGGGCCGAGATGGAGGTAGAGCACGAGCTGGATCAGGCAGGCTTCGAGCGCCGCCGGATTCTTCTTCGCCACCTCGGTCACGGTGCGCCAGAACGGGCGGCGAAGCTGCGGCCGCAGAATGTTCATCTGCACCATGATCTTCATCAGCGCGACGGCCTCGCGCCAGCCGATCTTCTTCGGCGCGCCGTCGCCCAGGGTCGGGCGGCGCAGCGCCAGCGCCACGGTACGCACGCGGTCGAAATAGGCGTCGGGCGCATAGATCGAGGCCAGGATCCGCCGATAGTCGGCGAGAATCTCGCGGCGCGGCCGCATCGGCACGAAGTTGATGCCGGCGGTGCACTGGTCGCCGCTGAAGTTGCTCTGGAACGGCAGCAGGCGCTGCTCCCTGTCGAGGCGGCGATAGAGTTGCGTGTTGGGCAGCGCCGTCAGCAGGCCGACCATGGCGGCGGGGATGCTGGTCGCCTCGATGCAGTCGATCATGCCTTCGGCGACATCGCCCTTCTCCGTGTCGAAGCCGACGATGAAGCCGGCGATGACGAAGATGCCGGCGGCGTAGATCCTGTGCACGCTCTCGGCCAGGCTGCGCCGCGTGTTCTGCTTCTTGCGCGTGGAGACCAGCGTGTCGGTGTCGGGGCTTTCGATGCCGACGAAGACCACGAAGAAGTTGGCACGCGCCAGCATCTGCAGAAGCTGCGCGTCGTCGGACAGATTGATCGACGCCTCGGTCGAGAACATGAACGGATAGCCGCGCTCGGCCTGCCACTGCTCCAGCAGCGGCAGGAAGCGCTTCAGCGCCTTC
Organism: Pseudomonadota bacterium; assembly: GCA_020160995.1. Lineage (GTDB taxonomy): Bacteria > Pseudomonadota > Alphaproteobacteria > Reyranellales > Reyranellaceae > Reyranella. The sequence goes on along the minus strand of JAIUOY010000091.1, from coordinate 4,770 downwards.
TTGTTGCCGATCAGATTGTCGTCGACGAAATCGACATGGCCGCGATGGCCGGTGTCGTAGAGCGCCTGCAGCTCGGCCAGCATCTGCTCGTTGGTCTTGGAGCGCGGCACGCGGCCATAGAGTTCGATGATGTCGCAGAACTCGCAGTTGAACGGACAGCCGCGCGAGAATTGCACGCCGACATAGAGATAGTCGCGGGCGTTGATCAGGTCGAAGCGCGGCACCGGGCTGGCGGTGACGTCGGCGGTGAACTTCTCCGCCCGGAACCGGCCTCTGCGCTCGCCGCGATTCCACGCCGTGACGAATTCCGAGACGATGCCCTCGGCCTCGCCCAGCACCAGGAAGTCGGCGGCTTCGTAGATTTCCGGGCATGAGGTCGAATCGGGACCGCCCACTACCACGGGCTTGCCCGCTTCCCGGCAGAGCCGGATCACGTCGAGCGCATCGACCCGCTGCGGCAGCATGCCCCCCGTCATCACGACGTCGGCCCAGGCGAGATCGGCCGGCTTCAGCGTACGGACGTTGCGATCGACCAGCCGCATGGTCCATTCCTGCGGCAGCAGTGCAGCCAATGTGATGAGGCCAAGCGGCGGTGTCGGGCATTGCGCCCCGTAGATCTTGCAGGCCGCCCTCAGACTCCAGAACGAATTCTCGTTGAAGCGAGGGAAGACCATGAGCACTTTCAGGCTCATTCATTCTCCAGGTTGGTGGAGTAGGTCGCGGGCTTCGAGGGACGACAGTACAGGCCCTGTGCGGCCGCCTCAACCCGCCTCCCCCTTGCCGCTCCCCATCGCGGCGCCAATCGGCTATCAAGCTGCACCATGACTTCAAACGACAACGACCATCGTGGCCTTCTGCCGGCCGGCCTCGCCGATCTTCTGCCTCCCGATGCGACGCGCGAGGCCCGCGCCATCGACATTGCCATCGAGCGTTTCGCGGCCTTTGGTTACGAGCGTGTGAAGCCGCCCATGGTCGAGTTCGAGGAGTCCCTGCTGGGCGGTCCCGGCGCGGCGCTCGCCTCGCAGACCTTCCGGCTGATGGATCCCGTTTCGCAACGCATGATGGGCGTGCGGCCCGACATGACCGTGCAGGTGGCGCGCATCGCCGTGACGCGGCTGAAGCACGAGCCGCGGCCGTTGCGCCTCTCCTACGGCGGCAACGTCATCCGCGTGCGCGGCAGTGCGCTGAAGCCCGAACGCCAGTTCGCCCAGGTCGGCTCCGAGCTGATCGGCGTCGACAGCGCCGAGGCCGATGCCGAAGCCGTGCTGCTCACGGTCGATGCGCTGCGCGCCATCGGCGTCGTCGAACTCTCGGTGGACCTCAACCTGCCGACCCTGGTGGCCGCCGTCGCCGCCGGCCTGAAGCAGCCGCCCGAGGCGCTGAACAAGCTCCGCCGCGCCCTCGACCGCAAGGACGAGGGCGCCATCGCCAAGGCCTCCGCCGACAAGAAGGTGACGGAGATGTTCGCGGGCCTGTTGCACGCCGCGGGTCCCGCCGATCAGGGCATCGCCCAGCTCGGCAAGCTGAAGCTGCCGGCTGCGGCGGCGGCCGAAGCCGCGCGGCTTGCCGAAGTGGTGAAGCTCATCCAGGCGGCCGAGCCCGACCTGCCGCTCACCATCGACCCGGTGGAGTATCGCGGCCTCGAATATCAGACCGGCGTTTCCTTCTGCGTGTTCGCGCTGAAGGGCCGCGAGGAGCTGGCGCGCGGCGGCCGCTATTCGGCGGGCTATCCCGAGGATGGCGTCAGCGAGCCGGCGACCGGCTTCACGCTCTACATGGACGCCGTGCTGGCCGCCTCCGAGGCGCCACCGGCGCGGCCGCGCCTCTATGTCGGGATGGGAACGCCGTGGCGCGACGCCGCCCCCTGGCAGGCCAAGGGCTATGCCGTCGTGCGCGCCGTCATGGCCGCCCCCGACGCCCGCGCCGAGGCCAAGCGCCTGCGCTGTAGCCACGCCTTGATCGACAAGGAAGCGGTGCCGCTGTAGTGGCGTCGCGTCGGCGTCAATAGTGATAGCGGCACTGGACGACCACGACGAACTGAGCCGCACCCTTGCCCTCGACGGCATAGACGAGCCGGTGCTCCTGCGTCACGCGACGCGACCAGAAGTCCTTCAAGCTCCCCTTCAAAGGCTCGGGCTTGCCGATCCCCCCGAACGGCGTCGATCGGATGTTCTCGATCAGCTCGTTGAGACGTTGATGCACGTCGGCATCGTTACGGCTCCAGTAGAGATAGTCTTCCCAGCCGTGGTCCGTGAAATGGACCTTCACGGAGTCTTGGTCGACTTGCCGGGGACGAGGAGCGACCGTTCACGCGCCGTGCCGGCTTGCGCCTGCTTCACCGAAGCCACCAGCCGCTTGGCATTGGCAGGGCTGCTGAGGAGATGAACGGTTTCCTGCCAGGCCGTGAACTCTTCCTCGGCCATGATGACGACATTCCCGCGGCCCGCCGGTCGCGTAACGACCAGAGGTTCGCGGTCGGTCGCCACTCCATCGAGGTAGCGGGCCATGTTCTGGCGCAGTTCCGAGAGTGTGACATGAGACACGGAGCACCTTTGGATGTGCAGAATATGTACAATATTATGTACGAAACTTCCATACCGGCTTGCGCGAAGATCGTACAATATTTTATTCAGAATCCGGCGCCTGCGCCGCAGCCACGCCCTGATCGAGAGGGAGGCGGTGCCGCTGTAGCAGGGCCGGCGACGATCCGGACTTTCGCTTCTGCGCAGGACGATCGAACACATGACGGTACGGCGTCGACCGGGCTCACCCCCCACGGGATCCACCCTCGCGGACTCCATCAAGTCTGCTGCCGCTGCAACCCGGCAGCGGGCCAGGTCCGCGACCTTCTCCGTTTTCCGCCGATGGGCCGGCGCCGCCTTCCTGTCGGCGCTCGCCGCGAGCCTGTCGCCCGCACGGGCGGAAGTCGACACCGAGCACATGTTCGGCTTCAGCGAAGGAACCGACATCGGCACGCCTTTCCTGCCCGAACTGGAGAGCGAACTGGTCGGTCGGTTCGGATCGGCGGACGGCAGCTACAGTGCGATGGCCTTGAGCCTCTCGCTGAAATATCCGCTCAGCTCCTGGTTCCGCGTCGCCCCGACCGTCACCGTGAGCCGCTTCGACATCTCCGGCATGTCGGACATCGAGGATCGCGGCAGCATCGGCCTGGAACAGTTGGGGATCGAGTTTCGCCTGCGGCCGTTCGACCGGGAGAACCATCTGTTCGGCCTGACCTTCGTCGCCATGCCGTTCGTGGGCTTCGTCGATCCGACGACCGGAGCGCCGGGCGACAGCTGGGGAACCTTCTTCCTGATCGCCGCCGATCGCGAGATCGTACCCGGAATTCTGTTTGCCGCGCTCAACCTCTCCTACGGTTTCGGAGAGGTCCGCAACTATTCGACCGGCCTGTACCTCGATGGATCGGAACTGGCCTTCTCGGCGGCGGCCACCGCCCGGCTTTGGGAGGGCATCTATCTGGGCGGCGAGGTGCGTTACCGGCGCGGCTTCGATGCCCTCGCCTTCGGGAATCTGACGGGGCAGGCCGTCTTTCTGGGACCGACCTTCTACGCCACCCTGGGAAAGGGGGTATCGCTGTCCGGCGCCTGGAACATTCAGGCCTGGGGGCAGACGACGGGCCTCGATCCGGCGCTGGATGTGGCCCTGTTCCAGCGGCAGATGTTCAAACTCCGCCTCGCCATCGACCTCTAGGCAGGCGGCGTACGGGACGGCAAACCGGCAGCGACCGTGCATGGGCGTGGCTGCGCCAAAAGGCCGGGCCCCCACCCCCTGCGGAGGACGCATTTGACCTCGCCCCAGCCGGGGGGAAGTGCTATCCGACCTCACGCCTCTCCGGCATCGGCCCCGGGGAGGCGTTTTCATGTGTGAAGGGACAGTGGAATGGCCAACGTGGCAGTGATCGGCGCCCAGTGGGGCGACGAGGGCAAGGGCAAGATCGTGGATTGGCTCAGCGAGCGCGCCGAAGTGGTGGTGCGTTTCCAGGGTGGCCACAATGCCGGCCATACGCTCGTCATCGGCAACCAGACCTACAAGCTGGCGCTCCTGCCCTCGGGCGTGGTGCGCAAGGGCAAGCTCTCGATCATCGGCAACGGCGTCGTGGTCGATCCCTGGCACTTCCTCGAAGAGGTGAAGAAGGTGACGAGCCAGGGCGTCTCGGTGACGCCCGAGACGCTGAAGATCGCCAACCACGCCGTGCTGATCCTGCCGCTGCATCGCGATCTCGACGGCTGGCGCGAGGACGTGCCCGGCACCATCAAGATCGGCACCACGCGCCGCGGCATCGGCCCGGCCTACGAGGACAAGGTGGGCCGCCGCGCCATCCGCGTCGGCGACCTCGCCGAGCCCGACGTGCTGGAGAAGAAGGTCAACACCTTGCTGGCGCACCACAATGCGCTGCGCCAGGGGCTGGGCCGCCCGACGGTCGACGCCAAGCAGCTCCTCGCCGACCTGATCGAACTGGCGCCCAAGATCCTGCCCTTTGCCGAAGACGTGTGGGAGCGGCTCGACGCGCTGCGCGCCGACGGCAAGCGCATCCTGTTCGAGGGCGCGCAGGCCACGATGCTCGACATCGACCACGGCACCTATCCGTTCGTCACCTCGTCGAACACAGTGGCGGCGCAGGCGATGATCGGCTCGGGCATGGGCAACGGCGCGGTGGGCTATGTGCTCGGCATCGCCAAGGCCTATACGACGCGCGTCGGCGACGGTCCCTTCCCCACGGAGCTGACCGACGAGATCGGCCAGGGCCTG
>JAIUOY010000008.1:0-5157 GCA_020160995.1 Pseudomonadota bacterium | reverse complement strand
TGGATCAATCGAAATAGACGGCTCTGGAAGGACGCCGAAGCCACCATCGCCTCCGCGACGGCCTTCCTCTACGCAGCCGCCGCCATGGTTCTTATCCGCCGCATCGCGCGAGCGTCATGAGTTCCGGGACGGACTCTCAGCTCAACGATACGACTCAATGATGAATTCGATAAGCCATTTTATGGACGAGTTTTACGCCAACTTGCCTCCCAAGGAAGAGCTGGAGGCGATGGTGAAGGAAATTTTCGCCCGCAAAGCAGCGGAAAAGTAGGCACTCACGATCGGTGGCGGGAACCGACAGTGCACGCACGCCCGTCGTGTCGTCCGGCGATGCCCTCCCGAAAGGAACGAATGGGAGGGCATCCGGATTCCATGTCAGGCCGCCTTCGCGGGGCTGTGGTCCCGAACGAAGGCGGCGAGCTGGTCGTCGCTCATGCCATTGACGATCCGCATGGCCTCGCCGCGCAGGGCAAACATGACGGGCGGCGGGGCGCCGATCGTGCCGCTGACCGTGGCCGGCTTGCTCTTGCCAGTGAAATGGTCGCTGATGCGCTGGCGCTGCTCGTCGGTCAGGTCGGTGCGGCCCTCGCGGAAGGCGTCCAGATCGATCGGATGGATTCCGCTGGCTTCCGGCAGGGTGGCGACAAGCACGACATTCCGGGGATGGCCGAACAAGCCGCGCAGCTCATGCGCACTGAACCACTGCTCGAACCCGGCGAGGCTGTCGACCGGCAAGGCGGCGTCGGGCAGCTCGGCGAAATCGGTCAGCTCGTCACGGGTCGCGCCGATGCGGAGCGAGAGGGCGCGCAGGTCGGCGCGGGACAAATGCCGGACGGCTGTGCGAGCGCGAGAGATGCGGTCAGGGTTCATCGGGTGGCTTCCTGTTCGGGATAGCGGATTGCGGGCATGCGGAAGGTCGGCGCGATCATCGCAGCGGCGTCCATGTCAGCGAACAGCTCGGCCCATTCGGCCGGCCAGCTCGACGGGAAGACGACGCAGTCGGGATTGGCCGGGCGATCGGTCAGCGAGATTTCGGTCACGTCGATCGGCGCACAGTAGCGACCGACACGCAGCACCTTGCCGCCGAGCGAGAACCCATAGGCGGGCTCGCGCCGGGTGATCGCGGCCATGACCGCCGGGGCGCCCGGCAGCTTGGGATCCAGCTCGGCCGTGATGACTAGACCGCGCGCCGTGAGATTGAGGGCACGAATGCGGCCGAGAGGCCGAGCCGGGTCGTGATGGTCAAGCAAGGCGATGTTGGCCACGCCCCGGCGCATCGCAGCGTCATAGGCGCTGACCGGCAACACGATGTCGCCATGTCCGTCCCGCGCTGTCGTCGAGCAGAGGCCGCGCACGATCATGGCGTCACCCGTTCACGGTGTCTTGCAGGTCGGCCATGAATTCGAAGGCGGCATCCTGCGACACGCCAGCATTGACCAGAACGTCGTGAAGATGCGGAAAGGCTTCGTCGACATCATCACCGGGCTTCACCAAGCCGAGCGTGATTTTCATCGTGGCGAAGTCCAGCGCGATTTTCGCGATAAGATTCGGGTTGAGTGCCATGACGGCCTCACATGCAAATAGTGCGGGAAAGAGATGGGCCGCGCCGCATGGGCGTTGGGGCTGATGACCGCATTATCGCAGTGATTCTTCAGTCTTGGCAAGCAGTTTTGCTTGTCGACTGTGGATGAATATTTGCATGCGCGTGCAATGTTAAACTATTGTGCGCGCGGTTGTTGTTACCACTTGCCGGAGAGACGATGCTCTTCGCTCTTGCCGCCCGACTTGCTGAATTCAACAGCGCCATCGTCAGCATCTTCCGGGTCTTCGTCCGGGTAGCAGCCAAATTCCGCATAGAATTCCTGATAGTAGATGCTGGACTCCAGCTCGGCGCGCAGCCGGGCCTTGTGCGCGGCCTCTTCTGCGGCGACGCGGGCGCGATCGGCGTGACGCACCGCCAGCTCTTGCAGCTCTTCCAGATGGGCGTTCCATTCCAACAGCTTCTGCTCGGCGCGCTCAAGGTCGCGTTCCGCGCCGCGCACCTTGTCGGCGGGCTGGTTGTACCGATCGGCGATGACGGCCCGGCAACGTGCGATGACCCGCTGCCGCAAAGCGATCTGCCGCTTTGCGTGCGCGATGTCTTCCGGCTCGGCCGGGGTCAGGCGATAGCCAAATAGGCGCCAGAGAAAGGACATGGCTGCGATTCCTCAATATGCGCCGCGCAGGCGGGGCGGACGGTCGGCGCTGCGGCGCAGGCCGCCGGGATTGGTCAGTTTGAAGCCCTGATCGCCGACGGCGAGCTTGAAGAAACCGGGATCGCCGGGCGCGAGCGTGACGCTGACGTTGGTCGACGCCACGAAGACCGCGCCGGCCAGCACGTTCGCCCGGTCGTCGTGGCTGCCCTTCGCCTTGCCATGGTCGACGCTATCGCGACCACGTCCCGCCGCGCGCCGTTCCAGCCCGGCCAATTCCTTGATCAAGGCGCCGTTGTCGAGCAGCACGACCTTGTGGCTGTTCATCAGCGGCAGCAGCTCAAGATAAAGTTCGGAGCGGGAGGGGCGGGATTTCTGGTACTCGATCCCGTGATCGCGGAAGGCGCCCTCGACGAAGTTGCCCGCGTAGTTGTCGCCGGTGACAGTGCCGATTCCATAGGCGGCGAGCGTCTTGGCGAAATCGGCGATGGCATGGGCCGGCTCGTGCGGCGCGGGAGCGACGCGCAGGCAGTCGAGCACGGCGCGGCCGTCTTCCATATGCGCAATGCCGAGGGTCGACGGATCATTCCGGCCGCCGGAGATATCGGCGAATGCGTGGTAGGTCAGATGGGGCAGCGGGGGCCGTTCGAAGGTGCCGCGATCGACGGCCGAGGCGATGACCTCGTATTCCAGCAAGGCGTTCAGCTCGCTACGGAACTGCGCCCCGAATTCCGCATCGGCTTTGACCGGGTCAGCGGCATAGGCTTTCGCGATGATGCCTTCCGGGTCGTCGCGGCTGAGCGTTGGATTCGCGATCCATGTCGGAACCTGAACGACCAACGTCCGGCCCGGCTTACCGAAATGGGCCTCGTACTTGTCATGCAGGAGGCCGGAGCGCGCGAGGGGGCTGGAAATGGCGATAACCATCGCATGCGGTGCCATGGTCGCCATGCCCGGCAACACGGCGTTGTAAATCTCGGTGTCGGGATTCACCGAACGGCTCTCACCAAGCCAATGCGCCAGCTCTTCTAGGATCACGGCGAACGTGGACCGCCCGCGAGAGCGACGGGCCGAGGCTGCAACAACCTCGATCGCCAAGCCGTTCTTAAGCTCGATCGTGTCGGCGGTGACACTGGACAGCAGTTGAGCGAACAGGGGCTGCTTGAACATCGCGACGGCGTAGCCGAAGACGATCGACGCGGTGTCCTTGTCGGTCGCGAGGATTTGCGCCACCCCGCGTTCGCCCGGCTTGAGGCGGCGACTGAAGCCGAACCGCTCATTGCCGAAGGTGGCCAGATAGACCGCGATGGATGCCGCCTTGACCGATTTCGAAGAGCGCCGGCCCATGATCAACCACGCCTCGGCGGCCTGTCGCGTCGGGGCTTCGTTCCGGCCGCTGACCTGTCGCCAGATCAGCAGCTCGGCGAAGTTCAACGGCTCGCCGAATAGCGCCTTGTCGATCACATGCCAGACGCCGAACGTGTCGACCGGGAACCACGGGCCGAAGAGATGCGGATCGCGGCAGGCTTGCGCGTAGGTGATCATTGGCCGGCCGCCTTCGATGCGAGGTAGGTGGCGAAGTCGCTGACGGCTGACGCTGCCTGTTCTGCCGTGACGGGCGGCGGTGCAGGCTCGTCAGGGTCGACGCGGTCGGCTCCCGTGATGATCTCCGCATCTTCCACGTCATCGCTGGCGGGCTGGCCATGCTGCGCCGCGTATTCCGACAGGGTCGGCACAGCCTCTTTCGCGAGGCGCTTGTAGCCGATCACGCCGCATGTGCGGTTCAGGGCGTTGACCAGCGTCGCCACGTCGGACGGGCTGACTTCCTCGCCTTCCAACCATCGCGCGGCTGCGTCCTCGGTCATGACCGCCAGCAGCGCAGCGTTGATCACCGCGACCTGCAACGTGGTCGGCAGGGCGTCTTCGCCTGCGCCGCCGCTAACGTCGCTGGCGATGGCGCGGCGCAGCTCCATGGCGCGCTGATAGGCATGGGTGCGGCTGTCGAGCTGATCAATGCTGCGAATGCGCATCTTGCCCGCTCGCGTCCGGCTCTTGATGCCGCCCTTAAACGGTGCCGTGGCCATTTTGTCGTATCTCCGTCGCGTCTCGGTCAATGTGGTATCTGGATACCACTATCATCCGGCAGCGCAACCGGGGCGCGGCTGGCCGGTGACGGGGTCAGCAGGAGGCGCGAGAGCGAGGCCGGGGCTGCTTTGTTACCCGCACGTTACCCTGACCGACCAGCACAGCCCGGCAACGGCTCGAAACATGCGGCAGAGACGGCGCTGGCGCCGCATCGACGACGTGATTGGATATCAGGTCATCCCAGAAACGCGGTCCGGGCCGGGTCGTCGGTCCGGCTGGATCAGCGGCGGGACTGCGCTGGCCGAAGCGACCAGACGATGGCGCTTGAGGTCCGGCGGCGCACCGGGAACCGTACCGGCCCGTACGGCTGGATTATTACCCGGCAGAAAATGTCACAATAAGGCGATGTTCAATAAACGTTGAAATTCACTGCTAAGGGGGCCGTCATATCGGCTTATGATCCTCTGTTCCGCTAATCCGGCAGCCCGTTCGCTTAACATCGGTACTCTTGACGCTCAAACCCTCGCGCTCGCGCGCGTATGACTCTGCTGACACTGTGCCCTTGGACCCCCGCTAGTGTCAGCAGAGTCATATGTGTGTGTGAGTAGAGGGGCAGTTCCTCCCTGTCTTCTTTACCTCTGACACTGTTGCATCTCCGGATTCCCATTTTCCTACTCACACACGCGTATGACTCTGCTGACACTCCCGGCAAACGAAAGGGGCCGCCCCGGTTTTCCGAAGTGTTGTAGCCCCCAAAAGCCCGGACATTTCTCACGGTGCTGCTTGGGCCGCGATGAACTCGCGGGGTGAACGATATCCGAGCGCCCGATGCGGGTGAAGCTCGTTGTAGTGGTCGAACCATTCCGGCAGGGCGAGCATG
>JAIUOY010000090.1:0-36436 GCA_020160995.1 Pseudomonadota bacterium | reverse complement strand
TCCATGCCCGCCTGGATGGCGTGGTAGAGGAACACCGAATGCATCGCCTTGCGCACCGGCTCGTTGCCGCGGAAGGCGAAGGACAGGTTGGAGACACCGCCGGAGATCTTGGCGCCGGGGCAGCGCGCCTTGATCTCGCGCGTCGCCTCGATGAAGTCGACTCCGTAATTATTGTGCTCCTCGATGCCCGTCGCCACCGCGAAGATGTTCGGATCGAAGATGATGTCCTCGGCCGGGAAGCCCACCTGGTTCACCAGGATGTCGTAGGCGCGGGCGCAGATCTCGACCTTGCGCTCCTTGGTGTCGGCCTGGCCCTTCTCGTCGAACGCCATGACGACGACGGCGGCGCCGTAGCGGCGCACCTTGCGGGCCTGGGCAATGAAGGGCTCGATGCCTTCCTTCATGGAGATCGAGTTCACGATCGGTTTGCCGGCGACGCACTTCAGGCCGGCCTCGATCACGCTCCACTTGGAGCTGTCGATCATGATCGGCACCTTGGCGATGTCGGGCTCCGAAGCGATCAGCTTCAGGTAGGTGTCCATCGCCTTCTCGGCGTCGAGCAGGCCTTCGTCCATGTTGACGTCGATGACCTGCGCGCCGCTTTCGACCTGCTGGCGCGCGACCTCGATGGCGGCGTTGTAATCGCCTTCCAGGATCAGCTTCTTGAACTTGGCCGATCCGGTGACGTTGGTGCGCTCACCGATATTGATGAAGGTGGCGCGGGGGCCCGTCGGGGCCTCGATATCGTTGTCTCGGGTGTTTTCTTGCGACATCAGAAGAAACTCGCTGCTTCCATTCCGGAGAGACGTAGCGCCGGCGGCAACACTTGCCATGTGCGCGGCTTCACGCCTTTGACCGCCTCGGCGATCGCCTTGATGTGACCGGGCGTCGTGCCGCAGCAGCCGCCGACCACGTTCAGCCAGCCATTCTCGGCCCAGCCGCGGACCAGCTTCCCGGTCATCTCCGGCGGCTCGTCGTAGGCGCCGAGCTCGTTGGGCAGGCCGGCATTGGGGTAGACGCAGAGCATGCTGTCGACCTGCGGGTTCAACGCCTGCACATAAGGATGTAGTTCGGTCGCGCCGAAGCTGCAGTTCAGGCCCATGGTGATCGGCTTGGCGTGACGCACCGAGTGCCAGAAGGCCTCGACCGTCTGGCCCGAGAGATTGCGACCTGCGAGGTCGGTCAGGGTCATGGAGACCATCACCGGCAGCACTTCGCCGCGCGCTTCGCCGGCTTCGTCGGCCGCCACGAGCGCCGCCTTGGCGTTCAGCGTATCGAATACGGTCTCGACCAGGATGAAATCGACGCCGCCGTCGAGCAGGCCGTCGATCTGCTCGCGGTACATGTTCTTCACTTCGTCGAAGGTCACGGCGCGATAGCCGGGGTCGTTGACGTTGGGCGAGACGGAGAGAGTCTTGTTGGTCGGGCCGAGGGCGCCCGCGACGAAGCGCGGCTTTGCCGGATCGCGCGCCGTCGCGGCATCGGCGCAGGCGCGCGTCAGCCTGGCGGCTGCAAGATTGATCTCGCGCGCCATGCCGCTGATGCCATAGTCCGACAGGCTGATCGAATTGGCATTGAAGGTGTTGGTCGCCACGATATCGGCGCCGGCATCGAGATAGGCGTTACAGATCTCTGAGATGACGTCCGGGCGCGTCAGGTTCAGAAGGTCGTTGTTACCCTTCTGGTCGTGGTTGCCAAGCTTGTCCTTGAACTGGGGGCCGCCGCGATAGCCGGCTTCGTCCAGACGATAGCTCTGGATCATCGAGCCATAGGGCCCGTCCTTGATCAGGATGCGTTCGCTGCCGATCTCGCGCAGCTGTTCGGCTTTCTCTGCCCGTGTCATCGCGGACGTACTCCCAGCAGATGGCAGATCGCAAAGGTGAGATCCGCACGGTTCAACGTGTAGAAATGGAACTGCTCGACGCCTTCGCCCTGCAGGCGGCGGCAGAGATCGCCCGCCACCGTGGCGGCGATCATGCGGCGCGTCTCGAGATCGTCTTCGAGCCCATCGAACAGGTTGGCGAGCCAGGCCGGCACCTTCGAGCCGCAGAGGCCCGCCATCTTGGTGATGCCCTGAAAGTTCGTGACCGGCATGATGCCCGGCACGATCGGCACATGGATGCCGGCCGCCGCGGCGTTGTCGCGGAAGCGCAGGAAGTCGTCGGCCTCGAAGAAGAACTGAGTGATGCACCGATCGGCGCCGGCATCGACCTTGCGCTTCAGGTTCTCGAGGTCGGCCTTGGCGTCGGCCGAATCCGGATGCTTTTCGGGATAGCCCGCGACGCTGATCTGGAACGGTCCTATCTTCTTCAAGCCCGTGACCAGAGCGGCGGCGTTTTCATAGCCGCCCGGATGGACGCTGTACTTGCCGCCCATGCCGCCCGGCGGATCGCCGCGCAGCGCCACGATGTGGCGAATGCCGGCATCCCAATAGGCACGCGCGACATCGTCGATCTCGCCTTGGGTCGCAGCGACGCAGGTGAGATGGGCGGCGGCATCGATGCCGGTTTCGGACTTCAGGCGGGCAACGGTTTCATGCGTGCGCTGGCGCGTCGATCCGCCCGCACCGTAGGTTACCGAGAAGAAGGCGGGGTGAAGCGGCGTCAGCCGGCTCACCGTCTCCCAGAGCGTGCGCTCCGCCGCCTCGGTCCTGGGCGGAGAGAACTCGAAGGAGACTTTCAAGCGTTGCGGTGCCCGCGCGGGAAACTCGGCAACATTGGCGCTCGTGCTGAGCGGACCCGTATCGGGGCTCATCGGGAAACTCCATGGGCAGGAAGAATGGCGGGCTGTGCGGCGGTGCGGGCCGGCAACTCGCGCTCGCCGCGCCAGATGCCGGTCATCAAGCGCCGGCCGGGGAAGTGGATCGGCTCCAGCGGATTGAGGCCGGCGCTGCGCAGCCAGCCCTGTACCTGGTTGTCGGCAAAGCCGAGATGGACATGGGCATGCTCGCGCTTCAACTCGACGAGGTCGTGCGGCGCGAAATCGACCACCAGCACCGTCCCGCCCGGACGCACGACGCGCGCCGCCTCGGAAAGGGCCGCGGCAGGATCGTCGGCATAGTGCAGCACGTGGTGAATGGTCACGACATCGAAGCTGTCGGCCTCGAAGGGCAGGGCATACATGTCGCCCTGGCGGATGTCGGCATTGTCGATGCCGGCGCGCGCGAGGTTGGCGCGGGCCAGCGCCAGCATTTCGCGCGACTGGTCGACGCCAACGGCCTGTTCGACCTTGGGCGCCAGCACTTCGAGCAACCGGCCGGTGCCGGTGCCGATATCGAGGAGGCGGCGGGCGCTGAGCGGCAGGTGATGGGCGAGGGCGCGCTCGATCTCCCGGTCCGCGACATGCAGGGCCCGCAGCTCGTCCCAGCGCTGGGCGTTATCGCGGAAGAAGCGCACGGCAGCGGTCTGGCGGCGCTGCTGCAGCGCATCGAGACGGGCGCGGTCGGCGGCAATCCGGGGATGCTTCGGATCGAGGCGGCGGACGAACTCATGGACCAGGGCGGCGTCCTCGCCACTCGGCGCCAGCCGGAAGCGCGTGAACTGGGCTTCCCGGAAACGCTCCAGCAGGCCGGCTTCGACCAGGAGCTTCAGGTGACGAGAGACGCGCGGCTGGCTCTGCCCCAACACATGCACATAGTCGCTGACCGTCAGATCCTCGCGGGCCGCCAACGCCAGAATGCGCAGCCGCGTGTCTTCGGCGGCTGCACGCAGCAGGGTGAGCAAATGGTCCATAAGGTGAAGAATATAAGTATATCTTTATGTATGCAACATCTAAAAGTATCGATTGTACCGGGGTGGAAACTGTGGCGCGGGCGTCACGATACAACTGTGTCTTTTTGGGGGGCCTTCAAAGCGTAGCGGGCGTGTGCAACACTCCGCGCTATGCGGCTCCCTGGGCCGCCCGCCTCCGGAGGCCGATGCCTCGGGGCTAACGGAATGAATTCTGGGTTGTGTGTATGATCGACGGTGTGAGGAGAGCCATGGCCGCAAGCATCCGCCGATCGGTTGTTGCGTTTGCGCTATGCGGCGGTCTCGTCGGGGGCTGCGCGAGCGGAGATACCGGCGCAGCCGAGGTCTGGGACCCGATCGAAACACCCAATCGCTTCATCTTCTCCATCAATCGCGCCGTCGACATCATTGCGTTGCGGCCGCTTGCGGTGATGTATCGCGATCTCGTGCCGGAGCGGGCGCAGACGTCGGTCCGCAATGCGCTCGACAATCTCGGCGAGCCGGTTACCGCCATCAACGAGGTTTTCCAGGGTGATCCGAGCCGCGCCGCCACCACCGTGGCGCGCTTCCTGGTGAACTCGACGATCGGTCTGGCCGGTCTCTTCGATGTCGCCAGCAGCTTCGGCCTGGAGCGCACCAAGGAAGACGCCGGCAAGACCATCGGCATGTGGGCCGGCGTGGAGCCCGAGAATGGCGGCTTCTATCTCGTGCTGCCGGTCGTCGGCCCGTCCAACGCCCGCGACGGAACGGGCATGATGATGGACTACCTCGTCGATCCGTTCCGCATCCTCACGTTCAACCTTGCCGGCAACAACTGGGATGCCTGGCAGGCGGCGCGCTATGGCGCCAACGTCGTCGACTATCGCTCGCGCACGATCTTTGCGTTGGACGATCTCGAAAGGAACAGTGTCGATTACTATGCGGCCCTTCGATCGGCCTACACGCAGAATCGCGCGGATGCGATCCGCCAGAAGCGCGAGAAGACCGATACCAAGAGCGAGTTGGAGCGCCGCGAAAACCTGTCGCTGGTGAAATAACGGGCGGTCGGGCGTTGGTGCGCTGAAGCCGCGCCTGGGCTAAGACTTCTTCCCCCTCAATTCCCTCCATGGAGCGAACGGTGCCACTGCTCGCCTGTCGTCGTGACGTCCTTCGCCTTGCCGCCGCTGCCGTCGTTGCGGGCGTGGCTTGGCCCGCCCTCGCAGCCGATCCCGTGCAGCTCGTGCAAGGCACGGCCCAGCAAGTGATCGACATTGTGAAGACCAAGACCGGCGCCGATCGGCAAGCGGCGATCCTGCAAGTGCTGCAGACCAAGTTCGATCTGCCGGCCATGGGTCGTTTTGCACTCGGCACGCACTGGAACCAGGCCACCGAGGATCAGCGCGCGCGCTTTCTCAAGGCCGTCGCCACCGCCGAAGCCCGTGCCTACAGCGAGCGCTTTGGCCAGTATGGCGGGCAGACCTTGACGATCGGCAAGGTGACACCGCGCGCCAATGGCGTGTCGATCGTCGACAGCCGGCTGAGCCAGACCAGTGGCCAGCCGATCAAGCTCGAATGGGAAGTCCGCAACGACCGGATCACTGACGTGAAGGTCGAGGGCGTCAGCATGGTCATGACTAGACGTTCGGATTTCAATTCCTACATCCAGAACCACGGCGGCAAGGTGGATGCCCTGGTTCAGGAGCTGGAAGCCCGGGCCGCCCGCTGATACCCGGAGAGTTGGGGTCGAATTTGCGTCTGTAGTGCGTTCGACGTAGTCTTTCCGCAGGGGGGCGTAATCGATCGCTTTGCAGACCATCGGGACGGTCGCGAAGCGAAGGAGAGCGCCATGGACAGCGCAGTTGCCAAGAATGCGGCCGTCAATCCGGCGGAGCTGAGGACGGTCGATCCGGTCTGGGGACGGATCCGCGAGGCCGCCGCGGCGGTTGCCGCCGCAGAGCCGGTTCTGGCCGGCACGCTCCACGCCACGATTTTGAGCCAGCCCAAGTTCGAGAATGCACTGAGCTATCACTTGGCCCGGCTCACGGGCACGACCGAGGTGCCGGCGGCGCTGATCCGCCAGACTTTCGACGAGGCGTTGACGGCCGATCAGGGCATCGGGCTCGCCGCGCGCGCCGACATCATGGCCGTCGCCGAGCGTGACCCCGCCTGCACGTCCCATCTCGATCCGCTGCTCTGGTTCAAGGGCTACCATGCCCTGCAGACCTATCGGGTAGCGCATTGGCTCTGGGGGCAGGGCCGTCAGGCGCTTGCGCACTATCTTCAGAGTCGCGCCAGTGCGCTCTTCGCACTCGACATCCATCCCGGCGCCGTGATCGGCAAGGGCATTTTCATCGATCACGGTACCGGCGTGGTGATCGGCGAGACCGCCGTCGTGGAGGATGGCGTCTCCATGCTGCATGGCGTGACTTTGGGCGGTACGGGCAAGGAGCGCGGCGACCGCCACCCCAAGGTCCGCCGCGGCGTGTTGCTGGGCGCGGGTGCCAAGGTGCTGGGCAATATCGAGATCGGCGCCTGCGCCAAGATCGCGGCAGGCAGCGTCGTGCTCGATCCCGTGCCGGCCGGCTGCACGGCGGCCGGCGTGCCCGCGCGCATCATCGGTTGCGTCGACGTGCCCGAGCCGGCGCTGGAGATGGACCAGCGGATCTGATCCGACTTGGGGAGCAAGGTGGCGCATAGCTTCGCGGGCCTCGCGCTCCACCTCTGGACAGTCGATACCACGCCGCTCGAAGCGGCTCTCCGGGCCGCCAAGGCCGCGGGCTTCGATGCCGTCGAGCTGCGCCGGGTCGACTTCAAGCGCTGCCACGATCGCGGCCTGCCGACCGACACCGTCCTCGCGCTGGTGCGGGACAGCGGCCTGAAGGTCAGTGCCGTCGGCACGGAATATGGCTGGACCTTCGCCGCAACGGACGAGCGCAAGCGCCTGTTCGCGTCCCTGGAGGAAGCCTGCGAAAACGCGGTCGCTCTCGGTTGTGCGACCG
The DNA here is from genome assembly GCA_020160995.1 of Pseudomonadota bacterium. Taxonomy (GTDB): domain Bacteria; phylum Pseudomonadota; class Alphaproteobacteria; order Reyranellales; family Reyranellaceae; genus Reyranella. Next base: position 29,730 of record JAIUOY010000090.1, on the reverse strand, counting down.
TGATGAGCGGCATCGGCCCCGGCACGGCGCCGTTCGGCGATGGGGTGGCGAATGTTCGGCGCGCCGGCGAGATCGCGGCGCGCCACGGTCTCCGGCTGGCACTCGAATATCAGTTTCAGCATCCGATCGTGCGCAACCTCGACATCCTGCGCGATCTCATTGCGCGCGCGGGGCAGTCGAGCGTGGGCCTGCTGCTCGATGCCTATCACTTACAGCGGGGTGGCCGGCCGGGACGCGGCTTCGACGAGGTGCCGGGCTCGGAGATCTTCTACGTGCAGTTCAGCGACGTTCCCGATGCGCCGCCCAATGGCGTGCCGCCGACCGATCGATTGCCGCCCGGCAAGGGCATCGTGCGCTGGGGCGACCTCTTCCGGTCACTCGCCGCCAAGGGCTACGATGGCTACCTGAGCTACGAAGCGCCCAATCCTGCACATTGGGCGCGCGATGCAGCCGACGTCGCGGGCGAGGGCGTCGAGGCCACTCGCCAGGCTCTCAAGAAAGCCTTCGTCTAGCCGCGCACCAGCGGCTTGTACTTGATGCGGTGTGGCTGGTCGGCGTCGGTGCCGAAGCGGCGATGCCTGTCGGCCTCGTAATCCTGGTAATTGCCTTCGAACCACTCGACATGGCTGTCGCCTTCGAAGGCCAGCATGTGGGTGGCGATGCGGTCGAGGAACCAGCGATCATGGGAGATGATGACGGCGCAGCCGGCATAGTCGACCAATGCTTCTTCCAGCGCACGCAGGGTATCGACGTCGAGATCGTTGGTCGGTTCGTCGAGCAACAGGACGTTGGCACCCGACTTCAGCATCTTGGCGAGGTTGACGCGGTTGCGTTCGCCGCCCGAGAGCTGGCCGACCTTCTTCTGCTGGTCCGCGCCCTTGAAGTTGAATGAGCCGCAATAGGCGCGGCTGGAAATCTCGCGGTTGCCCAGCTTGATGATGTCGAGGCCGCCCGAGAGTTCCTCCCACACGGTCTTGTTAGGATCGAGCGTCTCGCGGCTCTGGTCGACATAGCCCAGCTTCACCGTCGGGCCGACCGAGAAGGTGCCACTGTCGGGCTTGTCCTGGCCGGTGATCATCTTGAACAGCGTGGTCTTGCCCGCGCCGTTGGGGCCGATCACGCCCACGATGCCGCCCGGCGGCAGGTTGAAGGAGAGGTTGTCGATCAGCAGCCGGTCGCCGAAGCCCTTGGAGATGCCTTCGGCCGTGATGACGTGATCGCCGAGCCGCGGGCCGGCCGGAATGACGATCTGTGCCGTGTCGAGCGTCGCCTTCTGCTCCTCCTCGACCATCTGGTTATAGGCCGCGATACGCGCCTTGCTCTTGGAGCGCCGCGCCGACGGGCTGGTGCCCATCCACTCCAGCTCGCGCTGCATGGTGCGGCGGCGGGCGTCGGCGGTCTTCTCTTCCAGCTCGAGGCGCTTGTCCTTCTGCTTCAGCCAGGAGGAGTAGTTGCCTTCCCAGGGAATGCCGCTGCCGCGGTCCAGTTCGAGGATCCAGCCGGCGACATTGTCGAGGAAGTAGCGGTCGTGGGTCACGGCCACGACAGTGCCGGGGAACTCCGCGAGATGGCGCTCCAGCCAGGCCACCGACTCGGCGTCGAGATGGTTGGTCGGCTCGTCAAGCAGCAGCATGTCGGGCTTGGAGAGCAGCAGGCGGCAGAGGGCGACGCGGCGGCGCTCGCCACCCGAGAGCTTGTCGACGGCAGCGTCCGACGGCGGGCAGCGCAGCGCGTCCATGGCGATCTCGACGGTGCGGCCGAGGTCCCAGCCGTTGCCGGCGTCGATCTTCTCCTGCAGGTCGGCCTGCTCGGCGATCAGCTTGTCCATGTCGGCGTCAGGGTCGGAGAAGGCGTTCGACACCTCCTCGAAGCGCGCCAGCATCCTGGCCATGTCGCCGGCACCGTCCATGACGTTGCCCAGCACGTCCTTCTTCGGATCGAGCTGCGGCTCCTGTTCGAGGAAGCCGACCTTGACGCCCTCGGCGGCCCAGGCCTCGCCGGTGAAGTTATCGTCCTGGCCGGACATGACCCGCAGTAGGCTCGACTTGCCCGAGCCGTTCAGGCCCAGCACACCGATCTTGGCGCCGGGCAGGAACGACAGCCAGATATCCTTCAACACCTGCTTGCCGCCCGGATAGGTCTTGTTCAGACCCTTCATGACGTAGATGTACTGATACGCAGCCATTGGGGCGCTCCTGACGGACAAACGGGACGGACAGGGAAGGCGAGCCTTGTAGCGGCCCGGCAGTTTCTGTTCAATGACACCGGGGGAAACGCGCACGCATGCTGGCAGAACCGACCGTTCTGGCCCTGTCCTTGGCCTATCTCGGCCTGCTGTTCGCCGTGGCCTATTTCGGCGATCGGTATGCGCGCGACTGGTCGGCAAGCTCGGTCGCCCCCGCCGTCTACGGGCTGTCGCTGGCGATCTACTGCACTTCTTGGACTTTCTACGGCGCGGTCGGTCGGGCGGCGACCTCGGGCATCGACTTCATCCTGATCTATACCGGCCCGGCCCTGGTCGTGACCCTGGGCTATCCGCTGCTGCGCAAGATGGTGCGCCTGGCCAAGCAGCACAATGTGACCTCGATTGCCGACTTTCTGGCCTCGCGCTACGGCAAGAGCCGGGCCGTCGGCGTCACCGCCACGCTGTTCGCCACGATAGGCGTGCTGCCCTATATCGCGCTGCAGCTCCAGGCGGTCTCCTCTTCGTTCCGCACGATTGCGGCGTCTGAATCCTGGGTCGACGGGCAACCTGGCGGCGTGGTCCATACCGATACGTCGTTGATCGTGGCGGCGTTGATGGCGCTGTTCACCATCCTGTTCGGCGTCCGCAACGTGCAGGCCTCCGAGCAGCACCGCGGCATGATGGTGGCCATCGCGTTCGAATCGGTGGTGAAGCTGCTGGCGCTGCTGACGGTCGGGCCGTTCGTGCTGTGGTTCCTGTTCGACGGTGCAGCCGATATGATGAGCCGGCTTGCCGAGCAGCCGGCGCTGGCGGATCAGGTCACGCGCGAAGGCTCGCCGCTCACCTGGATCGTGACCTCGATCCTCTCCGCCATGGCCTTCCTCTGCCTGCCGCGGCAGTTCCATGTCGCCGTCGTCGAGCACGGGCATCCGGCGAGCCTGCGCACGGCCCGCTGGCTGTTCCCGGTCTATCTCGTCCTGATCAATCTCTTCGTCGTGCCGATTGCGGCGGGCGGCCTGCTGCTGCTGGGGCCGCAGATCAGTCCCGACCTCTATGTGCTGAAGCTTCCGCTCGTTCATGGCGAAAGCTGGCTTTCGGCGTTCGTCTTCATCGGCGGCCTGTCGGCAGCGACCTCGATGGTCATCGTGGCCTGCATGGCGCTCTCGGGCATGATCGGCAACGAGCTGGTCATGCCCTACCTGCTGAGGCGGCGGGCCGGCGAGGCGCGGGAAATGGGGCCGCTCGTCGTCTTCGTGCGGCGCGCGGCGGTCGTGCTGATCCTGATGGCGGGTTACGCCTACGAGCGCATCATCTCGGGCTACCTGCCGCTCGCCTCGATCGGATTGATCTCCTTCTGCGCCGTCGCGAACTTTGCACCCGGCCTGATCCTCGGTCTCTACTGGCGGCGGGCGCATCGCTTCGGCGTGGTTGCGGGCCTGGCCGGAGGCTTCATCGTCTGGCTCTACGCGCTCCTGCTCCCGACGCTCAGGCAGGAGACGGGCAGCGGCCTCGAAGTGCCGCTCAAGGCCTATCTGCCGCCCTTCCTCGCCGACCTCGATCCGGTGAGTCAGGGCTTCATCGTCGGCATCCTGGTCAATACGGCTTTGCTGGTCGTGGTATCGCTGCTGGCCCGTCCGATTGCCCGTGACCGCGTCCAGGCGGATGCCTTCGTCCTGGGCGCGGACATCGTGGGCGAACCCGAATTGTCGGCGCGGCAGACGCCGGCCGATGCGGCGCGCATCGAGGAACTGCGCCAGCTTCTTGCGAGGTTCGTCGGCGTCGAGCGTGCGGCCAGGGCGCTCGTTGGCGAACAGCTTTCCCTCGAAGCGGCGCTGACGCGTACGGAGCGCGTGTTGTCGGGAACGTTGGGTGCCGCATCGGCGCGCGTCATCGTTACCGCGTTCAGCCGACGCGGACGGCTGTTGCCGCGCAGCGCCCGCGCCATCATCGACGAGGCGTCGGAGGCGATCCGATACAACTACGAAATCCTGCGCAACACGCTCGACCATGTCGGCATGGGCATCGCCGCCTTCGATCGCGAGGGCCGCCTCGAAATCTATAACGACCGCTTCACTACGCTCCTGTCGCTCGATGACGATGCGGTCGCTGTCGGCGCCGCCCCGCGGGAGTTCGGCGCGACCGCCGAGGTCGTAGCGCTGCTCAGTCGCCCGGAGACGCCGCAGACGCACGAGATCGTCACGCGCGAGGGCCGCGTGATCGAGCTTCGGCTCGATCCGCTCCCCGGCGACGGCTTCGTCGCCACCTGCAACGACGTGACGGCGCGTGTGCGTACCGCCGAGGCCCTGCGCGACAGCGACCGTCAGCTTCGGCAATCCAAGGAGACGCTCGAACAGCGCGTCATCGAACGCACCGCCGAACTGGAGGCGAGCCGAGCCGAAGCCGAGGCCGCCAACCTCGGCAAGACGCGCTTCATCGCCGCCGCCAGCCACGACCTGTTGCAACCCCTGCACGCCGCACGCCTGTTCACGGCGGCGCTGATCGATCGCGCGCCGGAGAACGACCTCAGCGGCAAGATCGATGCGAGCCTGGGGGCCGTCGAATCGCTGCTCGATGCGCTTCTCGACATCTCCAAGCTCGATGCCGGTGCCTTCAAGCCGGAAGTGCGGCCCTTCGCGTTGCAGCCACTGTTCGAATCGCTCGCCACGGCCTTTGCGCCGCTGGCTGCCCGTCGCGGCGTCGAGCTGGTCGTGGTGCCGACCCGGGCCTTCGTGAATACCGACCCTGCCTTCCTGCGTCGTATCCTGCAGAACCTGCTGTCCAACGCGCTGCGCTACGGTCAGGTCGAAGGCCGGCCGGCACGCGTGCTGTTGGGCTGCCGCCGCGTTGGCGAGGAGCTACGCATCGAAGTGCGCGACAACGGGCCGGGTATCGATCCCGACAAGCAGATGATCATCTTCGACGAATTCGTGCGCCTTCATCCCGAGGACGACGAGCCGCGGGAGGAGCGGGGGCTGGGCTTGGGCCTCGCCATCGTCGACCGTATTGCCCGCATGCTCGGCCTGTCGGTCAGGCTGGCATCGGCGCCGGGCGAGGGCTCGACCTTCTCCATCACCGTGCCGCGCGTCGCCGCCGTCGTGGCGGCGCCCTTGCCGCCGCCGGTACCTCAACCGGCCCTCTCGATCGAACGCGAGAGCTTCGTCCTCTGCCTCGACAACGAGGCGAGCGTGCGCGAGGCGATGGCCATGCTTCTCGGCGGCTGGGGCTGTCGCGTCGTGACGGCGGCGACGCAGGCCGAGGCGCTGGCGGCGGTGGCGAAAGCCGGGCGGTTGCCGGATCTGGTGCTGGCCGATCTTCATCTCGACGAGGGACCGGATGGGCTTGAGGTCGTCGAAGCGATGCGGGCCGCCTGGGGCCGGATGGTACCGGCGGCACTGGTGACGGCCGACCGCGAACCCACCCTGCGTCTGCGCGCGCGGCTGCGACAGGTCGAGCTGCTGCACAAGCCGGTGAAGCCGGCATCGCTTCGCGCACTGCTGCGGCTGCGCAGATCAGCTGCCGGTCGTCTTACGGCTTGAGCGTCTCGGCGGCGGTTGGAAGGGCGAGGCCTCTCGCCTCGATGACCGCCTGGGTGCGCGAACGCACCCCCAGTTTGCGCAGGATCACCGTCACATGCGCCTTCACCGTGGCCTCGCCGACGCTCAGCTTGTAGGCGATCACCTTGTTCTGGTCGCCCTGGACCATAAGTGCCAGCACGCGCCATTGCTGGGGGGTGAGCTGGGCGGCGCGCTGGGCAAAGGTATCGCCCGCCACGGCCTCGGGTGGCGTGAAGATCTCGCCATCGAGGACGGCGCGCACGATGCCGGCGATCTCCTCGAGCGAGGCTGATTTGTCGATGTACGCCGAAGCGCCGAGTTCATAGGCACGCCGCACCACCGCTGCCTCGCGCTGTGCTGATACCACGACGATCGGCACGGTCGGATGTTCCGAGCGCAAGCGGGCAAGGCCGGTAAGGCCGTCCATTCCGGGCATGTCGAGGTCGAGCAGCACGGCGTCGGTGTCCGGTTCCTTGTTCAGGGCAACCTGCACCTGGCCGAGCGTGCCCGCGACGCTGAAATGCGCGCCAGTAAAGGACTGAGCAAGGGCAGAAACCAGCGCATCGCGGACCATTGGATGGTCGTCGGCGATCAGGAAGGACAGCGTTTCCTCAACCATCGGTTTCTGCTTTGTGCGTCGCCGCATTCATGTTGCGTCGCACTATCTGGCGGGCCTTGGACCTTGGTCGAATTGCAGCACACAACCACTGCGAATTACACCGGAATCAAGATGGGGTCCGTGTACGGATACCTATCGCACATTGGGGAGTAACGCACATGGCCGTAGCAGCACTGGCCGACGATCGCCGTCGACCCATGACACGCGAGGAGAGGAAGGTCATCGTCGCCTCCTCCGTCGGTACTGTCTTCGAGTGGTATGATTTCTATCTCGCGGGCGCGTTGGCCGCGAACATCAGTGCCGCCTTCTTCTCGGGCGTCAACCCGACCGCGGCCTTCATCTTCACTCTGCTGGGCTTCGCTGCCGGCTTCGCGGTCCGCCCCTTCGGCGCGCTGTTCTTCGGCAGCCTGGGCGACCTGATCGGCCGCAAATACACCTTCCTCGTCACGATGACCTTGATGGGCATTGCGACTTTCGTGGTCGGTATTCTGCCGACCTATGCCTCGATCGGCATTGCAGCGCCCGTACTGTTCATCGCCTGCCGCCTGCTTCAGGGCTTGGCGCTGGGCGGTGAGTACGGTGGCGCCGCGACCTACGTCGCCGAGCACGCGCCGCAGGATCGTCGCGGCTTCTACACATCGTGGATTCAGACCACCGCCACGGTCGGTCTGTTTTTGTCGCTGCTTGTGATCCTGGGGCTGCGCCTGTCGATGTCGCCGCAGGCGTTTGCTGAGTGGGGCTGGCGTATCCCGTTCCTGTTGTCGATCATCCTGCTGGGCGTTTCGATCTGGATCCGCCTGCAGCTGCAGGAGTCGCCTGCCTTCTCGCGCATCAAGAGCGAGGGCAAGGGCTCCAAGACGCCGCTGCGCGAGGCCTTCGGCACCTGGAAGAACGCCAAGATCGCGATTTTCGCCCTGCTCGGCGGTACCGCCGGCCAGGCGGTGGTTTGGTATACGGGCCAGTTCTACGCCCTGTTCTTCCTCACCCAGACGCTGAAGCTCGACGCGACGACGTCCAACATCGTCATCGCCGCCTCGCTGGCGATCGGCACGCCGTTCTTCATCTTCTTCGGTTGGCTGTCGGACAAGATCGGCCGCAAGCCGATCATCCTCGCGGGATGCCTGCTCGCGGTCGTCACCTACTTCCCGTTGTTCGGCGCCCTCACCAAGGCAGTGAACCCGCAACTCGAGCAGGCACTGCAGAAGTCGCCGGTGACGGTCGTCGCAGATCCGAACGAGTGCTCGTTCCAGTTCAACCCGACCGGAACGGCGAGCTTCACGACGTCGTGCGACATCGCCAAGTCGTTCCTGGCGCGCAACGCGGTGAACTACCACAACGAGAAAGCCGCTCCCGGCACGCCGGCGCAAATCAAGATCGGCGACAAGGTCATCACCTCCTTCGACAAGAAGGCGGCGGGAGCCGAGGGCGCTGCCAAGGAGAAGGCCTTCAACGAGCAGGCGACCGCGGCCATCCGCGCCGCCGGCTATCCGGCCACGGCGGACAAGGCCAAGATCAACATGGTGGCTGTCATCGCCATCCTGACGGTCCTGGTGATCTATGTGACGATGGTCTACGGCCCGATCGCGGCCATGCTGGTCGAGCTCTTCCCGACCCGCATCCGCTACTCCGGCATGTCGCTGCCGTACCATATCGGCAACGGCTGGTTCGGCGGCTTCCTGCCTCCGACCGCCTTTGCCATCGTGGCGGCCACCGGCGATATCTATTCCGGCCTCTGGTATCCGATCATCGTGGCCGGGATGACCTTCGTCATCGGCCTGTTGTTCGTGCCTGAGACCAAGGATCGCAACATCTACGCGGACGATTGATCGTCCGAGGACAACATGAAAGAACCGGCGGCTTCTCAGAAGCCGCCGGTTTCTTTTTGTGCTTTTGGCGGCCAACGTTCAGGATTGCTGCATGAATCTCGACGCCATCGCGATCGGCCAGAACCCGCCGGAAGACGTCAACACCATCGTCGAAGTGCCGATTGGTGGGGAGCCCATCAAGTACGAGATGGACAAGGAAGCGGGCACCCTGGTCGTCGATCGCTTCCTCTACACCCCCATGCGCTATCCGGGGAATTACGGCTTCGTGCCGCACACGCTGTCCGATGACGGCGACCCGATCGACGTGCTGGTGGCCAATACGCGGCCGATCATTCCCGGCGCTGTGATCAATGTGCGACCGATTGGTGTGCTGCGCATGGAGGACGACGGCGGCGGAGACGAGAAGATCATCGCCGTGCCGGCGCCCAAGCTCACGAAGCGCTACGTCCACATCAAGACCTATACCGACCTGCCCGAGATCACCCGCCAGCAGATCGAGCATTTCTTCATCCACTACAAGGATCTCGAACCCGGCAAATGGGTGAAGCTGCTGGGGTGGGGCGACGTCCATGAAGCCCGCCAGCTCATCACCGAGGCGATCGAGCGCGCGAAGAAAGCGAAGAAGAAATAGCCTGATCCTCCCTGAACGGAACGGACAGGGAGGTCATGGTCCTTGGTGCCGGCCGAGCTGACGTTCTTCTGGCCTGAAATGGTCGATCTAGCCGAGCACCGCGATCTCTACGGGCGGCCGCAGGGCCAGGCAGACCGACAGGGCCTGATGCAGGTCGCTGTCGAGAAAGTCACGAAAGAGAGCGGGGGCAGGGCCGGAACTGGCGCCATGATCCATGGTCGGCAGCACGGTTTGCGTGACGGCGTAGTCGAAGCGCGGCGCCCATTTGCGGGCGCCAAGCCGTGCCGTGGTGGAGCAGTTGTCGACCATGTAGGCGACGTCGCGATAGTCCATGTATGGGTTGAGCGAATCCACCGCTTCGATGATCGATTCGTTCACGATCTCCGAATAGGGGTGTCCCTTCTCACGCAGCAGATCGGCCTGCGCCATCATGGTCGCAACGTAGATGCCGGCAGTCACCGGATTCACGCCGGCTTCGCGGTTGGTCTTGGGGTGGCGCGCCACTTGCCACATCTCGGTATCGGCAATCTCGTGCATGGGAAAGCGTTCAAGGCGGCGCGCGGCGCTGACGACACTGCGGACCTCGTTGCCGCTTTCGACCTCGTCGTAGATCTCATGCAGCAGGTCGGCCGCGGGGCCGTAGCTGGCGATGTAGGCTTTCTCGAAGAGCTCCTGGTCCTGCGGGCTCAGCGACTGGTAGACGCCCAGGAGACCGCCCTGGGAGATCTTCTTGCTGATGGCAGCCGTCACGCTGCGGGCGGACTCTAGGAACGCATCGTCCGCTTCCATTCCCTGCGAGCGGAACCAGCGGTAGAGGCTTTCGGAGATGCCGTGCACGGCCCCAAGCAGGATGCCGCGCTCCCCCATGATGTCGGATTTATACTCCTGGGTGAGCGTCGTTTCGAAGGTGCAGGGGGAGCCGATGGCGACCGCCCAGGCCAGGGCCTGGTCGGTGGCGCGACCGTCGATGTCCTGATGAACGGCGAAGCTGCAGTTGATGCCGGCGCCGTTCACGTCACGGCCCTGCTCGTAGAGGCGGCGGACTGATCGTCCCATGCCCTTGGGGCAGACGCCGATCACGTTGATGTTTGGCGGGAAGGATTTCCCGGCGCTGTCGAGATGGGCCAGGAGGAAGCCATGCGAGAGGCCGAGTGTCGCCCCCGGCCGCAGGGCGGCGATGATCTTGTCGTAGTTCTCTACTTGGGCTGCGTCGGAGATCAGCAGCAGCACCAGATCCGACTGGGCGATGACGTCGTACATCTCTCCCAAGGTTCCGTTCGCCGTGGTGAAGCCCACAGCCTCCGCCGCCGACCACGAGGGCGAGCCGGCCCTCAGGCCGACCTTCACCCTGATGGCGCTGCCTTCGAGGGATTCGCGGAAGTTCTGTGCCTGGGCCGGAGCCTGTGAAGACCAACCGATGACGCCGATCTGCCGAATGCCTTTCAGTGCTTCCGGCAGCCGTGCGAACAGGTGGCGGCCGCCACGCACGATCCATTCCTCGGTATCGCCGAGCTTGATCTGTTCCTTCTCGAACACCGCTGATCTGAAAGACATGCCTTGCCTCAATGCCGTTGAGTAATGGAGCGGTGGTCCATATATTGGACTACCAATTTGTATCTTGTTTGATGATTGACTCAGAATATCAAAAAGATGAAGAAAATAGTTGTACATGATGGGCCATATAGTGGACCACTAAAACATGAAGCGCATGAGATCGATCAGGACGGGGGCGGCGGAAACGTCGGGTGGTGGAACGCAAAGCATCGAGCGTGCGGTTGGACTGCTGCTCGAGGTTGGACGCGCCGATCAGCACGGCGCGCGGTTGACCGATCTCGTGACGAGTTCCGGACTCGCCAAGCCGACGGCGCGCAGAGCCTTGGGGGCGCTCGTTCGAGGCGGGCTGCTCGATCAGGACGAGGCAAGCCGACGCTACCACCTCGGCGCCGAGAGCTACGTGCTCGGCATGCTCGCGGCTCGGCGGTTCGGCATCCACGCCCGGGCGATCGACGGGCTCACCCGCCTCAGCCAGACCACAGGGGACACCGCCTTCCTTTCCGTGCGGCGCGACCTGCACATCGTCTGCCTTCACCGGGAGGAGGGGCCGTTCCCAATCCGCAGCCACGTCCTGCAGGCGGGTGATCGGCATCCGCTGGGTATTGGTGCGGGCAGTCTCGCTGTCCTGGCGGCGTTGCCGGACGACGAGGTCGAACGCGCGATCGCTGCCAACACGGCGATCATCCTGGAAAAGTATCCGGCCTATTCAGCCGGGCTTCTTCAAAGTGCCGTGACACGCACCCGAAAGGACGGATATGCGCTCAATCCGGGCCTGCTGATGAAGGGGTCATGGGGCATCGGTGTTGCCGTGCGAGACCCGCAGGGGCGGCCGGTCTATGCCATATCGCTTGCTGCAATCGAGGACCGCCTTGATGAGGTGCGCCGCCGAGAACTGATACCGATGCTGAAACGTGAGGCCGAAAAGCTGGAGCGTTTGCTGCGGGACGCTCCGGCCTGAGAAAGCGACGGGCGGTGGTTGATGTTGGAACCGTGCACCGTCGAGGTTCACTGGGAAGGGAACGCTGACCACTCGACGAGTTCGATGGCTCCGACGCCCAGCAGGATCAGGCCGCCGCCGACAGCCAGCAGGAGGCCGATCCATCGCCAGTCCGGCGTCAGCTCGGTGATATTGTCCCGCCAGGCTTCTGCTCTAGTGCGACGAACGAGAAGAATGGCGCCCGCTGAACTCATTGCGAGACCGCCAGCGAAAGCAAGAAGCAGCATCTTTCGACACTATCGGATCAAGCTTACGAGCGGCTTAATTCAGACGGGTCCGTTTGCGTTTGAGAGGTTTATCTCTGAGGTCGGGGAGGGTCTCGATAGCCCCCCGCAGGGGCGGTCGGATCGCTCAAAGGTCGGATTCGTCGAAACCGTGTGGAGTGCGATGCTGTCAGTTTCCGCTCGGAGAGCGATTTTCTGCAGTTCTCGACACATCGTTGGTGGGGACATTGACCGGCTTTCTCGCGAGCAGAGCCGCCTCGAGCCTGTTGCGGACGTGGAGCTTCTGGAAGACGCTCGTCATGTAATGTTTGACCGTCTTGTCGCTTAGATTGAGCCTGATCCCAATCTCCTTGTTGCTGAGGCCCTGGGTTACCAGGGTGAGAACTTCGCCCTCCCGGTGGCTCAGGTCGTCGATGGCTTTGCCTCTCGTTGCCGTCTTGGTGTGATCGAAGTCGGACAGAAGCATCGCGCCGAGAGAGGGCGAGATGTAACGATCGCCCTGGGCAACGATCAGAAGGGCCTGGACGAGATCGGTCCCGCTTACGCCTTTGACGACATAGCCGCGAGCCCCCAGTCGAAGCGCCTTGAGGACATCCGGCTTGTCGACCGACACCGTCAGCATGATGACCTTGGTCTTGGGACATTCCGCCACGATCGATTCCAGGGCGTCCAATCCGCCTCCCGGGATGCTCACGTCGAGTATCAGGAGATCGGGGCTTTCGTTGCGAGCGACCGAAATCGCGTCCGATGCGGACGCCCCCTGGCCGACAACGTCAAGATCGGGTCGTGCGCTGAGAATATGGATAACGCCGGCTCGGAACAGCGGATGATCGTCGATGATGGCGATGCGAATTCCAGTATCCATGGTGCTGTCCTCACGCCCCAATCGGCAGATAGGCTGTCAGACGCGTGCCTGCTCCGGGCGCGCTGCTGACCGTCAGATGGCCGCCAAAGCTCTCCAGGCGATTGCGAAGGCCGATGAGGCCGAGGGCGGGGCGTTTCCTTTCGCTGGCGCCCTTCTCGATGCCCGGTCCGCGATCGGCCACCTCGACGACGATGAAACTATCGGACCAGGTAAGGGTGACAGCCTGGCCCTGGCCGCCGGCATGCCGGTAGGCGTTGCTGAGGCCTTCCTGGACGAACCTGCACAGACACAGTTTCGTCGGGTGGGAGAGGTCGATCGGCCTGCTTGCGAACTCGCAGGCGACAGTCGTGGAGGTGCGGCGCTCATGTTCCGATGCGACGACCATCAGTGCCTGCGTGAGACTGAGTTTCTCAATCTCAGGAAGCGCTAGACCGCTGGAGATATTGCGGATCTCAGCCATGGCGTCCTCCAGAACACCCCGCAAGATCTGCCGCTCGCTCGCTTGAGCACCGCCATCCACTGCACTCGGAAACTTCAGCAATGCCAGCGCGAGCAACTGGGCCGGGCCGTCGTGCAAGTCCGCCCCTAGGCGGCGAAGCTGCAATTCCGTGGCCTCTGCCGCACGCCGCGATGCCCCCTGTACCCGTCGCCGTAACTCTTCGTTCTGCTGCAGAAGTCCCGAAAGTTCACTGATCCTGTTTGCCAGCGCCGTGCGCTGGGTTTCTATGGTTTTGCTTCCATTCGCCACGATCGTGTAGAGGCCGGCTATGATCGTGAAGCTGACTATTGCCGTGACGAGCCAGCTGTTTATCTGGCTGCCAATAAGCTCGCGATTAAGCTCCGACGTAAGTTCGTAGAATTCCGCGACAGCTATAATTTCATTGGTCGCACTGTGGCGAATCGGGACGTAAATCTCAAGCAGGGGCTCCTTCCCGGTCATGCTGGTCCCGTGATCGTCGCCGTAATGACGGGCGTCAAACTGGGCCTCGACATAGCCCTCCCAGGCGCGTGTAAGCAGGGGAGTCAGAGGGAACTTTTGGCCAATGAGTGCCTTGTCCGTGGCGTAGAGGATGACGCCGGTACGCGTCCAGACCTTGGCGGCGACCACGCGAAGGCGAGCGGCATCCTTACCGATCACGGTATCGAGAGCGGCCATGTTTTCGGCTGAAAGGTCCGGCCGCGACCCCAGCTCTTGCAGGTAAGGCGCGACGACGCTTTCCATATAGAGCGCAGTCCGTGCCGCCGTGTGAGCCTTGACCCCCGATTCGATCTTCTGGGCGACCCAAAATCCCAACACACCCAGGCCGGCCAGGACGAGGGCTGAACTGGCCAGCGTAAATTGCCGAGCCAGGCTGAGCGCAGGCCACCACGAGCGGAAACCGGCCATCCGCGTCTCCAGAAGAGAAATTGACAGAATGCTCAATTCTTTCAGCCATTCGTGATGCGACGGCGTTGCGCCGGAGAACTGCATTCTCTCGCATAACGCGTGCTTCGACTGCTGACTTTGGTCGACCCAACTCCGGAGGACTCCAACCTAGCGGATGGCTCCCGCGAGGTACTCAGACCAAGGTCCTAAGACCTTGGTCCATTCGACCACGGCCCTCGGTCCTGCAGATCCTGAGACCTTGTCCCCTACAGGGCCCACTGCCCCACACGTAGCCTTCGCACATCCATCAAAGGGCATTCCGCACGAACTGGGCGGGGCGCCGGCAGAAACACGGGGCGAGGCACGTCATGGTCACATATATCAGGAGCGATCTGGACTTCATCCTGGCCCAGATCAAGATCGCCGAAAAACACGCGGCAGGCGAGCCGTTGTTCGGGCCGGGCGGCCTCATACCCACCTACAATCTTTCGTGGGGCTTGCGCACGGTCGACGGCAGCTACAACAACCTGCTGCATCCGACATGGGGCGCGGCCGATCACCCGTTCCCGTCGATCCTGGCCCCGGAATATCGTCCCGCGCAGGGCGGCCTGCTGGATCCGGACGGCCCGGGCTCCGCACCGGCGATCCCGACGCAGCCGAACTACAATCCGTCAAACAACCCGAACTCTGTTGTCGTTGATTCCAGCCTGCGCACGATCTCGAACCTGATCGTCGACCAGACGCTGGACAATACGGCCGCCATCATGGTCGCGCTCTCCCGCGCCGGTGTCGAGACGGCCACCGAGCAGCTGGCGATCGCCCAGACGATCAAGACTGAATATCAGGTCGTGAAGCCGTATCTCGAAGATGCCGAGGAGGCGCATCTGGCGAACACGGCCGCGCGACGGACCCTGGTCGCGGCGGAACAGGCATTCGAGCAGAATCCGACACCGGAGAATCAGGTGGCCTTGGATGCGGCGACTGCTGCTGCGGCTGCGACCCAGGCAGCATCCGCTGCCGCAGACGCCGCGCTGGCCGCCAATCGCGTGGATCTGGACGCGATGCTCGCCGCCAACGGAATCGAGATGGATGGCGACAATATCAAGCTGACGAACGTCGCGCCGGACGAAGGCCTCTCGGCATCCTTCAACTCGTGGTTCACGCTGTTCGGACAGTTCTTCGATCACGGCCTCGATCTCGTTGGCAAGGGCGGCAGCGGCACCGTGTTCATCCCACTTCAGCCGGACGATCCGCTTTACGATCCGACCAGCCCCACGAACTTCATGGTGCTGACGCGCGCCACGACCAGCCCGGGCACGGACGGGGTGTGGGGCACGCCGGACGACGTGAAGCCCGTGAATTCGACGACCTCCTTCGTCGACCAGAACCAGACCTATACGTCGCATCCCTCACACCAGGTCTTCCTGCGCGAGTACACGCTCGTTGATGGAAGGCCGGAAGCGACCGGCAAGCTGCTCGACGGCGCCAATGGGGGCTTGCCGACCTGGGGTGAAATCAAGGCCCAGGCCCGCGACGTGCTGGGCATCGACCTGACCGACTACCATGTCGGCAACCTGCCGCTGTTGGCGACCGATGCCTACGGTAACTTCATTCCCAATCCGACCACGGGATTCCCGCAGGTCGTCATGGTCGGGCCGCCGCAGACCCTTGCGTCGGGCACGCCTGGCAGCCCGTTGAGCCTGGTCAGCATTGCGCCCGATGGCCCGGATCTGGACAGCCTTCCCGAGGTGACGCATCTCGCCGTGCGTACGGGGCATGCCTTCCTCGACGACATCGCGCACACGGCAGCGCCCACGGGCAAGTTGGCCGACGGCGACATCGAAATCGGCCTGGGCAATCTCAATCCCAATCAGTTCTACGACCAGGCGCTGCTCGATGCGCACTTCATCACCGGCGACGGCCGCGGCAACGAGAATATCGGTCTCACGGCGGTCCATCACGTCTTCCACTCGGAACACAACCGGCTGATGGACCACACGATGCTCGTCACGCTGCAGACGCGCGACAGGGCGTTCATCGACGAGTGGCTCGACACGGATCTTACCAACGAGCAGTTCGCGGCGCTGCCGACTGCCGACGCGGATCTGATGGCGTTCGCGGCGACATTGAACTGGGACGGCGAACGACTCTTCCAGGCCGCGAAGTTCGGCACCGAGATGCAGTACCAGCACCTCGTATTCGAGGAATTCGCCCGCAAGATCCAGCCGAACATCAACGTGTTCCTGGTCCCGGACGGCTTCGACGTGACGCTCGACCCGACCATCGTGGCGGAGTTCGCGCACGTCGTATATCGGTTCGGCCACTCGATGCTGACCGAGACGATCGATCGCTTCGATCCGGCATTCGAAGATGGCAGCATCGGTCTCATCGAGGGCTTCCTCAACCCGATCGAGTTCGCCGCGCTCGGCGCCGAAGAGATGGCGGGCTCGATCGTCCGTGGCATGACCCGCCAGGTCGGCAACGAGATCGACGAATTCGTCACCAGTGCGCTGCGCAACAATCTGTTGGGCCTGCCGCTCGACCTCGCGACCATCAACCTGGCGCGCGGCCGCGATACCGGCGTACCAGGATTGAATGCCGCGCGTCGCGAATTCTATGAACTCTCCAACGAGAACGCCTTCCTCAAGCCCTATGAGAGCTGGATCGATTTTGCGGGCCACCTGAAAAACGAAGCCTCGATTATCAACTTCATCGCCGCCTACGGGACGCACTCGCTGATCACCTCGCAGACGACGGTGGAGGGCAAGCGTGATGCCGCGTTGACCATCATCCTCGGTCAATCTGTCGGCGACTTCGAGGTGCCGGCCGACGCGGAAGCGTTCCTGAATGGCCAGGGCGCCTATGCCTCCAATCTTGGCGGCCTCGAGCTCGTCGATCTGTGGATCGGCGGCCTGGCAGAGCAGATCATGCCGTTCGGCGGCATGCTGGGGTCGACCTTCAACTTCGTCTTCGAAGGCATGATGGAGAACCTGCAGAGCGGCGACCGCTTCTACTACCTGCAGCGGCTCGACGGCCTGCATCTCTTCGGCGAAATGGAGAACAACTCCTTCGCCGCGATGATCATGCGCAACACGGACGCCAAGCACCTGCCGTCGGACGTGTTCTCGACCCCGGGCCTCATCCTCGAAGTCGATCAGACCAAGCAGTTCAACGACCTCGACGGCAACGGCACGCTGGAAAGCGACGATCCGACGGGTGGTGGCTTGCTGACGCGCATCGTCGTTCGCGACAATCCGGCGACCGCTGGAGCCGATACCAACTACCTGCGCTACACCGGCGGCGACCACGTTCTGCTCGGTGGTACCGAGGCGGACGATACGCTCATCGCCGGCATCGGCGACGACACGCTCTACGGCGACGGCGGCAACGACCGCCTCGAAGGTGGCCTGGGCAACGATATCTTCAACGCCGGCGCCGGTGACGACATCATCACCGACATGGGCGGCGACGACAATGTGAAGGCCGGCGACGGCAACGACGTCGTTCATGCCGGTGGCGGCCTCGACCTTGTCATGGGCGGCCGCGGCCAGGACTTTATTTTCCTCGGCACCGACATGGGTTCGGAGGTGTTCGCCGGCGAGGGCAACGACTTCATCTACGGCAACAAGAACGCCGAACGCATCCTCGGCAACGAAGGCGACGACTGGATCGAAACCGGCACCTTCGACGGCGCACCGGGCGACAACTTCGACGAAATCTTCGCACACGACAAGATCGACGGTCACGACGTCTTCCGTGGCGACGGTGGCTTCGACGAATTCATCGGCGAAGGCGGCGACGACATCATGGTCGGCAGCCCCGGGCGCGGAAAAATGGCCGGCATGTCCGGCTTCGACTGGGCGACCTACTTCGACAGCGCCACTGCCGTGAACGCGGACCTTTCGCGTCCGATCATCTTCGACGAGGCGCCGACGCTTCCCGCGAACGCCGCCCTCGACGAATACCAGTCGATGGAAGGGCTTTCGGGCTCGAGGTTCAACGACGTCCTGGGCGGCTCCAACGTCGTCGCGGCGGACCGCTTGCCGGTCGGGCAAGGCGGCGACGGTGCCGAGGGCTATCGCGGCAGCCAGCTCACCAAGGAGAGCCTCGCGCTCATCGCCGGCCTCCAGCAGGTGCTCGGTCTGACCAATGCCCAGGTTGCGGCTCTTGTCGCTGGCGCCGTGGTCTACAATGCCGGCGACATCATCCTCGGCGGTGACGGTAGCGACAGGATTCAGGGCAACGCCGGCGACGACATCATCGACGGCGACAAGTATCTCTCGGTGTCGATCGGCGTGTACGAAAACACGCCGGCTGGTCTTGGGACAGGTCCGCTGATCGCGACCTACCAGAGCATGACCGAACTCTCCTCGCTGATGTTCAACGGCACCTACAATCCGGGACAGTTGAAGATCATCCGCGAGATCCTGACCGATACGACGGCCGGTGATACCGACGTAGCTGTGTTCCAGGGCAGCCGCGGCGAATACACGTTCTCCGCGACAGCCGACGGGCAGCTGATCGTCACGCATGCCGTGGAAGACTCGCTCGACGGGTCGGATCGCCTGCGGGGCATCGAGCAGGTGGAGTTCCTCGGCGGCGGGGCGCTCAACATCCGCGTCGGCACTGCCGGCAACGACGTGATCACCGGCACGGCGCAGGACGATCTCATTCTGGGCCTGGGCGGCAACGACATCCTCAACGGCGGCGACGGCAACGACATCCTTGTCGGCGGGCCGAATGGGCCGGCAACGAGCGGGCAGTATGCCGACAACTTCAACAGCCAGAGCCTCGGCAACACGACCGGGGCCACGAACTGGGGGCCGGACTGGGTCGAGGCGGACGACATCGCCGGCGCAAACGGCGGTGTTGCGAATGGTCAAATTCGCATCGACGACGCCAACAACAATACCCTTCGCGTCATCGGTGGTGCCACAAGTGACGGTGCGCAGATCACGCGAGTGGTGGACCTGTCCGCCGCCAACACGGCAACCATCACCTTCACTTCGAACGCCGATGGTCTCGACGGTACGTACAACACGGCGACGCAGACCGGCACGGGCGAATATGTCCAGGTGCAGTTCGCCGCCGACGGCGTGAACTTTGTCGTCCTGGATGGTTACACGGGCGATGGCGGCAACGTCGACCGCTCCTATACCGTCAACGGGCCGTTTTCGGCGACGGCCGCGATCCGCTTCGTCGGCTCCGCGATCAACCAGACGACCGAGGGCCTGTCGATCGACAACCTGTCGATCTCGTTCTCTGCGGTCGAGACGCTCAACGGTGGCAACGGCGACGACACCTATTCGTTCACCTTCGGCGATGGCAACGACATCATCAACGAAGGGGCGAATGGTGGTGCAGCCGATCGCATCTCGATCCTTTCGAACGTGATCGATCCGGTGTCCGGCCTGCCGGTGATCAGCAGCCTGAATGCAGCCGACACCAACACCGGCACGCAGAACGGCAACCTGGTGATCAGCTACGAAGGTCAGCAGGTCACCGTGAACGGGCACTTCAGCGGGACGAACGCCCAGGTGGGCGTAGAGCTGATCAACTTCAACGGCGCCACGTTCAACGGCTACCTGCTCGAAGGCGACTACTTCATCAACCGCTCCGATCCAGGCAACCGCGATGCAGGCGGCGTCAATTTGTCGACGAACGTCACTACAAACGCGCGCAACAACTTCGTGGCGGGCGAAGATGGCACGAACGATCAGGTCATTGGCGGCGCGCTGAACGATCTCATCTTTGGTGGCACGGGCGACAACAACCTCAGCGGCGGCGACGGCGACGACCTGCTCGTCGGCGGTTCCGGCAACGGCGACAACGACCTGCTCGACGGCGGCGTCGGCGCCGACACCATGGTCGGCCTCAACGGCAACGACACCTACGTGGTAGACGATGCTGGCGACGTGATCGTCGAAGCGGCCGGCGCGAACACCGGGACGGACACGGTCAACACCGAGCTTGCGGCACTCTCCATCGAGACGTACGCGAACGTCGAGAACCTGACCTACACCGGACTCGACGCCGACCAGTTCGTCGGTACGGGCAATGCGCTGAACAACACGATCACCGGCGGCGATCTCAACGACACGCTGAGCGGTCTCGGTGGCAACGACACCCTGGTCGGCGGGTTGGGTGCGGATGCGATGACTGGCGGTGACGGCGACGACGTCTACTTCGTCGACGATGCCAGCGACAGCGTGACGGAGGCCGCTCTCGCGACCAGCGGTACGGATAGGGTCGAAGCCTCGATCTCCTATGTCCTGGGGACCAATGTCGAGAACCTCGACCTCAACGACGGCGCGGTCGACGGTACAGGCAATGCGCTCGCCAACGTGATCAACGGCAACGGCGCGGCCAACCTGCTCCTCGGTGGCGGCGGCGCCGACACTATCAATGGCGGCGACGGCGCTGACATCATCGACGGCGGCGAAGGCGACGATACGCTGAATGGCGGGACGGGCGGCGACGCCGACACCATCATCGGCGGTGCCGGCAACGACACGATCGATGTCGGCAATGGCAACGACGTGCTGGTCTACAATGCGAGCGGGTTCGGCGCGGACATCGTCACCAACTTCGACGCCACGGGCGGCACGGCCGCCACGCAGGACCTCATCAACATCAGCGCGTTGGGGGTCACGGCCGCCAACTTCGCCAGCCGGGTCGTCATTCAGGATATCGAGGATGGAGCCACGGACGACACGTTGATCACGGTCAACGATGCCGGTGGTAACGCCCTGGGCACGATCCGGATCGAAGAGCTGGAGTTTACCAACATCACCGCTGCAGACTTCATCCTCTCCACGGCCGGCAACGTGATCAACGGCAATGGCATCGGTCTGACGCACAACGGTTCGGCGGGCGACGACACGATCAACGCGCTGGGCGGTAACGACACCGTCAATGCCGGCGACGGCAACGATACGGTCGTGGGTGGCACCGGCAACGATACGGTCAACGGCGATGCGGGCGACGACACCTTCGTGTGGAGCGCCAACAACGCCGCGGCCAACTCGCTGACGAACTCCGACGGTCGCGACATCGTCAACGGCGGCACGGAAGGGGCTGCCGGCGACACCTTCGTGATCAACGGCAACGGGGCGGTCGCGGAGACCTACCGCATCTACACGCGGGCAGCCTGGGACGCACTTGCCGGCAACAACGGGGCCAGCCTGAACGCGGCAACGGAGATCGTCATTACGCGTGGGCCGAACACCGACTTCGCAAACTCGGTGATCGCCGAGCTGCGTGAGATCGAAGAGATCCGCATCAACAGTGTCGACCCCAACGCGCCTGGCGGCACGGCTGGAGGCGATACCTTCCAGGTCATCGGTGACTTCTCCGGGACCAGCCTGCGGCTCAACACGATCACCATCGACGGCAATGCCGGCGACGACACGATCGACATCTCGTCGCTCGGTTCGGCGCACCGCATCGTCTTCAAGTCCAATGGCGGCAACGACACCATCATCGGTGCGCTGCGTGCCGAGGACGTGATCGAGCTGACCGACGGCGCGGATCTCTCGACCTATGTCCTGACGGACAACGGGAACGGCACCAAGACGTTCTCGAACGGGACCCATTCGGTCACCTTCACGGGCGTGGTGCCGCCGCAGTTCATCTCGGACGGGCCCGACGAAGAGCCGGTGGACGAGGAGCCGGGCGACGGCGAGACGCCTTCGGGTGCGGTCAAGAACGGTACTGCCGGGGACGACGTCCTCGTCGGGACAGACGGCGCCGACGACATCGTCGGCAAGGCCGGAGATGACGTTGCCATCGGCGGTGCGGGCGCCGACGTCATCGTGGCTGGCGAAGGTGCGGATCTCGTCCGCGGCGGCGAGGGCCGGGACATGATCTTCGCCGGTGCCGGCGACGACCAGGCCTTCGGCGGCGAGCATGCGGATGTGATCTACGGCGATGCCGGAGCCGACCGTCTGTTCGGCGACGGTGGTGCCGACATGATCGTGGGCGGGGCCGGCGACGACACGGTGTTCGGCGGGGCGGGCGACGACCTGATCGTGGCCGAAATCGGCGACGGCAACGACGTCTACTTCGGCGACGACAGCGACGGTGGCACGGGAGGCGACACGCTCGATGTCTCTGCGGCAACCGTGGCCGTCACCGTCAACCTCGGAACCGGCGCCGGAAGCAAGGGCAGCGCCTCGAGCAGCCAGACCGGAAACGACACGATCTGGAGCATCGAGAACGTCAACACCGGCTCGGGCAACGACACCATCATCGCAAGCAACTCCGCCAACATCATGAACGGCGGAGCGGGGAACGATACGTTCAAGTTCCAGTCGGTGACGGCGGCGGACGGCGACACCATCCTGTTCTTCGAGCCCGGCGACCGGGTCGATCTGTCCGGCATCGATGCCAACATCGGGGCCGGGGGCGATCAGGCATTCACCCTGGTGAGCAACGGACAGTTGACCGCGGCAGGCCAGTTGGCCGTGACCTATGAAACGCGGGCGGATGGGGAGTTCACCATCCTCCAGGGCAATGTCGACGGCGACACAGCCGCCGACTTCAAGATCCAGATCGAAGGTCACCACACCATGAACAACTCGAATGTGACCGGCTAAGGGGGCGAGGGGACGGGGAGCGGAGTGGGCGGATGCCCACTCCCAACTCGTCCAAGCCGCCAAGACAACGGACAGGGCAGGGCGCGTATGGCTAAATCCAAAGAGTTGACCCCAGCAAAGCGAAAGAACCTCGCGGAACTCACGCGAGGCTTTCGCGCCATCGTCCTGTTTCTGTTTCTGATATCGGGCCTCATCAACCTGCTCGCGTTGACCGGCTCGCTGTACATGATGCAGATCTACGATCGGGCCCTGACCAGCGGAAGCATCCCGACGCTTCTCGTCCTGTCGGCCCTTGCCATCGGCCTCTACATGTTCCAGGGCGGCTTCGACGTCGTCCGTTCGCAGATTCTCGTCCGCGTCGGTGCGCGGCTCGACAAGAAGATCGCGCCGCTGGCCCATCGCGTCGCCATCGACATGCCGCGTTTCGGCTTCTCGACGTCCGAGGCGTTGGAACGCGGGCGGGATGTCGACACTGTCCGCGGGTTCCTGGGCAGCCAGGGGCCGGCCGCATTGTTCGACCTGCCATGGATGCCGATCTATCTGGCGTTCATCTACTTCCTTCATCCCCTGCTGGGCGCGCTGACTTTTGCCGGCGCTTTCGTGCTGACGGTCCTTACGATCGTCAGCGAGATCATGACCAAGCGGCTGCATGGATCGACGCGCAAGGCGGCCGTGGCCCGCAACACCATCGCGGATTCCAATGCGCGCAACGCCGAGGTCATAAGAGCCATGGGCTTCGCTGGCCGGGCTGTCGACCGATTCAACGATGCCAATGGCGAACACTTGGAATTGCAGACGAAGGCCAACGACATCGGCGGTACGTTCGCGGCCATATCTCGGGTCCTGCGGATGTTGCTGCAGTCCGCGCTTCTGGGGCTGGGCGCCTACCTCACGATCAAGGGCGAACTGACCGCCGGCGCGATCATCGCCTGCTCCGTGGCGGCAGCGCGGGCATTGGCGCCGGTGGATCAGGCGATCGGCAACTGGAAGGGCTTTGTCGCGGCACGGACGGCCTATGAGCGGCTGCGCGAGACGGTGATCGCCTTGGCAGCGGTGGATCCGCCGATGCAATTGCCGGCGCCGAAGCAAAGCCTCGTCGTCGACAAGATCACGGTCGCGGCTCCAGGTACGGGACAGGTCGTCCTGAGCGAGATCAAGTTCGAACTTCTCGCTGGCCAGGCGGTAGGGATTATCGGACCCAGTGCCGGCGGCAAGACAACGATGGCGCGCGCCCTGACCGGCATTTGGCCGGTCCTGCGCGGCAATGTGCGTCTGGATGGAGCCGATCTTTCGCAGTGGCGCGAGGACGAGATCGGCAAGCATGTCGGCTATCTGCCACAGGACGTCGGCCTGATGGACGCGACGATCGAAGAGAATATCTGTCGCTTCGAGCCCGAGCCCGACTACAGGAAGGTCATCACCGCGGCGCAGGCGGCAGGGGTCCACGACATGATCGTGAAGATGCCCGAGGGCTACCGGACCCAGCTTGGCTCGCAGGGTATGGCCTTGTCGGCGGGGCAGAGGCAGCGCGTCGCTCTGGCGCGTGCGCTGTACGACAATCCCTTTGTGGTCGTCATGGACGAACCCAACTCGAACCTCGATGGGGAAGGCGAGGAAGCGCTGACGCAGGCGATTCGCGGCATCAAGGAGCGGGGCGGCATCGCGATCGTCATTGCCCACCGACCCAGCGCACTCGTCGCCGTCGATCTTGTCGCCATCGTGCAGGCAGGTCGCCTGACGGCATTTGGCAAGAAGGAGGAGATCATGACTCCGACGGGTCAGCCCACTACGAGGCCCGCAGTGGCAATGGTTCAACCCCCGTTGAGGCGGCCGGCATGATCAAGGTCCAGGCCACGAGGGAGGTTCAGCAGCGGACCCAGCCTTCGCGCGAGACCTATGTTCTCGCCGAGAACACCAAGCCCAGTCTGCTTCCTCACGCCTTCTTCGTCTTCCTGGCGGGCGTGGCGGTCTATCTGAAAAGCTTTTTGCCCACCGAACTTGCCGCGGCGCCGCAGCCCAAGCGGCGGCCGACCGAAGAGACCGACAAGTCAGGCAGTACGGGCGGGGACTCAGAAGAGCTGGGTGCGAGTGCGGTTAACGAAGGGAAGCAGGAGCCCGAAAGCGACTCCGAGAACGTCGTGCCGCTGACACCCAAGAAGCTGTTGCCACAGGAGGCAGTCAACAATTTCCTGGCCAACGACTCGCGTCCCATCGATTTCTCCCGGGGTGGATCGCTCGGGCGGCCGGATCAGGGAAGCGCCAGCAACGACAACCAGCGCGGAGGGCCGCCGTCGGTTGCCAAGGCGCCAGTCGATGAAGTCGCGCGTCGCGGCGGCGGAGGTGGTGGTGGCGACGGCAACGACGAGGGCGGGCGACGGCACGATGACCCTCGCTTCAACCCTCCAAACCGCAGCAATCCCGACCTGATGGCCAACCGGGCGCCGAAGCTCGCCGGTCCTGTCCGGCTGCAGGACCTCGTTGGCTGCAGTGCCTACTTGATTCCGCTGCTTGCCTTGCTCGCAGGTGCTACCGACGCAGATGGCGACACCCTGAAGCCAATCCAGCTCGAAGCATCGACGGGCACGCTCACGCCTGTGGAAGGCGGCGGCTGGATGTTCACGCCGGAACGGGGCTGGCTTGGCGAGGTCGCGCTGAAATACCAGATCAGCGACGGTACGACGTCGATCGAGCAGGAGGCCTTCTTCAACGTCGTGGAGGCGCCGCCGATCCTTGGGACCGAGGGCGATGACAATCTACTCGGGACGCGCTGCGGCGAGCTGATCGATGGCCGCGGCGGCGATGACAACATCGACGCCCGCGAAGGCAATGACGCGATCCTGGCGGGCGACGGCCACGATCACGTCGTCGCAGGGGCTGGCAATGACGTCATCTATGGCGGCGCGGGCGATGACGTCGTCCTGGCCGGACCCGGAAACGATGTCGTCTTCGGCGGTCCCGGTAACGACCGTCTCTTTGGCGAGGATGGTGACGATACGATACATGGCGAGCAAGGCGACGACCGCATTTCCGGTGGCGCCGGCGGCGACATCCTGATCGGGGGTGACGGCGACGACAAGATCCACGGAGGTGCCGGCGACGACACTCTCGATGGCGGCGAGGGGAACGACGAACTGCACGGCGGCGAGGAGCAGGACGCCCTGATCGGCGGGCCCGGCGACGACACGATGCGCGGTGACGCGGGCAACGACACTCTGTACGGCAGCGATGGCAACGACGAACTGCACGGCGGCGAGGAACAGGACGCCCTGATCGGCGGCGCCGGCGACGACACGATGCGCGGTGACGCCGGCAACGACTCTCTCGACGGCGGCGAGGGCAACGACGAACTGCATGGCGGCGGAGATCAAGACATTCTGCTGGCAGGGGACGGAAACGATCAGCTCTTCGGCGGCGATGGCGACGATCTCCTCTCCGATGGAGCCGGGGCGGACGAGGTTCGGGGCGGCGATGGCGACGATCACGTCGTGGCGGCTGCCGATGGCAATGCGGATTCCTTTTCTGGCGATGCCGGCGAAGATACGATCGACTACTCGTCCGCCTTTCTGGATATCATGGTCGACGTTGGAGCGGGCACGGCCCAGGGGACCGATATCGGGCGCGACCTGATCGAGGGTTTCGAGAGGATCATCGGCGGGCAGGGCGACGATCATCTGACCGCCGCCAATATGTCGGCGATCATGACCGGAGGAGAGGGCGACGACACGTTCGAATTCCAGCGGTCGGACGACGACGATCACCAGCCTGATCTGGTCCGAAAGATCACCGACTTCACAGTCGGAGATCGCATCATCGCCGCACGTTACGAGATTCGCTATCGCGACGGCGAGGATATGGCCGACGAGGTAGAAGACCTCTTCGACGACATCTATCTCTCGGAGAATACCGATCAGTATCCGATTCGCTTCCGCTTCGAGCAACTCGACGACAAGGAGCGCACGTTTGTCGATGTGCACGACAGGGAAGACTCGGAGGATTTCTACTCAATCGAACTTGATGGTCGCCACGAACTGCAGTTCACGGTCGCCGTCTCCATACCAGAGCATGTGTCATGAAGGCTGCCCAGAAGCACGAAACCAGAGAGGCCGGCGCCTCGTTCCCGATTTGGTCGCGAGTCGCTTTTGGCTTTGCCCTTGCCGTCACGCTGGTCCTGGGTTGCGGGGGATGGGCCGCGATGGCCCGCCTCGAAGGGGCTGTGGTGACGACAGGTACGGTCAAGGTCGACCAGAACCTCAAGGAAGTGCAGCACAGGGATGGCGGAATCGTAAAAGCCTTGGCCGTGCGCCAGGGCGATCTTGTCGAGGAAGGCCAGATCCTGGCGACGCTCGACGATGTGCAGATCAAGGCCGAGCTGTTGATCGTCAAGTCGCAGCTCGCCGAATCGCTCGGCCGCAGGGCGCGTCTTATTGCAGAACGGGACAATCTCGAGTCGATTGCGTTTCCGGAGGAGCTGGGCTCCCTGTCGAGCGCCGCGGATCTGATCGTCCACGGTGAGACACGCCTTTTCACCGGCAACAAGGTCGGTCGTGACAGCCAGAAAGAGCAGCTCGAGTTGAGCATCAGCCAGACCGGCGAGGAGATCAACGGGATGGAGTCCCGGCTCGCGGCCAAGGTCGAGGAGATCAGGCTCGTGAAGGCCGAACGGGAAAAGCTCCTCGAGCTGTTCGAGAAGAAGCTCGTCGACTACACGCGCCTGTATTCGGCCCACAAGGACTGGGCCAGGATCCCGGGAGAGAAGGGCGAAATCGAAGCGAGCATCGCCCGCGCCAAGGTACGGGCCAGCGAGATCAGGGTCCAGATCATCGCCATCGACCAGAACGCTACGACGGAAGCGCAGCGCGAGCTGCGCACCGTCGACGCCAGGATCGGCGAGCTGACCGAACGCAAGCTGGCAATCGAAGATCGTCTTCTGCGCACGGCGATCCGCGCACCCATCGGCGGCTACGTCAACGAGCTGTTCATCCACACGATCGGCGGCGTGATAACGCCGGCGGCGAAGATCGCGACCATCGTTCCGAAGAACGCCGAACTGCTCTTCGAGGTCAGAATCCTGCCGGCGGACATCGATCAGGTGAGAGAGGGCCAGCAGGCGCGCCTCCGGTTGACCGCGTTCAACCGCAATACGACGCCGGAAATGAAGGGAAGGGTATCCATGGTCTCGCCGGCCTCGGCGCGCGATCCGTCGACCGGCCAGGAGTACTACGTTGCCAATGTGCAGCTTGCCGAGGACGCCGTGGCTCAACTGAACGGGATGAGATTGGTGCCAGGCATGCCGGCCGAGGTGTTCGTTTCGACCGATGAGCGGACGGCCGCTTCCTACCTCGTCAAACCCTTCACCGATCAGATGAGCCGGGCGTTCCGCGAGCGTTGATTGCGCGGCGCGGCTGTCATGCCGCCCTGTTTCAATGCGTTGGAAAGTGAGCCTGCAGGCACCGAACGGCGCCGGTCTGCCGAAGCTCTGAAGTCGCCACTAGGTTGTATTTCCGTGCGGCCCCGAAGTCGGCGCGCAGCTGCGTGACGCAATGTTCAGCGATGCTTTCTTCTAGTGCAGCGCACGCGGAGGCGTCTCGCTGGGACGTGGGATTTCTGTCGATGAGGGGCAGCGGGCGTAGTCCTTCTCTTTGATCGAGCGTTCGATGTCTTTGTAGATTCGCTGGATCAACTCGCCATCGGAGGTGAGCGGCGTCGTGCTTGGGCCTTTGGGGAATGCGACTCGCACTGTCGTCAAGAGGTTGAAGAATTCGTTCTCTACGCAAGGTGCATGCTTTGCAGAAGCGGCCATAACAGGAGTCCCTCCCTTTGTCTTTTTCAACCTGGACGCGCTGTCTTTTCAGCTAGGCGGAACTTATGAAATCGGAGAGGGATGCGCTTTAGGTTTTGATCGACCAACTGTGACCATTCAGTGGTAGGAGTGCCATATCGTTCTCGCCGCATGAGCTTGGATGCATTGCCACTTGGTCAGATGAGTCGCGGCGTTCAATCGCCGTTGATTGCCGCGGCTATCGCGAGCGTGCGTCGAGTGGAAGTTCGCGAACGTCTGGGATCTCGAGGCTGTCCTTGCCGCACCGCCATTCATCGGGAATGTCAGGTCGAGGAATCGAAAGCGGCGTCCCGTTCGGGCGGTGGCGTTGTGGAGCGCGATTTGAAGCTCACTCCATGACAAAGAAATGCGCGTGGAGCAGGAGAAGAAGACAGAGTCGCGAGCCTCCGAGGGCTGCAGGGACGAGTTCTCACCGCGACGGGAGAGGGGAAGGGCCCGTCTAGCAGTCGCCGCCTCCCGGCCGGCGATGCGGCCGAACCGAGCCAAAAGGCGTTGCGCGGTTGCAGTCTGCCTGTTCCTGCAGGCACCATACGGGCGAGCTACAGCGGGGGGATGGACGATGGACGACTATTTCGATCTCGGCGCCTATGGGCGCGTCATTACGACTTCCTCGCCGCATGCACAGCGCTGGTTCGATCGCGGCCTGAACTGGCTCTACGGCTTCAACCATGCTGAGGCGATCGCGTGCTTCGGCAAGGCGCTGGAGAGCGATCCGGATTGCGCTATGGCGCATTGGGGCGTTTCTTACGCCGCCGGGCCGAACTACAATCTCCCCTGGGTCCTCTACGACCCGGCGGGCAAGGCGCAGGCTCTGCGCGAGTCCTACGATGCCCTGCAGCGCGCGCTTGCCGCGGCGGCAAACGCGACTCCGGTCGAGCAGGCGCTGATCCGCGCCCTCCAGGCGCGCTACCCGCAACGCGACGCGATCGAGGATCAGGCGCCTTGGGACAAGGCCTTCACCGTCGAGATGCGCAAGCTGTTCCGTGTCTGGCCCGACGACCTCGAGGTGCGCTCGGTCTTCGCCGAGGCGATCATGAACGAGATGCCGTGGCAGATGTGGGATCTCCGGACCGGCCGTGCAACGGAAGGTGCGGGGACGGACGAGGCGGTCGAGGTGCTGGAAAGCGCTTTGCGCGACCTTCCGGCGAGCTGGGACCATCCGGGCTTGTTGCACCTCTATATCCACCTGATGGAGATGTCGCCCTTCCCGCAGCGTGCGTTGCGTGCCGCCGACCGCCTGCGCGACCTGGTGCCCGACTCCGGCCACCTGATCCACATGCCGACGCACATCGACGTATTGTGCGGCAACTACCGCGACGTCGTCGTCTATAACCAGAAAGCCGTCGCGGCTGACGCGAAGTTCCTCGCGCGCGAAGGCGCCATGAACTTCTACACGCTCTACCGCTGCCATGATCATCACTTCGTGGTCTACGGCGCCATGTTCCTCGGCCAGTACACGCCCGCGCTCAAGGC
>JAIUOY010000007.1:0-109636 GCA_020160995.1 Pseudomonadota bacterium | reverse complement strand
CGTCACCTCGCCGCGCGAGCGCTTCAGGAACAGCTCGCTCATGGTGCGCACCAGGTCGCCGCGTACCGTGCAGCAGAGGCAGCCCGAGTTCAGCGTGACCATGCCCTCGTCGTCGGATTTCTCGACCAGAAGGTGATCGAGCCCGATCTCGCCGAATTCGTTGATGATCACGGCCGTGTCGGCCAGTTCCGGTCGTCGCAGCAGCTTGTTCAGGAGGGTGGTCTTGCCGCTGCCGAGGAAGCCCGTCAGCACGGTGACGGGAATGCGCTGTTCGGCGGCGTTCTGCGTGTCACTCATGAAACTCTCGCTACGAAGGAGGTCACGCCAGCCAGAAGCGCTCGGCGTTCTTGAAGTCCTTCCAGGCCCGTTCCAGCTTGCGGCGGCGGCGTTTGTCGCCACCCGCCGCCTGCTTGGCGAGGGCCTTGAGCGCGCCAGCCACGTCTTCCGTCGGGCGGGTCGCCGTGGCGATGTCGGCCAGCATCTGGGCTGCCACCGCGCGGTCGTTCAAGGCACCGAGCGCGCCCTGCAGGCGCACTGTTGTTTCGATATAGGGCTTGGCCGCTGCAGAGGCAAAGGCGGGCTGCAGGAAGGTCGCCGCATAGCGCTGCTTCTTGATCGCGATGCGGAGCTCATGCAGCTCCTCGGCATTGAGCTCCTCGAGGCCGCGTCCACGCCGCTCCACCTTGCGGTGCCGCTTCTCGAGCACTTCCCGCCCGAAATCGTCGAGGCGGGTGTTCCGGCCGGACGGCGGCTGGTCGGCAAAGGCAATGAGCTGTCGGTCGAACGCATTGTATCGGGCACCGGACAGAGCGGCGCGGGCCCGTTGCAGATGGACGGCGGCAAGCCGGGCGGCGATGCGGCTCACCGCAGGCGGAACCCCTTCGACGGTCTCGGTCAGAAAGACGTGCAGGTCGCGGGCCGGCGCACATTCGCCAGCCAGCCACCTGGCTTCGGCCGACAGGGAGCGGACGGCGGGGCCGTTGAGGGCGCCGCGGAAGACGCTGAAAGCCGCGCGCATCCGCCGGAAAGCCACCCGCGTCTGATGGATTCCGATCGGCCGGCGGCTCTGCAGAACGATGGCGCGATACTTGGAAAGATCGACATGGCAGTCCGCCACGATGAGCCGCAAGGCGACATCGGGGGCCATTTCAGCAGAGAGTTTGGTCGCGCGGGCCGCCATGCAGGGCGACCGTAGCGGCTGCCAACAACGGGGCAACCGCAAAGAACGGCAGTCTGATGAAGGTTTTATTGCATCAGGGTTAATGCGCCTTCTGGGCGGAATCTGCGGATTTCGCTGGCCGGCCGGGCGTTTAGCGGGAATTCTGCACCAGCCTTTGCAGTAGCGGTGGCGGGCCGGCGTGCTTTAGAGTCGCGCCTATGAGTATCGATGCGGTTGCCTTCAAGAAGGGCATGCGCCACCTCGCGGCGAGCGTCACCCTGATCACCACCAAGCACCGGGAGCTGCGCGGAGGGCTGACGGCGACGGCGGTTTGTTCGGTTTCCGCCGAACCGCCGCAAATTCTGGTCTGCGTCAACAAGACCGCGAGCGCCCACGACCCGATCGGCGAGGCGGGCTTCTTTTGCGTCAATATCCTGGCGCCCGACCATCGCAAGCTGGCGGAGCGCTTTGCCGGCATGGACGGCGTCGAAGGCGACGAGCGCTTCTGCGACATGGGCGACTGGTTCACCCTTTCGACCGGCGCGCCGGTGCTGAAGGGCTGCCCCGTCTCGTTCGACTGCAAGCTGGTGACCAAGGTCGCGGCCGGCACGCACACGATCTATATCGGCGAGATCGTCGACCTCGCTCTGGATCCCGAGGCGAAGCCCTTGCTCTATGCCGATGGTGCCTTCGTCCACGTCGATGCCCTGAAGCACGCCAACGCGGCCTGAATGACGCGGACGCGGCCTGGACGCTGCCCGGGGTTGCGCTGCGGCGCGAACCCTCTATGTTCCGGCCCGCCCAAACGGACGCCTGCTGGGGCGTAGCCAAGCGGTAAGGCAGAGGATTTTGATTCCTCCATTCCCAGGTTCGAATCCTGGCGCCCCAGCCAATCTCCATCCCAGATTGAACATTGCCAATGTAGCGGCAACGGGGCCGCGACCTACGAGGGCCTAGCGTCTGCCTCACGAGCCTGTCGCTCGAAGAGGAGAACAGTCATGAAGGTCTTCAAGGGGATTACCGCAGCACTGCTCGGAACCACCCTGCTGGCGGGCGCCGTCTATGCCCAGCAGACGCCATCCGCGCCCGCACAGGCCACCGCGCCGACGGCCCAGCAAAAGGAAGCCGCCCGCGACCTTGCCAAGCTGTCGGCCGACGGCGCCATTGCCTTCCGCGCGCTTCACCTCGCCCGAGTCGCGATCTTCGATGCCGATCCCGCCGCGGCGAAGAAGTTGGTTGCCGATGCGCGTGCCGCTCTGGCCAAGGCCAAGACCGATTCGACGGCCTTCCAGAAGGCCGAGGCGGATTTCAAGATGCCGAAGAGCATGAAGGCCGCGCCGGCTGCCGGCTCTGCATCCACGCAGCCTGTCGCGTGGCTGCCGATCGACGGTCAGCTCACCTTGGACGAAGACTTCGTATCAACGCCGGCCAAGGCTGCAGCCGTTGCCGACGCGAACAAGTCGCTGGAGAAGGGCAATCGCGCCGAGGCGATCGAAAAGCTCCGCGTTGCCGACGTGAAGGTGATGTTCGCGATGGCGCTGGCGCCGCTCGACAAGACAATGGCCGACGTCGACCAGGCGGCGAAGCTCCTCGACGGCGGCAAGTACTACGAAGCCAACGCCGCCTTGAAGAAGGTCGAGGAAGGGGTTCGCTACGATGTGATCCTCGCCACGGCCCAGGCTCCGAAGGCGGCGCCGAAGCAGAACTAGCGGCCTCGACGTTCCTTCCCTCGGTGGCGTGCATCGAGGGAAGGACACGTTAGGTCCGCTTCATCGCGCGTTCGCGGCTTCGCCAGATCTGAGCGAGTCGCGTCGCGCGGTCCTGCTCGGTCGTAAAGAGATCGGGCAGGCCTTCCTTGCTGCCGGCCAACAGCCGGTCCTCGATGGCCGCATGCGTCTCGCTGCGGCCGTCGGCCAGGAGATGTTCGATCGGCGCGCCACGCTCGGCCAGCCGTCGCGACACCAAGACGGTGCGGTGACAGTCGAGCGGCTCCTTCTCGGCGCACATCAAGCAGAGGGTGGTATCGGCAGCGGCGGCGACCAGACGGTCCAGCGCCTCGCCGAATTCCGGCCTTGTCGCCAGCGCCTCGTAGCTTCCGCCGGCTTGGGGCTTTCCCCCGAGCGCGGCGCCTTCGTAGCGGTAGAGAATGTCGGCCGCGGCGAGACGGGCCGCCAGCCGCTCGCGCCCGAACTGCGGAAAGCGCCGCGAATAAGGTGTCGAGCGCACGTCGACCAGCACCTCGACGCCGGCTGCGGTCAGGAGATCGACGAAGCGCTCGACCGGGTGATTGGAGTGGCCGATGGTCTTGATCGGTTTCATGCGAGCTGCCGGACCAGATCGATGAAGCCCAGCGTTGCGGCCGAATGTTCGTCGCGACGGCAGGCCAGATTGAGCGGCACCTTGAGCGCAGGCCGCCCGGTGAGCGGGCGGTAGGTTACACCCTCCAAGGGCAGGCGGCTCAAGGAGGCCGGGACGATGGTAATCCCCAACCCGGCGGCGACGAGGTTGAGGGTGGAAACGATGCGCGGCGCCTCCTGGCTGACATGGGGACTGAAGCCCGCTTCGCTGCAGGCGGCGATGATCACGTCGTAGAGGCCGCGGCCATCGGGCCGGCGGTAGAGGATGAAGTCCTCCGTCGCGAGATCCTTCAGGGTGAGCTTCGGCCGACGGGTCAGGCGGTGGCGGGCCGGCAGCGCGGCCGACATTTCTTCCTGCAGCAACGCATGCACGGTGAGCCCCTGCGGGTCGGCAAGGCCCGCGCGGATGAAGGCGATATCCAACCGCTCCTCGCGCAGGCCGGCCAGGAGTTCGCCCGAACTGCTCTCCTCCAGCACGAACGAGACATCGGGCCGCGTGCTGCGGAACTCGCGAATCGCGCGCGCCACCAGCGGATGAAACGGCGCCGAGGTGGTGAAGCCCACGGCGATGCGGCCGGTCTCGCCGCGTGCCGTGCGACGCGCCCGCACGGTGGCCTGGTCGACAGCTGCGAGGATCGCTTCGGCGTCGACCAGAAAGGAGCGGCCGGCATCGGTCAGGCTGACGCCGCGGGGGTGGCGTACGAAGAGGCTCGCGTCGATTTCGCGTTCGAGGGCGCGGATCTGCTGCGACAGGGGCGGTTGCTGAATGTGGAGCTTCTCCGCCGCGCGCGTGACATGGCCCTCGCGGGCGACGGCAACGAAATAGCGGAGATGGCGCAGTTCTATGGATATGTATCCGATATGGATATGCCATTTATCATATATTTGAGAACTGGATAAGCCCGACATAGCGTGCGGCCATCGAGTGGCGAGGGCGAGATGACGATCGCGATGGCAGCGGGCCTGGGGCTCCTGATGGTCTTCACGGCATTCCTGTCCGGCATCTTCGGGATGGCGGGCGGCATGGTGCTGATCGGCGTGCTGCTGTTCCTGCTGCCGTTGCCCATGGCGATGGTGCTGCATGCGGTGACGCAGATGGCCTCCAACGGGTGGCGCGCCATCCTGTGGTGGCGGCACATCCAGTGGCGGATCACGGTCTTCTATGTGCTGGGCTGCGTCATTGCCGTGGGCGCCTGGTCGCTGACGCTTTACGTCCCCGAGAAGGCCGTGGCGCTCCTGATGCTGGGTGTCTCGCCCTTCCTACTGCGTATCGTGCCCGAACGGTTGTTGCCGGCGACCCTCGGGCCGGTGCAGGCGATAGGCGGCGGTATTGCGTGCATGGCACTGATGCTGCTGACTGGCGTCACCGGCCCTCTGATCGACCAGCTCTTCCTGCGCTCGCAGATGAACCGGCGGCAGATCGTGGCGACCAAGGCCTCGTGCCAGGTGTTCGGTCACGGCTCGAAGCTTCTCTACTTCGGCGCCTTGATCGAGCAGACAGGCTCCGTCGAGCCCTGGGTGCTGGCGATCGCGGTGGTCGCCTCGATGCTCGGCACGTCGCTCGGCAAGCAGATCCTCGAGCGCCTGTCAGACGGCCAGTTCCGCATGTGGGCCGGCCGTCTGATTACCGTGCTGGGACTCTACTATGTCGGCTACGGTTTGGTGTTGCTGACGGGCATCGCCTAGACGGCTCCTCCCGAGTGCTTATTTGGGAAGAGAAGCACCTGCCTGCTTGATGGCCGAAGACAGGGTCTGGCACATTTTCTCGACCGAGGAATTCTGTGCTTTGGCGGCAGCTTCGAGTTCCTGCGTCGTGCCCATCGACGAAATGGTGCCCTTCTTGCCGAGCGCCTCGGCCGCGTCGCCTTCCTTAGTGTCCGCGGGTTTCGGGATCAGGCCCATCATCTTCTGCTGTGTCGATATCGTGTCGGCGTCTGCAAAGCCCTTCTCCTTGCAGTATTGAACCACGCCGAGCTGATTGCGCGCGCTGTTGTAGGCCATCTTCATCTGATCCGGCGTCTGTGCCAGGGCCGGGCCTGTCGCTGCCAACACGACGAGCGCAGAAACCAGCAGTCCTTGGACGTCGATCTTCATTAGATACTCCGATCTGTACTCAGGGAACCCACCCCCTCTCGCGAACGCGATAAGACACAGGACCGTCGTGGCGTAATTGTGGGCGCCGTGAATTTTCTGTGTAGGATGACTTGTGATCAGATCTGTTTCGAAGATTCCACCGGGCTTTCGCGAAATCACCGAGGCGTCCGGCTTTGCCGCCGCCAATGGGCCTTGGTTCGAGAAGGTCGAGGGCCGTCGCGTCTGGCGCGGCTTTCTGCCCGGCCCGCAACACGCCAACGCGCTCGGCATCGTCCATGGCGGCATGCTGGCGGCGTTTCTCGATTCGGCCTTGGGTTCGGTCGTGTGGCGCGCCATCGATCGACGTTGCGTGACCTTGCGGCTCACCCTCGACTATCTGTCGCCGGCCCGTGTCGGCGACTGGCTCGAAGCGACCGGCGAACTCGTGGGCCAGGACGAGCATATGGTGCATGTCCGGGGACGCCTCTATGGTCCGCGCCACGATGTGCTGGGCGGCCTGGGCGACTTCGCGCTGCTCAGCGCCCGCCGGCAGCTTCCCGTCAGGAGTTAGTGTGATCGACGACAATCCGCCCGAAGGCTTCATCCGTATCGATTTCGATCGCGGCCGGCCCGATCCGACCTTCAATACGCATATCGGCAACCTCTACGCCAGGCGCGGCGGGAAGGGCACGCGCGACGAGTTCGTCATGGGCTTTCGCGTTCAGTCTCACATGTGCAATCCGGCGGGCGGTCTGCACGGCGGCATGATGATGAGCGTGGCCGATCTTGTCGGCACGATGGGCGGCGGCACCCTGGTGGGCCTGCGCAAGTTCCTGCCGACGGTGAACATGACCTTCGATTTCGTGGCGCCGGCCAAGGTCGGCGACTGGGTCGAAGGCCGCGCCGAGGTGGTGCGCCAGACGCGTTCTCTGCTCTTCACCAACATCTATCTGACGGTGGGTGACGAGAAGATCCTGCGCGCTTCCTCGATTGCCAAGATCCCGTCGGGCGACGGTCTCACCTTCGGCAAGGCCCGGCTGGCGCGCGAGGAAACGGCTTCGTCCTGAGCGCGCGGCGATACCGTCTGCTACGGTCGCGGCATGAATACTCCCTTTCCCAAAACCGTGCTCTTCGATCTTCTGACGGCGTTGATCGATTCGTGGACACTGTGGAATTCGGTGGCAGGCTCGGAAGCGGCAGGGCGTCGTTGGCGGGCCGAGTATCTGCGCCTGACTTATGGCTGTGGCGCCTATCTGCCCTACGAGACGCTGGTGCGCGATGCGGCGCGCAACACCGGGCTTGCGGAGAGTGCGGCCGATGCGCTCGAAGCGCGCTGGCCCGACCTGCCGGTGTGGAGCGGGGCACAACAGGCTCTCGATGCGTTGAAGGGACGGACCAAGCTTGCGGTGGTGACCAACTGCTCGATCCGGCTGGGTGCGCTTGCCGCCGCACGCCTGAAGACGTCGTGGGATTGCGTGGTCACGGCTGAGGAAGCGGGTGCCTACAAGCCCGATCCGCGGCCCTATCGCCTGGCGCTCGACCGGCTGGGCGTGGCGCCTCAGGAGGCGGCTTTCGTTGCCGGATCGGGCTACGATCTCTTCGGCACGTCGGCCGTGGGCCTCAGGACCTACTGGCACAATCGGGTCGCTCTTGCGCGTCCCGATGGTGCCCCGGCCGCCGCGCTCGAACGGCCTACG
The DNA here is from genome assembly GCA_020160995.1 of Pseudomonadota bacterium. GTDB lineage: Bacteria > Pseudomonadota > Alphaproteobacteria > Reyranellales > Reyranellaceae > Reyranella. Next base: position 102,350 of record JAIUOY010000007.1, on the reverse strand, counting down.
CTCGACGATCTCATCCCCTGGCTCGAAGGACGCCTCTCGTGAAGCTGATGGACATCGAAACGCCGGCCGCCTTGATCGACGAGGCGCGCATGGCGGCGAACATCGACCGTATGCAAAAGCACCTCTCGGCGCTGGGCGTCCGGCTGCGTCCGCATGTGAAGACGTCGAAGTGCATCGAGGTCGCGCGTCGCCAGCAGGAGGCAGGTGCCAAAGGAATCACCGTTTCCACGCTGAAGGAGGCGGAGCAGTTCTTCGCCGCGGGCTTTGCCGACATCCTCTATGCCGTCTGCATGGCGCCGGAGAAGCTCGACCGCGCCCTGGCCCTGATCCGCCGCGGCTGCGCGCTCACCATCCTGGTCGATTCGGTAGCGGCCGCACAGGCCGTCGTCGCCAAGGGCAGGGAAGCCGCCCACGCTTTCGAGGTGATGGTCGAGATCGATTCCGATGGTCATCGTTCGGGCGTGCAGCCGGAGGCGGCGGAGTTGATCGACATCGGCAAGGTCCTGCAGGAGGGCGGCCAGCACCTGAAGGGCGTGCTGACCCATGCCGGCAGCTCCTACGATCTCGATACGGACGAGGCGTTGCAGAAGCTCGCCGAGCAGGAGCGGGCGCTTTGTGTCCGCGCCGCCGAACGGCTGCGCGCGGCGGGCATGGCCTGTCCCGAGGTCAGCGTCGGTTCGACTCCGACGGCGCTGGCGGCCCGGAACCTCGCAGGTGTCACCGAAGTGCGCGCCGGCGTCTATGTCTTCTTCGATCTGGTGATGTCGAATGTCGGCGTCTGCACGCCCCAGCAGGTGGCGCTGTCGGTGCTGACCACCGTGATCGGGCACCAGCCGGAGAAGGGCTGGGTGATCGTCGATGCCGGCTGGATGGCCATGAGCCGCGACCGCGGCACGCAGCGCCAGAAGATCGACTATGGCTATGGCGCCGTCTGCGACGCGACGGGCCAGGTGATCGACGGCCTGTTCGTGTCGGGCGCCAATCAGGAACACGGCATCATCTCGCGGCGCGATGGCGCCGCCGATCCCGGCGTGGTCCAGCGCTTTCCGATCGGCACCAAGCTGCGGGTATTGCCCAACCATGCCTGCGCCACGGGCGCGCAGTATCCCTTCTATCTAGCGGTATCGCCCGACGGTGACGCCACGCCGTGGCAACGCTTCCAGGGCTGGTAGTTAGACCGTCGCGCCGAAATGGCTGCCGAGCGCACGGCGGCCGGAGTCGGTCAGCCGTACCGTGCGGCTGCGGCGCAAGCGCTCGGCCCAGCCGCGCTTGAAGAAGGTGTCGGCGATTGCCGCTCCCAGGGCGCCCGAGATGTGCGGGCGCCGCTCGCTCCAGTCGAGGCACTGACGCGCGAAGTGGCGCGAACTCGCCTGCCGTGCGCCGGGCAGATCGACGCCCAGCCGCTCGCAGAACAGCTCGCCTGGCTGGGTGAGCTTCCAGTCGCGCGGGCCCTTGGGTTCGAGATAGCCGTGCTTGGTCAGCGAATCGGTGACGGCGATGCCGACCTGGCCCGCGAGGTGGTCGTAGCAGGTGCGGCAGAAGCGCAGGTCGGGATCGCGCCGCCACGCGGCGGTCCTGGAGGCGGGCGTCGCGCGCGTGCTGGCCAATGCCATCAGCGATTCGATAGCATGGGCCACATCGGAGGAAGCCAGCCGGTAGAAGCGGTTGCGGCCTTGGGCGCGGGCCGCCAGCAGATTGCCTTCGACCATGCGCGCGAGATGCCCGCTCGCGGTCTGCGCCGTAATGCCGGCAGTGAGCGCGAGATCGGACGCGGTATGGGCGCGGCCGTCCATGAGAAGAGAGAGCATGGCGGCACGCGCCGGGTCGCCCATCAGGGCGGCGACTTCGGAGAGAGCGTTCACGGTGATCATGGCGGGACTCTATGCCCGCTCTGGGCGGCCCGCCACGTTCAATGGTTCGGCTGCGGCCGAACCATTGGCGTTGCCGCTATCGCCACTTCGGGTTGGCGATGGCGATCTTGTCGGCGGTGGTGGCTTCGAGGTGAGCCATCAGGGCGGCATCGCGCTCGTCGCGTTCGCCCGTGCGTAGTTGCCGTGCCAGCTCGCGGTTTAGCTCGGCAAGCGTGCCCTGGCGACCGAGCAGCTTGGCGAGCCTTTCGTGCTCGCGCGCATCGGCGGCGGGGCCGAGGCGCGCCTCGCGTTCGAGAATGGCAAGCGAGTTCACGGCGACCCGGGTCTGAAAGCCCAGCCGCGGGTCGGTGCGGTCGAGCGCCGGTATCGCCTCCTCGCGCAGGAAGTCGGCGATGGCGGCCAGCAGTTCGCTCGCGGTCGGACGATCCTGCGCCATGTCAGCCTCCGGTCTTCAGCAGTTGCAGCAGGTCGACTTCGGTCTCGACGGCGCGCCGGCCGATCGAAGCCAGCTCCATGGACTTCTGCGCACCTGAAAGATGCTTCCACGCTTGGGTATGGCAGATGATACCCCAGCGCACCGTGCCGAACACTTCCCACCAATGCGCGCGCGCCGGGTCGACCTTGATGCCGCCGGCACTTTCGTAGGCCTTCCAGAGCTGCTCACGGCTGCCGAAGCCGCCGGCCGGTTTGTCGACAGCGCCGAAGCGCCAGCTCTTCACGCACAGCCATCCTAGATCTTCGATGGGATCGCCGAGATGCGCGCCCTCCCAGTCGAGGATCGCCGTCACGCCGGTTTCGTCGGCGAGATAGTTGCCGGTGCGATAGTCGCCATGCACCAGCACCGGCCGCGCTGTTGTCGGCGGCTTGCGGCGGTCGAGCCAGGTGAGGGCAAGCTCGAAGACCGGCTGCGAGGTACCGAGCGTGTCGAGCAGGCCGCGCAGGCTCGCGATGTGGTCGCCGGCTTCGCGACGGTCGAGCGGCGGCAGGGTTGCGGGATCGACGGCGTGGATGCGCGCCAGGATCTCGCCGAGTTGGCACGCCATCCTTTCGCGGGCCACGGCATAGGGCGGATCGCGCAGCAGCTTGCGGGCGATGGCGATGCCGCCTACCCGGCGCATCACGAAGGCTTCGCCGAGCCCGTCTTGAGGCTCTAGCTCGAACAGCACTTCGGGCGCGCGGACACCTGTCTGCCAGGCCGCGCGGATGACGCGGAACTCGGTGCCTCTGTCGAGAGCTGCGGAGCGCTCGCTGCCGGCCCTGCTCTCGGTGGCGCCGAGGGTTGGCGGATCACGGCGGAGGATCAGCTCGTGGCGCGCGCCGTCGACGATGGCGTCGAAACTCCACGTCTGGCGCGAGGCGCCGCCCGATTGACGGGCCAGGCCGTCGATGGTCGCGGGGCGGCCGAAGTGGCGCCCTGCCGCAGTCGCCAGTCCCGACGCCACGGTTTCGGGTTCAGAGGGTATGTGAACGGTCATTTACCCGGACTGTGGCACAGGCCCCGCCCCATGGTAAGAGGGCGCGCCCAAACGGCACCCAGCGGGGAGATTGCCAGTGTCGAATGCCTTTGCCGCCATGAACGGCCTATTTCTGGAAGACCTCAAGCCCGGCATGTCGGCCATGTTCGGCAAGACCGTGACCGAGGCGGACATCATGGCCTTCGCGGGCGTCTCGGGTGACACCAACCCCATCCACCTGCACGACGGCTTCGCGCGCACCACGCGGTTCGGCCAGCGCATCGCCCACGGCATGCTGAGCGGCGCCTTCATCTCGACGGTGATCGGCACCAAGCTGCCGGGCCCCGGCGCGGTCTACGTCTCCCAGACCATGAACTTCATGGCGCCGGTGCTGATCGGCGACACCATCACGGCCGTCGCCACCATCACTTCGATCGACGAAAAGCGCCGTCGCGTGACGCTCAAGACCCAGTGCCTGAACGGCGAGAAGGTCGTGATCGACGGTGAAGCCACCGTGCTGGTGCCGCGGCGCGATGCAGCCTGATCGGGGCAACATGATCCCGACGTTCGACGATTGGCGGTCCGTCCCGGCGGAGTGGAAGGGCGGCGTGGTGGCGCTGGGCAATTTCGACGGCGTCCATCGCGGCCACCAGGCATTGCTGGCCCGGGCGGCCGAGCAGGCCGCCGCTCTCAACGTGCCTATGGTCGCGCTCACCTTCGAGCCGCATCCGCGCCGCTTCTTCGTGCCCGACACCGGCCCGTTCAGGCTTACCTTGTCGGCGGCCAAGACGAGATTGCTGGCCGAGTACGGCGTGCCCGCGGTGCTGGCGCAGCACTTCGATGCCGCCTTCGCCGCCCTTACCGCCGATGCCTTCATCGCGGACGTGCTGTTGAAGGGCCTGGGCGCGCGGCACCTCGTCTGCGGCTACGATTTCACCTTCGGTGCGCGCCGCAGCGGCAATGTCGAACAGTTGCATGCCGAGGGCCAGGCCAAGGGCTTCGGCGTCACCGTGCTCGATCCTGTGATGCGCGAAGGCGAGATCTATTCCTCGACGCGCATCCGCGAGGCGCTGCGTGCCGGCTGGGTGAGCGAGGCGGCTGGCCTCCTGGGTCACGGCTGGGAGATCGAGGGCGTCGTAGAGCTGGGAGACCAGCGCGGCCGCACCATCGGTTTTCCCACCGCCAACGTGGCATTGGGCGAGCATCTACGTCCGCGCTTCGGTGTCTATGCGGTTCGTGCGCTGGTCGACAGTGTGTGGCGCGATGCCGTGGCCAATCTCGGCAAACGTCCGACCTTCGGCAAGCTGCAGGAGAATTTCGAGGTCCATCTATTCGACTTCGCGGGCGACCTCTACGGCAAAACTCTGCGCGTCGAATTGGTCGACTTCATCCGGCCGGAGATGAAATTCTCCGGCCTCGACCAGCTCAAGGCCCAGATCGCCGCCGACGGCGTGGCGGCGCGGACGCTCCTCGCCAATCGACCCACGACAAGCTCTCAATGAAATCGTGCGGGCGGGAGGCCGGCATGGTCGATTCCGGCTCCTTGACCCTCCAGACCCCCATCCCTAGATTGCCGCCCCTATGTTTCCCGGGGCCCCTCAGGAGCGAATTATCCGCCCGGTCCGCTGACCGCGGCCGGGTCATCCTGCTTGTCTGCGGCCGCCGGCGAGGCGGCCGCCTATCGCTCCTCCCAGTGCCGAGTTTCTCGTGACAACTGACTATAAATCCAGCGTTTTCCTGCCCAAGACCGACTTTCCGATGCGCGGCGGCCTTCCCAAGAAGGAGCCGGAGCTGCTGAAGCGCTGGGCCGACATGAAGCTGTGGGACCGGCTGCGTGCCGAGAGCAAGGGCCGGCCCAAGTTCGTGCTCCACGATGGCCCTCCCTACGCCAACGGCAACCTTCATATCGGGCATGCGCTGAACAAGATCCTGAAGGACCTGGTGAGCCGGACCCAGCAGATGCTGGGCAAGGACAGCCACTATGTGCCGGGCTGGGACTGCCACGGCCTGCCGATCGAGTGGAAGATCGAGGAACAGTACCGCGCCAAGAAGCGCGACAAGGACCAGGTGCCGGTTGTCGAGTTCCGCAAGGAATGCCGCGCCTTCGCCGATCACTGGATCACGGTGCAGCGCGAGGAGTTCAAGCGGCTCGGCGTCGACGGCGACTGGGACAACTACTACTCGACGATGAAGTACGAGTCCGAAGCCGTGATCGTCGGCGAGCTCGGCAAGTTCCTGATGAATGGCGGGCTCTACAAGGGCTCCAAGGCCGTGCTGTGGAGCGTCGTCGAGAAGACGGCGCTGGCCGAGGCCGAGATCGAGTATCACGACCATGTCTCCGACACGGTCCACGTCCGCTTCCCGGTACTGAAGTCGGCAGGCGGCAAGCTCGACGGTGCGTCGGTGGTGATCTGGACGACCACGCCCTGGACCATGCCGGGCAACCGCGCGCTCGCCTATGGGCCCGAGATCGCCTACGCGCTGGTCGAGGTGGCTGCGGTGGGCGAGGGCAGCAAGGCCCGCGTCGGCGAGAAGATGGTGCTGGCCAAGGAGCTGGTCGACGCCGTCGCGGAAGCCGCGAACTTCACGCCCAAGCATCTCGCCGATCTGGCGGCTGCCGACCTCGAAGGCGTCGTCGCCGCCCATCCGTTGCGCGGCCAGGGCTACGAGTTCGACGTGCGCCTGCTGCCCGGCGCTTTCGTTACCGCAGACGCCGGCACCGGCTTCGTGCATATCGCGCCGGGCCACGGCGCCGACGACTACGAGCTGGGCGTGGCCAATGGCGTCGAGGTGCCGGACACGGTGGCCGAGGACGGCACCTACTATCCGCATGTGCCGCTGTTCGCCGGCAAGCGTGTCTACACGCCCGAGGGCAAGAAGGGCGACGCCAACCGGACCGTGATCGCTGCGCTCGACGAGGCCGGCAAGCTCCTGGCCTCGGGCCGCATCACGCACAGCTATCCGCACTCCTGGCGGTCCAAGGCGCCGGTCATCTTCCGCAATGCGCCGCAATGGTTCATCGCGATGGACAAGCAGATCCCCGAGATCGGTGGCACCCTGCGCGAGAAGGCGCTGGCGGCCATCGATGCGACGCGATTCGTGCCGCGCGCCGGCTACAACCGCCTTCGCAGCATGATCGAGACGCGGCCGGATTGGAACGTCTCACGTCAGCGCGCCTGGGGCGTGCCGATCGCGGTGTTCGTGAACAAGCAGACCGGCGAGCCGTTGCGCGACGCCGAGGTGATGGGCCGTGTTGTCGAGGCCTTCAAGCAGGAAGGCGCCGATGTGTGGTTCGACAGCCCGCCCGAACGCTTCCTCGGCAACAAGTACAATGCCGCCGACTTCGAGCAGGTGACGGACATTCTCGACGTCTGGTTCGACTCGGGTTCGACGCATGTCTTCACGCTCGAAGGCAATCCCGACCTCAAGTGGCCGGCCGACCTCTATCTCGAAGGCTCGGACCAGCATCGCGGCTGGTTCCATTCCTCGTTGCTGGAAAGCTGCGGCACCCGCGGCCGTGCGCCCTATGACGGCGTGCTGACGCACGGCTTCACGCTCGACGAGCAGGGCCGCAAGATGTCCAAGTCGCTGGGCAACATCACGGCGCCGCAATCGGTATGCGACCAGTATGGCGCAGACATCCTGCGCCTCTGGGTCGTCGGCACCGACTACACCGAGGACCAACGCATTGGTCCCGAAATCCTGAAGCATCAGGCCGAGGCCTATCGCCGGCTGCGTAATACGCTGCGCTATCTGCTGGGCAGCCTCGACGGCTATTCGGCTGACGAGACGGTGGCGCATGCCGATATGCCCGAGCTGGAGCGCTGGGTGCTGCATCGGCTGGCCGAACTCGATGCGATCTTCCGGCCGGCGGTCGACGATTTCGACTTCCACCGGATTGCGACCGAGCTGCACAATTTCTGCGCGGTCGATCTCTCGGCCTTCTACTTCGACATCCGCAAGGATGCGATCTATTGCGACGCCGCCCGGTCGTTGCGTCGACGCGCAGCGCGGACGGTGATGGCGGAGATTTTCTCCTTCCTCACGGCCTGGCTGGCGCCCATCACCTGCTTTACGGCGGAAGAGGCCTGGCTCGCACGGCCGCAGGATGTGCCGGACGGCAAGGCCGACAGCGTGCATCTGCGTCTCTATCCGACGATCCCAGCCGCCTGGCTCGATGCCGGCCTTGGCGAGAAGTGGAAGACGGTGCGGGCGCTTCGCCGTGTCGTCACGGGCGCGTTGGAACTTGAGCGGGCGGAGAAGCGCATCGGTTCGAGCCTTCAGGCCGCGCCGCATGTCCATGTCGCGCCGGAATATCTCGACGCTCTGAAGGGGCTCGACCTGTCGGAGATCTGCATCACCTCGGGCGGCGATCTCGTCGAAGGCGATGCGCCCGATGGCGCCTTCGTCCTGGCGGATGTCGCGGGCGTCGGCGTCGTGCCGGCGCTGGCGGAGGGCAACAAGTGTGCGCGCTGCTGGCAGGTCCTGGAGGAGGTCAGCAAATCGACCGCCCATCCGCTGATCTGCCGCCGCTGCGAAGACGCAGTCTCCGCATGATGGGTGCGGCATGAGGCGGATCGACCGTCAGGCGATGGCCCTGGTCCTCGTCACGCTGGTGGCGGACCAGGTCTCCAAGCAGCTCCTCCTCGGATACTTGCTGAAGGCGGGCGCCATCGTGCCGGTGATCGACGGCTTTTTTCGCCTGGTAATCGTGTGGAATCGGGGCGTCAGCTTCGGTCTGCTCGGCGGCGACCAGGCTTTGCCGCCGTGGGTCCTCTCGGCCGTCGCGATCGCCGTCTGTATTGGCCTCTTCTTCTGGCTGCGACGAACCGACCGGCCCCTGACCGGATGGGGCATCGGCCTTGTCATGGGAGGGGCCATCGGCAATGTTATCGACCGCGCTCGGTGGGGAGCGGTGTTCGATTTCGCTGATTTCCACATAGGCCAATGGCATTGGCCGGCGTTCAATGTCGCCGATTCGGCAATCGTCGTCGGCGTCGGTTTGATGCTGATCGATTCGCTGCTGGCCGAGAAGAAACCTGCTCCATGAAGGGGCGCCCTGATACAGCCATGATCGACCGACAGAAACAGGCTTCGAAGGACCAACGATGACACGGATACGCCCGCTCCCGGTGGCTTTGCTCGCCTGCACCGCTCTCGTGCTGGGCGGCTGCGGCGCCTTCGAGAATCTCGGCGGCGGCAAGAAAGTGTCGCCCGACGAATTCAAGATCGTGTCCCACTCGCCGCTCACCATGCCACCCAACGCCGAGCTGCGTCCGCCGCGGCCGGGCGAGGCCAGGCCGCAGGAAATGACGCCGGCCGACCAGGCCAAGGAAGCGCTGTCGCCGGCGCTGGCCGGCCGCACCCAGGAGCGGATCAGCGCCGGTCCCAATGCGCCGCGCAGTGGCAGCTCCTCGGAACAGGCGCTGGTGGCGCGTGCCGGACAGGGCGGCGTCGATCCCGAAATCCGCGGGCGCGTGAACCAGGACACCCGGACCCTTGCCGACAACGACAAGACCTTCATCGACAGCCTGATCTTCTGGCAGGATTCGCCGCCGCCGGGCGTGCTCATCGATCCTGCCAAGGAACAACAGCGCATCCGCGACGCGCAGGCGGCCGGCCAACCCGCGACCGGGCCGACGCCCACGATCACGCGTCGCAAGCGCGGTCTGCTCGAAGGCATCTTCTGAGTTCGCTCCTGCCTTTCGGCCGCCGTGCTCTGCTCGGCGGCCTTTTTGCGGGCGCGGTCGTCTCGCCGCCGGCCACGGCGCTTGCCAAGCTCTTTGCCGTCGAGCGTCGCAACGCCGAGACCTTCACGTTGCCCAACGGCCTGCAGGCCATCGTGCTGCCGTCGCGGCGCGCGCCGATCGTCACCCAGGTCGTCGTCTACAAGGTCGGCAGCGCCGACGAGACGTTCGGCAAGACCGGCGCTGCGCATTTCCTCGAACACATGATGTTCAAGGGCACCGACAAGGTGCCGGGAGGGGAGTTCTCGCGCATCGTCTCGCGCAACGGCGGCCGCGACAACGCTTACACGAGCTTCGATTCGACAGGCTATCACCAGACGATCGCGGCGGAGCGGCTGGAGCTGATCATGCGCATGGAGGCCGATCGCATGACCGGCATCCGCATCAGCGATCGCGAGATCGTGCCGGAACGTCAGGTGATCCTCGAGGAACGCCGCATGCGCACGGACAACGTGCCGTCGGCGCTGCTCGACGAGGCGGTGCGCGAGCAGCTTTATGGCCGCCACAAGCCTTATGCCATGCCGATCGTCGGCTATCCCGACGACATCAAGAAGCTGAGCGTCAACGATCTCTCGACCTTCTATCGCCGCCACTATGCGCCCAACAATGCGGTGCTGATCGTGGCCGGCGACACCACGACCGAGGCGGTGCGCAAGCTCGCGGAGAAATATTACGGCCCGATCGCGAGTCGCAAGACCGAGCCGCGGCGACGCCCCTCGAAGGGCGGCCCCAACCTGCCGCAGAAGGTGATCCGTGCCGACGCGCGGGTCGTCGAGCCGCGCTGGTCGCGGCTGTGGCTGGCCCCGTCCTACCGTATGGGCGAGACCAGGCATGCCTATGCGCTGCAGGTGCTGGCGCGCCTGTTCGGCGGCAGCGAGACCAGTCGCCTGTGGCGGGCGCTTGTGGTCGATGACAAGGTCGGCCTCTCGGCCTGGGCGGCCTACAGTCCGGCGAGCCTCGGCCTCACCTCGTTCGATATCGGCGTGCATCCCGCTCCGACGCGCAGCATGGCGGACGTCGAGAAGGCCGTGGCGACGGAGATGAAGCGTCTGCTCGATGGCGGCGTTAAGCTCGAAGAGGTGGAGCGGGCGCAGAACCAGCTCCTGGCCGGCGCCATCTATTCGCAGGATTCCCTGGCGAGCGGCCCCCGGATCTACGGCACCATGCTGAGCACCGGCGGCACGGTGGCCGATGTCGATGCCTGGCCGCAGCGGATATCGGCCGTGACGCCGGCCGAGGTCCAGGCCGCCGCCGAATATGTCTGGCGCGATGACGGTGCGGTGACGGCGATGCTGACGCCGGCCGAAGGCAGCCGATGAAACGCCTGTTCGCCGCATTGCTGGCCGGCCTCGCCTTGTTGTCGTTACCGGCAGCGGCCGGCGCCATCGAGATCAAGCAGGTCACCACGCCGCTCGGCATCAAGGCCTGGCTGGTCGAGGACAAGAGCACGCCGGTCGTCGCACTCTCTTTCTCGTTCGTCGGCGGCACTGCATCCGATCCGGCCGGACTTTCCGGCACCACCGACCTGATGGCCAATCTCCTGACCGACGGAGCGGGGCCGTTGAACGCCCAGGCCTTCCGTCAGCGCCAGGAGGATGCTGCCGCATCGATCAGCTTCAGCGCCTCGCTCGACCGGGTGAACGGGTCGCTGCGCGTCCTGTCGGCCAACCGCGACGAGGGCTTTGAACTGCTGCGCCTGGCGATGGTCGAGCCGCGCTTCGATGCGGCGATGGTCGACCAGCGCCGAGCCCAGACGATTGCCTCGCTCAACCAGGCGGCGCAGCGCCCGGCGTCGGTGGCCGGCCGCACCCTGATGGCGACGCTCTTCGCCGGTCATCCCTATGCTGCCGATCCCGAGGGCACCCGCGAGGATCTGGCCAAGGTGACGCCCGACAATCTGAAGAAGCGCGCCGCTGCGGTGCTGTTGCGCAGCGGCCTGACCGTGGCGGCCGTGGGCGATATCAGCGAAGCCGAACTCGCCCGCCAGATCGACCGCGCCTTCGGCAGTCTGCCTACCGGCACGCCGCCGGCGCTGCCGCCGCAATGGGTGCCGCCGACCAAGCCCAGGACCGTGGTCGTCGAGCGTCCGGTACCGCAAAGCGCCGCGTTGATGGCGCTGCCCGGCATCCCACGCGACGATCCCGACTGGTATGCCGCTCTGGTGATGAACCACGTGCTGGGCGGCGGCGGTCAGCAGTCCCGCCTGTTCAACGAAGTGCGCGAGAAGCGCGGTCTTGCCTACAGCGTGTCGAGCGGCCTCAGGACCTACAAGCGCGCCGCTCTGCTGGTCATCTCGACGGGCAGCGCCAACGAGCGCATCGCCGAGGCGCTGCGCGTCATCAAGGCCAACATGGCGCGGCTGCGGACCGAAGGCATCACCGAGCAGGAACTCTCCGATGCCAAGACCTATCTCGCCGGGGCCTTGGCCTTGTCGCTCGACTCGTCGGGCTCGATCGCGAACCTTCTGCATGCGATGCAGGTCGACGGGCTTTCGCCCGACCATCTGACCAAGCGCGGGGCGCTGATCGCCGCCGTGAAACTCGAAGACGTCCACAAGATGGCGCGCCGGCTATTGCGCGACGAAGCGCTGACGACGGTGGTGGTCGGCAAGCCGGTCGGTGTTACATCCGAACCCTAGGGATCATGCGCATGCTTTACAGCCATGTGATCGACGACGCTCTCGACACCAAGGTCGGCAAGCACGGCCTGCCGCAGGCCTCGCTCGACCGCGAGCTGGTTCGTGCCAGCGCCGCCCTCGACAAGTTCCGCCGCTGGAAGGCCGACGGCACGCTGCCGTTGTTGAGCCTGCCGGGCGCGCACGACGATCTCGCCCTGCTGAAGCCGCATGCCGAGCGCTTCGCCAAGTTTGAGCATGTGGTCGTGTTAGGCACGGGTGGGTCGAGCCTCGGCGGCCAAACTCTGGTCGCGCTCAAGGACCTGGGATTCGGTCCCGCGCCGGGCCGGCCCAAGCTCTGGTTCATGGATAATGTCGATCCCGCCACCATTGCCGAGCTGAGCGCCCGTCTGCCGCTGGCCCGTACCGGCCTGATCGTCATCTCCAAGTCCGGCACCACGGCCGAGACGCTGACCCAGTTCCTGACCCTGCTGCCCGAATTCGAAGCCAAGGTCGGAAAGGACAAGCTCGCGGACCATGTGATCGCCATCACCGAACCCAGCGACAACGCCTTGAGCCGGATCGCCAGCGGCATCGGCTGCCCGATCCTCGACCACGATCCCCGGGTCGGCGGCCGTTTCTCCGTGCTCTCCCTGGTTGGCATGCTGCCGGCGATGATCGCCGGCCTCGACGTTGCGGCCGTGCGCGACGGCGCCGCGAGCGTGCTCGATCCCGTGCTGCAGGCAAGCGACGCCCGCGGGCTGGCACCTGCCGTCGGTGCGGCACTGTCGATCGGGCTTGCGAAGGAACGCGGCATCGGCGCCACGGTGCTGATGCCCTATTGCGACCGGCTGGGTTACTTCGGCTTCTGGTATCGCCAGCTCTGGGCCGAGAGCCTGGGCAAGGGCGGCAACGGCACGACTCCGGTGCGCGCCATGGGCACGGTCGACCAGCACAGCCAGTTGCAGCTCTATCTCGGCGGCCCGCCCGACAAGATGTTCACTGTCGTGATCCTCGACACGGCAGGGCACGGCAAGCCGATCCCGCCGGCGGCGCTGGGCGGCGACAAGTCGCTCGCCTATCTGGAAAACAAGTCGTTGGGTGATCTCCTGCTGGCCGAAGCCGACGCGACCGCGGCAACGCTGATCAAGAATGGCCGGCCAACCCGCGTCATCCGGATCGCCACACTCGACGAGAGGGTGATGGGCGCATTGATGATGCACTATATGCTGGAAACCATGTTTGCCGCCGAATTGCTGGGTATCGATGCCTTCGATCAGCCCGCGGTCGAGGAGGGCAAGATCCTGACCCGGCAGTATCTTTCCGCGCGCGTATCATCCACAGGGCGCCGGTCGTAAACTTGGGGGCCATGAGCGCTCCCGACCGCCTCCTGCGTCGCCTCCCGTCGACGCTCGTCAACCGCATTGCCGCTGGCGAAGTGGTCGAGCGTCCGGCGAGTGCCGTGAAGGAGCTGGTCGAAAATGCCATCGACGCCGGCGCCCGTCGCATCACGGTCACCCTGAAGGAGGGTGGCCGCACCTTCATTGCGGTGGTCGATGACGGCGTCGGCATGTCGCCTGCGGAGCTGGCGCTCGCAGTCGAACGGCACTGTACCTCGAAACTGCCCGGCGACGATCTCGACGACATTCGTACCCTGGGCTTTCGTGGCGAGGCGCTGCCGTCGATCGCTTCGGTCAGTCGTTTCACCATCACTTCGCGGCCGGCCGGCGCCGACACCGCCTGGAGCCTGGAGATCGAAGGCGGCGCCAAGGGCGAGCCGAAACCCGCGGCGCATCCCGCCGGCACGAGGGTCGAAGTGCGCGATCTCTTCTTTGCGACACCGGCCCGGCTCAAGTTCCTGAAGGAACCGCGGACCGAGTCGAGCCATGTCGCTGATGCGCTGCGCCGGCTCGCCATGGCGCATCCCGAGGTCTCCTTCCGGCTGGAGAGCGAGGAGCGCACGCTGATCGACCTGCCGGCCGCCAATCCGTCGCTGCTCGAGAACGCCGATGCGGCGCGGCTGGAACGCCTCAGCGCCATCATGGGTCGCGAGTTCGGCGAGAACACCGTGGCGATCGACGCCACGCGCGAAGGCTTCCGGCTGACCGGCTTCGCCGGCCTGCCGACGCTCAACCGGCCGACCGGCCAGCACCAGTATCTCTTCGTCAACGGCCGGCCGGTGCGCGACAAGCTGCTCGCCGGGGCGGTGCGCGGCGCCTACCAGGACTTCCTGGCGCGTGATCGCCATCCCATGGTGGCGCTGTTCCTCGAAGCGCCGACCGAGCTGGTCGACGTCAATGTGCATCCGGCCAAGACCGAGGTGCGTTTCCGCGACGCCGGCATTGTGCGCGGCCTGATCGTCGGCGCGCTGCGTACTGCGCTGTCGGCCGCCGGCCATCGCGCCAGCACGACGGTGTCGGATGCCGCCCTCGGCGCCTTCCGCCCGCACACGGGTTTCTCGACGCCGTTGCCGATGGGATATCGCAGCGGCGGTGGTGGTTTTTCGACGGTGCCGCGCGGGCTTGCGGAAGCGGCGACGCAGTTCATGGCGCCACTGGGCATCCCATCAGCACGCGTCGAGAGTGGTCCCGTGCCGACAGCCAACGGCAACGGCGAGGCGCCGCACTATCCGTTGGGCGTAGCGCGGGCCCAGCTTCACGAAACCTATATCGTCGCGCAGACCGATCAGGGCGTGGTGATCGTCGATCAGCACGCCGCCCATGAGCGGTTGGTACACGAGCGGTTGAAGAATCAGCTCGAAGCCGAGGGTGTGAAGCGTCAGGCGCTGCTGCTGCCCGAAGTCGTCGAGGTGGGCGAAGACGGCGCACGGCGGCTGGCTGCCCGCCAGTCCGAACTGGCCGAGATGGGGTTGGTGCTGGAACCGTTCGGAGTGGGAGCTGTCGTGGTGCGTGAGACGCCGGCGGTGCTGGGCGAACTCGACATCCAGGGGCTGGTCCGCGATCTTGCCGACGAGCTTGCCGAGATGGGCGATCACCTCTCGCTCAAGGAGAAAGTCGAGGAGGTGTGCGGCACGCTCGCCTGCCACACCTCGGTGCGGGCCGGCCGCCGGCTCACGGTCGAGGAGATGAATGCACTGCTGCGCCAGATGGAGGCGACGCCGCATTCCGGCCAGTGCAATCACGGCCGCCCGACCTATGTCGAACTCAAGCTGGCCGACATCGAGCGGCTGTTCGGAAGACGATGAAGAAGTTACTTATGCCGACGCTCGCGCTCGGCTTCACTGCCGCTTTCTTCTCGGTGGCTGTCGCGCAAACGCGCGCTCCGGCGCCTTCGGCCTCGCCACCACAGCCCGGCACGATCACGCCTGCCCCAGCCTCGCCGCTCGATGGCCAATGGCGCGGCACCAGCGATGGCGGTTCCTGCAATGCGCCGCTCGACTACCTGCTCACGATCGAGGCGGGCATTGTCGATGGGTCGGCCTACGACACGACTGCGCGTGGTCCCGTGCCCAACCCGAAGAAATCCGCGCCGCCGCCGCCCGGTCCCGGCCTCTGGCAGATCCATGGCCTTGCGCGGGCGACCGGCACGTTCAAGCTGATCAGCGTCGCGTCGGTGAAGGGCACCGACCAGCGTCGTGCCCAGCTCTCGGCGCGTAGTGAAGGCGGCGTCCTGGTCGTCAGCGAAACCAGTGGTTGCCGCCGCACCGCGAGGCTCGTGAAAGGCTGAACCTCGGGGGCGGAGAAGTCAGCGACCAGGGACCAGGAGGCCGAGCCGCTCGCGGTGAAGCCAGCGGGCGATCAGCAGGATGGCCACGGTGACCAGGCCGGTGGCAAGGCCGATCCAGATACCGATGCCGTCGAGCTTGAAGACAAAGGCCAGCACAACGCCGGCCACGAGGCCGATGGCCCAATAGCCGATGCCGGCATAGATCATGGGCACGCGCGTATCGTGCAGGCCGCGCAGCATGCCGGCGGCCACGGCCTGGCCACCGTCGGCGAGCTGGAACAGCGCCGCGAAGAAGAGGAACGACACCGCAAGTTCGATCACCGGCGCATTGGCCGGCGTGCCGAGGTCGAGGAACAGGCCGACCAGAGTGCGGGGCAGCAGCACCATGGCCAGCGCCGTCACGACCATGAAGCCGGTGCCCATGGCGAAGGCCGTCCAGCCGGCGCGTCGGATGCCCTCCGGATCGTTGGCCCCGTAGGCGCGGCCCACGCGCACGGTCGCGGCCTGGCCGAGACCGAGCGGCACCATGAAACAAAGCGAGGCGATCTGCAGCGCAATCGAATGCGCCGCAATCGAGGCGGCACCGATCAATCCCATCAGGAAGGTCGAGGCATTGAACACTGTGACCTCGAAGACCAGCGTCGTGCCGATCGGCAGGCCGAGCCGCCACAGTTCGCGAAAGCGGGGCCAGTCGGCGCGCCAGAAGCGGCCCAGCAGGTGATAGCGGCGGAACTTGCGGTCGGCATAGACCACGATCGCGAGCGCCGAGAACATCAATACCGTCGAAGCGGTCGTGGCGACGCCGGCACCGACGAGCCCCAGCGCCGGCAAGCCGAAGTGGCCGAAGATCAGCGCCCAGGTAAGGATGGCGTTGATCACGACCGCAACGACGCCGATCGCCATCGCCCACATCGGACGCTCCAGGGCCGACACGAAGGACCGCAGCACCAGAAAGAAGAAGAACGGCAGGATCGACCATTGCAACGCGCGCATGTATTCGGCGGCTTCCGCCGCGAGCCGCGGCTCCTGGCCCATCAGCAGCAGGATGTCTTCGCAGTGCCAGAGCACGACCCAGATCGGCACGGCGATCACCACGGCCGCCCACATGGCCTGGCGCACGGTGCGGCGCACATCGCGCACCGAATGGCTCTTGCGGCCAAGCTCGCGCGCGATCATCGGTGCGGCGGCAGTCGTGATGCCGAGGCCGAAGATCATTGTGGCGAAATAGAGATTGGAGCCCAGAGCGCCGGCGGCCAGTGCATCGGCGCCCAGCCAACCCAGCAGCACGACATCGGTTGCCGTCATCGCGGTCTGCGCGAGATTCGTGAGAATGAGCGGCCAGGCGAGCAAAAGAGTCGCGCGTGCCTCCGCTCCCCACGCGCCACGCGCGGGGCCCATCGTCGAAACCAGATTGGACATGGCGATGTTTGTAGCGGTCTTCGTCGCGAATGGCGAAACAACTCTGCCCAGCGGAGGCCGCAACGCTGCGAGCAGTGCCTGCAATGCCACACTCTTGGTGGCTAAGGCCTAGAATCCTTCGCGGCGTTCACAAACTCTTCTCACGCTCAGGCGCAGGAGATTCTTTCCTCGCGGCTGTCGAACAGACGGAAGAACGCATCCTGCGGCTTCTCGAGCACGAACATGGCGCGCGCATCGAGGCCAAGGTGAAGTCCGCGCATCACCGCGCCGCTGACGCCATGGCTCACCACGACGGTGCGCGTACCTGACGCTGCAATCAGAGCCAGCATCTCGGCCGAGCGCTGGCTCAATCGCTCGTGGGTCTCGCCGCCAGGCGGGCAGTAACCATGGGGATCGGCACGCCAATCGGCGAGCGCCGTCGGATGCGTGACTTCGATCTCCTTCCAGGAGAAACCTTCCCACGCCCCGTAGGAGAGTTCGGCGAGGCGCATGTCCTCGCGCCAGTCTGTGGCGGGAATGCCGAGCTCGCGGCCGACAATCTCCGACGTCTCGCGCGTGCGGCCGAGCGGGCTGCGCAGGAAGATCGTCGGGCCGGGCTCGCGCGCCAGCTCGATCTTGAGCGTGCGACCCATGGCCTGCGCCTGCGCGCGACCACGTTCCGTGAGGTCGGAGTTTTTGGTTCCCTGCATGCGGCGTTCGGTGTTCCAGGCGGTTTCGCCGTGGCGCAGCATGTAGAGCGGGGCGGTGAGCTTCATGGGGCACGCTTCAGGATCACGATCTTTGCGGCACCGTAGCGCCGCTCGTCGATCGTCTCGAATCCAGCGGGAGGGGCGATGTCCTCGTTGTGCGCCAGCTCGACGCTGACGATGGCATCGGGGGCGATCCAGCCCGCGTCGGCCAGCGCCGCCAATGCCGGCGCAGCTTGGCCCGAGCGATAGGGCGGATCGAGGAAGACGAGGTCGCAGGGATCGCGGCCGGGCGGTGGCCGCGTCGCATCGGCCCGAACCACGCGCGCCGCGCCGGTCTCGCCGAGCTTGCGCAGGTTCTCGCCGATCGATTTGATTGCCGTCGCATCGTTGTCGAGGAAGGTGGCGTGGGCGGCGCCACGCGACAGCGCCTCCATGCCCAGCGCGCCGGAGCCGGCAAAGGCGTCGAGCACACGCGTGTCGATCAGGGGCGATGTCCCGTCGCTGCGCCACTTGGCATGCATCAGCACGTTGAACAGGGCCTCGCGGGCGCGGCTGGCGGTCGGCCGGGTGGCCATCCCTTCCGGCGTGGCGAGCGAACGCCCGCGATGCTTGCCGCCGATGATCTTGAGCATCAGGAGCGCCGGCGTTTGGTGTGAGGAGCGGGACGCGACTGCGGCTTCGCCCAGCCTTCCTTGCGAGGTGCCCGCTTCACGCCCATCAGATTGTCGAGCGCCTGCGGCGGAATCTCGTCGACATGGTTGCGTTCCAATTCGCCGAGGTGGAACGGACCGAAGGCGATGCGGATCAGACGGACCACCGGCAAGTCGAGAAAGGCCAGCACGCGCCGGACTTCGCGGTTCTTGCCTTCGGTCAGGGCAATGTCGAGCCAGGCATTGGAGCGCTGCTGGCGGTCGAGCGTGGCCTGGATGGCGCCATAGCGCACGCCCTCGATGGTGATGCCGTTGGCCAGCGCCGCCAGCCGTGCCTCGTCGACGGCACCGTGCACGCGGGCGCGATAGCGGCGCGTCCAGCCATTGGCCGGCAGTTCGAGCCGGCGTGCGAGGCCGCCATCGTTGGTGAGCAGCAGCAGGCCCTCTGACATGTAGTCGAGGCGGCCCACGGTGACGACGCGCGGCATGCCCTTGGGCAGCGAGTCAAAGATGGTGCGTCGGCCCTCGGGATCACGCGCCGTCACCATCTCGCTGGGAGGCTTGTGATAGCGCCAGAGGCGAGCCCTGTCGGCTTGAGGCAACGGCTTGCCGTCGACCTCGATGACGCTTTTGTCGGTTACGACGAAAGCCGGCGTCTCCAGCACCTTGCCGTCGACTTTTACGCGGCCAGCTTCGATCCAGCGCTCGGCGTCGCGGCGCGAGCAGAGGCCGGCACGTGCCAGCCGCTTGGCAATTCTCTCGGGTTCGCTCACTTCGGTGCCGCCGCTCCAAGGAAAGCGCGAAAGAGCTTCGCATCGCCTTCGGAAATCAGAAATTCAGGATGCCACTGCACGCCGATGCAGAAACGATAGGCCGGCGCCTCGATTCCCTCGATGACGCCATCGGGGGCCGTCGCATTCACGATCACGCCTTTCGGCGCGTCGGCGGCGGCCTGGTGATGGGCGCTGTTCACGGCGAGTTCGTCGGCGCCGACGATGTCGTGGAGCTGCGTGCCTTTCGCCACCTTGACGAGATGGCCCGGCTCGTTGCGCGGGTTGGGTTGCTCGTGCGCCAACGGCTCGGCGATGGTGTCGGGAATGTGCTGGATCAGCTTGCCGCCCAGCACGACGTGCAGGAGCTGCTGGCCGCCGCAGATTCCCAGCACCGGCTTGTTCTGGTCGAGTGCGCCCTTGGTCACCGCGAACTCGAAGGCGGTGCGGCGGTCCTTGGTGATCACCGTGGCGTGCTTGTCGCCGCCGCCATAGTAGGAGGGATCGACGTCGAAGGCGCCGCCGGTCACGACCAGCGCGTCGATGCGTTGGAGATAGTCGGCGACGCGGTCGGGCTCATGCGGCAGCGCCACCGGCAGGCCGCCGGCGGCGTCGATGGCGTCGAGATAGTTCTGGCGCAGGGCATACCAGGGAAACTTGGAGTATCCCCCGGGCTTTTCCGCATCCAGGGTGACTCCGATCAGAGGGCGAGGCATGCGGCTCAAGATACGCGCGCCGGCTCGCGAGCGCTATAGTCGGTGGCATGGCGGATTTATCGAACCCTACACCCATGGAACGCGCTCTTGCCGCGGCCCGCGCCGCCGGCGCGCGTGGCGAGGTGCCGATTGGCTGCGTGATCATGGGGCCGGACGGCGCGCTGCTGGCGGAGGAGGGCAATCGTACCGAGGCGTCGAGCGACCCGACGGCGCACGCCGAGATGCTGGCCATCCGCACGGCGGCGGCTCGGCTCGGCTCGGCGCGGCTGGTCGACTGCGATCTCTACGTCACCCTCGAACCCTGCCCGATGTGCGCCCAGGCGATTTCCTTCGCCCGGCTGCGGCGCGTCTACTGGGGAGCGGGCGATCCCAAGGGCGGCGGCGTCGAGCATGGTCCGCGCATCTTCGACCAGCCCACTTGCCATCACCGGCCCGAACTCTATCCCGGCCTCGGCGAGCGCGACGCAGGCGAGCTATTGCGCGCGTTCTTCAGGGAGCGGAGATGACCACTCGTCGCGCACCGCCGCGTCGGTCTCGGTAACCGTCCGGCGGCGGCGCTCGAACGCGGCCGGCGCCAGCCGCGACAGCGCCCAGACGGCAGCGCCCCGCACCAGCGGCGAGGCATCCTTCAGCAGGCGCTCGACCGCGGGCAGCGAGGTCGCCGGTGTGCCGCTGTTGCCCAGCGCATAGGCGACATTGCGCAGGAAGCGGTCGCGGCCGATGCGCTTGACGGCGGTGCCGGAGAAGCGCGTGCGGAAGGTTTCGTCGTCGAGCATGGCGAGGTCGGCAAGGTGCGGTCCGTCGAGGACGGCGCGTGGCGCGAAGGCCGCCTCGCGGGCTTCCTGAGCAAACTTGTTCCAGGGGCAGGCCGCCAGGCAATCGTCGCAGCCATAGATGCGGTTGCCGAGTGCAGGCCGGAGCGCGCGGTCGATCGCGCCTTCATGCTCGATGGTGAGATAGGAAATGCAGCGCCGTGCATCTAGCCTGTAGGGCTCGGGAAACGCATTGGTCGGGCAGACGTCGAGGCAGGCGCGGCACTGGCCGCAGTGATCTTCCTCCGGCTCGTCGGCCGGCAGTTCGATCGATAGAAGCAGTTCGCCGAGAAACAGCCAGGACCCGAACTGGCGTGAGACGAGGTTGGTGTGCTTGCCCTGCCAGCCATGGCCGGCCTGCTGCGCGGCGAGCTTTTCCATCAGCGGTGCGGTGTCGACGAACACTTTGAGGTCGTGACGGTAGGTATCCCAGATGAAGCGGCCCAACGCCTTCAGCCGGGTTTTCATCACATCGTGATAGTCGCGGCCCTGCGCATAGACCGAGACGGCGGCGCGGTCGCGTTCGGCCAGCACGGCACGCGGATCGTTGGCCGGTCCGTAGTTCAGCGCGACCGAAACGACGGTCCTTGCGCCGGGCCAGAGCGTCTCGGGATCGACGCGCTCCTCGGTGCGATCGCCCAGCCATCCCATGTCGCCCTGGAAACCCTGGTCGACGAAAGCGGTCAACCGTTCCAGCCGAAGCCGCCGCGCATCCGGGGCGAGCCTGGCCGGCGCGAAGCCCACGGCATCAAAGCCCAGCGCCAGCGCCTTGTCGCGAATGGCGTCGCGCAGGGCGCGCGGGCTGGCCCGCTGCGGCGGCCGCGTCGGCGTCGGCGGCAGCCGGGCCATTATCCCCGGCCGCGATAGGAGGCGACGCCGGTGTCGGGCAGCCACAGGCCCTTCGGCGGCGCGCCGGTCTGCCAGAAGACATCGATCGGCATGCCACCGCGGGGATACCAGTAGCCACCGATACGTAGCCAGCGCGGCGCTATCGTCTTCACCAATCGTTTGCCGATACCCACGGTGCAGTCCTCGTGGAAGGCCGCCTCGTTGCGGAAGCTGTTGAGATAGAGCTTCAGTGACTTGCTCTCGACCAATTTTGCGCGCGGTACGAAGTCGATCACCAAGTGCGCAAAGTCGGGCTGGCCAGTCACCGGGCAGAGCGAGGTAAATTCCGGCTGCGTGAAGCGCACGAGATAGAGCGTCCCCGGATGCGGGTTCGGCACCGTCTCGAGAATCGCCTCTCCTGGAGAGGCAGGGAGGGCGGCGGGTCGTCCAAGCTGACGGAGCTTTGCGTATTTAGCCATGGCCCCATCATATGCTAAGCGGGCTGACATGACTCATAGGGTTGCCATCGTAGGGGCTGGCCCATCGGGCTTCTATGCAGCCGACGGGCTGTTGCGCGGCCGGCCTGATCTTCACATCGACGTCATCGACCGCCTGCCCACACCGTTCGGCCTGGTCCGCGCCGGTGTGGCGCCCGACCATCAGGGTACCAAGGCTGTCGTGCGGCAGTTCGACCGTTTGCTGGCCCAGCCCGACCTGCGCTTTGCGGGCAACATCGAGGTGGGCCGCGACCTCACCTGGGACGAACTCGTCGCAGCTTACGATGCGGTGATCGTCGCCACCGGCATGGTGGTCGACCGCAAGCTCGGCATTCCCTGTGAAGACCTGTCGCATGTCTGGGGGTCGTGGCGGTTCGTGGCCTGGCTGAACGGCCACCCCGATTTCCGCGAGGGGCCTGATCTGTCGCAGGTGAAGTCCGTCGCGGTCATCGGCAACGGCAATGTCGCACTCGACGTGGCGCGTGTGCTGGCCAAGAGCGCCGAGGAGATGGGCAAGTCCGACATCGTGCCGGAAGCGGGCACCGCCATCGCCGCCGCGCCGATTACGGACATATACGTGATCGGCCGCCGCGGGGCGGAGCATGCCTCTTTCACCAACAACGAGCTGGCCGAGATGGGCCGCCTGATGCGCGCGGTGTCGGTGGCCGACGCCAGCGTGCTCGAGGCGGTCGCGCCGGCGAGCGATCCGACACCCGAGAAGCTGCGCAAGACCAAGAACATCGACACGTTGAAAAGCTTTGCCACGCACAAAGCGGGCGAAAAGTCGGTCACCGTGCATTTCTCCTTCCACGCGACGCCGAAGGCTGTTCGGGCCGGCGAGGTAGAGCTGTCGACCGGCACGGTGAAGGCCGATCTGGTGGTCACCTGCATCGGCTATACCGGCCAACCGTTCCCGCAGGGTGAGGGCATTTTCCCTGTGGGCTGGGCGCGGCGGGGCCCAAGCGGCACCATTCCGACAAATCGGGCCGACAGCTATGCCGTGGCGCAGCAGGTATTGGCCTGGCTGAAAGATCGCGATCCCAAGAGCGGTCCCGACGTGCTGCCTTTGGCGGTCGATGCCGCAGGCTGGCATCGTATCGACAAGCATGAGATTGCCGCGGGAGCCGCCGCCGGGCGGCCGCGCGTCAAGTTGACGGAGTGGCAGGCCCTGCTGGACGTCGCACAAGGCGACTGAGCGGTCTATTCTGCCGCCTTAAGAACAAGGGAGCTTCCATGTTGCGTCTTACCCGCCGACTGGCCGTCACGGCTGCGGCCGTAGCTGCCATTTTGCCGTTCGCGGCGCCTGCCTCCGCGCAGAGCACGCTCAAGGCCTCGCTGCATTCCGACCTCAAGATCATCGATCCGATCTGGACCACGGCGCTGATCACGCAATATCACGGCTATCTCGTCTACGACACGCTGTTCGCGCTCGACGACAAGCTGCAGGTGCAGCCGCAGATGGTCGACACCTGGAAGATGAGCGACGACAAGCTCACCTGGACCTTTACGCTGCGCGACGGCCAGACCTGGCATGACGGCGCGCCAGTCACTGCCGCCGACTGCGTGGCGTCGCTGAAGCGATGGGGCGCCAAGGACACGATGGGCCAGAAGCTCATGTCCTATGTGTCGGAGCTTTCGGCGCCGGACGACAAGACGATCAAGATGGTGCTGAAGGAGCCCTACGGTCTGGTGCTCAGCACCCTGGGCAAGCCGGGCTCGAATGTGCCGTTCATGATGCCGGCGCGCATTGCCGCCACCGATCCCAATACGCAGATCACCGACGCCACCGGCTCCGGTCCCTTCGTCTTCAAGAAGGACGAGTGGAAGCCCGGCGAGAAGGTCGTCTATCTCAAGAACGCCAAGTACAAGCCGCGCGCGGAGCCGGCATCGGGCCTGGCCGGCGGCAAGGTCGCCAAGGTCGACCGCATCGAATGGCTCTGGATCCCCGACGCACAGACGCAGGTCAGTGCGCTCCTGAACGACGAGATCGATCTGATCGACATCGTGCCGCCCGATCTCCTGCCGCTGGTGCAGAAGGAAAAGGGCATCAAGATCATGGTCGTAAACCAGGCGGGCCGGCAGTACGCGATGCGCTTCAACGTGCTGCACAAGCCGTTCGACAATCCCAAGGTGCGCCAGGCCGTCCTCTATGCGCTGAACCAGAAAGATTTCCTCGACGCCAATGTCGGCAATCCGGAGTTCTACAAGGAGTGCAAGTCGCTGTTCCCCTGCGGCTCGCCGCTGGAATCGACCAAGGGCTGGGAGGACAAGCTCGGCGGCAATGCCGCCAAGGCCAAGCAGCTCCTGCAGGAAGCGGGCTACGACGGCACGCCGATCGTGCTGATGCACCAGACCGACACGCCAGGTCACAACAATCTCGCCACGGTCGCCAAGCCGCAGCTCGAGAAGGCGGGCTTCAAGGTCGACCTGCAATCGATGGATTGGCAGACCCTGGTCGGCCGCCGCGCCAAGAAGGATCCGCTGTCGGCAGGCGGCTGGAGCGCCTTCTTCACGTCATGGGCCGCCGTTGACGTGCTCGATCCGGTGGCGACGTCCTTCCTCAATGCCTCCTGCGAGAAGGCGACGTTCGGCTGGACCTGCGATGCCGAGCTGGAGAAGCTGCGCGACGCCTATGCCAAGGAAACCGATCCGGCCAAGCAGAAGGCGATTGCCGAACAGGTCCAGCTGCGCGCCGTCGAGTATCCGACGCACGCGCCGCTCGGCCAGTTCCAGAGTCCCACGGCGCTCGGCCGCAAGGCGACGGGCCTGCTGCCGTCGCCCGTATTGGTGCTGTGGAGCATCGAGAAGAAGTGACCGCGTAACAGTCATTGCGGGCGGAGCAGTCTCCGCCCGCTAGGACGGCAATCAATCCAGCCGTACGCTCACGCCTTCGAGTCCCTTGGCCGAGGGCGGGAAGCGCTTCATGACCTCGGCGTCATGGCCGGGGATCACCATCTCGGTGCGGCCCTCGGCCAGCTTCTTCAGCTTGTCGTAGCCCGCCAGCATGTCGGCGACCGAGTAGACGATCGAGAACAGCTTGTCGTTGTTGACGCCCCAGAAATAGTGGCTGGCGTCGGAGGCAAGCACGAGCCAACCGTTGCGAGTCATGATGCGCACCGACTGGATGCCCATCGTGTGGCCGCCGATCAGGTGCAGCGAGATGCCGGGCTGCAGCTCCTCGTCGCCATCATGGAAGACCACGCGGCCGCCGTAGAGAACGCGCACCATGCCGACGATATCCTCGCATTCGTAGGCATGGCGGAACGGGCCTTTGCACATGTGCCGGCCGGTCGCGAAGTTCATCTCTTTGTCCTGCAGATGGAAGCGCGCCTTGGGGAAGCGATCCCAGTTGCCGATATGGTCGTAGTGCAGGTGGGTGACGATGACGTCTTCGACTTCCTTCGCGTCGATCCCGAGATCGGCCAGGAGGTCGGCGGGGTTCTTCTTCACCTCGCGGCCGCGCTGCTTGCCGACGGTGGCGTTGAAGCCGGTGTCGATGACGATGGGCTTGCCGCCCAGCGCCCGCTTGCCGCTCTCGTCCAGCGGGATCGCCACCCAGACGAAATAGTCCATCGGGAAGTCGGCATCGTGCGGGTCGGGGTTGATCTGCACTTCCCATGCTTTGCGCGGCAGGTGGGCATATTTGACCGCATGTACCTCGTAGATGGGCGTCGAACGCATCTTTGTTTCCTTCCCGGCGGGTTGTCAGGACGGAGCGTAGCGCGTCGGCCCTTTCCGGCGCTATAGTGCCGCCATGGCCCGCGCGGACCTCTTCGTGACGCGAATTAGCAACCCGGTTTGCATTGCAGACCGGGCCGTTGCTGTTCGTCCGTCACCTGAGGAGTCATCCGATGTCCGCCGCCGCACCTTCCGCCGTTCTGGCGCTCAAGCGTAGCAATTCCACCGTTCGTTATTGTTTCGAAGCCGACGCCGAGCCCGGCGTGCTGCCGCGTGCGCTCGAGCTGATCGCCAAGCGCGGCCTCGTACCGGCCCGCGTGTTCGCGCAGGCCGATGCCGATGTGCTGAATGTCGAGATCGAAGTCGACGGGCTGGCGCCCGAGACGGCCGATCATGTCGGCCGCTGCCTCGGCGAGATCGTGGGCGTCAGGCAGACGTTCTGAGGCGGTTGGGGTACGCCGCATCGGCGGCGCACCCCGCGGCGACTCAATCCATCGTGATCTTGTTGTCGCGGATGACCTTGCCCCAAGCCGCGACCTCGTCCTTGGCGAACTTGTCCATCTGCGCGGCATCCCAGTCTTTCAGGACCATGCCGAGCTGGTTGGCGCGTTCGCGCGTCACGTCCATCTTGGCGATCTTGCGCATCGCGGCGTTGAGCTTGTCGACGATCGGCTGCGGCGTGCCGGCCGGCGCGAAGAGGGCGAACCAGCCATCGAGGATGAAGCCCGGCAGGCCCGCTTCCGCGGTCGTCGGGATATCGGGGAAGGCCGGCAGGCGTTCGGTGCTGGCGAGCGCCAGCGCCTTCAGGTTGCCGTTGCGGATATGGCCGGAGACCGACGGCGGCGTCACGATGAACAGCTCGACCTGGCCCGCCACCGTATCCTGCGTCGCCGGTCCCGAACCCTTGTAGGGGACGTGCATAAGGTCGATGCCGGCGGCCTTGTTCAGCATCACGCCGCCGAGATGCGGCACGGAGCCCGGGCCCACCGAGGCGTAGTTCAGCTTGCCGGGGTTGGCCTTGGCGTAGGCGATGAAGCTCTTGAGATCGCTGGCCGGGACTTTCTTCGGCACCACGATCACATGCGGCCCGATCGCGCCCATGGCGATGCCGACGAAATCCTTGGGATCCCAGTTCAGGTTGCTGATCAGCGCCGGATTGGCGGCATGGAAGCCCGAATACTGCATCAGCAGCGTGTAGCCATCGGGCTTGGCGCGGGCCACGACTGCCGCACCGATATTGCCGTTGCCGCCGCCGCGATTGTCGACGATGACCTGCTGACGCAGTTCCTGTCCGAGCAGATCAGCATAGAGGCGCGCCACGAGATCGGTACCGCCGCCGGGCGGGGCCGGCACGACCATGGTGATCGGCTTGTCGGGATAGTTGGCCTGCGACCATGCGGGCATGGCGAGAGCGGTGGTCGCCAGAGCCAGGAGAGGGGCGGCGACCAGACTGCGTCGTTTCATTTTTTACTCACGCGTTGGGAAAGTTACGCTTCCACACGTCGGCCAGCTCAGGCAGCGCATCGGCCCGGCGGGCGATGGCGAAGAGCCGGGGCGTCTCGATCTCGAACCAGCCACGCTTGGGGCGCCAGCGGGTCATGATGTCGACATAGATGTCGAGGGCGGAGAAGCGTTCGCCCAGGAACCAGGGGGTACCGGCCTCGCGTTCGACCTGCCGCCAGAGCCGTTGGGCATAGGCATCGGTGGCGGCGCGGAAGGGATCGCGTGCGGCATTGACCGACACGAAGCGTGCCGGGTCGTCGGCATAGGTGAAGGTCGGATAAATGTTGGCGACCAGGAAGACCAGCCAGCGCAGGAACTTGGCGCGCTCCGGCGCCCCGGCGCCGGGAACCAGAGTATCGCTCCCGGTGATGTCGGCGAGCAGCAGAGTGATGGCGGCGCTCTCGCTCATGATGCTGCCGTCGGGCATGACCAGGGTCGGCACCTGGGCGAGCGGGTTCACCTTCTCAAGCTTCTCGCGCGCGCCGGGCGTACGGAAAAGGTCCTCGACCGCCTCGTAGCGATACTTCAGCCCGTACAGTTCGAGCTGGGCCTCGACGATGGTCGAGCCCCAGCCTGGTCGTCCCCAGAGCGTGTAGTCCGCCATTGCGCTCTCCGTCGGTGCGTGCCGCTCAGGGCTTCTGCAGCGGCTGGATCAGGCTGGACGTATCCCAGCGGCCGCCGCCGCGCGCCTGGACGCGCTCGTAGAACTGGTCGACCAGCGCCACCAGCGGCATGCCGGCCTTCTGGCGCTTGCCCTCGGCCAGCGCAATGCCGAGATCCTTGCGCATCCAGTCGACGGCGAAGCCGTAGTCGAACTTGCCGTTGACCATGTTCTGCCAGCGATTCTCCATCTGCCAGCTCTGCGCGGCACCCTTGGAGATCGCGCCCAGCGCCTTCTCCATGTCGAGGCCGGCGCGCTGGCCGAGGTTCAGCGCCTCGGCAAGCCCCTGCACGATGCCGGCGATGCACATCTGGTTCATCATCTTGGTGATCTGGCCGGCGCCGGACGGGCCGATCAGGGTGACGGCCTTGGAGAAGGCATCGGCGACCGGCTTGGCACGGTCGAATGGCGCTTGGTCGCCGCCGCACATCACGGTGAGCTGGCCGTTCTCCGCGCCCGCCTGGCCGCCCGAGACCGGCGCATCGATGAAGTCGATGCCGAGCTTCTTGCCTTCGGCATGGAGTTCTCGCGCGATGTCGGCAGAGGCCGTGGTGTTGTCGAAGAAGATCGAGCCCTTGGCCATGCCGGCGAAAGCGCCGTCGGGACCGAGCACGACCGAACGCAGATCGTCGTCGTTGCCGACGCAGCAGAAGACGATCTCCTGGCCGGTTGCGGCTTCCTTTGGTGTCTTCGCAGCCTTGCCCTTGTGCTTCTTGGTCCAGGCCTCGGCCTTGGCGAAGGTGCGATTGTAGACGGTGACGTCGTGGCCCTTGGCGGCGAGATGACCCGCCATCGGAAAGCCCATCACGCCCAGACCCAGAAATGCCACCTTGGCCATGTTTCACTCCCGCACAGTCGATTGCGGGCGGATCATAGAGCCAAATCGTCCCTACGCCAGCAGGACGAGGATAACCGCGAAACCTGTGATCAGCGGCGGCAGGGCGAGCGGCCAGGCTCGACGGTAGAGCGCCGATTCGGCCGCCGGCAGCGCCAGGATCGCTGCGCCCATCGAAACGCGGATGGGCGAGAGCATGGTGAGGTTGGTGCAGACGCTGTTCTGCACCGCGGCGATCCAGGCCGGATCGATGGTGATGGCATGTGCCAATGCCGTGACCATCGGCATCAGCATCGCATTGGCAGCGGACCCGCCGCCCGTGAGGAAGCCGCCGACTGCGGCGAACATCGGCACGCTCATCGCCGAGCCGCGGCCTGCGGCAGCGCGCAGCGCCTCGGCAATCGTCTCGGCCATGCCGGAGCCGACATAGAACTGCGCCATCACCACGAAGAGCAGGGTGACGGCACAGGAGCGCCAGGCACCGCGGCCGGTTTCCGCCAGCACGCGAGCGAGCGATGCGCGGGCCAGCCAGACCGTGACGATGCCGATGGAGACCAGCCAGAAACCCGGCGCATAGAGCGGTGCGAAGGCCGGCTGGCCCTCGAAGGGCCGCATCGCCCACAAGGGTTTCAGGAGATCGCGCAGCGGCGGCACCAGCCGCGTCGCACACAGCGCGAGGGTAAGCGCGACATAGGGCGCGTTGGCGTGCAGCGCCGATTTGAGCCGCGCCGCATCCGGCCGCTCGTCGCGCCAGAAGCGCACGGCGAGCAGGAACGCAGTGGGGGCGGCGCCGGCGATCTCGACATCGGTGTAACGGTTGGCGAGCCAGAGCAGGCCGAGCAACAACGCCGTCCACACCGCGTCGTCGATCTTCTGCGCGACCGATGTGGCAAAGCCCGCCTCGCGGGCAAAGCGCCAGTAGAGGCCGAGATAGAGGACATGAATCGGGATCTGCAGCAGCGCGGAGGAGAGGCCGAGCTCGTTGGGCGTGAGGCCCGCCAGGGTGGCACCGACCGTCGTCCCGGTGGCAAGCGCCCCCCACGGCACAAGCGACTGACTGTAGAGGCCGAGCAGCAGGGCCGACATGCCGTTGAGGCCGAGCCGGCGGAGCGCGGCGAGGGCGATGATGTAGCCGACGCCGAAGCCCGTCACCGATTCGGCAAACGGCGCCAGCAGGAAACAGACCGACCATAGCCGCCGTGGATTGGCCTCCAGCGCGCCGCCGTTGGCCACCGCGCCGCGCGCCTGCTGGCAGCGATGGAAGAACATGCCGGCGGCGATGATGGCGATGACGTGCCAGGCGAGCCACGAACCGGCCGCGGTTTCGTGCAGGAAAAGCCCGGCCAGGACTTCGCCGCCGCGCGTGCCGGTGACGATCACCGCCGAGGCGGCCAGGGTGGCCGAAAGCCCCACCAGGCCTGCGACAAGGGCGCTCGCACGGCCGGAAGCCAGCAGACCCAGCACCAGGAGCAGCGGGAGGAGGGCCAGGATCGTCGTCATGCGGCGCTTTTAGAGGCTTTCGGGCGTTTCCATGCTTCGGGAGCCGCCGAACCGAGCCCGCCAAAAACGCCACCTTGCGCCTTCGTGCCCTTTCCCTTAGAACCCGCCGCCATGCCCCGATAGCTCAGCTGGTAGAGCACGTCATTCGTAATGATGGGGTCGGCGGTTCGATTCCGTCTCGGGGCACCATTCACCTTGTATTCTATCAAAGGCATCAGGCACTTAGCTCCTGGTGCGACACCCTCGGCAAAAATGGAACCACACCCAGCAGGCGTGGCGGCCAATTCGCGACTCCTTGGACGCGTTACTCGTGTGCAGCAAACCTAGCGATCAAGGTCGGCTTTCCACCTGATAGCGGACATGCAGCAGGCTTCTAGGCATGTCCGCTTGGGGCCAACAGCAGACATCGGCCGTGAACAGATGCGATAGCTAACGCCGCGGCGTCCTTCCGCGTATGCGGTCGAAGCCCTGCTTGATCGCGGCGAAGCGCCTGTCGATCATGGCTTCGTGCTCGGTGTCGGTGAAGATGTAGGGCCAGTCATTTTCGATGGCCTCGCGAACAAGTTCGCCGACATAAAGCGGATCGATGCCATTGTTGGTCCGGTGCTGGAATGCCTTGATGGCATCGGCGACCGGTCCTTCTGTTGGAGGCAGACTGCCGATCTTCCCGGCGAACCGCCGCGGCACGTTGCGATGGAAATTCACGATCTGAGTGCGGACGACGCCAGGACACAACACGGATACCCCAATTCTCAGCGGCGCGAGCGCCTTGCGCAGCCCTTCGGACAGAGCCACCACTCCATATTTGCTCACGTCATACTGCGGACTTCCTCCAGCAATCAGCCCGAAGGCGGACGCCGTGGAAACAATTTGGCCTCCTTCGCCGTGCGCTTCGATCAGTGGACCGAAAATCTCGATGCCCCAAATCACCGCCATCAGATTGACGCCGAGGACCCAATCCCAACCTGCATCAGTCCAATGACCATAACCCCGGCCGCCGGCGACCCCCGCATTGTTGACGAGAATATGGACCTTGCCGTAGCGCGCGACGGTGGCGTCCGCTGCGGCTTGGAGTTCTGCCTTGAGTGAGACATCCGCTCGCACGCCGTCAACGTCGGCGTTGGTCAATTTCAATTTCGCTACCGCCGCAGCTAACGCCTCTTCCTCGATATCGCATAACATGACCATCATCCCTGCCTGCGACAGCGCCGTGGCGATCCCTAATCCGATGCCTGATGCTGCTCCGGTGACGAAGGCTGTCCGTCCGGTAAGGTCTTGCATGTGCGTGTTTCCGCTGCTTTTGCAATTGGCCTTGGCAGATACCATCTGAGTTCGTTGAGTTTACAGTACATAAGCTTAGAGGCGCGCCCGCTCTGTCCGGTTTGGGTCATTCGCGTCGTCCCGAAGGTGCGTTGATCACTTCCGGTTTAACGGACCTCCGAGGTTGGCCTCAGTGGGGCTGAATGTGCGACACCCTCTGTGGTGAGCCTTGGAATACTATGGGATGTTTCTCCGTCGCACCTGCTGGTAAGTGTCTGATCTAACTCACGTGCAGCAGCCCGTCTCGGGGCACCATTCTCCTTCCAGACAGTCTGCGGCGAATTTTGCGCCAGCCTTGCAATGGGCATGGCCATCGGCCGGGATGCCCGCTGGTTCGCTTGACCTGTGGCGATGCGCTGGCGCCTTCCACTCTGCTGCCGGGCGGGTGTAACCTGTTCGAGCAGCGCGTCCAGTTCGGCTGCGTGTCCGCGACTTAACGCAGGCTTTGGAGGGCGCGCCGTGAAATCTCCCCGCCGCACTTTCATCCACCTAGCTGCAGGCGCTGCTGTGCTGCCGGCCATAGCCCGCACTTCGTGGGCGCAAGCCTATCCGTCCCGGCCGGTGCGCATCGTCGTCGGCTTTCCGGCCGGCGGGGCCACCGACATCCAGGGGCGCTTGATGGGCGAATGGCTGACGGAGCGGCTTGGCCAACAGTTCATCGTCGAGAACAAGCCCGGTGCCAGCGGCAACATCGGCACCGAGCTGGTCGCCAAGTCACCCGCCGATGGCTACACGTTGCTGCAGGTCGTGACGCCGCATGCGATCAATGCCGCGCTCTACAGCAATCTCAGTTTCGACTTCATGCGAGACATCGCGCCGGTCATCTGCTCGGCGCGGCTGGCGTATGTCGTCGTGGTGAATCCGTCGGTCCCCGCCAAGACGCTGCCTGAATTCATCACTTACGCCAAGGCCAACCCAGGCAAGATCAACTACGGGTCGGCCGGCCAGGGCACTCCGCAAAACATTGCCTGCGAACTCTTCAAGATGATGACCGGGGTGAATCTGGTTCATGTGCCATACAAAGGCGGCGCGCCTGCCGTTGCCGATCTGATCAGCGGCCACGTGCAGGTCATCTTCGCGCCGATTTCGGAATCGATCCAACAGATCAAGGCCGGCAAGCTGCGTCCGCTCGCCGTGACGACTGCGGCGCGTTTGGACGTGATGCCCGACGTTCCCTCGGTGTCGGAGTTCGTGCCGGGTTACGAGGCCAGCGGCTTTGCAGGCATCGGCGTGCCCAAGAATACGCCGACCGAGATCGTCACCTTGCTGAACAAGGAACTGAACGCCGGCCTCGCCGACAGCAAGATCAAGACCCGGATCGTCGAGTTGGGCGGCACGGTGCTCGGCGGCACGCCTGCGGAGTTCGGAGCGATCCTCTCGGAGGCCACCGAGAAGTGGGCGAAGGTCATCAAGTTTGCGGGCATCAAGGCCGAATAGCGCCCCGGCGTCATCACGGCGTCACAGTGGCCCGGCCTTTCCACAAGTTGATTTTGATGATCCCCCATGCAACTAAATTTACCCACTTTGATCTGGGGGGAGCAGGCGTATGTGCAACGTATGTTTATCGCGTCGTGGTTTGTTCGCGGTAGGGATGGGCGCCGTGGCGGCGGCATCGATTGCTTCGGCGCAGGCTCAACCGGCGCGATCCGCTGAAACCCCCGACGCCGCGCTGGCTCGTCTGATGGAGGGCAATGCGCGCTATGTGTCGGGGCAGTTGAAAGAGCGGGACTTCTCCGCGAATCGGGCGGCCCGCGCCCAGGGGCAGGCGCCGTTTGCGGCGATCCTCGGCTGTGCAGATTCCAGAGTCGCCCCCGAGCTTGCGTTTGACCAGGCGCCCGGCGAACTCTTCATCGTACGCGTTGCCGGCAACTTCGTGACGCCGGAGGGATTGGGCAGCCTCGAGTTTGGAGCGGCCGTGCTGGGGACCAAAGTGATCATGGTCCTCGGCCATACGAGCTGCGGCGCGGTGAACGCGACGGTCGACGCCCTTCAGAAAGGCAACACGCTGCCGGGCCACATCGCCGGCCTCGTCACCGCCATGAAGCCCGGCATCGAGCCGATCATGAAGACGACAGGGCCGGATCTCCAGCAACGCGCCGTCGTCGCGAATGTGCAGGCCAACGTGCGTCGCCTGCAGACGGAGAAGCCGATCCTGAGCGAAATGGTCGCCGCCGGTAAGCTCCGTGTCGTCGGCGCGTACTATGACCTGCCTACCGGCAAGATCGTTTTGGTCTAACGCAGACGCCGCGACTGCAGGATCGTAGCCGCCATGTACGGGAAGGCGGCTGCCATTCTTGCTTTCGCGTTCGCCCTGGAGGCTGGGCTGCTCTCCGCTGCCCAGGCACAGACGGCAGCGGAGTTAAAGGCCCGTTGCTCGCAGTTCATCGCCTACTACGACCGCTACGGAATGGGTCGGAGCACGGACTCCGACGGGCGGCGCAATCACACGCGGATAGGCGCCGAGATCGATTGCGCGAATGGTCTCTATGCCGAAGGTATCCAGACCATGGAAGATCTTCTGCGGCGCAAGAAGTTCACGCCGCCGCCTCCGGGCCCGAACGTGCCGGAAGACGACGATTGATCGATAACCCTCGCGCGAAGCGCCAAGGTCTTACGCGCTCAGGTCCGTATCGCCATCTTCACTTCACGTCCGCGCGCCAACTGCTTCATCCAACTCGCCAGGTCGGGACGATGCGTGACCTGGTGGCCGTAGTGTTTTCTCAGGGCATCGACCAGTCGGCCTTTGCGACCGAGAAGCTCGTCGGCGTAGCCGATCATCACTGAGTTGGGCCAAGCCTGCGGACGAATCCGGCGCAGCCGCTCGAACAGGTTCGCTTCCGGCTCGTCGGGATAGAGCTGGGCGAGGAGCGACAGCATGCCGGCGGTGGAGCGCGAGACGCCCATGTGGCAATGGACCAGCAGGTGGCCATCGAGCCGGTTCGCGCGCGACGTCGCCAGCTCCTCGCCGAACTGCAGGATTGCCTCGACGTGCGCTGCCGTCGGCATCACCTTGCCGGGCTCCGGGTCGATGATGTCGTGAAAGCGCAGAAGCGTGCGGTGGTGCGGCGCATAGGCCGAGAACGCATCGACGTCGAGGCGATCGGGGTCGAGCATCGACAGGACGTGCGAGACCGGCGTGTCGCGCGTGTCGGACAGCTCGTCGATGCCACAGATCGTGAGCACTGAAATCGAGATAGGCGTCATGGCGGTCCTTCCTGCCTCTTCGGCAGGGCAGATAGCACATTATCCGCCGGACGCAGGCTCGGACTCTACCTTGCCACTCGCGCCGCCGGCGGCGTCAGCGGGTTCGTTTCGGCGGCCTGCCTCTCCCGCCGTCCTTGCGCCCGTTCCAGCCGACCGACTGGGTAATGTCGCGCAGGGTTCCCCATTTCACTAGAAGCGGGGGTGAATACGCTCTTTTCGAGATCGGCTCATCGGCGGACAAGTCGTCTCGCTTGGCATTGTCGCTCATTTGGTTCCCAACCCACAGCTTTCCCAAACAGCACGGCCGAGCTTCCCACACGGCTGTGCTGTGAAAACATAGCCACGACGGCCGACGAACCGTCAATCGCGATATCGACGGAGGCGCAATGCGCAAGCTGGGTGCAGATTAGGCGGCCAGGGCCGATTAGGCGGCCAGGGCCGATTCGCTTGCCGGATCCCCAGCGATGCGGCTGTGCCACATGATGCGCCGCTGGGTCATGTCCCAAGGGGTCGCCTGGTGCAGCAGGCAGCGATTGTCCCACACCACTGCGTCGCCTGCCGCCCAGTCATGGTGGTAGATGCGCGGGGGCTGACAGGCAAAATCGATCAACCCTTCCAGAAGGCGCCGAGATTCATCGCGGTCCATGCCGGGAATGTTGTGGGCATGGCGGCCGATCAACAGCGATTTGCGGCCGGTTTCGGGATGCGTCTTCACCAGCGGCCGGAGCGGCACGGGGCCGTCGTGCAGGCCGTAGCCGCTATATTCGCCGTCGGACTTGCGGGTCTGGTAGCCGAGCTGCGATTGGCTGTAGTGCAGCGAGTGATAGGCCTGCAGCGACTCGATCTGCGCCTTCCGCGCCGCGTCGAGGGCATCGTAGGCGGCGCGCATGTCGGCCCAGCCGGTCTGGCCGCCGATCGTCGGCACTTCCTCGGCGCTGAACACGGCGCCCTTGGCCTGCACGGGCATGTAGGTGCTGTCAGCGTGCCAGCCCATGTTGCCCTTCAGGATCTTCATCATGTCGTCGTTGTCTTCTTCGATCCTGAGCGTGCCGTCCGATTTGACGTTGCTGATCGCGGCCATCTCGAATTCCAGGGGACCGAAGCGTTTGGCGAAAGCAATCTGCTGGTCGCGCTTTAGATGCTGGCCGGGAAAGACCAGCAGCGCGTACTTCAGCCAGATCGCATGGAGCTCTCGCCAGGTCGGTTCGTCGATCTCGGCGAGCCTGATACCTGTGATGATAGCGCCGAAGGTGGCGTCGAGGGGCTTGATCTCGAGACGGTCGGTCATCGGGAACCTCGTGAGTGTCGCCATCATCTTACGCAAAAAAGAACGGCCGGGCATTGCCCGGCCGTCCTCTCCGTTTCGCAGTTCGGGGTCTTATTGGACCACGATCTCGACGCGGCGGTTCTGCGGCTCGCGAACGTTGTCGCCAGTCTGAACCAGCAGGCCCTGCTCGCCACGGCCGACAACCGCAATGGCCGTCGCCGGCACGCCTTCACGCACCAGAGCATCCTTCACGGCGTTCGCGCGGCGCAGCGACAGCGCCATGTTGTACTGCTCCGAGCCCGACGAATCGGTGTGGCCCGTCGCCGTGATGCGCGCGTTGCCCTTGGTCTTGTAGGCCTGCGCGGCCTGCTTGATCGTGCCCAACGCCTGGGCCGACAGGTTCGAGCGGTCCCAATCGAAGAACACCATGAACGACGGCGGGGTTACCGGAGCGGCCGCCGGCGGCGGTGCAGCTGGCGCCGGCGCCGGCTGGCCGAACTTGTAGGTCACGCCCAGCATCGCGGAGATGTTGTTGTTGTTGTAGGCGTTCGGGTTCGTCGTGCCGTAGTACCGGCCGTCGAGATTGACGCGCAGGCTCTCGGTGACGTTCCAGCCGATACCGACGATGCCCTGATAGGCGAACTGCGTGGAGCAGAGACCGCAGCCCTGGATCGTCGAGTCGACGAAGGCGATACCGGCACCCGCACCGACATACGGCGTGATCGTGGCACCCGGCATGAAGTCGTAGAGCAGGTTGGCCATGACCGAGAGCTGGTCGACCTTGCCGTAGACATTGGCGTAGCCCGTCGGGAAGGCGACATTGCCGGTGCCGTTGTTCGAACGGTAGGTGCCTTCCAACTCGATCCTGGGACCGACGAAGTCGTAACCCACGACGCCACCGGCGGCCCAGCCGGTGTTCATCTGGTAGCTGTTGTTATTCAGCAGCCAGTTCAGACCGCCTTGCGCACCGATGTAGATGCCGGGATTGGCCTGGCCTTGCGAAAACAGGGATTGCGCATTCGCAGCCGCCGGCAGAGCGAGCAGGGAAGCTGCTGCAGCGAGTAGGATCTTTTTCATGTGCGGTACCCTCGTTGATGGACGCATCGCATCTACGAGGGGAAATGAGGCGAAGTTGCCGCCACCTCGGCAATGGAGGTCGAACTCCTCCATCACCGTGGCCGCAACGCAACAGTATCGCAGGTTTACTGCATGAACCAGCCGTGGCTGACAACGGCAGATTGGCCCGTAAACGCTGTACTGGACGCCGCTGCAAAGAAAAGCACGGCGTCGGCAACTTCATCCGTCGTGGTGAATTGTCCGTCGACCGTGTCCTTCAGCATGACGTTCTTGATCACCTGTTCTTCGGTGATGTTCAGTTCCTTGGCCTGCTCGGGAATCTGCTTGTCCACCAATGGTGTGCGCACGAAGCCAGGGCACACGACGTTGGCCGAGACGTTGTATTCCGCACCTTCCTTCGCCAGCACCTTGGCGAGCCCGATCAATCCGTGCTTGGCGGTGACATAAGGCGCCTTGAGCTTGGAAGCTTCCTTGGAATGTACGGAGCCCATGTAGACCACACGACCATACTTCGCCTTGTACATGTGCTTGAGGCAGGCCTTGGTGGTGAGGAACGCACCATCGAGATGGATCGCCAGCAACTTCTTCCAGTCGGCGAACGGAAAGTCGACGATCGGCTTCACGATCTGGATGCCGGCATTGCTCACGAGAATGTCGATCTTGCCGTACTTGGCGATCGTGTCGGCGACGCCCTTCTCGACCTGCGCCTCGTCGGTGACGTTCATCGCGACGGCGAAAGCATCGCCACCCTTGGCGGCGATCTCCTTGGCGGTTGCATTGGCGGCATCGAGATTGAGGTCGGCGATGACCGGCACGCCGCCTTCGGCAGCGATGCGCAGCGCGATCTCCTTGCCGATGCCCGAAGCGGCGCCGGTGACGATGGCGATACGTCCTTTGAAACGTGGCATGGCAGAAACTCCTTCCGTTTGAACGCCGCGTCTTCCGACAATCAGTCCTTGAGATAGTCGTACACGACCTCACCGAGGCCGAGCGTGAGGTCGGTGACGAAATGGCTGGCCGACAGGACCTCGCGTACCGGCAGACGCGAGACGTCGCACATCGCATGGTCGAAGAGCTGCAACGCCGCCGGCCCCGACCAGGCGCCCTTCAGTGTCACGTTCTCGGTGTAGTAGCGCACCAGCTCGCAGATGCGTGGCGTGCAATCCACGTGCGGCACGATCTTGATCATGAAGTTCGGCTTGGCCAGGCTCTTCAGCAGCGGCGCATGGTCGATCTCGCAGTGCTTGTAGCCCATGGTGGCGTTGACGCAGAGCACCGACCCGTAGTGCAGGGTGCACACCAGGGTCTCGCTCTCGTGTGCGACGCGTGGCGTGGCGAGCTTCTTGGGAAAGCCCCAGATTTCGCGACCGCCGGCGATCGGCGAGTTATCGTCGAGATACATGGCGTGCACGTAGCCGCCTTCCTGCACCTCGCCGCTCTTGTCTTTGAAGCGGACCGGGATCACCTGTCCGGTCTCGGTGTAGTCGCCAAAGCCTGTCGAATCCGGCATGCGGATGAATTCGTAGTTCACCGTATCGCCCACGACTTCGAGTGGCTCGGGCACGAGCGCGCGCAGCACATCGGGATCCGTGCGGTAACTGATGACGACGAATTCCCGATTGTAGAACTTGTACGGCCCGCGCGGGTAAGCCGGGTTGTTGAGAGGCATCGCAAAAGCGTTCTTGCGGACGTCGGCCAGTTTCATCGCGGTCGTCTCCTGCTTGTCCTACTCGCGGCCCTGCATGGCCAGGTCGAAGGTGAATACGCCGTCCGGGCTACGGGGGCGTTGCAGCACTTCGGGATGTTCCAGCGTGCGCGTCATGTCCTCGTAGCCGGACTTCCAATGCTCCTCCATCGTACGGCGCGAGAACTCGTAGTCCTTCGAGGCGCCTTCGTATTTGTGGGCGTGATAGATCAGATGGATGATGTTGTAGACCTTGTCGTCGGCCGCCTGAGCCAGTAGCTCGGCCTCCGGCGTCTGGCGAAGTTCGGGCTGTACGGAGTCCAGCAGCTTGGCGGCAGCGCGCCGCAGTGCCTGCATCTTCCTGAATTGGTCGGTGCCGGCGCGGGTACGGCTGGAGTAGCGGATATCCTTCTGCCGGACATCGACTTCGATCATGTCACGCGGCAGTTCGCCCCGCGCACTCCACAGGTCGACCTGAAAGGCCAGCGTGTCCTGCCGCGGCATCGCGTCGAGCACCCATTGCAGCGGCGTGTTGGAGACGATGCCGCCGTCCCAATAGAATTCACCGTCGACCTCGATGGCAGGAAAACCGGGCGGCAACGCGCCGCTGGCCATGATGTGCTGCGGGCCGATCCTGTGGGTCTGGTTGTCGAAGTAGACGAAGTTGCCGGTCTTCACGTTGACCGCGCCGACGCTGAAACGCTGTTTCTTGACATTGATGCGGTCGAAGTCGATCAGGCTTTCGAGCAGACTGCGCAGCGGCGAGACATCGTAGTAGGCGAGGTTGCCGGGATTGCCGGCCGGCAGCGCCAGGGGCGGTGGAAAGCGCGGCTGGAAGAAACCCGGGGCGCCCCACATCAAGGTACCTAACGACCGCCACTGGTTGATCAGCTGATGCTGCAGGTCGCTCTTGATCTGGTGCTTCTCGAAGTAGGGAATGCCGAGGGGCGGCCGGCTGACCTGCTCCCAGAAGGCGCGCAGTTTCTCGACCCGCTGTTCGGGGGCGTTGCCAATGATCAGGGCGGAGTTGATGGCGCCGATCGAGATGCCGGCGACCCAGTCGGGGTGGAGATTGGCTTCCGCGAGCGCTTGGTAGACGCCGGCCTGATAGGAGCCGAGCGCACCGCCGCCCTGCAGCAGCAAGGCGGTCCGTTCGAATGGAGGGCGGGTCGACACTCGTTTGATCGCCATGTCGCTTCTCTCCCTCGCTCCTAACCATCGGCCGGACGATGCCTACCTAGCACGCGTCGGGCCAGCCCGGGTGGGCCATCTCGCCGCTTCACGGTACCTAAACAGTAGGTCAGAGATGTGCAAACAGGCTGCGGGCTCCCTCGGGGACCTTGCCCAGGAAATCGCCGTCGAAAGCCAGGCGCTCGTGGGCGCCTTGCTCGAAGTTGATCGGGTCCTGGTACCAGCGCCGCGCATAGGTTGCATAGACGAAGGGCCGGCGGTGAGCGGACTGGTTGGGCGTGCCGCAGTGATAGAGCCTGAAGTCCCAGAGCATGCAGGAACCCACGGGAACGACCGGCGAGATCGAAGGTGCCGTTTCGTCCGGTTTTGGCCAACGGTGGCTGCCCGGCCAGAGAGTGGTCGTGCCGTGCTGTTCGTTCATCTCGACCATTGGGAGGGCGACGGTCATCGCATGCGGCGGCAGGAGCGGGGAGATCGCCGAGTCGAAGAGGGACGGCCCGTCGCGATGGACATGCTGGCGGGCCGCGCCGGGCAGCGAGAGGACCGCGCCGTAGCTTTCGAGAATGGCGTCGCGACCCAGCGCCAGCCGCGCCAGAGCCACGACCGAGGGGTTGGCGTAGACCAGCGGATCGCCGAAGCCGTCGGCCATGTGCAGCGCCAGCAGCACGCGCCGGTCGCCGACCGTGAGCTTCTCGTCGCTGGGTTCGTCGCTGAAGTAGGCGGCGTAGCGTGCCTCGAAGGCGCCCTTCAAAGTCGCGACCAGTCCCGTGGGCAGGACATTATCGAGGATTGCGTAGCCGTTCTTGACGAGGCAATCATGGGCCTGCCGGACCGGCTCGCTGTCGGTCAGGTCGCTTCCCGGAAGTTCCCGGGATATCTGCGTGCAGTCTATTCGGATCATGGATTTCGTGCCTCGCGATAAGAGACGTAATTGAGTGCGGTTGCCAAGTCTTCTCAGGACCGCAGCCCCGCGCAGGGGCGCGGCCCGTATCGGCACCTCGTCTATGGTCTCGCCCTCGAAAGCGACTTCCCGTTCGTCTCGATCGGCGAGGTGCCGGACGAGGGGATGGAGACATCGATCCGTCTGACACTGGCTCCGCCCGAGTATTTTCGTCGGAGGGCTGCGCGTTCTGCCACCGATCCCGACGAGTGGATCCAGCATGCCATCCTGGGCGACGGCTCGGTCCACATGAAGATCAGGGGAATCTTCGAGGCGATTGTTGCAGCGGACGGTCGCTCGGTCGCCTGCATGCGGCCGGATGAAGCCGACCAGGGGTCGTTCGAGGCCAATCTGCTGAACTTCGTGTTGAGCGCGGCGCTGACCCTGCAGGGCGAGGAGCCGTTGCATGCCACCGTGCTCGCCCTTGAGGAGGGCGTGGTCGCGTTGCTGGGGCCGAGCGGCGCCGGCAAATCGACGCTCGCAGCCTTCCTGATCGGCCAGGGTGCGCGACTGATCACCGACGACATGCTGCGGCTCACCTTCATCGAAGGCCGCGGCTATGCGCATTACGGGCCCAATCGACTCAAGCTGCTCGACGAACCGGCGCAGCGTCTGCTGCCGGACTCCATCGCGGCGGGATACTTCAACTCTTTGAGCGGCAAGCTCATGGTGCAGCCCGAAGACCCCCTCGGTTCCCGCCGAACGCCGCTGCCGCTCACGGCGCTCTTCTGGCTGGGCGACGAGCCGCCTGCCGATTCTTCGGCGGTTGGCGAGGTACGCGTAATCCGTCTTCGCGGGATGGAACTCATGCGCATCCTGACTTCTTCGGCCATGAATATCCGCGACTACAGCCCGTCGCGTCTGGCCAGGCAGCTTCGCTTCGCCGAACGGGTCGCGCGGGCCCTGCCGGTCCACGCTCTCGTCTATCCCCGCGACTACGAGCTGCTTGGTCGCGTAGCCGAAGAAATTCGCAAGATCGTGCGGGCTTCCTAGCGTCGCGGTTCACCCACTTAACGTCTGCTTCTTGATGTGGGCAAACAGGCCGCGATCGACCTCGGCTACGCCGGCGAGGAATTCGGGGCCGACGGCCAGCCTTGCCCCGGCCAGGCGCAGTCCGTAGCTGGCGTCGCGGAACCAGCGCCGGGCATAGACGGCGTGCAGCACCGTGTGCGGCCGATCCGAACGATTGGCCGTTGCGCCGTTCAGCAGCCGCGAGTCGAGGATCGCGGCACTGCCCGGCGAGATCTCGAGCAGCTCCGGCACGGCTTCCTCGTTGGGCATCTTCCAGCGGTGGCTGCCCGGCCAGAGGGCGACGCGGTACGCGCTCCCCAACGGCAGGAGGCAGGTGAGGGCATGCGCCGGCAGCAGCGGCGAGAGGTCGGCATCGAACAACGGCCGGCCGTTGCGATCGATAGGCTGGGGCTCGGCATCGGGCAGAGCCACTTCGGCGCCGAAGCCCTTGAGGATCGCGCTGCGGTCGAGCGCTACGCGTACAATCGCGGCGATGGCCGGATTGGCATAGACCAGCGGTTCGGCAAAGGCGCCCGAGAGTTCGACCGGCAGGGCGTAGCGCCGGCCGCCGATCTTGAAGCAATCGTCGGGTGGATCGTGTCGGACCGCAAAGGCTGCATCGAGCGCGGCGAGCGTCCTTGGTGCCAGCACCCGATCCAAGACGACGTAGCCGTCCTTCACGAGATGATCGTAGGCGAGGCGGGCCGGTTCGGTCTGGGCCAGGAGGTCGGGGGGCGCACCCATGTCGGCGAAGCCGCCGCAGTCGATGTTCATTGCCGGTACATCATGACGTTTCGGGGTGCTATGATAGGCGGCAATGAGGTCTGTCGCGACATTCCTCGCGCTGTCCGGTTCCGACCGCAGGCTGCTGCTCAGCGCTCTGGCGACGATCGCCAGGGTGCGCATCGGCTTGCGCCTGCAATCCATCGAGCGATTGAAGGCATGGTCGCAGCAGGCAAAAGCAGGCGAGATTCCTGCCGACCGGCTTTCATGGGCCGTGCAGGTCGCTGCGCGCCGCCTGCCGGGCACGAGTTGCCTGGCATCGGCGCTCGCGCTGCAACGCCTTCTCTCGCAGCAGGGCCTCGTTTCCGAGCTGCATATCGGGGTCGCCCGGCAGGCCGGGGCCTTCGCGGCCCATGCCTGGCTCACGCACCGCGGCGAAATCGTGATCGGTGCGGGACAGCATGAGGATTTCACGCAGCTCGTCGCCTGGCCTTCCAATCCGGCCTGATCTTGTTTGCCGCGATCTACGATAAGTCAGGTCGGCCCGTCGAGCGCCGGTCGCTGATGCGCGCCGGCCTTGTCGTCGAGGGCCCCTCCGATGCGCCGCAGCTTGCCTTGGTTCATTCACGCGAAAGTTTCGACGGTGAATGGCGTGGCTGCGCGAACCTGCAGGGCCGGTACTGGATTGTTGGCCGCATACGCCTCGATGCGCGTCGCGACCTGGCGGCACGGCTTGCGAACACACTCGCGGCGATGCCACCGACGCCGACAGACGGCGAGCTCTGCCTCCAGGCCTATGCTGCGTGGGGCGATCGCTGCGTGGAGCATCTAGCCGGCGACTTCGCCTTCGTCCTGTGGGACGGCGAGCGTCGCAGGCTGTTGGCTGCACGCGATCAGCTTGGTGTGCGTACCCTGTTCCATGCCGAGAAAGACAGCGTCTTGGTTCTCGGCGATTCTCTCGACTGGATCGTCAGCACTCCGCTCGCGGGCCGACCGATCGATCGCGAACACGACGAGCAATGGATAGCCGATTTCCTGACAGCAGGCTCCAGTCTCGACGTCGAGCGGACGGTCTATCGTGCCGTGAAGCGGCTTGCGCCCGCCCATCTGCTGGAGATTTCCGACACAGCCGTAGCGGCGCGTCGCTACTGGCATCTCGAACTTGACGAACCGCTTTATCTCGAAAGTGGTGCAGCCTATGCCGAGCGGTTTCTCGAGCTGATGTCACACGCCATCGGCGACCGCTTGCCGGCGGGTCGGGTGGGCATCTCCATGAGCGGCGGGATCGATTCGACGACGCTCGCTGCCTGCGCCATCGCGGCCACGGGCGATGCTTCGCGTGTCGTCGCCGAATGCACGCACTTCGAACGGTTGATGCCGGACGACGAAGCCTCGTTTGCGAGGCTCGCAGCCAGGCATCTTGGGATCGAGCTCCACGTAAAGGCGATCGACGACTTCATCTACGATCCCGACTGGATCAGCCGATCGGAGAGCTTGGCTGAACCTTC
This sequence comes from Pseudomonadota bacterium, assembly GCA_020160995.1. Lineage (GTDB taxonomy): Bacteria > Pseudomonadota > Alphaproteobacteria > Reyranellales > Reyranellaceae > Reyranella. The sequence continues at coordinate 58,494 of JAIUOY010000007.1, read as the reverse complement.
GGCCAATATCGTCGCTCGCCATCCCGACCGGCTGATGGCTCTCGAACAGGCGCGGCGCGCGCCGGTCTGGTTCTTCGGCGAGGGGCCGGACAATGCGCTGACGTTCGAACGCGACGCTTACTTCGCGTGGCTGGCCAGGCGTGGCGAATGGCTGCGTTTCGGTCGGGCGGCGCTGCTCTATCTCAAGGCCAAGGGAATCGGCGGATGGGGCGAGACCTTGCGCCGCTATGCTCGTCCCGGCGAATCTCCAGTGGACGGTTCCGATGTGCCGAGCTGGCTCGACCGTGGATTGGTCGAGCGCCTGGGCCAAGAAGAACGTCTCGGCCATCTGGGAGGGGCCGGCGGTCCGGTGCATCCCTGGCGGCCCCGCGCCATCGCCTCCTTTACGGATGCCATCTGGCCTGCCTTGTTCGACGATTTCGACAGCGACGAGAGGCTGGCGCCGATGGTCTGGCGGCACCCGTATCTCGACTTGCGCGTGCTCGGCTTCCTCCTCGCCGTTCCCCCGGTGCCCTGGGCTCGGGGAAAGCTCCTGATGCGCACCGCCATGCGTGGCCGGCTGCCCGACATCGTGCTGGGTCGCCGCAAGACGCCCCTGGCCGGTGCGCCGCTGGCCGATCTCGTTGCGGCCGGGGGCCTGCCGCCGCTATCGAACGCCCCGCAGCTTGCCCGCTATGTCGACGTCGGCGCCTTGCCTGGCAGGCTACTTGCCGGGGCGGCGCTCGATCAGCTCATCCGCGTCCATGCGCTCGATCACTGGCTGGCCCGGAACGGCTGACCGGACCCTATTGCCGGTGCCCGGAGGGGTCGGTAGAGAGTGCCTATGCTCGACATGTCCACCGTGGTGAAGAAGTCGGCCGCCCAGGTGTCGTGCGTCCTCAACGAAGAGGTTGCCGTGCTGAACGTCGAGCGCGCTCTTTACTTCGGCTTGCAGGGTGTCGGCGCCTATGTCTGGGACAGGCTGGAGGAGCCGCGTTCGGTCGCGGCGATCTGCGACGATGTGCTGGCGAATTTCGACGTGCCGCCGGACATTTGCCGGCGAGACGTCATGGGCTTCCTCGACAGCCTGTCCGAAGCCGGCCTGATCGAAGCGGTCAAGGCCTGATCGCGGCGCGCGTTACCGCCGGCGAGGAATAGACCTTGCGCAACAGTCCACCCGGAGATGCCGCCTTCGACCTCCTTTGCATGTTGGTGAGACCGAGGCCGGAATTCGACCGGGTGCGGCAGTTTCTCGACGACGGCGTGGACTTTGCGGATCTTCTGCATGCGGCGCAGAAACATTCGTTGCGGCCGCAACTTATCCGGTCCCTGGCGGAGTTGGGCTGGGCGCGGGTGCCGCCAGCGGAGCGGGCGGCTCTTGAAAATTTCCGGCAGCTTCACAGCGCCATGTCGCTCGCGAACGCCGAGCAGCTCGGCCGGATCGCCGATGCGCTTGCCGCGCGCGGCGTTCGCTTTGCCGCCTTCAAGGGCGTGACCCTCGCGATCATCCTGTATGGCGACCTGTCGGCGCGGGAGTACACGGATATCGACCTCATCGTCCCGGCCGACGCGCTCGATGCCGCCGAGGACGTCGTCGAAGCGCTGGGCTACGTCAACGACCACAGCGACCGGCGCTTCCGGCATGCCTTTCAGGGCTATCAGCGGCAGCTCGCCTTCACCCATCCCGATCGGGCCTCGGTCGACCTCCATTGGGATTTTACGGGCAGCCATCTGCCCTTCCCGCTGTCGCCTGCCGACATCTGGGGCGCGCTCGAGACGGTCGAGGTCGGCCACCGGCATGTTCCCGCCATCGCCGGCCCCGATCTCGCGCTGCTGCTGGCCGGCCACGGCACCAAGGAGCGGTGGCGCAGCCTGGGCTGGGTCGTCGACTTTGCGGTCCTGGTCGAGCGCCAGGGCGATCTCGACTGGGCTTCGATCCATGCCCGCGCCCAGGCGCAGGGGTGCGGCGACAACGTGCTGTTGGCGTGCGCGCTGGCCGAACGCCTGCTGGGTGTCGCCGTGCCGCGGCCATTGGCGCTGCTGCTCGGCCGCAGCGCTCGCGTCGACAGGCTGGCTTCGGCGTTGATCGAGGGGCTGCGGCACGGTGGGCGCGGCCCGCAAGCGGTGCGCAACCTTGCCGATATCGACGTCTGCGACCGGCGCTGGGACAGGATCGCCGCGAGCGTCAAGCTGGCGCTGACGCCGACCGTCAGCGACTACCGCGCGATGCCGCTGCCGTCGTCTCTATGGCCGCTCTATCGCGTCACGCGGCCGTTCCGCCTGGCCGCGCACGCCATCGCCAGCCGTTTCTGAGCCGGCGCCTTACTCCGCGGCCGCTGCGGCGAAGCGGAGATCGGGCAGCATCGTCGAACGATCGATCGGCGCACCGGCATCGAACTTCTTCAGCTCCGGCATCACGGTCCTGGCGAACATGGTCATGTTCCGTGCCGCTTCCTCGTGCGGCATGCCGGCATAGGAGAAGACGCCGACATAGCCGCAGTTCCGGGTCTGCTGGTGGATCGCCATGATCTTTTCGTAGACCTGCTCGGGCGTGCCGTAGACCTGCAGGTCGGCGAAGAACTCGATCGCCTTCTGGTCGCCATAGACCGCGAGCTTCTCGTTCATCTTGGCGTAGTACTCGTAGCCGCGCTGGTTCTTCATGTGTGCGCCGGCGAACTGATAGTGGTCGAGCACGGTGCGGTAGTAGCCGCCGATATACTTCACGGCCATCTCGCGCGCCCGTTCCGCGCTTTCGTCGACGAAGGTCCAGCCGGCCGAGATCGGTTGCGGCGCGTCCGTGCCGTTGATTTCGCGATAGAGCTGATTGTACTCGGCCAGTTCCTTCTCGACCTCGCGCCACGGCTTCTGCGGGATGATGAGCAGGCCGACGCCCAGCCGCGCCATGATGCGCGCGCTTTCCGGGCTGACGGCGGCGGCATAGGTGCGGCCGCGGAAACTCTTGAAGGGGGCGGGGCGGATCTCGACCGGCGGCTGCCTGTAGTGCTTGCCCTGATATTCCATCACGCCGGTCTCGAGACCCTTCAGCAGGGCATCGCCGTATTCGACGAACAGCTCGCGGCTGTCGCCCATGTCGAGGCGGAAGCCGTCGAACTCGACCTTGCCCGCCCCGCGGCCGAGACCCAGGATCATGCGGCCGCCGGACAGGTGATCGAGCATCGAGATCTGCTCGGCGACCCGCATGGGATCGTGCCACGGCAGCACCACCACCATGGAGCCGAGCCGGACGTTCTTGGTGCGGCCGGCCATGTAGGAGAGGAACTGCACCACGTCGGGGCACATCGTGTAGTCGGTGAAATGGTGTTCCACCGACCAGATCGAGTCGAAACCCAGCGGCTCGGCCATGTCGGCCAGCGCCAGCTCGTTCAGGTAAATCTGCCGGTCGGTGAGGGCCCGGCCTGTATTCTGAAAGACTGCAGCCATTCCGGTGTGCACAGCGTTTCCTCTCGTTGGTTTCCACTATGGTAAACGGCCGTTCACATGATTGGAAAGCCCCCTCGAATGCTTGATTCCGCCGTATTCGACCGTCATATCCCGCCCATGAACACCCGTTCCCGGCGTACGTTTCTCGCGGGCCTTGGCGCTGCCACGGCTGCAGGTTTCACCGGCTCCTTTGCCTCCGCGCAGACGGCCAATCCCGACGTGGCCGCCGTCGAGCGCTACTTCAACGGCTTGCGCACACTGCAGGCGCGGTTCGTGCAGTCCAATCCCGGCGGTACCGTGGTGCAGGGTACCCTCTCGATTCGGCGGCCCGGTCGCATGCGCTTCGAATACGATCCGCCCTCGCAGCTCAAGATCGTGGCGGACGGCAGCCAGGTCACCATGTGGGATATCGCCAACCGCGATTTCGGCCAGTGGCCGATCGGTTGGACCGCAGCTTCGTTCCTGGTGAAGGAGCCGATGGTGCTCCAGGGCGGCGACCTCGCCGTGGAGAAGGTCGAGCGGACTGACGGCATGCTGCAGCTCACGCTCAGCCAGGCCCGCAAGCCGCAGGAAGGCAAAGTGATTGTGCGACTCGGCGAGAACCCGATGGTGCTGCGCGGCTGGACGATCATCGACAATCGCGGCCAGCGAGTCGACGTTTCGCTGAATGGCCTGCAGACCGGCCTGCAGTTGGCCGATTCGCTCTTCAAGTTCGACGGTCCCGACGCCAGCATTATTCGTCGCGGCGGTCGCTGAGGCGCTGTAACCTGCGCCTGACAAGGCGTGGGGACGGCAAGACGTGAACGGACTGATCGTGCGGGCCTCGACCGAGGCCGACGTGGCGCGCTGCGCAGAAATCTACGGGCATCATGTGCTGTACGGCACGGCCTCCTTCGAGGAAACGCCACCGGATCTGGCCGAGATGAAGAAGCGGCGCGCTGCCGTCCTCGATCTCGGTCTGCCCTATATCGTCGCGGAGAAGGAGGGCCGGCTCCTGGGCTATGCCTATGCCGGCACCTATCGTCCGCGCCCGGCCTATCGCTACTCGGTCGAGAACTCGGTCTATATCGACAAGGATGCCGTGGGGCTGGGGGTCGGCAAGGCCCTGCTGCCGCCGCTGATCGATCTCTGCGCCGCGGCGGGCCGCCGCCAGATGGTGGCGATCATCGGCGATTCCCAGCATGTCGCGTCGATCAAGCTCCACGAAGCCTGCGGCTTCGAGATGGTCGGCACCTTCAAGAGCATCGGCTTCAAGTTCGGCCGCTGGCTCGATAGTGTCCTGATGCAGCGGTCGCTGGGAACGGGCGATGCGACGGTGCCCGAGGACCTCAACCTTCCAAAGCGGAGCTGATGCCATGCGCCTGATCGACTATTTCGACCGCGGCGCCGATCTCTATCCCGAGCGGCACTGCCTGCACGACGGCACGCACGGCTGGACCTATGCCGAGGTGCGCGGGCAGACGCATCGCGTCGCCAACGGGCTGCTGGCGCTGGGCCTGGGCCGAGGCTCGAAGGCGGCGGTCTACAGCCCCAACCATGCCGCGGCCTATGCCTGCCTGCTGGGCATCGTGCGGGCCGGCGTCACCTGGGCGCCGGTGAATGCGCGCAATGCCCTGGAGGAGAACCTCTACATCCTGAACAACACCGATGTGGAGGTGCTGTTCTACCATTCGAGTTTCGAGGCCTATCTGCCGCGCATCCGCGAAGCCTGCGCGAAGATCCGCGAATTCATCTGCATCGACCAGCCCTCGTTCGAGATCTGGCTGGCCGATCAGGATCCTCTTGCACCGGACCTGCCGGAAGCGCCCGACGATGTCGCCTTCCTGGGGAGTTCGGGCGGCACCACGGGCCGGCCCAAGGGCGTGCAGATCACCAACCGCAACATCGAGGCGATGAACTCGATCTTCTGGGCCTGCATGCCCGTGAAGCCGCAGCCGGTCCATCTCATGGTGGCGCCGATGACGCACGCGGCCGGCGTCTGCTCCTTCCCGCTGCTGGCCTATGGCGGCACCAACATCTTCATGGGGACGGCCGATCCCGGCGCGATTCTGGCCGCGATCGAGAAGCACCGGGTCACGCACATCTACATGCCGCCGACCCTGATCTACATGCTGCTCGCCCACCCCGACGCGCGCAAATACGACTACAGTTCGCTCCAGCATCTGGTCTATGCCTCCGCGCCCATGTCGGTCGACAAGCTGGTCGAGGCGATCGAAGTCTTCGGTCCGGTGCTGACGCAGACCTACGGCCAGGCCGAAGCCTGCATGATCTGCACTTTCTTTTCGCCGGAGGACCATGTGGCGGCGCTGGAGACCAACAATCGCCACCGGCTGGCGAGCTGCGGCAAGGTCTCGCCGCTGGTGCGGCTCGAAGCCATGGACGATCGGGGCAACATCCTGCCGCGTGGCGAACGCGGCGAGATCGTCGTGCGTGGCGCTCTTGTCATGAAGGGCTATTACAACAACCTCGAAGCCACGGCCGAGGCGTCGGCTTTCGGGTGGCACCATACGGGGGACATCGGCGTTATCGACGAAGACGGCTTCGTCTACATCGTCGATCGCAAGAAGGACATGATCATCTCCGGCGGGTTCAACGTCTTTCCGAGCGAGGTCGAGCAGATCCTGTGGGGGCATCCCGCGGTGCAGGATTGTGCGGTGATCGGCGTGCCCGACGAGAAGTGGGGCGAGTCGGTGAAAGCCGTGGTCGAGCTGAAGCCCGGTGCGGCGGCCTCCGCCGAGGAGCTGATCGCCCTTGCCAAGGAAAAGCTCGGCGGCGTGAAGGCGCCGAAGTCCGTCGATTTCATCGCTGCCCTGCCGCGCAGCCCCGTCGGCAAGGTCCTGAAGAAGACCCTGCGCGAGCCCTACTGGGCCGGCCACGAGCGCAAGATCTGATGCTGGACTCGCTGCGGCGGCTTCCGCCCAACGTGCAGGGTGCGCTGTGGCTGGTGAGCGGCGGGTTCATCTTCACGTCCACGAGCGTGATGATCCGGCTTCTGTCGGAGCAGATCGAGAGCGTCCAGACGGCTTTCTTCCGCGCCGCCATCGGCCTTCTGCTGCTGTTGCCCTACATCGCCGTGGGTCGCGTGAAGCCCTGGAAGAGTCCGCGAATCGCCGGCCACTTCTGGCGCACCTTCATGGGCACGACGTCGATGGTGCTGGGCTTCTATGCCGTCGCCATGCTGCCGTTGGCGGACGCCACGGCCATCGCCTTCTCCCAGCCGCTCTTCTCCGTCGTCGTGGCTGCCATGGTCGCCAAGGAGAAGGTGCGGTGGCGGCGCTGGACGGCGACGATCGTGGGATTCATCGGCGTGCTCGTGATGGTGCGGCCGGGCGAGGGCAGCCTGCAGCTCGGCGCGCTGGTGGCGCTGTCCAATGCCGCCTGCGTTGCCGTTTCGATCTATCTGGTGAAGCGCCTGTCGGATACCGAAGCGCCGCTGATGATCCTGACCCAGTTTGCGATCTTCTCGACGCTGTTCCTGGCGCCGCCGGCGCTCTGGGTATGGCGCTGGCCCGACCTGTGGGGCTGGGTGCTGGCCATCGGCATCGCCGTCAGCGCCACGATTGGCCAGTATTTCTGGGTGCAGGCCTTCAAGGCCGGCGAAATGTCGGCGGTGGCGCCTTTCGAGTATCTGCGCCTGCCGTTCGCCGTCTTCATGGGGTGGCTGATCTGGAGCGAGATGCCGGTCGTCTGGACCTATGTGGGGGCGGCCATCGTCATCGCCTCGGCCCTCTACATTGCCCATCGCGAGCACCAGCTGGCGCGTGAGCGGCGGCGGGCCGCGCTGGCGGCGGTCAAACCGCCGACGGATTCTCCCGGGCCTTGAGCAGCCAGTCCCGGGCCCGCTCGCGGTGCGCCTCGGTGACGTGCATGCGTGCCGCCGTGAAGGCGGCGACCAGAACGGCGGCGTCGTCCGTGAAGCCCAGCCCCAGCAGCAGGTCGGGGACGGCATCGAAGGGCAGGACAAAGTAAGCCAGGGCGCCCAGGAGCGTCGCCCGGATCGCCAGCGGCGTGGCGCTGTCCGTCGCGCAATAAAATGCCGCGACGGCGTCCTCGGTGAAGGGGACGCGGCCCAGGGTCCGGCGCGCCTTTTTCCAGAAGCCGCGACGTACAGTCGCCTCGTCCCGGGTCAGCTCTGCGGTATCGCTCATGGGCGGAAACGTTGGCATGGCCGGCCCGCTTGGCAAGGGGGGTAGCCGTGCTAAAAGCGCCCAACCACGGAGGATATCAATGAACGTCAAGGGTCAGGCTGTCATCGTTACCGGCGGTGCATCGGGGCTGGGAGGCGCGACGGCGTCGGCGCTGGCGGCGGCAGGCGCCAAGGTCGCGATCTTCGACCTGCAGGATGAACTCGGCGAGAAGAAGGCCAAGGAAATCGGCGGCCTCTACGTCAAGACCAACGTCGCGGACGCCGCCAACACCGAGGCTTCGGTGAAGACGGTCGTCGAAAAGCTGGGCGCCCCGAGGGTCGCGGTCAATTGCGCCGGCATCGGCCGCGCCGCCCGCACCATTTCCAAGAACGGGCCGCACGATCTCGGCATGTTCGCCCAGGTCATCCAGGTCAACCTGATCGGCACGTTCAACGTGATCCGTCTCGCCTCGTGGGCGATGAGCCAGGCCGAGCCGATGGACGACGGCGAGCGCGGCGTGATCATCAACACGGCGTCGGTGGCGGCGTTCGACGGCCAGATCGGGCAGGCGGCCTACTCCGCCTCCAAGGGCGGGGTCGTCGGCATGACGCTTCCCATCGCGCGCGACCTTTCGAGCATGGGCATCCGCGTCTGCACCATCGCGCCGGGTCTCTTCCTGACGCCGATGATGATGGGCCTGTCGGCCGAGGCGCAGAAGAGCCTGGGGGCGCAGGTGCCGTTCCCCTCGCGGCTGGGCGACCCGAAGGAATACGCCCAGCTCGCCATGAGCATCGTGGAGAACCACATGCTGAACGGCGAGACGATCCGTCTCGACGGCGCCATCCGGATGGCCCCGAAGTGATAGCGAAGCTCGGTCTGGCGTTGGCGATGGTGGTTACTGTCGCCACGCCGGCACTGGCCGAACCGCGCTGGCTCGCGTGCAAGTTCAACGATGGCCGCGGCAAGACGCCGACGTTCATGATGATGTTCGACGACCGTCGCAACGTCGCGGCCCTGTGGGACGGCGCGGCGCTGATCGACGGGACCAGCACGGCCATCAACTTCCAGTCGATACGGACGCGTTTCCCGCCGTTCGTGGTGATCTACAACCGCAACGACGGGGCGCTTGCCGTCACGCCGGTCGAGAACACCTATGGCGGCATCCTGCACGGCGAGTGCCGGCGGAGCGCGCCGCCGCCGAACGCGCCGGCCTCGGCGCGCTGACGCGCTTCGGCGCACTGAGGCAGGTGCTGCGACCTCAGGTCGGGTAGCTGAGGTCGCTGATGCGCTCGCAGCGCAGGTCGGCAACGCTGTTTTCCGTCGCCATGCGCGCAGGCGTGCGTTCGCCGTCGCAGGTGTAGCGGATGCGCAAGGACTTGGTGCCGCGGTCCGGCATGCCGAAGATATAGGCCATGGCCGGCACCTGGCAGCGCGTGGGGCCGCCGCTGCAGATGTCGCGGACGAGCTGGGTGACGTCTATCTGGCGGCCATCGGGCCCGCCCCAGGTCGCGTCGATGATGTCGATACGGCGCGGCTTCACCGGGCTTTCGCCGACGCAGGCCATGTGAACCTTGAACGTGGGCGGGGCGACCTCGGCCAGCACGAAGTTCTGCGGCTGGCAGGTCCAGATCACGGTCAGCTTCTTGTCGAGGTTGGCGCGGGTGTCGTTGAAGGTCGGGCCGTTCGCCAGGACATCGCAGGGGTAGCCGCCGGGGCAGGTGACCAGGCTGGTGACGTCCGCCGCGGGGCCGGCCTGGGGCAGGCCCCAATAGGCTTTCTTGATCTGGGCCGTCGATTGAACGGGGCGGATCGTATAGCTGCAGGCGGCGACCGCACCGAGGCAAAGGGCTGCGAATACAAAAAGACGACCCAACTTCATGATTCCCCCCGCGTGCGACGCCAACCTATCTTCATATTATCGCGCCTGCAATGCAATTATATGCCGGCCGACGCTCGCGCAGTCGATACAGCATCACCGAACAACGACACTAGTAGCACAGCTCCGGGAAAAGCGTTTCTCGCCGGGAGATCAGGGAGCGGCCGCTCGGGCCCACCGCTGTGGAAGAGGGGTGGCAGGTGATAGCCCGTCAGACCAAGGATCGTACGAGAAGATCGTCAAAGTAGGTGACGCTATCGGCCTTGGTCCATAGGGCAATGCGCCCCGGTGCGGAAAAGGTCGTGTCCGTAGCCGTGAACAGGCTCTTGCCGTTCAGGAACACCTCGAACCGTGAGCCGCGAGCTTCGATGGCAAGCTCCTGCCAGATGCCCGACGGCACTTTGTTGTTGGCGCCAGCAAACTGGACGCGGTGGCCGGCAACGGCCCGGTAGAGCCGTACATTGTCCTCAAGGGCGTTGGCGCGCGCGACGTAGTAGTTGTTGGCATCGCCGAGCCGGAGCGCGATGCCTGCGGCGCGATCGACGGAACCTGCCACAGGCTTGAAGCGCACGCCGACGCGGACATCGGCCGGTGCTGTGGCGTCGAGGATCGCCAGCGGAAACCGATTGTCGGTACGATCGACGCTGGTTTGCGCCAGTACCTTCGGACCGGCGGGCGCGGTCTTGTCTTCGATGACGGTCCAGTTCACCGGACCGCCGCCGCCGGTCAACGCCATCGTTATGCCGGGTGGCAACTGACCGAGAGCCGCATTCTCGAAGTCGAGGTAAAGACCGGCCTGGGCACGGACCGACAGCGACCGGCAGGAGGCAAGAGCCCCGCCAAGCATTGCCAAAGTGTGGCGGCGAGGGCTCGCAATGATCCTCTTGCTCATGGCACCTCCAGAAGGTCGAGAGCGCCGGTGTGGCTTGCTGAAAACACATAGAGGTGGTCGGGCGAGACCAGTGCCGTCGTCTTGGCGCCACTGGCGGTAGCGAACCGGGCCGTGAAGCCGGTGCGTGGATCGATCGACTGGACCAGTCCGGGCTCCTCGATCGCGACATGCACGAGGCCGCTCGTCGGATTGAAGAAAGTCGCATCGGGCAAACCGGCGAGCGGCCATTGACTGAGGACCCGTCCGTGCTCTGCATCCATCTTGACCAGCGCACCTTCATCGCAAGCGATGTAGAGCCGCCGGCTGGCGTGGTCGATGTCGATGTCGTGGGCGCCAGTGACCGGAAGCGGCCAGTGATGCACGGCATCGAGTGCAGGCAGGCGGGCCACCAGCACCATCGAGGGGGCGCGGATCGCGAGGAACACGCGCTCGCCTGCGGAGTCGGTCACGCACCATCGCGGTCGTCCGGCCAGGCCGATCGCCCGGCGCTGTCCGGTCCGAAGGTCGATGGTCTGCAGTTCGGCGCGATGGGTTTCGTCGCCGATGCAGGCGACGATGGCCAGGTTGGTGGCAGCGACGAATGCCACGCCGTTCGGCCGCGCCCCTGTGTCGAACACGCGCCTCGTCGCGAGCGTATCGGCATCCAGCCAGGCTGGCCGATCCCCGATTGGTAACGAGGACATGGCCGGCGTCGGCGACGACACCTGCGGCGTGTGGAAATCCCTTCAGCGTCGCAATGTGGCAGCCGCGATCGTGATCGATCACCTCGACCTTATCCCGACCGGTATGCGCGACGAATACTCGCCGGGTCGTCGGGTCGAAAGCGCCGTGATCGAACGATGACCCGGTACTGTCCGGTATCTCGATGATCCTGGTCGTTTTGAGGTGCATGTCGCTACCGAATGCTCGACTGAGTATCGAGCACCTTCTTGAGGGACCGTGCGAGCGCTGCCGCTTCGCCCTTACCCCAGTAATGCAGGAAGAAGTATCGTGGCTCCTCGTGGCTCATGTGCTGGTGGATTGCGACGATGTTGATCCCTTCGGTGCGCATCGCTTTCAGGACCGGCTGAAGCTCGTTTGCTGTCATGGCGAAGTCGCCATCGACGACGGCTTCCTTGTCTGTGCCGCCGAAGGATGCCCATGTGTTGATGCCCATTTCCTTGCCGACATGCGTGCCGTGCATGGTCGCCGACCGGCCGATAACGACCTTGAACATGCCGCGTTCAGACTGTCCCTTCATGCCCAGTATGGTCTCGAGCGGCGCGGCCGCGATCGCATTGGTCAAAGTGATATTGACTGGGAAATTCTTTGCCGGGGTGGGCGTGGCTGAACGAATCTCCGCGATCTTGTCGTAGACGCTCTTCACACTCGCGGCGAGGTCTCCGGCATCACCCATGCCGCCGATGTGCATGAAGTACACTCTGGGCTCATCGAAGAAGAAGTGATTGTGCAGGGCCGTCACTTCGAGTCCGGCCGAGAGCGCGGCACTCATGGCCGGATTGACCTCGTCCTCGAACACGACTGTGTCCCCCATCATCATGACTTTGCCGTCTTGAGCCGGGGTAAACGCCGCCCACGAACCGAGTCCCATGAACGGCGGCATCGGCCGGCCATCGACTTGAATTTTCACATCGATGCGGGGCTTGTCGATCTTGAAGACGTGCTCATCGGCGATGAAAGTGCCTTTGAGGCCGGACATGGCTTCGATCTTGGCAGTGTCGAGCGTGGTCGGATTCTGCGCACTTGCGGGAGTGCCCATGAGCATGACCGCACCGATCAGTGCGAGAGAGCATGGTGTTCGCATGGCTTCCTCCTTTTCGCTTGGGTGTAGTCCTCCGGTCGGTTTCACTCACGTTGATGATGTGGTTGCCTACATCTTCGGTGGCCAGTTGTGCGTCTCGCCTGTGAGGCTGCGGCACCAGGCATAGAGCGCGTCGTACATCACCATCCCGTGTTTCAGCATCTCGTGGTCGTCGGGATAGACGTGGCTGAGGCCAAGCGAGATGGCGAACAGCCCGGCCGATTGCGGCGTCAGGTCGAGGCGCGATGTATCGGCACCGCGTACGATGTCGGCCAACCTGTCGAGGCCCGGTGCATCGAGCCGATACTCGGAAATGAAGGCGTCGAAGCTGCACTTCTCGCCGACATGGCTGAACTTCACGTCGGGAATGTCGTACGGCACGGCGCCGGTTTCCTTGGCAGTGGCCAGCACGCGATCGGCAGGAACGTAGAGAAACTCCGGCTCCTTCTCGATGAAGCGCTGGATCAGCCATGGACAGGCAATGCGGTCGATCTTGGGACGTTCGCGAGTAACCCACTTCATGTCTGTTCTCCTTCCTTCAGCGGTTCGGTCGGCAGGCCGTCGGCACGCCAGGTGCCAATGCCGCCGGCGACCGTGACTGCATCTATGCCGTGCTCGCGCAGCCTGGCCGCGCAGTTGCCTCCGATCTCGAAACCCCAGGCGCAATAGACGAGCGCTTTGGCGCCGCGGGGAAGCGAGGCCGCGATCTCGTCGACCTTGTCGGGCGGCGCCCGGCGCGCGCCGCGCAGTCGTACCGGGACGGAAGTCGCGTCGTCGGCCAGTCGGGCATCGATCACGATGAGATCGGGGTCGGCTTCGAGCATCTTTTGTGCAGCGATCGTCTGGACAACGTGCGGCTTGGGCTCTGCCGACCTGCCCTCGAAGCGGGCAGCGACGCGTGGCCAGGCGATATTGGCCATGAAGGCGTCGACGTAGGCCGCGGCATTGCTGCCGAAGTCGATGTGATAGGCGTGCTCGTACATGTCGAGCGCCAGCAGTGGCGTGCCGCCAGCAAGGCCGTTCGTATGGTCGGCGGCCCACACGTTCGACAGCGTGCCGTCGCGCGGCGAGCGCGTCAGCAGCACCCAGCCCGAACCACCGCCCAGCGCTTTGCCCATCGTCACGAACTCGGCGCGCCACCGCGCCAGCGATCCAAAGTCGCGCGCAATGGACTGGGCCAGCGCGCCGGTCGGATCGCCGCCGCCCGCTTCACCCAGGTTCTCGAAATAGGCCTCGTGCAGGAGCATCGAGTTGGTCGCGATCAGTTCCTCGCGCTTCAACCCATTGAGGCGAAACCCTGGAGCAGTGCTCGGCTCGAGGGCCGACAACTCGCTGTGGATGGCGTTCAGCCGGCGAACGGCTCCACCGTAGTTGTTCTCGTAGTGGCTGGCGATCAGCCGGGCCGACAGGCCGTTCAACCGGGGTGGTTTGAAGGAGAGGGGGGCGGGCGCGGAAAGACATCGGACCCTCGGCGATGATACACTCGTATCGCAGGGGGAATACTGCCGTTCGTCTGGCTGCGCAAGAGAAACGTGATACAAATGTTTCAAAAAACTATGATATGAGATACGAGTGAACTAGGATGAATGATGAAGCCTCCCAAGCCGCGCGATGGCTGCTGCTGATCCACCAACTGCCGACCAAGCCTGCCTATGCGCGGGTAAAGATTTGGCGGCGCCTGAAGGGGCTGGGGGCTGTGACGGTAAAGAATTCGGTCTACGCCTTGCCCAGCAATGTGGAGACCCGCGAGGACTTCGCCTGGCTGATCAAGGAGATCGCTGAACTGGGCGGCGAGGGCTTCGTCTGTGAGGCGACACTTGTCGACGGCCTCGACGATGGCGAGGTCCGGGCATTGTTCGGCGCTGCGCGCGACGAAGACTATGCAGAGGTCGCTGCGGCAGCGCGCGAGCTGGCCGTCAGGTGTTCGAGTTCGAGTCGCGCCGAGTTGGCCGGCCCGGTGGCGCGATTGCGCAAACAGCTCGACGAGATCATCGCCATCGATTTCTTCGGCGCCGATGGGCGCGAGCCCACGGAAGGTCTCGTGTCGGGGCTGCAAGCCGAACTGCAGCGCGAGGAGGAGGCTATGAGCGCTGATGATAGCGAAGGCCTGCCCACTGGAAAGTTGCAGGATCGCGTCTGGGTAACGCGCCAGGGCGTGCAGATCGATCGCATTGCCTCGGCGTGGTTGATCCGTCGCTTCATCGACAGGCGCGCCCGCTTCAAGTTCGTGCCGGGTACCGGCTATGTGGCACTGCCGGGTGAACTGCGCTTCGACATGTTCGAAGGCGAGTTCACCCATCGTGGCGATCGCTGCACCTTCGAGGTCCTGCTGGAGGAAGCTGCTTTGGATGATCCGGCCTTGGCCGCCATCGGGGAAATCATCCACGACATCGACCTCAAGGATGGCAAGTACGGACGCGAAGAAGCGGCAGGCATACGAATCCTGATCGCGGGCATCGCTTCTTCACATAACGATGATAGTCAGCGTCTGGAGCGCGGTGCAGCGGTCTTCGACGATCTTTACAGGTCCTTTTCAGGCAAGCAGGTCAGCATATGAAAGAGCACGGCGTTCCCTTCGGCGAAGCCATGAAGGTATGGGCGCGCGTCGCCGCCCTTTCCTTCGGCGGGCCGGCCGGACAGATCGCGGTGATGCATCGCATCATCGTCGAGGAGAAGAAGTGGATCGGCGAGCAGCGTTTCCTGCAGGCGCTGAACTACTGCACCCTGCTGCCCGGCCCGGAGGCGCAGCAGCTCGCGACCTATATCGGCTGGCTCATGCATCGCACGGCCGGCGGGCTCGTTGCGGGCACGCTGTTCGTCCTGCCGGGCCTCGCCTGCATCATGGTCCTGTCCTGGGTCTACGTGCTGCTGGGCAAGATCTCGCTGGTCCAGGGGCTGTTCTTCGGCCTGAAGGCGGCCGTGCTGGTGATCGTGGTCGAGGCGGTGCTGCGGGTCGGCAAGCGGGCCTTGCGCAACAATGTCATGCGGTCGCTGGCCGCCGCGGCCTTCGTCGCCATCTTCTTCTATGGCGTGCCTTTTCCCCTGATCATCGCGACCGCGGGGCTGATCGGCTTCGTCGGGGCCAAGCTCGGCTGGGCGCCGTTCCGCAGCGGCGGCGGCCATGGCGCGGCGGGACCCGGTCAGATCTCGGATGCCCAGTCGCTGCTGGGCGAGGAAACGCCGCCGCATGCCCGGCCCAACCTGCGCTGGACGCTGGCGATCGGCAGCCTGTTCCTGGCGCTGTGGCTGGTGCCGGTGGCGCTGCTGTGGTTCGGCCGCGGCCCGGAAGACGCTTTCGCGCAGATCGCGGTGTTCTTCAGCAAGATGGCGGTCGTGACCTTCGGCGGCGCCTATGCCGTGCTGGCCTATGTCGCCCAGCAGGCGGTCGACAATTACGGCTGGGTCACCGCCGGCGAGATGCTCGACGGGCTCGGCATGGCGGAGTCGACGCCCGGTCCGCTGATCATGGTGACGCAGTTCGTGGGTTTCCTCGGCACCTGGCGCGACCCCGGCGGACTCAATCCACTGCTCGCGGGCACCCTGGGCGGCCTGCTCACCACCTGGGTTACGTTCACGCCGTGCTTCCTCTGGATCTTCGTCGGCGCACCGTTCGTCGAGGCGCTGCGCGCCAACAGGGCGCTGGCCGGTGCGCTTAGCGCGATCACCGCAACGGTCGTGGGCGTGATCCTGAACCTCGCCGTCTGGTTCGGTCTGCAAGTCCTCTTCGCCGAGTTGCGTCCGGTCAGCGTGCTGGGGGCCACTTTCGATCTGCCGGTGCTGGCCTCGGCCAGCCTGCCGGCCGTCGCCCTGGCCGCCTGCTGCGCCGTTGCGATCTTTCGCTTCAAGTTCGGGATGGTCACGGTCCTGCTGGCCAGCTCGATCGCCGGTATCCTCTACGCATTGATGCTATAGAAGGTCATCATGACCGACACACTCCCCGACCGCCTTTCCACCAATCCCAAGAGCCCCCATTACGACGAAGCGCTGTTGCAGCGCGGTGTCGGCATCAAGTTCGACGGGCAGGAGAAAACCAACGTCGAAGAATATTGCGTGAGCGAAGGCTGGATCCGCGTTGCCGTGGGCAAGACGATGGACCGTCACGGCAACCCGCTCACCGTCAAGCTCAAGGGCAAGGTCGAGCCCTATCTCGAGAAAAAGGCATGAGGCATGCATAGTCACACGCTCGATAGCTGGCAGCACGAGCACGTCTTCCTGGGCGCCGCGCACGAACGCAACGAGCGGCGCACCTGGGCCGTCGTCGGCCTGACGGCCGCCATGACGGTGATCGAGATCGCCGGCGGCACTTTCTTCGGCTCGATGGCCCTGCTGGCCGACGGCTGGCACATGTCGACCCATGCGGGGGCGCTGGCCATTGCGGCCTTCGCCTATCGGTACGCCCGGCGCCATGCGCACGATCCGCGCTTTGCCTTTGGCACCGGCAAGCTGGGCGATCTCGCGGGCTTTGCCAGCGCCGTCGTGCTGGCGCTCATCGCCCTGGCGATCGGTTGGGAATCGGCCTTGAGATTCTTCCAGCCCGTCACCATTCACTATCCCGAAGCCACTGCCATCGCCGTCGTGGGATTGTTCGTCAATCTGGCGAGCGCCTGGATGCTGGGCGGCGATCACGCGCATGGCCACGATCACCATCGCCATCACGACCACGATCACGATCATGGGCACGATCACGGGCACGATCATGGGCACCATCATGAACAGGCTCATCATCGCGACCATCACCGGCACACCGATCACAACATGCGCGCCGCGTTCTGGCACGTGATGGCCGATGCGCTGACGTCGGTGCTGGCCATCGTCGGGCTGTTGGCTGCCTGGACCTATGGCTGGACCTGGCTGGATCCTGCGGTCGGCATCCTGGGGGCCATCGTGATCGCCCATTGGTCGTGGCGGTTGATCCGCGACGCCGGTGCGGTGTTGCTCGATGCCGCGCCCGATGCGGCGCTGGCGCAGACGATCCGCGCCCGACTGGAACGCGGCCACGACAGCATTGCGGACCTCCATGTCTGGCGCCTCGGGCCCGGCCATCACGGAGCGATCGTGTCGCTGGTCGTGGATCAACCGCAGCCGGTCCAGGCCTACAAGGTGCGGCTGGCCGACATCGCGGGCCTTTCGCATGTCACGGTCGAGGTCCATCAGTGCCCCGGTGAACATTGAGACGCTGACACGGCCTGGGCTGGACGAGGCCGTCGTCTATCGTCTGGCCAAGGCGCTGCGCGCGGCCGAGGTCCAGCCGTCGCGTCGGCTTGCAGACACAACGGCCACGAATACTCTGGCCGTGACGCCCGGCGGATGCTTGCATGCCGGCGTGATGCGTTACTTCACGGAAGCGGGCCTCGATCCCTAGCGTCAGTATTCGATATGAAATGGGTGCGCATCGAACCGCTGATACCGTGGCGCGCACCGGGTGGATGATCGAAGGATCATCGGCATCGTCGGGTTGTGCATTCGGTTTCGGCAGCAGGTTTGCTACCGTCGAAGCAATGGTTTCCCACCCAGGCTTTCACGAATGGCATCATCAATCGGCAGACGGTGCCACGTCGTCGATTTTTCCAGACGGTTGTCGCGACGTCCTGGTGATCAGAAAGCCGAGGGAAGCGCCCAGTGTCGTCCTGACCCAACTTGATCTTCGCGTTCGCACCGTCGGCCTTGCGGCTGGAACGAAAATTACCGGCTATCGGCTTCGGCCCGGCGTGGTGGTCGACAAGGCCGTCCTGCGCGCAATCGCTATCGAACCCGAGAAAGCGCGGTCCATTCTTGCCGAAGTCGTCGCCTTGCCGTCCGACTTGGAAGAGGTGATCGGCGCTTGCACGCAGTCCGTCGGCGGGCTGGGCGCCATCTCCGGCAATCTCGGGGTGTCGGTCCGGACGATGCAGCGGTTATTCCGAGCCGCCGCCTTGCCACCTCCGGACTTCTGGCGCCTGCTCGCTCGGGCAAGGCGGGCGGTCGGCCTCCTGCAATCGAGCGCCTCTTTGGCGGATATCGCGAGCGATTGCGGGTACAGCGACCAGGCCCATATGACGCGCGAAACCCTTAGATGGTTTCAAAAGAGCCCGGCGCGGATACGTCGCGATGTCCACCTTCACAATCTCTTGTCTCAGCCGGGACTCGGCAACTGGACCGGCGAGCAGATCTCGACCAGGTAACCATCGGGATCGCTCACATAGGAAGTTGTCTGGCCCCAAGGTTCGTCCCGCACATCCTGCACGAGGGCGGCGCCGGCCGACAACGCCCGGCGAAGCGCGCCGGACACGTCTCCGGTCTCGAACGCCAATTCGAAGACTGGTGCCTTGGCGTCCGGTTTGGCGGGATGCTTCCCAAGGCGGCGCATGAGGGCGACGGAGGAGAATGCCAACTTCGTCTCGCCGGTTACAAGCTCCCCATAGTCGCCGGACTCATGAAGGAAGCCGCGATTCAGCGCAAAGGCACGTTCGTAGAAATCGATCGAAGCTCCAACATCGTCGACGTAGAGAATGGTGTATCTGAAGATCATCGCGGGCTCCCGACGCAGAAGTGTTCACCCTCCTAGCGAGACGCATGTCCCCTGTATTGAAGGATCGCGACAACGCGGCCGAAGTGGCGAGAGGGAGTTAATCACCTGGAAGCATGATGGGCTCAGGTACCGTGCCGCTCCTGGCTGCGGACCAGAAAATCAAACACCCGCTGCGACTGATCCGGCAGGAAGTGATACCCTTCCTCGATGAAGCAGATCTCGGCATGCGGCGCATGCTGCTTGAGCCGAGCGCGCGTGTCATAGGAGTCGATGAGCGCATCGCGCCCTCCCGCAATCGCGAGGATCGGCATTGCGAATGCTTCCAACGCCGCATCGCTGAGCCGTGGGATTTTGATGGTCCGCGGCTTGATCGCGCGACCGATGCTGTCCATGAGGCCGGAGATCGCCGCAAGATCGGCCGGCAGTCGTTCCGGCGCCGGCCCGAACACCTTTTCAAGGATCTTGCGCTTACCCCAGGCACCCAGCAGCAGATACGGCGCGACGGCGAGGAGGAAATTCTTCTGCCTTCCGATCCCTGCGGGGCAGATGAGCGCCAGCGCCGAGGCTCGTGACGGCCGTCGCATGGCATGGTCGAGTGCCAGCCAGCCACCGAGCGATGTGCCGATCAGGGCTGCATGGGTAAGCCCAAGTCCGGCGAAGACGTCGTCCAGCCATGTCGCGTAGACGTCGCCGACGAGCGGCGGCCTCACCCGGGCGCTGAGGCCCGCCTCGCCGATCATGTCGACTGCGTAAAGGCGGAAGCGGCTCGACCAGAGCGTGACATCCGGCAGCCAAGCGGCGCTGTTCGCCTGAGCGCCATGCAACAGCACCACCGGAGGCCCCGTCTCGGGGCCGCACGCAAGGATGAATGTCGCGCCTTGCGAGGTCGGCAGTTCGATCTCCTGCCTCGGCACGGGCCAGCGGTCGAGCACGGCGCGGTACTCCTGCATGACGTCCGCCGCATCGGCATCGCTGCGAAAGACAGCGTCGCTCATCGCGACAGCCCCAACTGCAACTCGATAAGCTCGAGCAGTCTTGCGGCGTCGGACGGAGCGGCGATGAGCACGATCTTCAGATTGCCGCTGGTCGGATCGAAGGCCGTGTTGAGATGCAGCGGTCTGGTCTCGGCATTACCTCCCAGGGCCGCGGCCCCGAGGAAGGTCGCCATGCGCTCGGCCGCATCCGTAGCCAGGGCCGGAACCTCGACGATCACGGTCGCGCGGACATCGCGAGGAGAGGGAGTGCGCCCGCTCGCCATACCGGCGAAAGCGTCCAGCTTGGAACGGTCGATGCGATAGGCCTTGCCGATCCGCGTTGCTGGGAGGCGGCCTTCCCGGATGTAGCGGAGGACGGTCTTGGGGTGCAGCTTCAGCTCCTCGGCCGCCTGTTCGACCGTCATGAGTATGTTCGACATGAATGGTATTCCTAATTATTCCCTATATGGTCTTATAATAGAGCTATATAGGGAATAATAGGTAATATGAAAGGATCTGCAAGTTCTACGGCTGAGAATGCAGGCGCGGCGATGAAGGCCCAGCTTCGTCGCGACCTGCGCACGGCCATGAGGCGGGGCGACAAGGGTGAAACGGCACTGCTTCGAGAGCTGATTGCCGCGCTCGACAACGCCGAAGCGGTGCCGCTCCGACAGGAGCGTCCATCGGTCGACCGCCATGCCTTCGGCGACCGATCGGCCGAAGGCGAGCGCCGGGCCCTCACTCGGAGAGATGTGCATGCCCTGATGCTGGACGAGATGAAGGCGCGTCTAGAGGCAGCCGCCGAGTTCGCACGATTAGGGGCAGAAGCGCGTTCCATGGCGCTCGACGCCGAGATCGAAATCCTGCGGCGCTACGTTCTCAAGTAGGTATGGCGACTACACGTCGGTACCGACTGGCCGGAGCCCGATCCACGGCTTGATCGCCGATCGCGGCGACGGTGCCAACCGTCTGCCGCCTCGCGCCTTTCTCCGGGGGCACGCCGCTACTCCGGTTTGAGCAGCCCCTTCTTGGCGAGGTCGCCGATGCCGGCTTCCTCGATCTTGAGGGCCGCGGCGAACGCTTCAGGAGTCGAGGGGCGCACGCTGGCGCCGAGGTCGACCAGTCTCTGCTTCACGGCCGCATCGTCGAGGGCCGTGACCATGGCTGCGTTCAGGGTGGCAATCACCGGCTGGGGCGTGCCGGCGCGCACGAAGATGCCCAAGGTCGTGCCGCCATCGAACGGAGTACAGCCGGTTTCCGCCAACGTGGGCACGTTGGGCAGTTCCGGAATGCGCTTCTCCCCGATGACGACGATTGCGCGCAGCTTTCCCGACTGGATGTGCGGCAGCGAACTCGTGAGCTGGTCGACATAGGCGTCGATCTGGCTGGCCAGCACGTCGTTCAGGCCAACGCCTGAGCCGCGATAGGGCACGACGCTGAAGCTCACCTTCTCGTTCTCCTGCAGGCGCAGGATGTCGATATGGTTGGGCGTACCGTTGCCGGCGTGGCCGAGGCTGATCGTGCCCGGCTTGGCCTTGGCCGCCGCCAACAGGGCAGGCCAGTCAGCGAAGCGACTGGTCGCCGGCACCACGACGATCATCGGGACCGTGCTCAACATGCCGACTGGTGCGAAGGATGGGATCATCGAAGGCTTGCCGGCCATCAATGGCGAGACGTAGAGCGGGCCGAAGGCGCTGATGACCATCGTATAGCCGTCGGCGGGTGCCTGGAGGACAAGCTCCTGGCCAACGACGCCGCCTGCGCCGGGTCGATTGTCGACAACCACGAGCTGCCCGAACTTTCGCGACATGCCCTCGCCCACAAGGCGCGCGGTGACATCGGCATTGCCGCCGGCGGCGAAGGGGACGACGAAGCGGACCGGCTTCGATGGGAAAGATTGCGCCCAGGTGCGCGCGCCGGCGAGCGTGGTCGTCGTTGCCGCAAGACCAGCCAGGAACGTCCGCCGCTTGGATGTCACGATGCTTCCTCCGTCATGCTTCTGCCTGCGCCTTCTACGGGCCTGCGGCAAAAGCATCGGATCGGAGTTGTCGGGACGCCAATCAAATCGGGTTGGCTCTTTCGCGGCCCGGAAGGCCGGCGGCCTCGGCCGGGATCAGTTCGGCGCGCTGTTTGGGCAAGGCGCCGGGGTACTGGTCCTGCAGGAAGGCGATCAGCTTTTCGCGCACCTCGCAGCGCAGGTCCCAGGCTTCAGGCGATGTCCGGGCGCTTACCAGGGCGCGAAGCTGAAGGGCGCGCTCGCTGCTGTCGACGACCTGCAGATTGACGACCTGGCCATCCCACAGTCGCGACGCCTGCACCAGCTCTTCGAGCTTGGTGCGGATGCGGGTGACCGGCACTGTATAGTCGACCCAGAGCATCACCGAGCCGATGAGGTCGGAGGATTGGCGCGTCCAGTTCTGGAAGGGGCGGTCGAGGAAATAAGAGAGGGGCACCACCATGCGACGCCAGTCCCAGATCTTGATGACGACATAGGTGCTGGTGATTTCTTCGACCCAGCCCCATTCGTTCTCGACGATGACCGCATCGCCGATGCGGATCGGCTGGGTGATGGCGATCTGGATGCCGGCGAAGAGATTGGTGAGCAACGGTCGCGCTGCGAGGCCGACCACGAGGCCGGCCGCGCCGGCGGACGCGATGAGGCTCACGCCGTACTGTTTCACCGACTCGAACGTCATCAGGGCCGCCGCGATTGTGACCAGCACCACGACCGTCGAGGCGACCCGGCGCAGCACGCGGATCTGGGTCAGGTGCTTGCGGCCGAGCGGATCGCCGCTGAAATCGATGCCGGGTCGGCGCAGATAATAGTCGGAGGCGAGAGTGATGGCGGCCGTGCAGCTCCATCCCAGCAGGATGATGAACGTCACGACCAACCAATGGCCGATGAAGGCGCTGGCCTCGCGTTCGAGCGGCACCGCCGGAAGCACGACCGCGACCGCGACGGCGGCGAGGCCGATGCGGAGCAGCGGTTGGATGGCTGAGATCAACGAATGAAGAAACTCGTGCGACTCGGGTACGAGGCGCCGCAGGAGGCGCAACGTGGCGCCGTGCAGAGTTATGGCGAAGGCTGCGGCGGTAACGAGGCAGGCTAATGCGATCACCCAGTCAGGCACCCATGTCGCGGTGCTCTCCACCCAATCGATCGTTCTTTCCATGACGGGATTCAATATCTCCAAGCGTTGATGGTTCCGGGATCCGTGTGCAACCGCCCGTGAGAGGAGACGTTCCTCGACTGAACCCTCAAGTCAATGGAGGAATCTGGCCATGCGAGTAAGTGAAGCCATGACGCGCGATGTTTGTGTCGTGCGACCCGACCACACGATCGAGGAAGCCGCGCGCATGATGCTTGCGATCGATGCCGGCTTGCTGCCTGTTGGTGCCGATGATCGTCTGCTCGGCATGATTACCGACCGAGACATCGCGGTACGCGCCATCGCCGAAGGCAAGGGGCCCACAACTCCGGTGGGTGATGTCATGACGCAGGACGTAAAGTACTGCTTCATCGACGAAGATACGGCGCACGTCGCGAAGAACATGGGCGAGCAACAGATTCGCCGCCTGCCGGTGATCGACCGCGACAAGAGACTGGTGGGAATTCTCTCGCTGGCTGACGTGGCCTCGCACGAAGCGGATGGCCGGCGCGTCGGCAATGCCTATCGCGACATCGCCCAACCCGGTGGCGAACACAACCAGGGCGCCGAAGCGCGCGGCAGAGGCATGTAAGCCCTAAGGCAAGGGCACGCAGCCGAGGGCGGTCGCCGGTTGATCCCGGCGGCCGCCCTTTGCATTTCGGTTGCGCATTTCAGTTGCTGTTTTCCAGACGGATGACGATGTAGCGCCGGCCGTCGCGCTCCACGTCGAAGCGGACCTTGTCGCCGGCGCTGAGGCCCCTCAGGGCCACGTCCTGGGCGACGTCGAAGATGCGCGTGCCGCCTTCGAGGAATTGCTCGGGAATCGGTCGGTACTCGAGAGTGATTCGGTTACGCGCCGCGTCGATGGCGACGACCTTGCCGCGCACCATTCGCTCGTCCGTTGCCGCGGCCGCCGTATCGCTGTCGGCGGCGTCGCCGAAGAAACCGGGTTGCCTCGCCGAGGCCGATAGCGACATCGCGTGCAGCGGTCCGAGCAATGCGACGAGCGTGAACATCCCAAGTAGGAACGCGCGGGGGCTGAATGTACTGATCATGATCTTTCTCCGGCGCAGCATTTGGGAAGCGGGCCGGTCAATTGCCAGAGCTGATGCTGTGCTCGGATGTCAAAAAGATGACCGCGCGATGCCTGCGCCTTCGAGCGCGTGATCTCGGTGGGCAAGCCGCCGGATCGGGCAGTCGGACAAGCGGCGCTGAAGAGCTGCTCCTCATCACGCCGATGGATCATGTTATTCCCGTGAAGGCGGTGCTTGCAGTGGGCCGCAGCGCGCCGTCATCGTGATCGGTGATCGTCGACCGATCATCGACGCCCTCACGCCGTTCGGGCCTCGCAACTCAATAGATGCTCGCGAACTTGTGAGGCCCGTTACTCCTCGACCTGCAGCCGCGGAGCGGCGACCGCTCAGGCGGCGGCGTCGATCACCTTGGCCAGTGCAATGTCTTTCTCCGAGAGGCCGCCCGCGTCGTGGGTGGAGAGGACGATCTCGACCCGGTTGTAGACATTGGACCATTCGGGGTGGTGGTCGGCCTTCTCGGCGGCCAGCGCCACGCGGGTCATGAAACCCCAGGCCTGGTTGAAGTCGGCGAACTTGAAGCTCTTCTGGATGGCGTCGCGGCCCGGGACTTCCTTCCAGTCCTTCAGCGTGGCGAGGGCCGCCTTGCGGGCGCCGCCGGTCAGTTTGTCGGTCATGGTGCGTTCTCCTGATATGGCGCGAAGCTTGCCTCATTCCCGGTGGGCAGCCTAGGGTTGGCCAACCAACAGGAGGTTTCCGTGAATTCGTTACGTCGAACTCTGCTTCTCGCTGCCGCATCGTTTGCGGTGGCCGCGCCTGCGTCGGCGCAGAAAGCCGCCGACACGCTGCGCATCATCTTCACCGACGCCGTGCCCAACGTCGACATGTACTTCAACAGCCAGCGCACCGGCCTGATCCTGGCGCATCAGGCCTGGGACATGCTGGTGCATCGCGATCCCTCGACCTTCGAGATCAAGCCCTCGCTCGCCACCGACTGGAAGTTCGTCGGCGACAATGCCCTCGACCTCACCATCCGCCAGGGCGTGAAGTTCCACGACGGCAGCACGCTCTCGCCGGACGACGTCGTCTACACCATCAACATGGCGGCCAATCCCGACAACAAGCTGGCGACGCCGTCGAACTATGCCTGGATCGACAAGGCCGAGAAGACCGGCGACTGGACCGTGCGCATCCACATGAAGCGGCCGACGCCGGCGGCGCTCGAATATCTCGCCATGGTGACGCCGATCCATCCCAAGGCCTATCGCGAGAAGGTCGGCCCGGAGGGCTTCGCGGCCAAGCCGGTCGGCGCCGGCCCCTACAAGATCGTCAAGAACGAACAGGCCAAAGAAATCATCTTCGAGCGTTTCGACGACTACTGGGCGGGCTCGCCCAAAGGCAAGCCGGCGATCAAGAAGCTGCACGTGCGCTTCGTGCCCGATCTCGCCACCAGCATGACCGAACTGCTCGCCCAGCGCACCGACTGGATCTGGAACATCAATCCCGACCAGGCCAAGGACGTGAACCGCATGCCGCACCTGCAGGCGGTGCCGCAGGAGTCGATGCGCATCGGCTACCTTTCGATCGACGCCGCCGGCCGCACCGGCGCCGGCAATCCGCTGACCAATCAGAAGGTGCGTCAGGCGATCTGGCACGCCATCAACCGTCAGGAGATGGCCGAGAAGCTGGTGCAGAACGGCAGCCGCGTGCCGCAGGCACCCTGCTTCCCGACCCAGTTCGGCTGCGACGCCGATGCCGCGGTGAAGTATGCCTACGATCCGGCGAAGGCCAAGGCGCTGCTGGCCGAGGCGGGTTTCCCCAACGGCTTCGACGTCGAGTTCGTGACCTACGTCCAGCCGACCACGTGGAGCGCGGCCATCCAGAACTACCTGCAGGCGGTCGGGATCCGGGCCAAGATCTCGCAGCTCCAGGTCGCGGCGGCGATCGCCAAGGCGCAGAAGGGCGAGAATCCGCTCTATCACGGCAGCTGGGGCAGCTACTCGATCAACGACGTGTCGGCGATCTTCCCCGTGATGTACGGCGGCGGTGGCGACGACTATGCGCGTGATCCCGAGCTGCAGAAGCTGGTCGCCGCCGCCGGTGCCACAGCCGATTCGGCGGTGCGCAAGAAGAACTACTCGGCCGCGGTCAAGCTGATGACCGAGAAGGCCTACTGGCTGCCGCTATTCACCTACGTGAACAACTATGCCTTCTCCAAGCAGCTCGAAATGAAGACCTTCCCGGACGAGCTGCCGCGCTTCTACTTCGCGAAGTGGAAGTAATCGGCGCCTCGCTCAAGGCACCAGCAAACACTCCACGCCGCCGCCAGGCCTCGGCTTGAGCGGCGGCGTTTCGTTTGAGCAGCGCGGCTCGGCGATCGGGCAGCGCGGATGGAAACGGCAGCCCGGCGGGATGTTGGCCGGATCGGGCATGATGTCGCCCAGTCCGACATCGGGTACGCCGAGGCCGGGTTCGGGCGTCAGCACCGACGCGAGCAGCGCCTTCGTGTAGGGATGCTCGGGCGCACGGAACAGCGTCTCGGTCGGCTGGCGTTCGACGATGCGGCCGAGATACATCACCGCCACCTCGCTCGCGACATGCTCGACGACGGCGAGGTTGTGGCTGATGAAGAGGTAGGTCAGGCCGAGGTCGCGCCGCAGCTCGCCCAGCAGGTTCAGGATCTGGGCCTGCACCGAGACGTCGAGCGCCGAGGTCGGCTCGTCGCAGACCACGATGCGCGGCCGCAGCACCAGGGCGCGGGCGATCGCCACGCGCTGGCGCTGTCCGCCCGACAGTTCCGGCGGCAGGCGCTGGCCCATCTCGGTGCGCAAGCCGACCCGCTCCAGCATCTCGTCGACGCGCTTGGCGATCTCGGCGCGGCCGAAAGTGCCTTGCGCCACCAGAGGCATCGCCACGATATCGCGGATCCTGGTGAGTGGATTGAGCGAGGAGAAAGGATCCTGGAAGACCGGCTGGATCAGCCGCGCGCGCGCCTTGCGGTCCATGTCGGTGACCCGCTGGCCTTCGACCGCGATGTCGCCGGACGTCGGTTCGAGGAGACCGAGGATCAGGCGCGCCAGGGTGGACTTGCCGCAGCCCGACTCGCCCACCACGCCCAAGACGCCGCCGGCGGGCACGGCGAATGAAACGTCGTCCACCGCCACGACGTGGCGGTCGGCACCGAACATGCCGCCCTTCACCTTGAAGGTCCGGCGAACGGCCTTCACTTCGATGGCCGGGAGCTGAGTTGTCGAGGTCCCGCTCATGCCGGCAGCCTGCAGAGGAAGTCGTGGGTGCCGCCGATCCGGCGGCGTGGAATGTCCTGCGTACAGGTCTGATCAGCGAAGGAGCAGCGTTCGCGGAAGGCGCAGCCCTCGAAGTCGGGGCCGACCCGGGGCACGGTGCCAGGGATCGAACCCAGCGGCTCGTCGCGCTTGATCTTGCCGGGCACCGGCACGCAACGCAGCAGGCCCTGCGTATAGGGATGCCGCGGGCTCGCGAACAATTCTGCGGTGGCCGCGTTCTCGACCACCTTGCCAGCATACATGACAGCCACTTTGTGCGCGACACGCGCCACGATGCCGAGATCATGGGTGATCAGCATCATGCCGAGGCCGAGATCGCGCTGGAGCTGGGCCAGCAGGCGCAGGATCTGCGCCTGGACGGTGACGTCGAGGGCCGTCGTCGGCTCGTCGGCGATCAGGAGCTTGGGCTCGCACATCAGCGCCATGGCGATCATCACGCGCTGGCGCAGGCCGCCCGAAAGCTGGTGCGGAAACTGGCCGAGGCGCAGGCCGGGCGCCGTGATGCCGACACGGGCCAGCAGGTCGGCGGCGCGGTCGACGGCGACCCGCTGCGGTGTGCGTTTGTGGCGGCGCAGGACTTCGGTCATCTGCGAGCCCACCGTGTAGGCGGGATTGAGCGACGTCATCGGCTCCTGGAAGATCATCGCGATGTCGTTGCCGCGCAGGCGCGCCATGCCGGCTTCGGAAAGACCCAGCAGGTCCTCGCCCTGGAACCGCAGGCTGCGGGCGGTCCGGCGGGCGCCGCGCACCAACAGGTTCATGACAGCAAGCGCCGTCACCGATTTCCCGCAGCCCGATTCACCCACGACGCAGAGCGTCTCGCCCCGTTCGACAGTGAGCGAGGTGCCGCGCACCGCGCCGGTCCGGCCGAAGCTGACGGCGAGATCTTCGATTTCGAGCAGGGCGCTCATGTATCCGTCCTGTGCGTGCCGAAGGCGTCGCGCAGCCCGTCGCCCAGCAGGTTGATGCCGAGCACCAGCACGAAGAGGGCGATGCCGGGGATTACGATCACCCAGGGCGAGAAGAACATGTAGTCCTTGGCTTCGGCGATCATCAGGCCCCACGAGGGCAAGGGCGGCGGCACGCCGAGCCCCAGGAAGGAGAGGGCGGCTTCCAGCAGGATGGCGAGCGCGATCTCCAGCGTCGCCACCACGACCAGATGGCTCGCGATGTTGGGCAGCACCTCGCGGCTGAGAATGCGGAAGCGTGAACAGCCGGCACACCAGGCGGCGGCCACGAAGTCGAGATTGCGCACCTGCATCGTGGTCGAGCGCGCCACCACGGCGAAGCGGTCCCACAGCAGGAGGCCGAGCGTGATCACCAGCAGGTGCATGGAGCTGCCGAGCAGGCCCACGACCGCCAGCGCCACCAGCACGACGGGGATGGAAAGGCGCGTGGTGATGGCGAACAGCACGGCGTCGTCGACCCGGCCGCCCAGGAAGCCGCCCAGCACGCCGATTGCAATGCCGATGACGGCGGAGACGATGGTGACCGTGACGCCGATCAGCATGGAGATGCGGCAGCCGTAGATCAGGCGCGAGAGATAGTCGCGGCCGAGCTGGTCGGTGCCGAGAAGGTGCGCCGGGTCGGTGCCTTCCATCCAGAAGGGCACCAGCAGGCGCTTGCCGAGGTCCTGCGCGAAGGGATCGTGGGGGGCGAGCAGCGGCGCGAAGAGGGCGCAGATGGCCGCAATGCCGACAATGACAGCGCCGATCCAGGTGCTGGCGCTTTTCCAGCCCCGTCGGGGGCCCGCTGTGACGGAGACGACGCTCATGCTTCTGTCCTCATCGTCACCGCAGCCTGGGGTCGAGGACCGCGTTCATCAGATCCGCCAGCATGGTCAGCGCCACGTAGATCACGGCCAGCACCAGCACCACGGCCTGGACCACCGGGAAGTCGTTCTTGCCGATCGACTCCCAGCCAAGGTAGCCCACGCCGTGCAGGGCGAAGACCTGTTCGATCACGATCGAGCCGCCCAGCATGAAGCCGAGCTGGACGGCGGCGATTGCCACCACCGGGATCGCTGCGTTGCGCAGCGCATGCTTCAGGAGGATCGAGGCGCGCGACAGGCCCTTGGCCCGCGCCGTCCTTATGTAGTCGCTACCTAAGGCCTGGATCATGCCGGCACGGGTGAGCCGCGTGAGCGCAGGGATGGCCGAGAAGGCCAGCACGATGCCCGGCATCACATAGTGCTGCCATGGCCCGGTACCGGAGATCGGCAGCCAGCCGAGCTGCAGACCTAGTGTGATCATGAGGATCAGGCCCAGCCAGAAGGACGGCATCGCCTGCCCGAGCAGCGCCACCATCTGCACCACCCGGTCGAGCGTCGTGTTCTCTCGCACTGCCGCCAGAATGCCCAGTGGCAAGGAAACGAGCAGGGCGATGACGAGGCCAGTCAGGCCCAGGGTGATGGTGATCGGCATGCGCTCGGCGATCAGCGAGGAGACGCGGGCCTTGAAGAAATAACTTTCGCCCAGGTCGCCGGTGACGGCGCGGCCGACCCACTCGAAGAACTGGGTCGTCACCGGCCGGTCGAGGCCATAGGCCTTGCGAACCAGTTCGATATCTTCCTGGGTGGCATTGGGGCCGGCAATCGAGACCGCGAGGTCGCCCGAGAGCCGTGTAAGGATAAAAGCCAAGGTCATGACCGTCGCGGCGACGAGCAGCGCCACGATCAGACGGCGGACAATAAATTGGAGCATGTGTGGCGGCGAGCTTAGTGCGGATTTTTCCCTAAAGCGACCATGCGAATCTCGCGCCAAATTGCAAGGGCCGATGGTGCACAATCTCTGGCGAGGGGTGCTTGGCTAGGGCGCGCTGCTCCTATATGGGGGAGTCATGCCGATCTTCACGAACCCGCGGCGCACGCCCTGCTTCGGCACGGCGCCAACCCTCGAGGACTTCGAAGCGATCGCCGCTGAGGCCCTCGCCACGATTCCCGAGGAGTTCCGTCGGCACGTCGGCAACGTGCGCATTCAAGTCGACGACTTCCCGTCCGACGACGTCGAGAAGGAAATGGAACTCGACACGCCCTTCGATCTGCTCGGTCTCTATCAGGGCGTGTCGATGATGGAACGCGGTGCCGGCCATGTCGCCAACGACATCGACCGCATCTTTCTCTATCGACGCCCGCTCCTCGACTACTGGTGCGAGTCGGGCGAGGACTTGCCGCATATCGTGCGGCATGTGCTGATCCATGAGATCGGTCATCACTTCGGCCTGAGCGACGACGATATGGAAGCGATCGAAGCCAAAGCCGAAGAAGAATCGCAGCGCGTCCAGCCGGGGGCCTAGCGCCCGGGCGCGCCTGTCCACCGGCGCGCTCCCGCTATCAGAGCCTCATCGCTTCGCGATAGAGCCGCTCGGCATTGGTCCACTTGATGGCCTGCACGAACGCCTCGATGTATTTCGCGGCATCGCTGTCGTAGTCCTTCTCGTAGGCGTGGCGATGCATGTCCATGGCCAGCAGCGGCGTACTGCCGGCCGGCACTTCCGAGACGCTGCCGGTACGGTGATTGTACAGACGCTTGTCGCGCGCCGAGTGGGAGAGGATCACCCAACCGTCGCCAGCCGACAGCGACCGGCCGGTCGCCATGAACTCCGCCTTCCAGCGGTCGAGACTGCCGAAATCGCGCGACATGGCCTGGGCAAGCAGGCCCGAGGGGTGCGTCGGCGCTTCGCCGATTCCGTCGAAATAAAGTTCGTGCAGGATCGTGGTATTGTAGCTGGCCAGCTCCTCGCTCTTGAGCTTTGTCACGGCCTCCGGCGGCGCTTGATTGAAGTCGAGCTTCGACAGTTCCTCGTTGAGCGCGTTCACTCGCTTCACGGCATGCACGTAGATTTCATCGTAATGGTGGCGCAGGAGATCGGCCGAGAGGCCTTTCACCTTGTCGGGATTGAAGGTGAGCGGCTTGGGCGTGAGCCGCAGCGTCGTGGCGCTGATGGCGAGTTGTTGACTGCGAGCCGGGATGGCCATCGCCCCAAGCAACAGGCCAACGCCCGCGGCCAGAGAGCGGCGGGGGAGGTTGGTCATAGTCGAACTCCTGCGTGTCCCTGAACGGGAACGCACATCAAGGCGATGGGTTGCGCAGCACCAGAGGCATACGATACCGCCCTTCCATGAGGGCCGCGTCGGGCTCGTAGGCGCGCAGCACGAGTCGCAGGGGGCCTGCAGGTGCGGGCAGCCAGTTGGCCATGCGATGGTCGGCCGGCGGTTGGCGCTGAATATAAAGCGTAAGTGCGCCATCGGCCGCATGCATCAGTCCGGGCGTGTTTTCGCTGATCGCGTAGCGCGCGATCGGATTGTCGAAGAAGAAGGCGCGACCGTCGGCCGTCACCTCGTAGATGGCCAGCGACCAAAAGGCGCGGACCGGCGGCAAGCCGTCGGCGGGAAAGGTCAGCGTGTAGGAATGCCCGCCGGCAAGAGGGCGGCCGGTGGCATCGGCGGCACCAACGATGCTCACGAGTTCGGCCGGCTCCGCAACGCCGAGATTGGTGAGGGCCGTCGCCGCGCGATAGAGGTGGTCGTCGCCAAAATTGCCGAGATGCGCTTCGGCATAGGACCAGCCGTCGATTGTTCGGGCGGGCCGTGCGGCGGCGGCGCGGATATCGGCCAAGCCCTGCTCGATGCCGACGCGGATCGCGCGCCGCTCGCCATCGCTGAAAGCACGCAAGTCGAGCTTGCGGCCCGGTGCCAGCTTGAGCGGCGCGAACCCCTGGATCTGGTTGCGATCGCGATCGGAGAGCGGGCTCTCGCCCAAGGCTCTCATGCCAGCCGCCAGAATGTCGAAAGGGTCGGCCGGCTGCGGCGTCGGCCAGTCGGCCATGGGCTCCGGTGGCGCCTGGGTACGCTGGCGCATCAACTCGCGCGTTTCCAGGATACGCCGCTCGTTGCGCATGTCCGGCGTTTCGAGCAGCACGCGTGTCTGCAAAATGGCGAGGCGGTCGAGTTCGCCGGAGTCGCTGACCAGCAACCGCCCGCGCAACCAGACCGAATTGGTCGGTGCCCTTACCAGAGTGACTTCGCCCGGCGGATCGCCCTTCCAGGCGGGGCCCGCGATCATCTGGGGCGATGGCCGGCCTCCGTTCAGACGATGGCTTACCGTCGCGAACGTGTCGGTGAAGAGATCGAGGAAGGCATAGCTGTAGTAGAGGTCGCCGACCGGCGGCACGATCAGGAACATCGGCTCGTTCGAGAGGTCGAGCCAGGCGAAGGATTGCAATATGTCGCCGTTCGGCATCGACACGGTGCGCGTTCGCGGATCGGCAAGCGTCGTGACGTGCTGAAAGCGGTTCAGCTTCTGCCGCGCCGGATTGGCTTCGTCCACCGTCGCCTGCCAGCGCGCGCGATACATCTCGTAGACCGGGAAAAGGTAGATCGCGGCACGCCGCGCCAGTTCACGCAACGATGGCGAGTCCTGCGCCCGGGCGAGCGCCGGTGTGGCGATCAAGCCCGTGAGCGCGGTGCGGCGGCCGATCTTCATGCCGCCCGCTCCCGCTGCCTCCGGCGCTCGGCCACGAAGGCGGCTGCTTCCTGCCAGGGGGCAAGCGTCCAGAAGGAACGCGCCCGCCCCGACGGCGAGGCGAGGACGAACACGACGGCCCCTTCGAGCAAGGTCTGCTGCCGTCCATAGGCCGGCGCCTTCACGCCGAGCCCCAGGGCGGCGGCGTTCTTGCTGGTGAAGGCGATGGCGGCAGGCCGGAACTGCCGCAGCTTGGCGTGCAGCGAGGCGGCGTCCATTGCTGCAGGCGTCAGCTCATGGTCGGAGCCGACCTCGGTCTTGTTGAGGTCGGTGAGGCCGATCCCGAGGCCCAGCAGCTCGGGAAAGCGCTGCGGGGCCAGGCGCTCGGGCGTCAGGCCGACCGCATACAGGGTCGGCCAGAAGGCGTTGCCGGGATTGGCGTAGTAGGCGCGCGCCTTGAACGAGAGGGGGCTGGGCGCCGTGCCGCAGAAGACGAGATCGAGGCCCGGCGCCAGCAGGTCGGGAATGAGCTGTCTATTGCGGCTTGATGCCCGCGGCACGGATGACCTCGCCCCAGCGTTTGATCTCGGTCTGGATATAGGCGTCGATCTCGGGAACTGTCATCGTGCCCGGCTCGAAGCCGCCCGCCTTCATGCTCGCCATCACGTCGGGCGATTGCAATGCCTTCTCGGTCGCCGCCCTGAGCTTGTCCTTGATCTTGGCCGGGGTGCCCTTGGGGACGGCCCAGATCGACCAGGAGGTCACCACGAGGTCGGGCGACA
Organism: Pseudomonadota bacterium; assembly: GCA_020160995.1. Classification (GTDB taxonomy): domain Bacteria; phylum Pseudomonadota; class Alphaproteobacteria; order Reyranellales; family Reyranellaceae; genus Reyranella. Next base: position 25,167 of record JAIUOY010000007.1, on the reverse strand, counting down.
CGCTCTCCGCGAAGGTCGGCGTATCGGGCGTAACGGGCGATCGCTTGGCGCCGCTCGATGCGACGGGTTTCAGCTTGCCCGCGCTCACCTGGCTCATCAGCGAATCGATATTGGAGATCACGAGCGGCACATGGCCCGCCAGCACGTCGGCCACTGCAGCCGCAGCGCCGCGATAGCTGATGAAGGTGATGTCGGCGCCGGTCTTCTGCTTGAAGAGTTCCATGGTCAGCGTCGGCGAGGTGCCGAGCCCCGACGATCCGAAGGTGATCTTGCCCGGCTCCGCCTTGGCGGCGGCGAGCAGCTTGGGCAGCGTGTCGTGCGGAAAGCTTGGGTGACAGCACAGGAGATTGGGCTGGGTGCCGATCCAGGCCACGGTTTCGAGGTCGGTCACGGCATTGTAGGCGGGGCGGGCATAGAGATGCGGAACCAAGGCGTGGCTGCCGATATTGCCCAGAAGCACCGAATAGCCGTCGGCTGGCGACTTGGCGACGTTGTCGGCGGCGATCGAGCCGCCGGCGCCGGTGCGGTTCTCCACCACGAAGGACTGGCCGAACGCGTCGCTGAGCTTTACGGCAAGGCGGCGCGCGATGTTGTCCTGCGAGCCGCCCGGCGTGAACGGACAGACGATCCGCACATTGCGGTTCGGCCAGTCGTCGGCCTGGGCGAAGGCCCGGGAGGCCCCGGCCAAGGGCGCAAATGGCAGGCCCGCCAGAGCGGCAGAGAAAAGACGTCTCCTCATCCTTCTTCTTCCTTCGCAATCGATCCCCGTCGACCGCGATGATGCACGAGCCCTGACGAGACGCCTAGAGGTTGCAGAGATGGCGAATTGCTTGGCGATGGCTGCGTTCCGGAACAATTCGTGCGCGGGTACGTTGCCAAACCATGAACGCCGCTTTCAAAACCTCCCATGACGCGGCGGCGGCGCCGGCGCCCACGGTTCTGGTGGTCGAGGACGAGGTTTTGATCCGTATGGCGGTGTCGGACTACCTGCGCGATTGCGCCTTTCATGTCGTCGAGGCGGGGAGCGGCGACGAGGCGATCCGGGTCCTCGAAGCGGGCATCCCAGTCGATATCGTCTTCTCGGACGTCCACATGCCGGGCGATGTCGACGGTTTCGCCCTCTCGCAATGGGTGCGCCGCGAGCGACCCGGCGTGAAGGTGATCCTGACCTCGGGCGTCGCCCGCGCCGCCAAGGCCGCCGGCGATCTTTGCGAGGAAGGGCCCTTTCTCGCCAAGCCTTACGATCACCGCGACCTCGAACGGCATATTCGCGGCCTGCTGGCCCGCTAGGATTTCGACCTGAGGCTCCGTGGCCTTGTCCACCTTCCTCCGTTGGGCATGATGGAGGGTGGGAGGACAGGCATGCATACGATCGACAAGGCCGACGAAGCGCAGCTTCTCGCCACCATCGACCGCTGGATCGAGCGCGAAGTGGCGCCGCGGGTGAAAGAATTCGATCACGCCGACAAATGGCCCGCCGAGATCGTGGAGCAGATGAAGGAACTGGGGCTGTTCGGCGCCACGGTGAGCCCGGAGTATGGCGGCCTCGGCCTGCCGGCGCGGACCTACGCCGAAATCGTGATGCGCGTCTCGTCGGTGTGGATGGCCATTACCGGCATCTTCAATTCCCACCTGATGTTGGCGCTCGCCATCGAGAAGTTCGGCACGGAGCCGCAGAAGCGCCATTGGCTGCCGAAGCTGGCGAGTGGCGAGGTGCGGGGCGGGTTGGCGCTCACCGAGCCCGATGCCGGCACCGATCTGCAGGCGATCCGGCTTACTGCACGCCGCGAAGGCGACCACTATGTGCTGAACGGCACGAAGACCTGGATCTCCAACGGCATCGAGGGCTCGTGCTTCGCGCTGCTGGTGAAGACCAATCCCGAGGCGAGTCCGCGCTACTCGGGCATGAGCCTGTTCATCGCGCCCAAGGGACCGGGCTTCACGGTCGGTCGCAAGCTTGAGAAACTTGGTTACAAGTCGATCGATTCGGGCGAACTGGTCTTCGAGAACTATCGCGTGCCGGCCGATCACCTGATCGGCGAAGTCGAAGGTCGCGGCTTCACCCAGGTGGCGGGCGGCCTCGAACTGGGCCGCATCAACGTCGCTGCCCGCGGAGTCGGCATTGCCGAGGGTGCATTGCGGCTTGCCACCAGCTACGCCCAGATCCGCAAGACCTTCGGCAAGCCGATCTGCGAGCATCAGGCGATCCAGCTCAAGCTCGGCGAGATGGCGACGCGCGCCCGGGCGGCCCGTTTGCTGACGCTCGATGCGGCGGAGGCTTTCGACCGCGGCGACCGCTGCGATCTCGAAGCGGGCATGGCCAAGTATTTTTCCTCGGAGGCGGCGCTGGAGAACAGCATCGAGTCGATGCGCATCCACGGCGCCTACGGCTATTCCAAGGAGTACGATATCGAGCGTCTCTATCGCGATGCGCCGCTGACCTGCATCGGCGAGGGCACCAACGAGATGCAGCGCATCATCATCGCGAAGCAATGGGTCAAGCGGAACGCCATCGTATGAACGCCAAACCTCTCGAAGGCATCCGCGTCCTCACCCTGGAGCAGTTCGGCGCCGGGCCCTACGGCACGATGTTCCTCGCGGAGCTCGGCGCCGAGGTGATCAAGATCGAGGCGCCGGAAGGCGATCCCTCGCGCCAGGTCGGGCCTTATAAGCTGGGCAAGGACGACAGCGAGTATTTCCAGGCGTGGAACCTCGGCAAGAAGAGCGTGACGCTCGACCTGAAGAGCGCCGAGGGCCGCAAGCAGTTCGAGGCGCTGGTGAAGGGCGCGGACTGTGTCGTGAACAATATGCGTGGCACGCAGCCCGCCAAGCTCGGCATCGACTATGCGAGCCTGAAGCATCTGAAGCCCGCGATCGTCTGCCTGCACATCTCCGCCTATGGCCGCGATAACGAGCGCAAGGACTGGCCGGGCTACGATTTCCTGATGCAGGCCGAGGCGGGTTTGATGGAGCTGACCGGCGAGCCGGACGGGCCGCCGACGCGGGTCGGCGTTTCCCTGATCGACAGCATGAGCGGCCTTACCGGAATTGTCGGCCTCCTGAGCTGCCTGCTGCGGGCCCGCACGATGGGGCAGGGCTGCGATGTCGATACCTGCCTCTACGACGTCGCCATGCACCAGCTGACCTATCCCGGCCTCTGGTACCTGAACGAGGGCGATGTCTCGCCGCGGGTGCCGCGCAGCGCCCATCTGTCCCTGGCGCCGGTCCAGACCTTTCCGACGAAGGATGGCTGGATCTTCATCATGTGCATGACGCAGAAATTCTGGCTGTCGCTGTGCCAGGTCATGGGCCGGGCCGACCTTCTCGACGATCCGCGCTTTGCCGATCCCAATACCCGCGCGACGAACCGGGCCGCGATGACCGAGGCGCTCGATCCGACCTTCCGTACGCACACGACGGCGGAATGGTTGTCGAAGCTCAACGGGCTGTTGCCCGCCGCGCCGGTTCATCGCCTCGATCAAGCGCTGGATAGCTCCTTCGCGCGAGCCGCAGGCATGGTCTCCGCCGTGCCGCATCCCGTGAAGGGCGAGCTGCGCGTGCTTGCCAATCCTCTCCGCATCGACGGACAGCGGCCTTCGCAGGCGGCCTGTTCATCCCTCGGTGCCGACAACGAGTCCGTGTTGGAACGCACATGAAACTTCAAGGCATCAAGGTCGTCGATCTCTCCTGGTTCCTGCCGGGCCCCTATCTCACCACGGCGCTGGCCGACCATGGCGCCGAGGTGATCAAAGTCGAGCCGCCGGGCGAAGGCGACCCCGGCCGCCACATCCGGCCGGCCGACGAACGCACCTCGGTATTCTTTCGCAACATGGGACGCGGCAAGAAGAGCGTCGTGCTCGACCTCAAGAGCGAGCAGGGGCGCGCCGATCTATTCCGTCTCGCCAGCGAGGCCGACGTGGTGGTCGAGTCGTTCCGGCCGGGTGTCGCGGCGCGCTTCGGTATCGGTTACGAGGCGGTCAAAGCCGCCAACCCCGGCATCGTTTACTGCTCGATCAGCGCCTTCGGCCAGGACGGTGCCTATCCCGGCCGCGCCGCGCATGACCTCGCCCTCGAAGCGATGGCCGGTGTGTTGAGCCTGACCTTGGGCGACGACGGCCGCCCGGCCATCCCGGGCATTCCCATTGCCGATCTGGTGAGCGGCCTGCATGGGCTGTCCGGCGTGCTGATGGCGCTGCTGCGCCGCAAGGACACCGGCCGCGGCGACTATATCGACGTCTCCATGCACGAGGCGTTGATCGCCTCCTGCGCCAATGTCGTCGGCTCGACCTTTGCCGAGAACAAGCATCCCGACGTCAAGCAGCAGCGGACGACGGGCGGTTCGGCCTTCTATCGCGTCTACGATACGTCAGACGGTCGCCAGCTTGTGCTGGCTGGGCAAGAAATGAAGTTCATCAAGAACCTGCTGGGCGCGCTCGGCAAACCGGAGATGGCGCCGCTTTGCGAATGGCCCGGCGCGCATCAGAAGCCGGTCGTCGATTTCCTCGCAGCGACCTTCCACGAGAAGCCGCTGGCGCACTGGATGACGTGGCTCGACACGCTCGACATCTGCTACGGCCCGGTCAACACGCTGCCCGAGGCCATCGCCGATGCGAACCTGGCCAAGCGCGGCATGATCGTGACCGACGCGCAGGGCCGCAAACACTTTGCGCCTGTCGTCCGCTTTCAGGACGAGCCCTCGCAGCCGCTCTATCGCGAGCCATTGCTGGGCGAGCATACGGAAGAGGTATTGAAGCGCGGGCGCTAACGCATCGCCTGCGATTGCGTCCGCGCGGCCCGTATCAGCGCGTCGAGCGCGGGGCGCTGCGGCCCGCCGGCTTTCCAGACACACCAGGTCTCGGAGAGGATCTTCGCCTCCTGTATCGGCACGAACACCGCGCCGGCCATGTTCGAGGCTTTGAGGGTGCTTGGAACGAGCGCCACGCCAAGGCCGTTGGCGACGAAAGAGACCACGCTCAGCCAGTGGCGGACCTGATGGCGGACGTGCGGCGAGAAGCCCGCCGAGAGGCAGGTGGCGATGATCGACTGGTAGTAGTCCGGCGAGACGTTGCGCGAGAACAGAACGAACTCGTCGTCCTTGAGTCGCGACAGGCGGAGCGTGCGGGCGCCGGCGCAAGAGTGATCCCGGGGGACGCAAGCGACAAAAGGCTCGGCGTGATAGCGAAAACCATCCAGGTGGTCCGGCACTTCGCGGCCATGGATGAAGCCGAGGTCGATCTCGTCGCGCTGCAGCGCCTCGACCTGTTCGGTCGAGTTCAGCTCCTGAACGGACAGCTCGATGTCGGGCGATGCGGCCTGGAAGGCATCGAGAATTTTCGGGAAGCCGCGATAGAGCATGGAGCTGCCGAAGCCGAGCCGCAGCCGCCCTTCCTTTCCGTCGGCGATCGCCTTCACCAGGAGACGCGTTTCCTCGGTCCGACGCAGCAGCACTTCCGCTTCGCGTTGCAAGGCCACGCCCGCCGCGGTGAGGCTGACGTTGCGGCTGGTGCGCTCGAACAGCCGGGCGCCGATCTCCTCTTCGAGCTGGCGGATGGCGAGGCTGAGCGGCGGCTGCGACAGGGACAGGCGCTGGGCGGCGCGGCCGAAATGCTTCTCCTCGGCGAGGACGGAGAAGTAACGCAGCTTGCGAAGGTCCATGGGCCGTCTCCGATCATTGATATGAAAGATATATCAATATCGAGAAAAGTAATATTGGACGGTATCAATAGAACAGGCAGACCATGCGCGCCTGCTTCGCTTCCTGCCCAGAGGCTCGTTCCATGAAGGCCGATATCGATTTCTCAGGTGCCATTCCCGACTCGCGGGGTACCAACCTCTATCGCGCCGACCGCGATGCCGCCGCGCTGTTTGCCCATTATCTGCCGCGACCGCTGTTCCGCCATCTGGAGCCGACCTTCGACCGGCTGGGTGGGCTTGCGGGCGGACACCTCGATGAGCTTGCCGGCATCGCCGACCACAATCCGCCGACCCTGTCGGTGCGGCGGCGCACCGGCGAGGACTGCAACGTCGTGGAGAAGCATCCGGCCTATGTCGAGATGGAACGGCTGGCCTTTTCCGAGCTGGGGCTGGCGGCGATGTCCCATCGTGGCGTGCTGGGCTGGAACGAACCGATGCCGCCCGCGGCCAAGTACGCGCTGACCTACCTCTTCGTGCAGGCCGAGTTCGGCCTGATGTGCCCGGTCAGCATGACGGATTCACTCACCCGCACGTTGCGGCGTTTCGGAGATCCCAAACTGGTGGGTCGCTACCTCGAACGCCTGACGTCGGTCGATTTCGACGAGCTGGCGCAGGGCGCCATGTTCATGACCGAGCAGGGCGCCGGCTCCGACGTCAGCGCCACGGCGACGCGCGCCGCGCTGCAGCCCGACGGCACCTGGACGCTGACCGGCGACAAGTGGTTCTGCTCGAATGCCGATGCCGACCTGGCGATGGTCCTGGCGCGCAGCGAGGACGTTCCCGGCATGAAGGGCATCTCGCTGTTCCTGTTGCCGAAGGTGAAAGCCGACGGCCGACCGAACGACTATCGGATCCTGCGACTGAAGGACAAGCTCGGCACCCGTTCGATGGCCAGCGGCGAGATCCGCCTCGATGGTGCGGAGGCCTACTTGGTCGGCGAGCGCGGCCGCGGCTTCAACCAGATGGCCGATATGGTGAACAACTCGCGCCTGTCCAACGGCGTGCGCGCCGCGGGCCTGATGCGGCGCGCCACGACCGAGGCGCTGTTCATCGCCCGCCATCGGCAGGCATTCGGCAAGCGGCTGATCGAACTGCCGCTGATGCGCCGCCAGCTCGCGAAGATGGTGGTGTGGGCCGAGCAGGCGCGGAGCATGATGTTCCTGACAGCAGACGCCCTCGACCGCGCCAACCAGGGCGATGCGACCGGCGCCAAGCTTGCCCGCATCATGACGCCGCTGATCAAGTTCCGCGCCTGCCGCGATGCCCGCAAGGTGACCGGGGATGCGATGGAGGTCCGTGGCGGCTGCGGCTACATCGAAGAGTGGTCGGATGCGCGGTTGGTCCGCGACGCCCATCTCGGCTCGATCTGGGAGGGTACGTCCAACATCGTGGCGCTCGACGTCTCGCGGGCGATCTCGCGCGACGATGCCCTTCCGGCGCTCAAGGCCCACAACGAAGAATTGCTCCGCGGGGCGGCGCTCGATGCAGAAACGCAGGCGCTGTTCGCCGGCACTCTCGACCGGGCCTGCACCTTCGCGGCCGACGTTGCGGCCCGAAAATCCGATGTGCTGGCGCGCCAGTCGGCGTCGGGGCTCTATCACATCACCACCGCCATTGGCCTGGCGCGCGAGGCGGCGGACCTGCGCATGCCGCATCGCCTGGCCCTGGCGCAGATGGTCCTGACCCATCGGCTGTTGCCGCGAGACCCCCTGCGGGACGAGGAAGATGCGGCGGCGCTCGACAGCGTTCTCGCGGCTTGACCGCCTTCCCTATCTCCAACCCTGCTTGAGGATGCGCGTTACATAGGGCGGGACGACCTTCGTGGCGGGGCCGTAGATGTGCTCGTGGAACAGGGCTTGGTTGTCGGTCGGTTCGAGATTGAGTTCGATCGTGTGGGCGCGCGGTCGGTGGCGGCGGACATGCAAGACGAAGCCGGCGGCGGGATAGACCTCGCCGGACGTGCCGATGGCAATGAAGAGACCGCAGCGTTCCAGTACCTCATGGATCTCGTCGAGGTGCATGGGCATCTCGCCGAACCAGACGATGTTGGGCCGTAGTTCCCCAACAGACCGGCATTTGGGGCAGACCGACTCGGGCGTGAGATCGGCATCGGAAGCGAATTCGGTCTGGCAGGCCATGCAACGGACCTCGCCATCGCGGCCATGCATGTGGATCACCTTCCGGGAGCCCGCCATTTCGTGCAGGGGGTCGATGTTCTGGGTGATGATGGTGACTTCGCCCTCGTATTCACGTTCCAGCCGGGCCAGCGCCTCGTGCGCTGCATTGGGTGTGATATGAGCGGAACGGAAGGCGCGGCGGGTCTCGTTGTAGAAGTCGAGCACCTTCTTTTTGTCGCGAAACCAGGCGTCGACGGTCGCGACCTCTTCGAGATTCACGCGGGTCCACAGGCCCCCGTCATCTCGAAACGTGTCGATACCGCTTTCCTTGGAGATGCCGGCGCCTGTCAGCACCGCAATGCCCGGCGGAAGGAAATCCTGATGCATGCCCTAACTCTAGCGTCATGCTAGGGTGCCGGGCCATGACCATCGGCGTCCTCTTCGTCTGCACAGCCAATATTTGCCGCTCGCCTATGGCCGAGGGGGCGTTTCGAGAGATGGCTCGCAAGGCAGGCCTTGCAGCCGGCTTCGAGATCGCCTCGGCCGGTACATCCGATGTGAAGGCCGGCGAGCCGCCATCACCCTTTGCCGTCGAAGTAGCCGCCGCGCGCGGCTACGATATCTCGGCGGGGCGCGCCCGGAAGATCACCGGCGAGGATATCGCGCATTTCGACCACGTCCTGGCCATGACCCGCGAGCATCTCGCGGAGATCCGCTGGCTGGCGCCGCGGGCGCTTGCGGACAAGCCGAAGCTCCTCATGAGCTTCGCGCCGCCGGCCGGTATTCTCGACGTGGCCGATCCCTATGGCCTGGACAGGCCCGAGTACGAACGCGCGCTCGGGTTGATCGAAGTGGCCTGCCGCGGCCTGCTCGACCGCCTGATACCTCAGGTCAAAAGGGCCATTTGAGGCCAAGCTCGCCGAAACGGTTCACGACATTGAAAGTGAGTCGCGACACGTCGTTGTCGAACCTGTTGTGGGGCAGGCTGCCGCAATAGGTGATCGAGCCCACCGAGAACACCGCACCGCCTTTCGGCTTCTCGATGTAGGTCATGTCGGCGCGAATCAACTGCTCCAGGGTCTGGCCCGGGATGGTGGTCGTGAAGCCCAGCCGCTCCTCGTGGACCACCACGAAGTTCTTGCGGTCGTGGCCCTCGGAAGAAGCGAGCACGACGGCATTGAGCGGGCTGCCCAGCCGATGGTCGAGACGGTCGAGCTCGAAGCCGGCCGCACCGCCGCCCGAGAAGCCGTAGCCGCCGAACAGCTCGTCCTTCACGCCCTCGAAGACCCAGGCATGGGTGTTGTCGCGCGCTGCCGGCGACTGCCGGTAGGAATCGCCCACGAAGGTGCCTTGGCTCGAAAAGCCGATGCCGCAGAGGAGATTGGGCGGACGGTCGGAGCGCCGCCACAGGCCGCCATAAGCGCCGTCGAAGGCGTGATAGTACTCGCCCGGCTCGGCGGCCCAGGTGCGGATGCCGCCCTCGGTGCGCCGCACTTCGATGGCGCCCGGCACCTTGGGCGAGAGCGCGACGCGCCAGTAGAACCCGTTGCCGCCGAGATACATCAGCCGGCCGCCGTTCTCGGTGTAGGCCTGCAGCGCGTTGAGCGTGCCTTCGGTGTGATACTCGGGATGTGAGCCTGTCAGCACGACCTTGTAGGAGGACAGGAACTCGACTCCCTTCTCGTCGAGATCGTGGTCGGTGATCACGTCGAAGGCGATGCCCATGCGGTCGAGCCAGCCGGTGAGATGCGTATCGGCCGGCAGGTGGCGCAGGCCGGAGCCGGCTTCGTCGTTGAAGGAGAGATAGTTCGGCCGCCAGGTCAGCAACGGTCGCAGGCGCGAGGAGTAGCTGACGCCCGAACCGTCGCGATGAAGATTGTAGGTCGAGAGGCCGTAGTCTTTGTGTTCGTCGGGATTGTTCGGATAGGCCTTCCAGTCCGCGACCTTCTTGCGGAACGCCTCGTCGTACATGCCGCGCGCGAAGTTCGAATAGACCTGATAGGTGAAGGTCGCGGCGAGGTAGCAGACCCTGGCCTGCGGCTTGCCCATCTGCGGTCGCACGAAGAAGGGGATGACGTCGCGATGCGGCCCGCAGGTGAGCTGCATGCCGTAGATGCCGCTCTTCATCTCCTTCGGGATGGTGAAGCTGAAATCGTCTTCCCAGCCGCAATCGTGCAGATCGTCGTCGTGAAAATGGATCGCGGCGTAGTGATGGGGCGCCTTCTTCCAGTCGCGCTCGACGCCGGTCCAGGCCGCGCCCTTCATGGCGCGCGTCGGCAGGTTGACCAGCCGGCCATCCAGTCCATTGGGGCCGGTGTCCTCGATCTCCATGGAGTCCATGCGCCGGGAGAAATCCCAGGCGGCGAAGCCCACCACCTGGGGCGCTTCGATCTTGCCGTTGAAGCAGCGGTGGGCCGGCCGGTCGCTCGCCGCTTCCGCGCCGATCATCAGAGGCACCGGCGCATCGAGTGTCAGCCCACCCGTCGCCGAGGCTTTCGCTTCGCCTTCGTCGTCCGCGGCGAAGGCGCGCTTCAGCGGCTGCTGGCCGACGCGCAAGATTCCGGTCTCGGGATCGGCGCTGGCCCAGACGCGATACCAGACGTGTGACCGGAGCTTCTTGCCGACCACGACGCGATGGCTGCCGGTCTCCAGCACCATGCCATCGGGCGTGAGCACCAGCGCAAAGCCTGCGCCAGTGGCGGGATCGCGGCGCGACAGCACGGCCTGCGGTGCATCTTCGGGCAAAGTTGGCCAGATCAGCGCTTCGACCTGCAGCGTCGCCGGCAGCTTTGCGCCACGCGCGCTTTCGATCAGGCCGTAGGACCCTGTCCATGCATGCTGAACGCGCGAAGCGAAGCGGCCGTCGAACAGATCCGACATGTCTTCGAGCTTGGGCGGCGGTCCGCCAGGGTTGGTGTCGCCGCGGACGATGCGCACCAACGTGGCATTGTAGGGATTGGGACCTGTGCTCGAGATCTTGAAAGCGATTTTTTCGCCGCTGCGTACCGATATGCGGTCGGAGTATCCAATCAACGCTGCCGTCACTTTTGTCTCCCCCGATGTCGGCGATATAGTCGCCCGAATTCAGGGAGGATTTCCATGACCAATAGATTCACCCGCCGCAGGGTGATCGCTTCGACAGCCCTCGCGTCGCTGGCCGCACCGATGCTGGCTCGCCACGGCTGGGCGCAGTCGAGCTATCCCGACAAGCAGATCCGCATGGTGGTTCCGTTCGCGCCGGGAGGCACGACCGACCTCCTGGGCCGCATCGCGGCACAACATCTTACCGAGGTCTGGGGCCAGACCGTTGTCGTCGACAACAAGAGCGGTGCGGGCGGCAATGTCGGCGCCGAGATCGTCGCCAAGTCGGCGCCGGATGGTTACACGCTGTTACTGGGCACGGTGGGCACCGCCGTCACCAACCAGTTCCTCTACAAGAACATGCCCTACGACGGGACGAAGAGCTTCGCGCCGGTGGCGCTGTTCGGCGAGGTGGCCAATGTGCTCGCAGTACATCCCAGCATGCCGGTCAAGACGGCGAAGGAATATGTTGAGTATTGCAAGAAGCAGGGACCCGGGAAGGTGAGCTTCGGCTCGCCCGCGATCGGTGGCACCGGCCATCTTGCGATGGAGTATTTCCAGTCGCTGGGCGGCTTCAAGGTGGAGCATGTCGTCTATCGCGGCAGCTCGCTGGTGCTGAAGGACCTGCTGGCGGGCCATATTCCCGGCACGATGGACAATCTGCCGCCCTACCTGCCGCACATCCAGTCGGGCGCGCTGCGGGCGCTGGGCGTCAGCAGTTCCAAGCGCTGGTTTGCCATGCCCGACGTGCCGACGATCGCCGAGCAGGGCTTCGCCGGGTTCGACGCGGCGCCCTGGTGGTATGTCGCGGCGCCCGCCGGCACGCCGCCCGAAATCGTGAAGAAGTTGAGCGACGAGATGGTCAAGGCAGCGAAGTCGCCCGACATCATCAAGAAGATTCGCAGCGCCGGCGCCGCCGAACTCGGCGGCTCGTCCGAGGATCTCGCCAAGCACATGGTGGCGGAAACCGCGAAGTGGCAGAAGGTCGTCACGGCCGCCAAGCTGGAACCCCAGTGACCCGGAAGGACCTCAAGGGAAAGATCCAGACCGTCCTCGGGCTCATAGAGCCCGAGGCGCTCGGCCGGACGCTGATGCACGAGCATGTGCTTTGCGACATCCGTCCGCCCGGCACGCGCTCCGACAACGATCTCGGCCCCGAGATCACGCTCGAGAACGTCTGGCAGATGAACTACGGCCACGGGCTGAAGCGCTCCGGCCGCAAGTACATGCTCGACCTCGAGGACATCGCCACGCGCGAGGTGGCGATGATGAAGCACGATGGCGGCGACGCCATCGTCGAGCTGACCTGCGGTGGCCTCTCGCCCGACCCGAAGGGCCTGCAGCGCATCGCCGCCGGCACGGGCGTGCACCTCGTCATGGGCTGCGGCTACTACGTCAACGACTACCAGGATCCGAAGAACCACAGGCGCTCGGTCGACGACTTCGCTGCCGAGATGATCGGCCAGATCCTCGACGGCGCCTGGGGCACCGAGGTGCGCGCCGGCATGATCGGCGAGATCGGCTGTCAGGCGCCGTGGACCGATACGGAGAAGCGCGTCATGCAGGCGGCGTTCGTCGCGGCGCAGGAAACAGGCGCGGCGATCAACGTCCATCCCGGCCGCGATCCCGACCAGCCGCAGGAAGTCGCCGATTTCGCGAAGGAAGCCGGCTTTCCGACGGAACGTATCGTCATCAGCCATATCGACCGCACGATCTTCGACGAGCCGCGCCTGCTCAAGCTCGCCGACAGCGGCGTCACGGTCGAGTTCGACCTGTTCGGGCAGGAGGCGAGCTACTATGGCCTCTCCGACATCGACATGCCCAACGACGCGACGCGGCTCCGGCTGATCCGGGCGTTGATCGCCGCAGGCCACCTTGAGCGCGTCGTCATCAGTCACGACATCTGCTACCGCACCCGGCTCGCCAGCTTCGGCGGCCACGGCTACGGCCATATCTTCCGCAACGTCGTGCCGATGATGAAGCGACGTGGCTACAGCGAGGGCGAGATCGACGCCATCCTGGTGCACAATCCGCGGCGGTTGCTGACGTTCGTCTAGCCGACGTCTCAGAAGGTCAGCGGATAGCTCGCTTCTTCCGTATAGATCGAGCCATTGCGGCCGGTGCGGCTGGAATAGAGCGAGAAGTGCTCGGCTATCCAGGGGCCGGCCCGCAGGGTGCCGTTGCTTGCCATGAACTGGGCGAGATGATGGCCGGTCTCGGCGTTGCTCGAGAAGCGCGCGAGGGTGACGTGCGGCCGGAACTTGCGACGCTCGACTTCGATGCCGCAGTTGCGCGCCACGGTCGCCACTTTCTGTTGCAGCCAGTCGAGCCGGTCGCTGCGTTCCACGGCGGCGACCAGGGCGCGCGGTTGCTTGCCGCTGCTGAACTGTTCGACGCCGGCGATGGACACGGAGAAGGGAGGGCCTTCGATATCCGACAGTTCGTCTTCGAGGTCGCGCATCGTGGCGCCCTGCACTTCGCCGGCGAAGCAAAGGGTCACGTGGAAATTTTCCGCCGGCACCCAGCGCGCATCGGGCACACCCGACTGCAGGGCCGAGAGTTCGTCGGCGACGTCTTCAGGGACGGGCAGGGCGGCGAACAGACGTGGCATAGTCGTCGAGGTTCTTGGTCACGAAAGGCAGGATGCGTTCGACAAGGATGTCGACGCCTTTGGCATTGGGATGGATGCCGTCGGGCTGGTTGAGGGCGGGATCCTGCGCCACGCCGTCGAGGAAGAAGGCGTAGAGCGGCACGCCGTGCTTGTCGGCGACCGTCTTGAAGATACCGTCGAAGGCTTTGGCATATTCGGGACCGAAGTTGCGTGGGGCCAGCATGCCGGTCAGCCACACGGTCGCTCCGGCGGCCTTGAGCTTGGTGACGATGGCATCGAGATTGCGCTCCGTCGCGGCGGGATCGAGGGCGCGCAGCCCATCGTTGCCGCCGAGTTCGACCAGCACGATGTCGGGCTTGTCCGCCATCATCCAGTCGATGCGCTCCAGCCCGCCGGCCGTGGTGTCGCCCGATACACCGTGATTGATGATGGTGACGTTACGGTTCTGGGCCTTCAGGGCCGCGTCGAGGCGGGCCGGAAAGGCCTGGGCGGGGCTCAGCCCATAGCCTGCCGCGAGGCTGTCTCCCAGAATGGCAAGCTTGACTGGTCCGGTTTGTGCAGCGGCCGGCAGGGCCACGGCACACATGAGAAGGACCAGAAACGCCAAGAACCCCGAATTGACCCTTGCCGCAAAACGACCATATGCAGTCTGCAGTTTCATCGTTTCGCCTGCCTTGTCGCCCATCCCAGGAGCCCGCTTGCCTACCACGCCGCCGATCGTCCGGCTGAAGGACGTCCATCTCGACATGGCAAGCGATGCAGGCACGGTCAATATCCTGCGCGGCATTACTCTCGACATCGCAGCGGGCGAGATTGCGGCGGTTGTCGGGCCATCCGGTGCCGGCAAGTCGAGCCTGATGATGGTGGCGGGCGGCCTGGAGCGCGCGTCTTCGGGCTTGGTTGAAGTCGTGGGCCGCGATCTCGCGGCGCTCGGCGACGACGACCGTGCACGGCTCAGGCGTGACCATATCGGCATCGTCTTCCAGGGCTTCCATCTCATTCCCACCATGACGGCGCTCGAGAATGTCGCGCTGCCTCTGGAGTTCGCCGGTCGCAACGACGCCTTCGGCCTGGCCGAAGCCGCGCTCGGGCGGGTCGGGCTCGGGCATCGCATCGGCCACTATCCCGCCCAGCTCTCGGGCGGCGAGCAGCAGCGCGTCGCGGTGGCGCGTGCTTTCGTCGGTCAGCCGAAGCTGATGCTGGCCGACGAGCCCACCGGCAATCTCGACGGCAGCACGGGCAAGCAGGTGATGGATCTGTTGTTCGAGCTGGCGCGCGCCAACGGCACGACACTGATCTTGATCACTCACGATATGGGTCTCGCCGAGCGCTGCGATCGCATGCTGCGGATCGCCGACGGCCTGTTGGTCGCCGACGAGCGCATGCGTCCGGACGCTCTGGCGGCACAGTGAGACGCCCGACATGAGCCTCGCGCTGCGCCTGGCCCGTCGCGAGATGCGAAGCGGCCTCGGCGGCTTTCGCCTGTTCATCGCCTGTCTGGCGCTGGGCGTGGCGGCGATCGCGGCGATCCTGTCGTTCAGCCGCGCCGTCGAGGAGGGCTTGCGCGCCGATGCCCGTGAGATCATGGGCGGCGATGTCGCGATCTCGATCCTCTACCGCGAAGCCACGCCGGAGCAGATGGCTTTCATGCGCGAACAGGGCCGGCTCGTGCGCTGGATCGACAGCCGCGCCATGGCGCGCCCGACCCGGGAAGATGGCCGGCCCGCCCTGGTCCAGCTGAAGGCAGTGGAGCCCGCTTATCCGCTCTATGGCGCGGTCGAACTTCAGGGCGGTGGCACTCTGGGCGATGCGCTTGCCAAGCGTAACGGCATCTGGGGCGCCGTGGTCGAGGAGTCCGCGCTCCGCCGCATGAACATGGCGCCGGGTGACATGCTGCGCGTCGGCGAAGTGGCGGTCGAGGTGCGCGGCGTCATCGCCCGCGAACCCGATCGTGGCCTCAACGCCTTCGCGAGCCTCGGGCCGCGGCTGATGATTCCCTTCGACGCGGTGGTCGAGTCGGGACTGGTCCAGCCGGGCAGCCTGCTCAACTGGGAATACCGGCTCAGCCTGCCGCCGGGCCGGTCCGACCGCGCGACGATCGATGCACTCAAGGCGCGCTTTCCCGACGCCGGCTGGCGCGTGCGCGGGCTCGACCAAGCCGGCGGCGGCATCCGTTTCTGGCTGGACCGGCTGACGCAGTTCATCGGCCTGATCGGGCTCGCTTCGCTGCTGGTGGGCGGTGTCGGTGTCGGCAATGCGATCTCGAGCTTCCTGGCAGGACGCCTGCGCACCATCGCGACCTTGAAGTGCCTGGGGGCGTCGGAGCGGCTGGTCTTCACGACTTATTTCCTGCAGCTCGCCGTGCTGGCCGCGTTCGGCGTTGCTGTCGGCCTCGTGGTCGGCGCGGCCTTGCCCTTTGTCGCGCAGTCGCTGATTGCCGACGTCCTGCCGGTGCGGGCGCGGGTCGCGCTCTATGCCGGTCCGCTGGCGACCGCCGCGGGATTTGGCCTGCTGGTCTCGCTGCTGTTCGCATTGGTGCCGCTGATCCGCGCCCGCGGCGTGCCGGCGGCCACCTTGATGCGTGGAGCGGTGGTCGAGCAGGGCAGGCTCGCCTGGCGCGATGCGTTGCTGATCGGCGCCGTCGCTGTGGCGCTGGCGACCTTCACCATCTTCACCGCCGACAGTCGGCGGATCGCGGCCTATTTCGTCCTGGGCGCGATCGGCGCCTTCATCGCCTTCCCGCTGCTGGCACGGCTGCTGATGATGGCCGCGGCCCGCGTCGGCAAGCCCAAGCTCGCGGCACTGCGCCTGGCGCTCGCCAATCTGCATCGCCCGGGTGCACCGACGCCGATCGTCATGTTGTCGCTGGGGCTCGGCCTCACCGTGCTGGTGGCGACGGCGCTGATCGAGGGCAACCTGCGGGAACAGATCACACGGCGCATCCCGAACGACGCGCCGGCTTTCTTCTTCGTCGACATCCAGTCGAGCCAGATCGCCGACTTCGAGAGGGCCATTTCGGAGATCCCTGGTGCCGGTCCTCTGGAGAAGGTGCCGTCGCTGCGCGGGCGTATCGTCAAGATCGGCGGCAAGCCGGTGAGCGAGATTGCCGTGCCGTCCGATGCGCGCTGGGCGGTCGAAGGCGATCGCGGTGTGACCTATTCGGCGACGCCGCCCGAAGGCTCCCGCATCGTCGCCGGCGAATGGTGGTCGGCCGACTATCGCGGGCCGCAGCTCATCTCCTTCGACGAGAACCTGGCGCGGCAGTTCGGCCTCGGGCTCGGTGACACGATCACGGTGAACGTGCTCGGCCGCGATATCGACGCGAAGATCGCCTCACTGCGGCGGATCGAATGGACGACGCTCGCGATCAATTTCGTGTTCGTCTATTCGCCGGGCACGCTCGACAAGGCGCCGCACACCTTCCTCGCCACGGTGAAGTCCACGCCCGAGGCGGAGGACGCAATCTTCAAGACGATCACGGACAAGTTCCCCAATGTCACCGTGGTACGCATCCGCGACGCCATCGAGACGGCTGCGAGCGTGTTGGGCAATATCGGCCTCGCCAGCCGCGTCATCGGCTTCCTCAGCATCCTGGCCGGTGTGCTGGTGCTGGCGGGTGCCATGCTGGCGACCCAGCGGCGGCGCGTGCACGAGGCAGTGGTCATGAAAGTGCTGGGCGCTACGCGCGGGCGTATCGCCGGCATCTTCGCCTGGGAGTTTGCGGCTCTCGGCCTCGCGACCGCCGTCGCGGCTCTGGGCGTCGGTACTCTGGGTGCCTATCTCGTGGTCCGCCGGCTGATGAACCTGGAGTGGACCTTCCTGCCGACGGTGGCGATTGCCGTGGCGCTGGGTGCCATGGCGCTCACCCTGGCTTTTGGTCTGGCCGGCACCTTGGCGGCTTTGCGGCAGCGGCCGCTGGCCTTGTTGCGTAACGAGTGACGCAAAAAGTTCGCCAGGGTGCGCGAAATCGCAATCTCGCACGCTCGAATCCCTATTGATTCAGTCGAGCTGTAACCCCAAATTACCCGGCGAAGGGGCTCGGCAAAACGAGGCCCCCTTGGAGGCTGAATTCATATGGCAAACTTCGACACCTTCAACCGTGCCGGCACAGTTGCCGACCAGGCGTCGTTCGACGTCGGTCTACGCGCCCATATGGTGCGCGTGTACAACTACATGGCGTCCGGCCTCGCGCTCTCGGGCATCGTTGCCTTCGCGCTGTTCAGCTCGCCGGCATTGGCGGGCTTGTTCTTCCAGGTGCAGGCAGGCCGCGTCGTTGGCCTGAACATCCTGGGCTGGATCGCGATCTTCGCGCCGCTTGGCCTGCTGCTGCTGACGTCGTTCCGCGCGGCGCAGATGAGCACGGGTGCGGTACAGGCCGTCTACTGGGCGGTCACGGCACTGATGGGCGTCAGCCTGTCGCTGCTGCTGTTCCGCTACACCGGCGCGTCGGTCGCGCGCACCTTCTTCGTGACGGCCGCCGCCTTCGGCGCGCTGAGCCTCTACGGCTACACGACGAAGCGTGACCTCTCTGCGTTCGGCAAGTTCCTGTTCATGGGCGTGATTGGCCTGATCCTGGCCAGCCTCGTCAACATGATCTGGCCGTCGGGCACGATGAGCTTCATCATCTCGGCCGCCGGTGTGCTGATCTTCTCGGGCCTGATCGCCTACGACACCCAGAAGATTAAGGAACAGTATGCCGAGGCCTGGGGCACGGACGTGCAGGAGAAGGTCGCCATCTTTGGCGCGTTGAGCCTGTATCTCGACTTCGTGAACCTGTTCCAGTTCCTCATGAGCTTTATGGGCCAGCAGCGCGACTAGCCTGGGCCTGTAACGACAATCTAAGCAACGCCCGGGTCGAAAGACCCGGGCGTTTTGCTTTGCGGGAGACGCACCGATGGTAGGCAGACTGAAATCCTTCATGGACAGCGAAGCGGCGTCCGCCGTGCCGCTCCTGGGCGCCGCGGTGGCGGCCCTGGTGCTGGCCAATTCGCCTCTCGACGGTGCCATCAAGACGCTGCTGGGCGAGAAGCTCACCCTGTCCTATGGGGAGATCGGCCTCAGCAAGCCGCTGCTGCTTTGGATCAACGACGGCCTGATGGCCGTGTTCTTCCTGCTGGTCGGCCTGGAGATCAAACGCGAAGTGGTCGAGGGCGAACTGTCGAAGCCCTCGCAGGTGGCCTTGCCGATCGCCGGCGCGGTGGGGGGCATGGCCGTCCCCGCTCTCGTCTATGCCGCGATCAACTGGGGCGATCCGGTGGCGTTGCATGGCTGGGCGATTCCGGCTGCGACCGACATTGCGTTCTCTCTGGGGGTGCTGGCCGTCCTCGGCCGGCGCGTGCCGCTGGCGCTGAAGGTCTTCCTCACGACGCTCGCCATCGTCGACGATCTCGGCGCCATCGTCGTGATCGCCGTCTTCTATACCGGCCACCTTTCGGCCGAGGCGCTGGCCGTTGCGGCTCTTTGCATCGCCGTCCTCGCCATCCTCAACGCCTCCGGCGTGCGACGTATCGGCCCCTATGCCGTCGTGGGGGCGGTCCTTTGGGTGTCGGTGCTGAAGTCGGGCGTGCATGCCACCCTGGCCGGCGTCGTGCTGGCGATGTTCATTCCGCTGCGCGTATCCGGCGTCGCCGAAGACAAGCGGCCTGCCATCCACCTCGAACATGCGCTGAAACCCTGGTCGGCGTGGCTGATCATGCCGGCCTTCGCCTTTGCCAATGCGGGGCTTTCGCTCGCCGACCTGTCGCTCGGCAGCCTGTTCCAGCCGGTGCCGCTCGGCATCATGGCCGGCCTGTTTGTCGGCAAGCAGATCGGTATTGTCCTGGGGGCGGCCTTGTTGATCTTCTCCGGGATGGCGGCCATGCCGGCCGGTGGCTCGTGGCGTACTCTTTATGGTGTCTCCATCCTGGGCGGCATCGGCTTCACCATGAGCCTGTTCATCGGCACGCTTGCGTTCCACGATCCCGCTTACGAAGCCGAGGTTCGGCTGGGCGTGCTGGCGGGGTCCTTGCTTTCGGCCGTGGTCGGCTACCTCGTGTTGCGGCTGGGCAGGCGCAACTAGCACTTCAGGTCTGCGCGGCAGGGCAGATTGCGCCCTGCGCCTGCCGCCTTATACTTTCCTCATGCGGCGCACCTCCTACGAGCAGATGAACTGTTCGATCGCTTCGGCGCTCGATGTCGTGGGCGAGCCATGGACGCTGCTGATCGTGCGTGACGCTTTCTACGGCGTGCGGCGTTTCGATGACTTTCAGGAGAATCTCGGCATCGCACGCAACGTGTTGACGGCGCGGCTGAAGAAACTCGTCGAAGCGGGTGTGTTCCGGAAGACGGCCTATCGCCAACGTCCTTTGCGCCATGAATATCGTCTGACCGACAAAGGCGCGGCGCTCTTCACGGTGATCGTCGGCCTGAAGCAGTGGGGCGACCGCTACGGGGCGGCGGCACGCGACGGCAGACCGATGGACCTCGTCGATCGCGGCGACGGCCGTCCGCTGGACCCGGTGCTGATCGACACGGACACCGGCCGGCGGATCGAGCTTACCAACGTGCGCGCCGTTGCCGGGCCGGGGGCTGACCAGAACACGCGCGCCTTCTTCGAGCGCCTTGCGGTCAACAAGATACCGCGCTGAGGTCAGTCTTTCTTTTCAGGGTCGTCGAGGCGCTTGCCGTCGAGTGCGCGCGTCGTTCGGCTTGCGGTGTCCCGGTCGGACGCTTTTTCTGCCTTGGTCCGACCGAAGCGGCGACGGTTGGCATCGGCTTGCGCCTCGCGTTCCCGTCGGGCCCGCTCCTTGCGCGCGCGTTGCAGGTTGACGATCTCGGTCATGTGAGAAGCTCCGATTTCTCTATGCCGCGTGTTGGGGCGATGCGCTAGTGTTCGCCCCGAGTCGGATTACAGGAGAATCCCATGCCTTCGAGCCTGAGCAAGAAACTCCTGATTGGTGGCGGCAGCGTAGTCGGCCTGGTGGTGGTGGCGGCGGTCGCGGCGCCCCTTTTCATCGACGTCAATTCATACAAGCCGATGATCGTGTCGGAGGTGAAGGCCATGACCGGCCGCGACCTCGCGATCGACGGCCCGATCTCGCTGTCGATCCTGCCGACGCCGACCGTCTCGGTGACCGGCGTGAAGTTCTCCAACGTGCCGGGTTCCAAGAACGCCAGCATGGTCGAGATGAAGTCGGTCACGGTGAAGCCGTCGCTGCTCAAGCTGCTGACCGGCGGAATCGAAGTGAGCGAAGTGACGCTGATCGAGCCCAAGATCGTGCTCGAAATCAATGCCGAAGGTAAGCCGAACTGGGAGTTCGCGCCGTCGGTCGCCGAAGCCAAGCCCGTTGCGCCCAAGCCGGTCTCGCCCAAGCCGCTGTCGCTCGGCCGGCTCACCATCGACAACGGCACGCTGATTTTCAGCGATTCCAAGGCGGGCATTTCCGTGGTCGCCGACAAGGCGAACTTCTCTGCCTCGGTCGGATCGATCGACGGTCCGTATAGTCTGGCTGGCGGCGCCGACATCAATGGCTCGCCCTTGAAGCTCGATCTCGCCGTCGGCAGCAAGGGCAGCAACGGTCACAATGCGGACGCCACGCTGCAGGCGGGAGGGGGCAAGCTCACGTTCCGTGGGACGCTGAGCGAACTTGGGCCGGCGGCGCGAATTGCCGGTGTCGCCTCCGTGGCGACCGATTCGCTCACGGGCTTCGTCGGCACGCTGGTCAAGCTCGCCGGACAGCCCGAGCCGGCATTGCCGCCGCTGCTCGCGGGCAAGTTCGTTTTCGACGGCGCCGTCGAGGCATCGCAGACCGCCTTCGCCGCCAAGGACTTCAAGATGACCCTGGGCCAGGACAGCGGTTCGGGTTCGTTCGCGGTAACTCTGAAGCCAGCGCTGGCTGTCGACAGCAAGATTGCCATCCCCAAGCTCGACCTCGACAAGTGGATGGCCGCCGTTGCGCGCCCCGCGGCCCCGGCCGCCCCGCCGCCCGCTGCATCGCCGCCGGCCAGCAACCGGCCGGCCGCTGCGCCCGCCTCGTCCGGCGGCAGCATGCTGGGCGACGTCACGGCCAAGCTTGCCCTCGATATCGGCGAGATCGTCTACAACAAGAAGACCATCCGCAACGCGGTGGTCGAGCTCGACGCGCGCGGCGGCGCCGTCGCTGTCCCGAAGCTCTCCGCCACGCTGCCCGGCGACATGGTCCTGCAGGCCAAGTCGACGATGACGGGCGATGCGGCGAAGCCGAATGTCACCGGCGAGTTCAGCCTGGTCGGGCCGAAGCTGCGCGAGACGTTGAGCTGGCTCGAAGTCGACATGGCGTCGGTGCCTGCCTCAAAGCTGCAGAAGCTCAGCCTCAAGGGGCGCATGGCGTCCTCGGGCGGCAACGTGCAGGTGAGCGACGCGGTCTTCGAGCTCGACGATCTCAAGGGCAACGGTGGCGTCGTGGTGACATTCGGCGTGCCGCTCTCGATCGTGACCAGCCTCAACATCGACACGCTCGATCTCGACTCCTTCCTGGTGCCGGCGGCGGCACAGAAGCCCGCAGCATCGGCGCCGGCTGCGTCGGCGCCTGCACCATCGGCACGGCAGCCCGCCGCCGGCCCCTCGATCGGGCTCAAGGCCAAGGTGGCCAAGCTCATCTACAACAAGGAGACGATCCAGGGCGTCGATGTCGACGTGGCGTTGCAGGGAAGCACGCTGCGGCTGAACGACGTCAAGGTCGGCAATGTCGGCGGCGGCCGGTTCGCCGTGCGCGGCACGGTGGCGAACTATTCGGCGCCGCAGCCACGGCCCGACATCGCGTTCAATTTCGAAGCCCCCGACATGGGCCGTGTGCTCAAGGTCGTGGGCGCTTCCGGTCCGTCGGACCTCGGTGCGGTCAGTGCGAGTGGCGGGATCGCCGGCACGATCGAACAACTCACGCTGCGGGAACTCACGGTCAATGCTGCGGGCCAGAACGTGAAGGCGAGCGGCACGCTGGCGCTGCCGGGGGCAGCGAAGGGCGCGCCGCAATCAGCCGCCTACAAGGGCTCCGTCGTGCTGAACGGTCAGGCGATCGAAGGGACGATCGATGCCAGGCTGACCGGCAAGCCCGTCATCGCCGCCGACCTGCGCGCCAATGCGCTCGATCTCGACAAGCTCGGGGGTGGCGGTGGCGGTGGAACGGCCGCACGTGCCCCGGCGCGCGGCCAGCAGGCCGCGGCTGCCAAGCCGATAGACACTGCGCCGCTGCGTTCCGTCGATGGCTCGCTCAAGCTGGCGGCTGGTACGCTGACCAGCGGGTCGCTGCGCATCGGCAATGCCGATCTCGCCGCGACGCTGAAGGACGGCGTGCTGACCGTGCAGCACTTCAAGGGCGGGCTCTATGGTGGTTCGCTGGCTCTGGCCGGCACCGTCAACGGCAGCCAGCCCGCGCTCGCCCTGGATTTCAAGGGCGACGCCAACAACCTGATCATCGGCGAGATGCTGCGCAGCACGTCGGGCAGCAATCAGTTCGGTGGCGCCGTCAAGGTGACGATCGACGGCAAGCTCAATGCCAACGGCATCTCGATGCGTGCCGGCGGCACCACGGCAGACCAGATCAGGGCTTCGATGGCAGGCGGCACGCAGCTCAGCGGCCATATCTTCGTCGGCGCCGACAAGACCCTGCAGATGCTGGGCACTGCGGCCACGGGCGCGGCCAGCGGCGTGATCGATCAGACGCTGGGCAACTTGCTGGGCGCGGTGGGCCAGAAAGGCGGCGTGGGCGTCGGCAATCTTCTCAATGCCATCTCCCTGGTGTTGAACCGATTCGTGAACCACGACAGCCCGATCGCCGGTCAGCTTTCCACTGCCGGCGGCGTCGTCACCGACAAGGGGCTGACGGTGCAGGGCAATCGCGCGACAGCGCGAATCTCGACCCGGACGAACCTCGGCAACTCGACGACCGACACCACGATCAACTTCATCATCGCCGAAGATCCATCGGCGCCGTACCTGATCACCACCGCGCGCGGTTCGACCTCGTCGCCGTCGCTCAACGTGGTGCGCGGCACCGCCAAGGATCCGCCGGGCATGGCCAGCACCTTGCCGGGCGCGCCGAACGTCCTTCCGGGCGGCCAGCAGCAACAGCAGCAACAGCAGCCGTCGCGTTCGCCGATCCCGAACATTCCCCTTCCCAACATTTTCGGCCGCTGAGGAGTTTACGTGCTCGATCGTCTCAAGACCGTGCTCAAGGCGCGGTTCGGTACTGCGCCCGCACTCGACGAAGCCCCCAAGGGAGTCGATGTGCTGGCAGAGATGGCCAATCGCCGCGTCGTGCGGCGCTACTCCGACAAGCCGATTGATCCGGCGCTGCTGGAGACGCTTTGCGCGGTGGCCCTGTCGGCGCCCTCCAAGAGCGATCTGCAGCAGGCCGACATCGTGGTCGTCACCGACAAGGCGCAGCGCGAGAAGCTCCAGGCGCTGATCCCGGAGAATCCCTGGGCCGCCGCCGGTCCGGCCCTCCTGGTGTTCTGCGGCAACAACCGTCGCCATCGGCTGATGTTCGAATGGCGGGGCCGGCCCTTCGTGAACGACTATCTCGATCCGTTCTTCAATGCGGCGGTCGATGCCGGCATCGTGCTGGCGACCTTCATCGCGGCTGCCGACCGGGTTGGCCTCGGCACCTGCCCGATCAGCCAGATCCGCAACCAGGCTGCCAAGGTTTCGGAGGTGCTGGGCCTGCCGCAGCATGTGTTTCCCGTCGCCGGGCTGGGGATTGGCTGGCCGTCCTTCGAGGGAGTGATGAGCCCGCGCCTCGGCCTCGACGTGTCGATTCATCGCGACCGCTACGACGAGACCGGCCTTCGCGAAAAGGTCGAGGCCTATGATCGGCGGCGCAACGAGACCCAGCCCTACAAGAACCAGCGGTTCGTCGACAAATTCGGCGAGGACCCGGCCTATGGCTGGTCGGAGGACAAGGCCCGGCAATATTCGGTACAGGAGCGCGCCGATTTCGGCGCATTCGTGCGCGCCAAGGGCTTCAAGCTCGACTGATATTAGCCTCGCTGCTTCTTCAACTCTTCCAGCACGTAGAGGCGAAGGGCGCTCGACAGGTTGCCGGCCTCGGGCGTCCCGCGCGCATGGTCGATTTCGGCCACCAGCGCATTGAGGGAGAGGCCGCGCGCGCGGGCGATCGCGGAAAGTTCAGCCCAGAAGGCATCTTCCAGGGAGATGCTGGTCCGGTGGCCGTCGATAGTGACCGAGCGTTTACGCATGTCCGGACTGTGACAGCGGCAAGTCGCCCCCTCAACCCGCCTTGCCGCCGTCACAGAGCGTGCGTATAAGCGCCGCCAACCAACCCCTCCGGACAAACATTTTATGGAAATCCGTAACGTCGCGATCATCGCGCACGTCGACCATGGCAAGACCACACTGGTCGACTGCCTGCTGAAGCAAAGCGGCACCTTCCGCGAGAACCAGCAGGTCGCCGAGCGTGTCATGGACTCCAACGATCTCGAGCGCGAGCGCGGGATCACGATCAAAGCGCAAACCGTTAATCTCAAGTACAAGGCCGATGACGGAAAAACGTACCTGATCAATTTGATCGACACCCCCGGGCACGTGGATTTCAGCTACGAAGTCTCGCGCTCTCTGGCGGCCTGTGAAGGCGCCGTTCTCGTTGTCGACGCCGGTCAAGGCGTCGAGGCGCAGACGCTGGCCAACGT
>JAIUOY010000089.1:0-7850 GCA_020160995.1 Pseudomonadota bacterium | reverse complement strand
CGCCTCGGTCAGCAAGCAGTTCACCGTCACCGCGGCGCTGATGCTGGCGGCCGAGGGCAAGCTCGACCTCGCCGCGCCGCCGCACCGCTACCTGCGCGCGCTGAAGCCGCTGCCGGTCACGATCGACCAGATGATGCGCAACTCGAGCGGCCTGCCCGACTTCCTCGAACTGCTGCGGCTGGGCGGCCACGGCCTCGACAAGCCGGCGCGCGCCGAGGACTTCCTCGCCGCGGCGGCGCGCAACGGCCACCTCAACTTCGCGCCGGGCAGCCGCTTCCTCTACAGCAACACCAACTTCCTGCTGCTCGGCCTGATCGTCGAGAAGCTGGCGAAGAAGCCGCTGGGCACGTTCCTCGCGGAGCGCGTGTTCGGGCCGCTGGGCATGACCGCGACCCGGCTGGAGCCCGACATCGACGCGGTGATCCCGCACCTCGCGACCGGCTACCTGGGCGATGCCAGGACGGGCTTCCGCCGCGCCGCCCACGCCTACCCGCAGGGCGGCGAGGGTGGCCTGACCTCGACGGTCGAGGACCTGCTGATCTGGAGCCGCCACTACGACAAGCCGGTGCTGGGCAAGACGCTGCCGGCGCAGCTGACCGCCGTGAAGCCGCTCGCCGGCGGGCATGCCAACGCCTATCGCCGCGGTGTCCAGGTCGGCGCGGTGCGCGGTCTCGAGACGGTCGGCCATGGCGGCCTGTGGCCGGGCTTCCGCACCGAGTTCCTGCGCGTGCCGGCGGCCGACCTGACGGTGATCGTGATCGCCAACTTGGCCAGCATCGACCCGTGGCGGCAGGCCCACGCCATCGCCAGCCTGGCGCTGGAAGGCGACCGGCGGGCCAGGCCGGCGCTGGCGCCGATCACCGCCGACGAGATCCGGCCGCACGCCGGCACCTGGTTCAACGCCGACGAGCCGTCGCTGTTCGACCTGGCGTGGCGCGACGGCGAGGCGGTGGTGACGCAGAACGGGATGCCGTTCGTGCTGGGCCGCCGCGCCGACGGCTGGCTGGGCGCCGAGCGCGGCTCGTTCGAGTTCAGGCTGAAGCCCGGCAAGGGCGGGCTGCGCGTCGACCTCGGCGCCGGCCGCGTGCTGCCGTTCGCGAAGCTGGGCAAGCGCAAGGCGGTGCCGGCAGGGCTCGCCGGCCGCTACGTCTCGGCCGACAGCGGCGCGGCGTGGGAGTTCGCCCGGAAGGGCGACGACTGGACGGTGGCGGTGAGCGGCCCGCTGGTCTCGGGCGGCGCGCCGTGGACGGTGCGCGGCCTCGACGCCGACACGGTGGAGACCGAGATGGCCGGCGGCTGGATCAAGGGCACCCAGCTCGCCCACCTCGTCCGCGACCGCGCCGGCAGGATCGTCGCGATCGAGGTGTCGACGGGTCGCATCAAGAAGATGCGGTTCGATCGGGTTGACTGAAAGGTCCCTCGCTTCGCTCGGGATGACAAGAAAGCCTGTCATCCCGAGCGTGAGCGAGGGACCTTTCACCGATCAACGGAACGGGATGGCGTACATCAGGCCGCCGTTGGTCCACAGCGCGTTCTGGCCGCGCTCGAGCTTCAGCGGGGTCGCGGTGCCGACGTTGCGCTCGTAGCTCTCGCCGTAGTTCCCGACCTGCTTGATCACGTTGTACATCCACTTCTCGTCGACGCCGACCGCCTTGCCGAAGCCGGGCGAGACGCCGAGGAAGCGCTTGATCGACGGGTCCTCGCTCTTCAGCATCTCGTCGACGTTCTTCGACGTGATGCCCATCTCCTCGGCCTCGATCATGCCCATCAGGGTCCACTTCACGAGGTCGAACCACTGGTCGTCGCCGTGGCGCACGATCGGGCCCAGCGGCTCCTTGGAAATGCGCTCGGGCAGGATGGTGTGCTCGCCCTTGCCGGCGAGCTGGCCGACGCGCACCGCGGCGAGGCCCGAGGCGTCGGTCGTGTAGGCGTCGCAGCGGCCGGCGGCATAGGCCTGCAACAGCTCGTCGAGCTTCTCGATCAGCACCGGCTTGAAGGTCATCTTGCTCTTGCGAAAATAGTCCGCGAGATTGAGCTCGGTCGTCGTGCCCGGCTGGACGCAGATCGTGGCGCCGTTCAGTTCCTTGGCGCTCTTGATGCCGCTCTTGGCCGGCACGATAAAGCCCTGGCCGTCGTAGAAATTGACGCCCGCGATGTTGAAGCCGAGCGACGTGTCGCGCAGCAGGGTTTGCGTCGCGTTGCGGGTGATGACGTCGACCTCGCCCGACTGCAGGGCGACGAAGCGCTGCTGGGCGGTGGTCGGCGTGAACTTCACCTTCTCGGCGTCGCCGAACATCGCGGCCGCGATCGCCTTGCAGAGATCGACGTCGAGGCCGGTCCACTTGCCCTGGCTGTCGGCGAAGGAGAAGCCCGCCAGGCCGGTATTGACCGCGCACTGGACGAAACCCTTGGACTTGACGGCATCGAAGGTCTGGCCGGCCGACGCCGGCATCGCCGCAGCGACCGAAAGGGCCGCCACTGCGGAAAGACGTTTAAGAAACATTTGCTAAGTCCCCACCTTGATCATGATGTCACCACTCTAGCAAAAGCAGAGCCGATCCATCACCGGCCATTCCCGCCCCCTAGAGGAGCTCGGCGATCATGTGGGCCGCGCGCCGGGCGCCATCGCTCTCCACGGGCGCAAAGGCGATGGACGATCGCAACACGCCGATCATCGCATCGGCGATCGCTTCGGGCGTTGCCGTCTCGTACTCCATGCGTCGACCGGCGCCATAGCGGTCGAGGCGATGGACGACGTGGAAGTTCTGCTCGAAATGGTTCTTGAGTGGGAAATAGACGAACGGCGTTCCGGCCGCGGCTAATTCCATACAGGTCGTAAGGCCGCCCTGGACCAGCGCCAGATCGCACGATGCGAGATGGCGATCGAGATCGGGCACGAAGGCGCGCACCTCTACACCTAGCGGCGCGACGAGCGACCGCGGATCGATGCGGGGGCCCGCCACCACGACCATGCGCAGCTCCGGCAAGACGCGCCGGACGATGGGATAGCTCTGCAGGATCCGGCGGATCAGAGGGAGACCGACGCTCGAGCCGCCGACTGTGACGATGCAGACGCGTTCATCAGAACGGTAGCCCAGCCTCTGGCGCAACTCCGCGCGACTGCCCCAGGTGTTGGGATGCTCGCCCATGATGTAGCCAGAGAAGTCGAAATGACGAGGGATCCAATCCGCCATCTCCGGCAGGTCCCGGCCAAAAGATCGCGGCAGGATATCGGCAGGCCCCCCGACGAAGATCGCTCGGTCACGCACGCCGGGGGAACCTTCGACATGGGCGATCATCTCGGCATTGTAGTCGGCCGTGAGGAGTGCCTCTGCCTCGCCGCCTGCCGGCATCGGCACGAAACCCACGAAATCGGTGAACCACGCAAGCTGCGTCCTCTTGAGCTCAGGGTGTTCGTGCCAGTAGTGGTCGACGTCCCAGGCTTCATCGGCGATCACCAGATCGTAGCCGTCCTCGGCGACAACCTCCTGGAAGGTCATGAAGTTGGCGATCAGGACCTCGTCCATGCGTCGCAACGCCTGAAAGCAGTGAAGATCATGCTCGCCCGCTTCCAACTCGATATGTCGCGATTCGCTGACAAGACGCGAGCTCAGAGGATGGAGGCGCTCGCCCGCAGCATCGAGCAGGCGCGAGACGGGATCCTGCGCCAGCCAGTCGATCTGTACCCCTGGCTGCAACAGCCGCAACTGCCGAGCGATGGCGATATCTCGGCGGCCATGCCCCAGGCCAATCGGCGACGAGAGGTAGAGCACCTTCTTTGCATCGCGAGACAATCCCGTCTTCCGTCTCGGTGTAACGGGATGAAATCGGCGCTCCAGAAAGTCGGCGATGAGAATGTTGGCCTTGGCCGGAATGCGGCCTAGTGGATTGTGACCGCCGCCGCGGATGGTCACGAGTTCCGCGCCCGTGACCGAAGCCACGGCCTGCGCGCGGGCGTAGGGCTGAATCTGGTCGTCGTCGCCGTGGATCATCAGGACCGGGCAGCGAATCCTGCGATACATTGCCTCGCTGATGTCGAAGGCCGGCATGATCGGGCGGGCTTCCACCGTCCTGGCAAGCACTTCGCCGGTGGTCTCGCAGGCCCAGCCGACGGCATCCTCGATCTGTTTGGTCGAATGCGGCTCGGAGAAGATGTTGCGGACGAAGAACGCGGCAAAGTCCGGATAGGACTCCCTCCAGTAGTCGCGATTGAATTTGGCCCAGCCGTCGTCGGACTCTCTCCTAACCAGGAAGTTTTCGATCGTCGTGTCGGGGTGGTTCGGCCCGATGCTCGCCGATGTGCCCACCAGCACGGCCGCTTTCACCCGTTCGGGATGATACGCCGCAAGAACGCAGGCGAGCATGCCACCGAAGGAAAGACCAATCAGGACAGCGCCGGTCGTCGCCGTGGCATCCATGACGGCAAGTGCATCCGCGGCGTAGTTCTCCAGACTGTAGGCCTCCACATCCTGCGGCCGGTCGGATTTCCCGTTGCCGCGGCCATCGTACGTGATGCAGCGGTAGCGCGTGCTGAAATAGGGAAGCTGCGCCTTGTAGACGCGGGAGTGGACGATGCTCCAGGGCGGCACGAAGACCAGGGTTTCCGGCCCCGACCCGTAGATCTCGTAAGCGATCCGCACGCCGTCTCGCACGACCACTCCGGTCTCGTCGGGTAGTCTGGCGCGCATTGCGTCACCTCATGCAGTTCGGGCCTCCAGAGCCCGGATCAGATCGCCGACACGGCGAAGGCCCAGCCGGGCCGGCGCACCCTTCTTTTCGACGCCGAGCAGGTAGAGGCTTTCGGCGCCGATGAACGCGTTGGCAACGAGAGCCGCGAATTCCTCGGGCGAGAACGGGCCGAGAGTTCCGAACTCGGATTTGGCCCGGCGTGCGGCATTGCCGATCAGGTCTATCCATCCCATGAGGCCAGTACGGACGATCTCCGCGATCGCCGGATCGGCCCAGCTTGCCGCAATCATCTCCTGCAGGATGCGCACATAGCCAGAGGCAATATCGTCTTCGAGATAGTCGCATGCCCGGTCCCACTGCTCCGACAGCTTGAGCGAGGGGTCGCCGAACAAGGCGTCCTGGCGGCCGAGCAGTTGGGCGTTGAGATACTCGAACAACGCCAGCACAAGGCCCTGCTTCGATCCAAAGTGATAATGGATCTGGCTGAGCGGGACGCCGGCCGCCGCAGCAACGTCCCGCGTCGACAGGCCGGCATAGCCTTTGTCATGCAGCATCTTCCTGGCGGCTTCGAGCAGCGAGATGTCCGTCTCGGCCTTTCTCGCCGTTGTCTGCTTCAGCTTCATCAAGGCCTCTCTTGCGCGGCAGAGGGAGGAGCATCGATACCTGCTCACGGTAGCGGCGGTACTGATCACCAAACAAGGCGACGAGGTCGTGTTCCTCAAGATAGATCCCGATCAGGATGTAGCCTGTCGTCGCCACCGCAAACAGCAGATGGCCTTGCGTCATCGTCGGCGTCGCCCAGAAGGCCAGCAGGAAGCCGAGATAGATCGGATGTCGCACGTTCTTATAGAGGAACGGCGTCCTGAAGACGGGTTCCGGCACGCTCGTCCCGCGCAAGCGGGCGTAGACCTGCCGCAAGCCGAACAGCTCGAAGTGATTGATCAGGAAGGTGCTGAGCAGCACCAGGCCCCAGCCCAGCCAGAACAGGACGGACAGAACGATCACGCCCATCGGATGCGTCACCGACCATACGAGTTCAGGCATCGGCCGCCATTGCCAGCAGAGCAGCGCGAGCGCGAGGCTCGCCAGCAGCACGTAGGTCGTGCGCTCGACGGGGGGCGGCACGAACCGGGTCCACCAACGCTTAAAGCCGGGCCGGGCCATCACGCTGTGCTGGACCGCGAAGAGCCCCAGCAGCAGGACGTTGACCGTCAGGGCCTCGCCGACGGGACCCGCCGATCCGCTGTCGATTGTCTTGGGGACCGGCAGGTTGCCGACAAAGGCGATGGCGTAGAGGAAAGTGCCGAGGAAGAAGACGTAAACGACCGCGCCGTAGAGAGCCGAAGCAATACCGCCCATGGCTGCCTCCTGGTCTAATTCGGTCGACCGACCGATAATTAGAAGATATAGTTCGGTCGACCGACCGAGTCAAGACCAGCCTAATGCCGCGGGCAGGACGTCTACGTTTCAAATCAGCGAGGGCTCATCGGAGCCATGGCGACATCGCTGGGGCCAATCCCCCAGCGGCGGCAAGAGACGGCGTTTTTAGACCGTCCGTTCGACCATCAGCTTCTTGATCTCGGCGATGGCCTTTGCCGGGTTCAAGTGCTTCGGGCAGGTCTTCGTGCAGTTCATGATCGTGTGGCAGCGATAGAGCCGGAACGGGTCCTCGAGCTGGTCGAGGCGCTCGCCCTTGGCTTCGTCGCGGCTGTCGGCGATCCAGCGATAGGCCTGCAGCAGGATGGCCGGGCCGAGATAGCGCTCGCCGTTCCACCAGTAGCTCGGGCACGAGGTCGAGCAGCAGAAGCACAGGATGCACTCCCACAGGCCGTCGAGCTTGGCGCGCTCCTCCGGCGACTGCAGGCGCTCGCGGGTCGGCGGCTGGGTCGTCGACTTCAGCCACGGCTCGATCGAGGCGAGCTGGGCGTAGGGCACGTTGAGGTCGGGCACCAGATCGCGCACCACCGGCATGTGCGGCAGCGGGTAGATCTTGATGTCGCCCTTCACCTCGGAAATGTACTTGGTGCAGGCCAGCGTGTTGGTGCCGTCGATGTTCATCGCGCACGAACCGCAGACGCCTTCGCGGCAGGAGCGCCGGAAGGTGAGCGAGCTGTCCATCTCGTTCTTGATCTTGATCAGCGCGTCCAGGACCATCGGACCGCAGGTGTCCATGTCGACTTCGTAAGTGTCGACCGACGGGTTCTTTCCGTCGTCGGGCGTCCAGCGGTAGACCTTGAACGTCTTGATGTTCTTGACGCCCGCAGCCGCCTTGTACGTCGCGCCGGTTCCGATCTTGGAATTGGCGGGAAGAGCGAACTCAGCCATTTCTTCCTCTCGAACTCAGTAGACGCGCGCTTTGGGCGGGAACGACTGGACGTCGTTGGTCATCGGCTGCAGGTTGACCGGGCGATAGTCGATCCGGGTCTTGCCCGTCTTCTCGTCGACCCACACGACCGTATGCTTCAGCCAGTTCTTGTCGTCGCGCTCGGGGAAATCCTCGTGCGCGTGCGCGCCACGGCTCTCCTGCCGGTTGGCCGCGGAATAGATCGTGCCCTGGGCCTGGAGGATCAGGTTCTCGAACTCCAGCGTCTCCATGAGGTCGGAGTTCCAGATCATCGAGCGATCCTTGACGCGGATGTCGTCCTTGCCGGCGTACACCTTGTCCATGTTCTGGCAGCCTTCGGTCAGGCTCTTGGTCGTGCGGAACACCGCGCAGTCGTTCTGCATGGTCTTCTGCATGTTGGCGCGGAGCTGCGCCGTGCCCGTGCCGCCGGACGCGTAGCGCGCCTTGTCGAGACGGGCGATCGCCTCCTCGCCGGCATTGCGCATGTCCTTGTGCGGCTCGCCGGGCTTCATCAGCTCGGCCACGCGGTTGGCGGCGGAGCGGCCGAACACGACCAGTTCGAGCAGCGAGTTTGAGCCGAGTCGGTTGGCGCCGTGCACGCCGATCGAAGCCGCCTCGCCCAGCGCCATCAGGCCCTGCACGACGGTGTTCGGATCGCCGTTCTTCACGGTCATGACTTCGCAGTGATAGTTCGCCGGGATGCCGCCCATGTTGTAGTGGCAGGTCGGCAGGATCGGGATCGGCTGGCGGGTGACGTCGACGCCGGCGAAGATGCGCGCGGTCTCGGCGATGCCCGGCAGGCGCTCATGGATGATCT
>JAIUOY010000088.1:0-21757 GCA_020160995.1 Pseudomonadota bacterium | reverse complement strand
CCTTCTGCAACGCCAGCACCAACTCCTACAAGCGCGTCATTCCGGGCTTCGAGGCGCCGGTGCTTCTGGCCTACTCTTCGCGCAACCGTTCGGCGTCGTGCCGTATCCCCTACTCGGCGTCGCCGAAGGGCAAGCGCGTGGAAGTCCGCTTCCCCGATCCGTCGGCCAATCCGTACCTCGCCTTCGCGGCGATGCTGATGGCCGGTCTCGACGGCATCCAGAACAAGATCCATCCGGGCGATCCGATGGACAAGAACCTGTACGACCTGCCGCCGGAGGAACTGTCGAAGGTTCCGACCGTCGCCGGTTCGCTGCGCGAAGCGCTGAATTCGCTCGATGCCGACCGCACCTTCCTCACCAAGGGCGGCGTGTTCACCGACGACCAGATCGACGCCTACATGGAGCTCAAGTGGGAAGAGGTCTACAACTGGGAACACCAGCCGGCGCCGATCGAGTACAAGATGTACTACTCGATCTGATCGTCGCGATCTTTCGACTGATGAAAGGGCCTGCGAAAGCAGGCCCTTTCTGTTTGCCGGCATGCGTGCGACCTTCCCGCGCGAACAGACACGAGGGACGGGACGCGATGAGCGGCTGGATGGACGAAGCGATGAAGGACCTGCGCCCCTGGATCGGGCGCGTACGCACGGTCGAGGACGATATCGGCATGATGGCCGTCCGTCGGGTCGCGGCGACCTTCGACGTCGATCCCGACAGCATCAAGCGGGGCGATGAGCTGCCGCCGCACTGGTTCACGGTGTTCTTCGGCGAGACGATCCGCCAAGGCGAGCTGGGCCCCGACGGGCATCCCAACAAGGGCATCGTCCTGCCACCGATCCCGATGCCGCGCCGCATGGGCGCCGGTCGCCAGGTCAAGATCATGGCCCCCCTGCGCGCCGGCGAACCTGCCGTGAAGAAAGCCGAGGTCGCCAATATCGTCCCCAAGAGCGGCCGGTCGGGCGACATCTTTGTCCTGACCATGCGCCACACGATCGAGCAGAGCGGCAAGACGATTGCGGTCGATACGTTCGACGCCATCTATCGCCCCGCCGTGCCGCCGGGGCAGAAGACCACGGCAACGGTGGCAACGAAGGCGCGCACCGATCATGTGTGGAACGACACGACCCCGCTCACCAACACGATCAACTTCCGCTACGGCGGCGTCACCTGGAACGCGCATCGCATCCACTACGACGGCGACTACACGCGCAGCGAAGAAGGCTATCCGGCGATCGTGTCGAACGGCGGCCTCTCCATGCATCTGATGGTCGACGCCGCGCTCAAGCGGGCCAAGGGCAGGCTGACCGGGTACACCGCCCGCCTCGTCCATCCGCTCTGGGTCGGCGACCTGATCGACGTGCGTGGCGAGGCGCAGAAGGACGGCAAGCTCAAGATCTGGGCCGCCGACAAGAACGGCGTGCTGTGTGGCGAGATGGACTTGGAGTTCGCCGCGGGGGAGTTCGCAGCGTGAGTGGCCCGCTCGACGGCGTGCGCGTCGTCGATCTGACCACCGTCGTCGTCGGTCCGATTTGCACGCGTACGCTCGCGGACTATGGCGCCGAGGTGATCAAGGTCGAGGCGCCGGGCGGCGACCTGCTGCGCACCATGGCGCAAGGCAGCCGCAACGCCGGCATGTCGGGCAAGTTCATCAACTTCAACCGCAACAAGCGCTCGATCGTCCTCGATCTCAAGAAGCCGGAAGCCTTGGCGGCACTCCACCGTCTGATCGAGAAGGCCGACGTGTTCGTGAGCAACGTCCGGCCGGAGGGCCTCGCCCGCGCCGGTCTCGACCATGCCAGCCTGGCACCGCGGAACCCGCGGCTGATCCACTGCTCCATCCTCGCCTTTGGCCGTGGCGGCCGCTACTACAATCGCCCTGCCTATGATCCCATCGTGCAGAGCCTATCGGGAGTTGCCGGCACCCTGGAGCGTGCGACCGGCGAACCGCGATTCGTGCCGATGGTCATGAGCGATCACACGACCGGCCTGATCGCCGCCCAGTGCATCGGCTTCGCCCTCTATCGCCGCGAGAAGACTGGCCGTGGCGAGGCTATCGACGTGCCCATGCTGGAAAACATGGCGTCCTTCGTCTCCAGCGAGCATCTGGGAGCGGCGACATTCGATCCACCGGTCGGCCCCAGCGGCGACGGTCGGCTGTTGAGCCCAGACTACAGGCCCCTGCCCACCCAGGACGGCTACATCACCGTTGGCCCCAACACCAATCCGCAGGCCTTCGCCTTCTTCGATGCCATCGGGCGGCCGGAACTCAAGAAGGATCCCCGTTTCGACAGCGCCGCCTCGCGCACCGCGAATGCCGCCGCCTACTTCGAGGTCCGAAAAGAGGGCCTGGCCCAGAAGACGACGGCCGAGTGGCTGGAGATCTTCGACCGGCTCGACGTGCCGGCGGCACGCTACAATTCGATCGACGATCTGCTGACCGATCCGCATCTCGACGACGTTGGATTCTTCCAGCCCGAGGACCATCCGAGCGAAGGCCGCATCCGCCGTTCGCGTCGCGCCAACACCTTCTCGGGTGGAGCGCGCGCGACGGAAACCCACGCCCCGCGCCTTGGCGAACATACCGACGCGGTGCTGGCCGAACTCGGCTACAGCACTGTCGAAATCGACGCTCTGCGCACCGCAGGCGCCGTTCGCTGAGCGATCAGACCAGCGAGCGTCAGAACGGGCGGTCGCCCTCGATCAGCACGCGCTGCATGATCCGGGTCTCGCCCATCGGGTAGTCGATCACCACACGGTGCATCGTGGCGCGGTTGTCCCACACCACGATGTCGCCGATGCTCCAGACATGGCCGTGGTGATGCTGCGGCTTGCGGGCTTCGTCAGCGAGCGCATCGAGCAGGTCGTCGCTTTCCGCCCGCTCCAGCCCGACGATCCGGTCGAGCCGATTCGGGTTGAGGTAGAGCGCCTTGCGGCCGGTCTCGGGATGCGTCCGCACGAGGGGATGCTCGACGTCGGGCGTCTCCGCAATCTCCTCCGGCGTGCGCGCCGATGGCCGGTTGCGCGCCCGTGGCGTGTCGTAACCATGGATCGCGCGCAGCCCATCGATTCGTTTGCGCGTGGCCTCCGGCAGGGACTCGTAAACCGAATGCATGTTGCAGAACCAGGTGGCACCGCCGCGGCTCGGAATCTCTATGCCGTGCAGGAGCGTCGCCTTGGCCGGCACCGCGAAGTACGAATCGTCGGTGTGCCAGTCCTCGGCCCGGATCGCCGTCTTGTCGGTCGTGCCGTCGGCCATCAGCGTACTGACCATGATCGACACATCGGGCACCCCACCGCTGCGCTTGTAGCGCAGGAGCTGCTTCTGCGGCGCACCGAAGGCGGTCGAAAAGGTGCGGGTCTGCTCCGGTGTCATCCGCTCGCCCGGCACGACGACCAGGAGATGCTCGGCCAGCGCTCTATTGAGCTTGGCGGCAACGGCGGGCTCGTGGGCACTAGCGCGGTCGAGTCCTTCAATGCGAGCGCCGAGCGGCGCGTCGAGGGCGACAACTTCCATCATGGTAGAAGCCTAGCGCGATGTGACTCCGGACACCAATTCCGCCAGCCAGGCTTTCGTTCGCCGGATTGCCTTCGCTGCCGCTTGCCAGGCCGGCAGCGCGCGAACGAAGCCGTAAACCCGATCGCGGAAGTCGAACAGCCAGGTCTCCGCCCGCAGGTACCAGGACAGCTGCAGCAGCGTCGGCCGCAGGATCTTGTAAAGCCGCGCCACCAGTGCCGTCGCCACGACCTTGCCGAGCACAATGGCCCCGGTTGCCAGGACGAACTTTCCCTGCATGGCAAACCACACGGCCGCGAGCTTGACGGGCAGCACCAAGGTCGAGGGCGCCACGAAGGCGATCAGGGCGGCCCAGGGCGGCAAACCCGCAAGCCAGGTCTCAATTCGCGCGATCGGCGGCCAGCGCGCGATCGCGGCCATCGCGAGGCCGAGATAGTGGAGAAGGACATCCTCGAAGAAAACAACCGCCGCCGCGACCGGCACGAGCAGAACTTCGAGGGCACGTTTGAGGTGGCGCTTCATCGGCGTGCAATCTAAACGTTCGACCCTGGCTTTTCAGTGGTCAACATGTTCGCGCGCCGCACCCTCGCCCGCCTGATGGCGGCTGCCGCCGTCACGGCAGCACCTGCCCTGTCGCAGAACCGGCCGCCGTTGTCGCGAATCGCCTTCGGCTCCTGCGCCAACCAGAACATGGGCCAGCCGATCTGGGACGCCGTGCTGTCCTACCGGCCCGATCTCTTCATCTTCTGCGGCGACAATGTCTACGGCGACTTCAATTCCGCCGATGCAGCCAATCTGAAGCGTGCCTACGAGGAGGCCGGAAAGGTTCCAGGTTATTCCAGACTGCGCGATACGGTGAGCCACCTCGCCGTGTGGGACGACCACGATTATGGCCTCAACGACGGCGGCGCCGAGTTCGCCCACAAGGCCGTGTCCAAGGAACTCTTCCTCGATTTCTGGAATGCCCCTGCCACCGACATCAGGCGCAAGCGCGACGGCATTTACGACTCGCGGATCATCGGACCGCCGGGCATGCGCGTGCAGGTCATCCTCCTCGACGTGCGCTGGTTCCGCTCTCCGCTCAAGGCCACCGACCAGCGCGGCGCGCCGGGCAAGGAACGCTATCTGCCGGACCCCGATCCGGCCAAGACCATGCTGGGTCCCGTGCAATGGGCCTGGCTGGCCGAAGAACTGCAGAAGCCCGCCGAGCTGCGGCTGATCGTGTCGAGCACCCAGGTGCTGGCCGAGGGCCATGGTTGGGAACGCTGGGGCAACATGCCCCTCGAAAAGCAGAAGCTGATCGACACGATTCGCGCCAGCAGCGCCAAGGGTGTCGTCCTGCTCTCGGGTGACCGCCATATCGGCGCGCTCTATCGCGAGACGCCGGCTGCTCTCTACCCGCTCTACGAGGTCACTTCGAGCGGCCTCAACATGGTCTACTGGGCCGCCAAGGAAGCCGGCCCCAACCGGCTGGGCGCGCTCTACGCTGCGGCCAATTTCGGCGTGGTCGATATCGACTGGTGGGAACGCAAGCTCGTGCTGGCCCTGCGCGACGACGGCGGCAATGCGCGTCGATCGGTGGAGATCGCCTTCGACACGCTAGGCATAGCCACCTGATCCGCCGGCCTAGTCGAGCTGGATACCCAGTTCCTTGATGATCGCCGACCAGCGCGCGGTTTCATCACGTATCAACGTGGCCATCTCCTTGCGGCCACGGAAGATCGGGAAGTAGCCGAGGCTCACGAGCAGCGCGCTGACTTCGGGATCGGCAACGGCCTGGCGGTAGGCACCTTCCAGCTTGTCGAGGATGGCGGGCGGCGTCTGAGCCGGGGCGACGACACCCTGCCAGACCGAGACGACGAGATTGGGCCAGCCCTGCTCCACGGCTGTCATGACGTCCGGCAGCGCCGGATGACGCTCGCGCGAGAGCACGGCGATGATGCGGACTTTGCCCGCATCCACCTGGCCCTTGTACATGCCGAAGCTCGAGATCATGAGCTGGACGCGGCCGCCCAGCATGTCGGCCAGCGCCGGCCCGCCACCGCGATACGGCACGTGCAGAAAGTCGATGCCGGTCTGGCGCTTCACCACCTCAAAGCTCAGGTGATCGACGCTGCCGAGGCCGCCCGAGCCGAAGTTCAGCTTGCCGGGCTGCTCTTTCGCCAGCGCGACGAGCTCCTTGAGATTCTTCACCGGCAGTTCGGCCGGGATCGCCAGCACGACCGCTGAATCGGCAACGGTGCAGATCGGCGCGAGGTCGCGCTCCACGTTGGTCGTCAGGCTGCGATAGAGCAGCGGATTGGTGACGACGACGCTGCTGTTTACATGGCCGATCGTGTAGCCGTCGGGCGGGCTCTTCGCGACCAGTTCGAGGCCGACGCCACCATTGGCACCGCCGCGATTGTCGATCACGAAGGACTGGCCGAGCAACGACTGGACCTTCGCCGCCAGCGGGCGCGCGACGAGATCCGTGCCACCGCCGGGCGGAAA
Source organism: Pseudomonadota bacterium (assembly GCA_020160995.1). Taxonomy (GTDB): domain Bacteria; phylum Pseudomonadota; class Alphaproteobacteria; order Reyranellales; family Reyranellaceae; genus Reyranella. The sequence continues at coordinate 15,753 of JAIUOY010000088.1, read as the reverse complement.
GCCGACGACCACCTTCACGGGACGGGACGGATACTCCTGGCCCCAGGCGGCAGCGAGGGGCACGCCCCCGAGAATGGCGGCGAGCAGGCTCCGGCGATGCATGGCATTCCTCCCATGTTGGCCGGCTCGTTCAGGCCGGCCTTGTCTTCTTCAGTTTTGTAGGAGACCGAAGCTCAGGCCGCTTCGGCCTGTTCCACGGTGGGACGGTCGCCGCCCAGGGTCGTGCGACGCATGTCGCGCACCTCGTTGCGGTCGAAGCGCTTGGCGCGATGCATGGTGGCGCGATTATCCCACATCACCAGATCGTATTGCCGCCATTGGTGCGAGTAGACGAACTCCCGCTGCGTCGCGTGCTCGGTCAGTTCGCGCAGGTAGGAGCGCGCCTCCGGGATCGTCCAGCCGACGATGGCGCCGGCATGGGACGACAGGAACAGCGACTTGCGCCCCGTGGCCTGATGGGTCCGCACGAGGCGCTGACGCACCGGCTTGAAGTTGGCGATTTCCTCCGGCGTGAGATCGGTGAAGCCGACGGCCGCACGCGAATAGATCAGCGAGTGCTCGCAAATCAGGTTCTCGACCTCGGCCTTCGTCCGGTCGTCCAGCGCATCGTAGGCGGCGCGCATGTCGGCAAAGTCGGTGTTACCGCCCCAGGATGGAATGGTGCGCGCCGACAAGGCCGAGAATTTGGCCGGGATCACCGCGTAGGAGCTGTCGGAATGCCAGAGCCGGTCGCCCAGCTTGAAGAACCATTGGCGATCGTCGGCCGATATGACCTTGCCGTCCTTGGTCAGGTTGGAGAGGTCGCTGATACCCGTTCCCAACCGGCTTTCCGTAGCCTTGCGGATGTTCCCAGGCTTTTCCTTGACCTCGAGGTCGCCGAAATTCCTGGTGAACGCGACCTGCTGCTCGTCGGTGATGTTCTGATCGCGGAAGACGAGCACCCCGTATCGGTTCATGCCCTCCTCGATCACGACTGCCTCATCGCGGCTGAGCGGCTTCGTCAGATCGACGCCGGAAACCTCTCCGGCGAAGACGGGATGGATCTGATTGATCGTCAGCGCCATGGCGGCCGTTCCTTCCCTAAACTCGGATTTTTGTTATAACATATGACAAGATGAGCAGTGACTTCTCCCCTGTCAAACTTCGCGACGCGCCTGAAGCCGCCTTGCGGCTCGCAAGCGAAACTGCCATCCAGCCCACGATGCAGCACATTGAGCACGTCAGCCTATCCACTCAGGTGCTGCGAGAGATCCGCACTGCCATCGTGCTGGGCGATCTGGCACCCGGCGCCCGCCTGACCTTCCGCGACGTGGCGCAGCGGCTCAAAGCAAGCGTCACCCCGGTCCGCGAAGCGCTGCTCCAGCTCGTTGCCGAACGCGTGCTGAGTGTCGGGCTTGGGCGCACGATCACCGTTCCCCTTCTCACGCGCGCCCAGTTCCTCGAACTCAGGGTGATCCGGGTCGTGCTCGAAGGCATGGCGGCAGAAGCTGCCGCGAGGCAGGCGGAACCGCGCCTCGCCGACGAACTGGAAACGATCCATCGCCAACTGGACGACGCCAAGATGGCGCGCAATGCACGTCAGGCGACCATCCAGAATCGCGCATTTCATTTCCGTTTGTACGAAGCTGCCGCCCTGCCCGCATTGTACGGCATGATCGAAAACATCTGGCTGAGGACCGGCCCCTACCATCGCTACATATTCGCCGATCCCAGCAAACACATCTTCGACGGCCCGAGCCGCAAGCGCGGAGCGCCGCAGCATGCGCATCGTCGGATAATTGCAAGCCTCCGCGCGGGTCGGCACGCCGACGTTCGTCTCGCCATCGAAGCGGACATCCTGTCCGGCGATCCGATCATCCTCCCGCAGCTGCCAGAAGACACATCGGATCGTGTGCTGGAACTGGAGAAAAGCCTGCCTGATCTCGAAATGTCGTCGCGCATGCTGTTGGAGGGGAAAGCGAACCCACCGCCCCAAAAGCAAACGGGCCGCCCTAGGGGGCGGCCCGCTTCTCGACGGTAACCTTCTCGCCTACTGCGGCTGAACGCCGGCAGCCTTGATCGCGGGTACCCACTTGTCGATCGACGCCTTGAGCTGATCGCGCAGTGCTTCCGGCGTCGCTTCCGTGGCCGTCGGCAGATCGACAGCCTGCTCGATCAGGCGGCCACGGACCTTCTCGTCACCCAACGCCGCGACCAGCGCCTGGTTGAGTTTGGTGACGACGTCCTTCGGAGTGCCCTTCGGAACGAAGAAGCCGTTCCAGATCGTGACCTCGTAGCCCTTGAGACCGGCCTCGTCGATCGTCGGCACATCGGGAAGCTGCGGCAGGCGCTTCAGCGTGCTGACGCCCAGCGCCTTGATGTTGCCGCCCTTGATCTGCGGCAGCACGTTCACGGCCTGATCGACCATGTAGTCGAACTGGCCGCTGACCAGGTCGTTCAGTGCCGGGCCGGTTCCCTTGTAGGGAATTTCCAGCACGTCGACCTTCATCATGTTGTTCAGCATCAGGCCGCCGAGATGCGAGGCCGCGCCGATGCCGGCCATGCCGTACTGCGCCTTCTTCTGGTTGGCCTTCACGTAAGCCAGGAACTCCTGGAAGTTCTTGGCCGGAAGGTCCTTCTTGGCCACCAGCACCATCGGGTTGGTACCGCCGAGGCCGACCGGCTCGAGGTCCTTCTGGCTGTCGTAAGGCAGCGACTTGTAGAGCGCGATGTTGACCGCCAGCGTGCCCATGTGGGTGAACAGGACCGTGTAGCCGTCCGGCGTGGCCTTGGCGGCCTTGTTGACACCGATCGTGCCGCCGGCGCCGCCGACGTTTTCCACGATCATGGTCTGGCCGAGTGCCTCGCCCATGCGGGCGGTCAGGACGCGGGCCAGTGCATCGGTGGGGCCACCGGCGGCAAAGGGCACGATCACGGTGATCGGCTTGGTCGGGTATGCGGCTTGGGCCAGCGCGCCCAGCGGGGCCAGGGCCAGACCGGCAGCCGCGGCCGTAGCGAGCAGGTTGCGTCGTTTCATGTGGATTCCTCCCTGAAGTGTGCAAACGCCATGATAATCCGGCTGCTACACCGTCTTCACGAGTTCGGCAATGGCTGCACCGACAGTCTTGGTGTCGCCGTTGCCGCCCAGGTCGCGGGTCCTGGGACCGCCCTCGACCAGGGAGGCCGCAATCGCCCGTTCGATGGCCTCCGCCGCCTCGGGATATCCCAGATGGCGAACCATCATGGCGCCCGACCAGATCTGGCCGATCGGGTTGGCGATCCACTTGCCGGCAATGTCGGGGGCCGAACCATGCACCGGCTCGAACATCGAGGGGAACTTGCGCTCCGGGTTGATGTTGCCGGAGGGCGCCACGCCGATCGACCCGGTCAGGGCGGGGCCGAGGTCGGACAGGATATCGCCGAACAGGTTGGAGCCGACGACCACGTCGAACCAATCCGGGTTGCGCACGAAGTGGGCCGTCAGGATATCGATGTGGTACTGGTCTGCCTTGATGTCGGGGTAGTTCTTCCTCATCTCGGCGAAACGCTCGTCCCAGAACGGCATCGTGTGAATGATGCCGTTGGACTTGGTGGCCGAAGTGACATGCTTCTTCTTCGTGCCGCGCGCGAACTCGAAGGCGAACTTCAGCACGCGATCGACACCCTTGCGCGTAAAGACCGCTTCCTGGACGGCAAACTCGTTCTCCGTCCCCTGGAACATGCGACCACCGAGCTGGCTGTATTCACCCTCGGTGTTCTCGCGCACCACCCAGAAGTCAATCTCGCCCGGCTTACGGTTGGCCAGCGGCGACGGCACGCCCTCGAACAAACGCACCGGCCGCAGGTTCACATACTCGTCGAAATCGCGGCGGATCGGGATCAGCAGGCCCCACAGCGAAACGTGGTCCGGCACGCCCGGCCAGCCGACGGCGCCGAGGAAGATGCTCTCGAACGCCTTGAGCTGCTCCATGCCGTCGTCCGGCATCATCTTGCCGGTCTGCAGCAGGCGATCGCATGACCAATCGAAATCGGTGAACTCCAACTGGAAGTTGAAGCGCCGCGCCGCGGCTTCGAGGACATGCACGCCCTCCGGCAGAACTTCCTTACCGATTCCGTCACCCGGAATGAGCGCGATCTTATGCTTGGCCATTCGAACCTCCCGAAATTCGCGCGGACCCTAGCAGCGCGACCTTGCCATGCAAGCACGGCATTGCCCCTGCAGAAGACCCACGCCAAAATGAACAACCGTTTACCCCGGAGTGGCCATGACGTACGACCTCAAGATTACCGGCGGCACCATTGTCGACGGCACCGGCAAGCCCGGCTTCGTTGGCGACCTCGGCATCAAGGACGGCAAGGTCGTGGCGCTCGGCAAGGCTGAAGGCGCAGCCACGACGACCATCGACGCCAAAGGCAAGATCGTCTCGCCGGGCTTCGTCGACGTCCACACTCATTACGATGCGCAGATCCTCTGGGATCGCATGCTCTCCATCTCGCCCTGGCACGGCGTCACCACGACGGTGATCGGCAATTGCGGCTTCGGCGTCGCACCGACCCATGCGATCCATCGCAAGATGATCCTGCAGACCCTGGAGAAGGTCGAGGGCATGAGCCTCGACGCGCTGGAAGCCGGCCTCGGCACAGCGTGGCCTTTCGAGACCTTCCCGCAATATCTCGACACGCTGGAGAAGCGCGGCTCGGCGATCAATGTCGCCGCCCTGTTCGGCCATACGCCGCTGCGCCTCTACGTCATGGGTGAGGAATCGACCGAGCGCGCTGCGACGCCCGATGAAATCGGGAAGATGAAGGTGCTGGTACGCGAGGCGATGGACGCCGGCGCGATCGGCTTCGGCACCTCGGTCTCCGTCAGCCACAGCGGCTATGGCGGCAAGCCGGTGCCCAGCCGCCAGGCCACCGTCGAGGAAATGGATTCGTTGGTCTCCGTCATGGGCGAACTGAAGCGCGGCCTGATGCAGATCACCATCGGCCGCGACTTCTCGACCAAGGCGATGGCCGAGGTCAGCCGTAAGTACAATATCCCCGTCACCTGGACTGCCCTGCTCTCTCACCTTTACGGCCCCGGCGGACACCGCAAGCAGCTCGACCTTGCTGCCGAGCAACGTAAGTCGGGCGCCATGGTGATCCCGCAGGTAAGCTGCCGCCCGCTGAACTTTGAGGTCACCTTCGCTGAGCCTTTCATCTTCGACGTGATGCCGTTCATGAACGAGCTGGCAAAAGCCGACGCCAAGGAACCCGGGGCCCGCCGCCGCGCCTATGCCGATGTGGCGTGGCGCGAGAAGCTCCGCAGCGAAGTGACTCCGCTGTTCCGCAATTGGTGGGACCGTGTCGTCATCGCTTGGTCGCCGTCGCATCGCGAGCTCGAGGAGCAGCCGCTCACCATGGCGGCCGCGAAGCTCGGGAAGGATCCGGTCGACCTCGCCCTCGACATATCGCTGGCCGACGACCTGCAGACCCGCTTCCGTATGGCCGTCATGAACTTCGACGAAAAGGAAGTCGCGGAACTCATCACCGACCCACACACCATCATTGCGCTCTCCGACGCCGGCGCCCACGCCAACCAGCTTTGCGATGCCTGCTATTCGACCTACCTACTGGGCCATTGGGTGCGCGAGAAGAAGACCTTCACCGTCGAGCAGGCCGTACACAATCTCACGCAGCGGCCGGCCGAGATGTTCGGCATCACCGACCGCGGCGTGCTGGCCGAGGGCCGGCCTGCCGACGTCGTGGTGTTCGATCCGAAGACCGTGGGCCCTGGCCCGCTGAAGCGCGTCTACGATCTGCCGGCCGGCGCCGACCGTCTCGTCGCCGAGGCTAACGGCATCGCCGCGGTGATCGTCAATGGTCGACTGGTTCGCCAGGACAACAAGGACATGGTAACTGCCAACGACAAGCTGCCGGGCCGCCTGCTGCGCCACGGCCGCGCGGCCTAAGAGTATATTTCCAGGGAGGGAGACCAATGATCCACGTCGTCGCCATCATCACCGCCAAGCCCGGCAAGCGCGCCGAGATCCTGAAGAACTTCAAGGATAACGTGCCGGCCGTGCATGCCGAGAAGGGCTGCATCGAGTACGGAGCGACTGTCGACGTCGAGGGCGGCCCCTTCGCCAAGTTCGGTCCCGACACTTTCGTCGTGGTCGAGAAGTGGGAGACGATGGAAGACCTCAAGGCCCATGGCGCGTCCGAGCACATGAAAGCCTATGGCGCCAAGAACAAGGACCTCGTCGCGAACCGCGCCGTCCACGTTCTTTCGCCCGCTTGATCGCCGTCGCCGACACCGACGTCGCCGCTTACGAACGCGACGGCGTCGTCTGCCTGCGCGGCGCCTTCGACGCCGTGTGGGTGGGAATCCTGAGCGAGGCCGTCGAGCGCGACCTCGCAAAGCCCGGTCCGAATGCGACCAACTTCGCCGAAGGCAGCACCGCCGGGAAGTTTTTCGGCGACATGTTCATGTGGCGGCAGGACAATGACTTCCGCCTGGCCGCCCTTACCTCGCCCGCGGCCGAGATTGCGGCCCGGCTGATGGGCTCGCAAAATGTCGATTTCTTCTACGACCAGCTCTTCGTGAAGGAACCGGGCACGGCGCATCCCACGCCCTGGCATCAGGACCAGCCTTATTGGCCCGTGACCGGCAAGCAGATCACATCGGTCTGGATCGCGCTCGACGATATCGACCTCAGCAACGGCGCCGTCGAGTTCATTGCAGGATCGCATCGCTGGGGCGTCAACTACCGGCCGACACCGTTCCGCAAGGGCCACGAGGCCAAGTTCACGTCGAGCGCCCTGCAGCCGCTTCCCGATATCGACGCCGACCGCGGCAAATTCGATATCCGCTCCTGGACGATGGAACCCGGTGATTGTCTTGTCTTCCATGCCATGATCGTCCATGGCGCCCCCGGCAACGACACGCCCGGCAATCGCCGTCGCGGGCTGTCGCTGCGCTATACTGGCGACGATGCGCGTTACGATCCACGGCCGGGCACCTTTCAATTTCCCCACAAGCCCGATCTTCAGCCGGGGGCGCCCATGACCTGTGACCTCTTCCCGCGAGTCTGGCCGAGGCGCTAGTCTGCCTGCACAATCGGGAGCAGTTCATGGCTGGAAACAACGGCGTCGACCAGGTGACCGAAGTCACTAACACGTCGTGGCTCAGTCGCCTGGGCCAGGCTATCGTCGGCGTTCTGGTCGGCATCGCGGTCGTGATCGGCTCCGGCGTGCTGCTGTTCTGGAACGAAGGCCGTGCCATCAGGACGGCGCAGGGCCTCACGGAAGGCGCCGGCATCGTGCGCAGCGTCCCGGCCGATCGCGTCGACGCCGGCAATGACCAGCGGCTGATCCATGTAAGCGGCATGCTGACGGCAGGCACGCCGGTCGGCGACGGCGACTTCGCCCTGCGCATGCAGAGCCTTCGCCTCCTGCGCCATGTCGAGATGTATCAATGGCAGGAGGAGACACACACCGAGACCCGAACCAAATTCGGCGGCGGAGAGGAACGCACGACGACCTACAAGTACGTCCGCGGCTGGGCCGACAAGTCCATCGACTCGAGCCGCTTCCGCGAGGTCCGCGGCCACACCAATCCGACGATGGCTTATCAGTCGCGCGAAGCGGTGGCGTCCGGCACGCATCTCGGCGCGTTCGCGGTCCCCGAGTCGCTCGTGCGCGGCTTCGGCGAGCCCAAGCCATTAGAGGCCACCGACGTGCAGGCCAATGCCCTGCAGATCCGCATCGACAAGCCGGTCAAGGTGATCGACGGCGTCCTCTATGTCGGACGCGATCCTTCGCAGCCTGCCGTCGGCGACATGCGGATTACTTTCTCCCAGGTGCCGCTTCAGACTGCCAGCGTCGTCGCCTTGCAGGCTGGGACGAGCCTCGCCCCGTTTACGACCCATACCGGCACGACGGTCGAACTCATCGCGCCGGGGACCGTGCCTGCAGCCGCCATGTTCAAGGCGGCGCAGGAGGAGAACGTCACCTTTACCTGGGTGTTGCGTGCCGTCGGCGCCTTCGTGATGTTCGTCGGCTTTGCCTTGATCCTGCGGCCGCTCAGCGTCGCCGCCGACGTCATTCCGATCCTGGGCAACATCGTCGGTGCCGGCGCCGGCTTGGTGGCGATGGTCTGCACCGCAGCTCTGGCACCGCTTGTAATTGCCCTCGGCTGGCTATGGTATCGCCCGCTGATCGGCATCGGCGTGCTGATCATGGGTGCTGCCGCGACCTACGGCCTGATGAAGCTCGCCCGTCGACGCGTCGCCCGGAAGGCCGCCGCAGTGGCCTGATCCATCAGGTGTCGCGGATGATCCCTTTCAGCACCATGTCGAGCATGCCGTTGATCAGAAGATCGCGATTGGACCAGGGAAATTCCGGCTTGAGGATCAACGCCGATGCGAGGCCATGCATCCCCATCCAGCAAAGTTCGGCGCAGGTATCGGCCGGATAGTTCAGCTTGAGCCCCGACGCTTCGGCTTCGACGAGCACGCTCACCAGACGCTGGAAGACGATCGACCCGTTGACGCCCGGCCGGGTCGGATCGTCGGTCGGCATGCGATGGCCAACCTTGCGCACCGATTCCGGGACATTGTTGCCCAGAAAGATCAGCCGGTACTCGTCGGGGTGCTTGAGGCCGAACCGTAGGTAGGCCTCGCCGAACTGGCGTATCCGGTCGCGCGGTTCCGCGACGCTCTTCTCGATCTCGCTGATGCTTTCGATCAGATGCCCGAAGGTCTGGTCGCAAAGCGCCAGCATCATCTGCTCTTTGTCCTGAAAATAAAGGTAGAGCGCGGGCGCCGAGACGCCGACCCGATCGGCAATCTTGCGGATCGTCGTCGAGTCGTACCCTTGCTCCAGAAACAGCTCCTTCGCGGCCTGCAGGATTTCCTCGCGGCGGGTGTGGCCTTCGCCCCGTTTCTTGCGGCCTCCGATGGCAGCTGTTGAAAAAGCGCTCAATCGGGTTCTCCTGCCCTTGACTCCTATATTAACGAAGATAACTTATCATCGTTAAGTTAACGGCGTTTAGTCTATCCTGGGCACATTGTAAACGCCCAAAGGAACCCCCGCCATGCGTCTCCCGACCTTTCGCCTGCCGCGCAAGTTCCCTCTCAAGGCCATGGCTTTCGCGACGGCAGGGATTGCCCTGGCCGGCGGCGGCTTTGCCATCTTCTCCTTCACCGCGAATGCATCGCGGGTCGCCGCGCCCGAGCCGGTGATCCGGCCGGCGCGCGTCGCGGAAATTGCCTATCGCCGGCAGGTCCAGTCCTTGACCCTGGCCGGTACGGTCGTGCCGCGCATCGAGAGCACGCTGGGCTTCCGTGTCGCCGGCAAGATCGTACGGCGCGCCGTCGATGTCGGCGCTGCCGTGAAGCCTGGCGATGTCATCGCCGAGCTCGACCCCACCGACTACCGCCTTGCTGTCGACAATGCCCGCGCCGCGCTGGTTTCCGCCGAGGCCGACTACGCACGCGCCAAGGCCGACCACGAGCGCTACCTCAATTTGCGCGGAAGCACGGCCTTCGTGCCGCAGACACTCGATCAGCGTCAGTCCCTGGCGTCGACGACGCTGGCTCGGGTGGATCAGGCCAAGAGCCAGCTCGCGACGGCGGAGAACAACCTCGACTACACGGTATTGCGGGCCGACGCTGCCGGCGTGGTGACCGCCGTTCAGGCCGAGGTCGGGCAGGTAATGGCGCAAGGCCAGGGCGTGGTCCGCGTCGCGCGCCTCGACGAACTCGAGATCCTGGTCGGCGTCCCCGAGCATCGCCTCAAGAGCGTGCGAGAAGCGTCCGTGGCGAGTTTCGAGCTTTGGTCCGATCCGGGCCGTCGCCACGCCGCGCGGCTGCGCGAGCTGTCCCCCAGCGCCGATCCCGCAACCCGCACCTACCCCGCCCGGTTCAGCGTGCTGGAGCCACCGCAATTCATCGGCCTCGGCATGACTGCGACGCTGTCCTTCAATCGGCGAGATCCCACTCCGGTTGCCGAGGTTCCTCTCAGCGCCATCTTCCAGCGTGGCACGCAGCCGGCCGTCTGGGTGGTCGACCGCACAAGCGGCACCGTCGAGTTGAAAGCGGTGACGATCGCACGCTGGCGCAATGACACCGCCGCCATCGCCTCCGGCGTCAAGGAGGGCGAGCTGATCGCCACGGCGGGCGTGCACAAGCTCGAGCACGGCCAGAAGGTCAAGCTGCAACTCCCGCAACACGCCGCCCGCTAGGCAGACCTACCCAGCAGCCCGCAATCCTCCGCGGAGAGACGGACATGACGACGCGCACCAACCTGTCGGCGCTTGCGTTGAAGTACAGCACGCTGACGGTCTTCTTCATGATCGCTCTGACGGCGGCCGGTATCTATGCGTTCTTCAATCTCGGCCGCGGCGAGGATCCGCCCTTCACCATCAAGCAGATTGTCGTATCGGCCGCCTGGCCGGGCGCCACGTCGCGCGAGATTGAGCAACAGGTCACCGAGAAGATCGAGACCAAGCTCCAGGAACTGCCCTACTTCTTCAACGTGACAAGCTACACCAAGCCCGGCGAGACCGTGATCTATGTCTCGTTGCGCGACGACACTCCGCCCGCCAAAGTGCCTGACCTTTGGTACCAGGTGCGCAAGCACGACGGCGACATCCGGTAGTCCCTGCCTCAGGGCGTGGTCGGTCCCTTCTTCAACGACGAATACGGCGACACCTACAGCCTGATCTGGGCCTTCGAATCCGACGGCTTCTCGCCGGCCGAAGTGAAGGAGATCGTCAAGGCCGTGCGCCAGCGGCTGCTGCGCGTTCCCGACGTCACCAAGGCCGACTTGATCGGCCTGCAGGACGAGAAGATCTACATCGAGTTCAGTCATGCTCGGCTCGCCATGCTGGGCGTGCCGGTCGACCAGATCCTCGAGGTTGTGCGCCGGCAGAATGCGATCGTCGCCACCGGCACGATCGAAACCAGCGGAGAGCGGGTTGCCGTGCGCGTCGATGGGGCCCCGACTTCGGCGGAGGAGCTCATGGCGCTCCCCTTCACTGCCAATGGTCAGACGCTGACCCTGGGCGATGTAGCGGAGGTCAAGCGTGGCTACCAGGACCCACGACAGATCGCCATGCGCTTCAAGTCGAAGCCGGTGATCGGCCTCGGCGTGGTGATGGCGCAGGGCGGCAACGTCCAGACGCTGGGCAAAGCCCTCGACAAGACCATGAAGGAGATCGAGGCGAACTTGCCCATCGGCATCACCGTCCATCGCGTCGCCAATCAGCCCGAAGTCGTCGACAAGTCGTTCGAGGAGTTCATCGCCTCCCTGCTCGAAGCGCTTGCCATCGTGCTGGTTGTGTCCTTCATCAGCCTGGGTATTCGCACCGGCGTGATCGTGGCGTTCTCCGTACCGCTGGTGCTGGCGATCACCTTCGTGGGCATGCTGATGCTCGGCATCGACTTCCAGCGCATCTCGCTCGGCGCCCTGATCATCGCGCTCGGTCTGCTGGTCGACGACGCCATCATCGCCGTCGAGATGATGATGGTGAAGCTGGAACAGGGGGCGAGCCGTCTGGAGGCCGCGACGTTCGCCTACACCTCGACGGCCTTCCCCATGCTGACCGGGACGCTGGTCACGGCTGTCGGCTTCGTGCCGGTGGGCTTCGCCCGGTCGGGCGCCGGCGAATACACCAACTCGATCTTCTGGGTGGTCGGCCTCTCGCTGATCATCTCCTGGTTCGTCGCCGTCCTGTTCACGCCCTGGATGGGCTATCACCTGCTGCCGCAACCCAAGGTTCATCATCACGATCCCTATGGCGGCCGGCTCTACACGATGTTCCGCAAGCTGGTCGTGTGGTGCGTCACCTGGCGCAAGACCACGATCGCCATAACCGCGCTCGCCTTCGTGGCCTCGATGGCGGCATTCGGCCTGGTCCAGAAACAGTTCTTTCCGACCGCCAACCGGCCCGAACTGATCGTCGACATGAAACTGGCGCAGGGCGCTTCATGGGCCGCGACCGACAAGGAAGTGCGCAAGCTCGAAAAGTGGCTCGGCGAGAATTCCGACGTCGCCTTCTACACGTCCTACATCGGCGCCGGCAGCCCGCGCTTCTACTTGCCCACGGTCCCGGAGCTCGCCAACGCCAATTTCGGCCAGGTCATCGTCATGACCAAGGACCTCCACGCCCGCGAGCGCGTGGTTGCCGCGCTGGATAGGCTCTTTGCCCAGGACTTCGAAGCCGTCCGCGCCCGCGTGCAACGCCTGCAGAACGGGCCGCCGGTCAGCTATCCCGTGATGTTCCGCGTGCTGGGCGACGATCCGCAGCAGGTCCGTACCGTCGCCGAACGCGTGCGGCAGGTCTTCAAGGCCGATCTGGCGACGCGCGACATCAACTTCGACTGGAACGAGCTGGCCAAGTCGGTGCGGTTGGAGGTCGACCAGGCCAAGGCCCGCGCCTTGGGCGTCGACTCGCAGGTGCTGGGCAATGCCCTGCAGACGCTGCTGAGCGGCGTGACGGTGACGCAATATCGCGAACGCACCGAGACGATCGACGTGATCGCGCGCGCGATCGCGCCGGAGCGGCTGAGCGTCGAAGGTCTCGAAGCCATCAACTTCCGCACTGCCAATGGCGGCGTGGTCTCGCTGGCCCAGCTTGCGACACTGAAGTTCGAGCTGGAAGAGCCGATCCTCTGGCGGCGCAACAAGGAACTGCTGATGACCGTCCGCGCCGGCGTCGCCGACGGCGTGCAGGGCCCGGATGTCGCTGCCCGCATCGACAAGGCGCTGGCGCCGCTGCGTGCCGAACTGCCGCCCGGCTATCGGATCGAGATCGGTGGCGATTCGGAGGAATCGGCCAAGAGCCAGGCCTCCATCTTCAAGATGATGCCCCTCATGGCCTTCCTGATGGTGCTGTTCCTGATGCTCCAGCTCCAGAGCTTCTCCAAGCTCGCGCTGGTCATGCTGACGGCGCCGCTGGGCCTGATCGGCGTGTCGCTGTTCCTGCTGCTGTTCAACCAGCCCTTCGGGTTCGTCTCGCTGCTGGGCGTGATCGCGCTCGCCGGCATGATCATGCGCAACTCGGTGATCCTGGTGGATCAGATCGACCAGGATATCCGCGCCGGTCACACCGACTGGGATGCGGTGATCGACGCCACGGTGCGCCGCGCCCGGCCGATCCTGCTGACCGCCGGCACGGCGATCTTCGCCATGATCCCGCTGTCCCGGAGCGTATTCTGGGGCCCTATGGCGGTGGCGCTGATGGGCGGCCTGCTGGTCGCGACCGCCCTCACCCTGCTTTTCCTGCCGGCACTCTATGCGGCCTGGTTCAGGGTGAAGAGACCGTCCGCAACGGAGGTCGTGTCGCCGCAACACGTCCCGCCGACGCTCGCGATCGCGGCCGAGTAGCGCCCAGGGTCAGGAGATACGGCCTTCCGCCGTTCGGAGGTCGCTCTCCCGGCTGGCGCTGACTTCGAGGATGATCTCGATGCCTCGGACGATATCGCCGACCGACATCGAGGGGGCGCCACCGAGGCGGGCCGCCTGGTCGGGCGCATAGGGAATGTGCAGAAACCCGCCGCGCATCGGCAGCGGGTGTGAGGCGGCAATGTCCATCAGCGCGTAGAAGATGTGGTTGCAGACGAAGGTGCCGGCGGTGTTCGAGACCGCAGCGGGCAGCCCCGCCTTACGCATTTCGGCCACGCAGGCCTTGATCGGCAGGGTCGTAAAGTGGGCGGCCGGCCCGTCAGCCACCACCGGCCTGTCAATCGGCTGCTTGCCGTCATTGTCTCGAATGCGTGCATCCTGGACGTTGATCGCCACGCGCTCGAGACACAGTTCGGTACGACCGCCGGCCTGGCCGACGCAGAGCACGATATCGGGCTTCGCCTTGGCGATCGCCGCACGCAACACGTCCGCCGAACGGGCATAGGATGTCGGCAGCTCGGCCGTGTGCACCACGATGCTGCCGAGGTGCTTCTTCAGCTTGCCGACGGCAAGAGAGGACGGATTGACCTCGTCGCCGCCGAACGGATCGAATCCCGTAACCAAGGCCTTCATGGTGCACTCGCCTCGAATGCTATTATCCAGAAAACAAAGGGGCGCCCGGCAAGGGGCGCCCCGACGTTAGTCACTGCCGAGATCGGTGGCTACTTGTTGGCTGCGTCGACTGCGCGGCGGGCCATCACGCCCACGAGGTGGGCACGGTATTCGGCACTGCCGTGAATGTCGCTGTTGAGATCGTCGGCCGGAACCTTGATGTCCTTGATCGCTGCCGAAGTGAAGTTCTTGGCGAGCGCGTCTTCCATCGCTTTGACGCGGAACACGCACGGGCCGGCACCCGTCACCGCCACGCGCACGCCGCCGGCCGTCTTGGCGACGAACACGCCCACCATCGCGTAGCGCGAAGCCGGGTTGGGGAATTTGACGTAGGCCGCTTTCTCCGCCTTCGGGAAGCTGATCGAGGTGATCAGTTCGCCTTCGCTCAACGCCGTTTCGAACAGGCCCTTGAAGAAGGCGTCGGCCGTATGCTTGCCGGTGTTAGTCGTGATCGTGGCATTGAGCGCCACAACCGCCGCCGGATAGTCGGCCGCCGGATCGTTGTTGGCCACCGAACCGCCCATGGTGCCGCGGTTACGGACCGCCGGGTCGCCAATATGACCGGCCAGGGCAGCCAATGCCGGGATCTGGGCCTTCACGTCGGCCGAGCTGGCGACGTCGTAGTGGCGGGTCATGCCGCCGATCACGACGTTGTTGCCCTCGACCTTGATGCCGGCCAGCTCCTTGATGGCGCCGAGATCGACAATGTCGCTCGGCCGGGCCAGGCGCTGCTTCAGCGTCGGGATGAGGGTCATGCCACCCGACATCGGACGGGCCTCTTCCTTGCCCTTCAGCAGAGCGACCGCATCGGCAACCGACTTCGGACGATGGTAAGCAAAATCGTACATCTCAATCCTCCCGTTACTCGGCCGCTTTACGCTGCGCACCCTGAATGGTCTGCCAGACGCTGAGCGGCGTGGCAGGCATCGGGACGTGCGTGACGCCGAGCGGCGCCAGTGCGTCGTGGACGGCATTCATCACGGCGGCAGGTGCGGCAATCGCACCGGCCTCGCCGCATCCCTTCACGCCCAGCGGATTGTGCGGGCAAGGCGTGACCTTGTAGCCGAGCTTGAACGACGGGACGTCGTCGGCGCGCGGCATGGTGTAGTCCATGTAGGAGCCGCTGAGCAGCTGACCCGTTTCCTTGTCGTAGACGGCATTCTCCAGCAGCGCCTGACCGACGCCCTGGACGATGCCGCCGTGAACCTGACCCTCGACGATCATCGGATTGATGATGTTGCCGAAATCGTCGACCGCGGTGTGATTGACGACCTCGACGACGCCGGTATCAGGGTCGATTTCGACCTCGCAAATCTGCGTGCCGGCCGGATAGACGAAGTTCGCCGGATCGTAGAACGCATTCTCGTCCATGCCGGGCTCGATCTCGGCCAGCGGGTAGTTGTGCGGCACGTACGCGGCGAACACCGCCTGGGCGAGCGGCACCGCCTTGTCGGTGCCCGCCACCTTGAAGGTGCCGTTCTCGAACACGACGTCGGCGGCCGAGGCCTCCATCAGATGGGCGGCGATCTTCTTGCCCTTGGCGATGATCTTGTCCGCGGCCTTCATGATGGCCGAGCCGCCGACCGCCAGGGACCGGCTGCCGTAGGTGCCCATGCCGAACGGCGTGGTCGCAGTGTCGCCGTGGACGACCTCGATATTCTCGAGCGGCACGCCGAGCTTGTCCGACACGATCTGGGCGAAGGTCGTCTCGTG
>JAIUOY010000087.1:0-13363 GCA_020160995.1 Pseudomonadota bacterium | reverse complement strand
TCCCCTGGATGAGACGCATGCCATCGGCCACGTCCATGCGGAAGCCCTTGGGGTCCCGCGTCAGCGCCTTGCGCAACACGATCAGGGCGCGCGCCGTCGGGTCGTTGAACACACGCTCCGGCAGCAGGAAGGTCTCGACGGAGCTGCGACCCTTCTGGCCCAGCGCGTCGCTGGCGAACAGCATCACCGTGACCTTGAGGCCGGCCCAGGGATGGCTGGTGAGATCGCGCACGAAGGTGTCGGAAATCTTCTTGGCGTTGCCCGCGACCGGCAGGTCGACGCGCAGCACCTCGGGCTCCTCGTCGCTGCTGAGCGCATCGTCGCCCAGCACGCTGCCATGCAGGCGCACCTGGAGCTGAACGCCCGTCACGCCGAAATCGTCACCGGCGACGTACTCGACCTTGGTCGACCACTTGTCGACGCCGATGGGCCGCGAGAAATCGATTGTCGGCGGAAGATCGGGAATGACATGCAGCTTCCAGCGCGCCTGCTCGTCGCCGCGCGCCTGCAGGGTGATCGACTTGCCCTCGGTGATGGTCTGATCGACCTGATACTTGCCCTTGCCGACGGTCGAGAAGTCCGTGGTTTCCTTCTTCGCATCCTCGCCTGCGATGACGAGCTGCGGCGGCTTGCGGCCGCGCACATCGTCGACGAAGCCGGCGATCTTGCTGCCGACAGGCACGCGCAGCAGCTTGTCCTTGTCGGCCATGTCGAGATAGACGGGCGGCTTGCCGGTGTAGGCAGGCGGTGCAATCCACAAGTTGGCGACGACCGGCGGCGGCGGCGGAAAGGCCGGCGTGACCGCGGCGGCCATGCGGTCGCTGCGCCAGCCACCCGCGACGGCAAGGGCCACCACCAGCGCCAGGACCGGCACGAAACGCAGCGCCCATTTGTCGAGATTGGCGAGGCCCGGACGCGCCGGGCCGTTGCTGAGGCCCGCCAGGCGCTCAGCCTCGCGGCGGCGGTGCGCTTGCCAGAGTGCGGCCGCCATCGGGTCGGTTTCGCCCGCGGCCAGACGGTCCTGCACGGCAATCAGCGGCCGGTGCGGTACGCCGCTGTCGCGTTCGAGCCGGCGGATCGCGGCTTCCCGCGCAGGCCAGGCAAAATCCCTGAGGCGCCACCAGGCGAGGCCAGCGAAGCCCAGGCCCAGAGCGACGAGAATGCCGGTATGGACCCACGGGTCGAGGCCGGCGAAGAGGTCGAGATGGGCGGCCGCGACGAACAGGACGACGACAGAAAGCAACGGCACAAGCCGCGGCCACAGGCCTTCCCAGGCCAACGCAGCCCATGCCAAGCCGACTTTGCGCCCCAGTCCGGGCGCTTGGATCGTCGGTGTGGTCTGGCTCGCGTCCATCGTTTCCTTTCGCTAGGCCTTGATCTTCTCCATCCAGGGCGGGATCCGCTCGGCGGAGAGCATCTCCTCGATCGTCGGTCGCGGCCTGACGACCGCAAACCGCGTGCCGTCCACCATCACTTCGGGGATCAGCGGCCGAGTATTGTAACTCGACGACATGACCGCCCCGTAGGCTCCGGCCGAGCGTACCATGATGAGATCGCCAGCTGCCAGCGGCGGCAGATCACGGTTCTGTGCCAGGAAATCCCCCGATTCGCAGATCGGACCGACAATGTCGCAACGGATCGTGGCGGCATCGGGGCGCGGCTGGCGCACCGGCAGGATGTCGTGCCAGGCCTCATAGAGCGTAGGACGAATGAGATCGTTCATCGCTGCGTCCACAATGACAAAAGTCTTTGCCGACCCCGGCTTCACCAGGATCACCTCGCTGACCAGAACGCCCGCCTCGCCCACGAGGCGACGACCGGGCTCGAAGGTCAACTCGCAATCCAGCCCTGCGGTTTCCTGGGCGACCACCGCCATGAATTCGGCGACCGAGGGCGGCGTCTCGTCGGCATAAACGATCCCCAGGCCGCCGCCGATGTCGAAACGGTCGATCCTGTGACCGTCGGTCCGCAGTTGGGTGATCAGCTCACGCACGCGCACGATGGCATCGCGATAGGGCTGCACCGCCGTGAGCTGCGAGCCGATATGCATGGCCACGCCCACGACCTTGAGGTTCGGCAGCCGCCCGGCCAGGGCGAAAGCCTCGCGCGCCAGGTCGATGTCGATGCCGAACTTGTTCTCCTTGCGCCCGGTCGTGATCTTGGCGTGCGTCTTGGCGTCGACGTCCGGGTTCACGCGGATGGTGATGTCGGCCTTCACGCCGAGCTGGCCCGCCACGGCGTTCAGGGTTTCGAGTTCCGCCGAGCTTTCGACGTTGATCTGACCGACGCCGGCTTCGAGGGCCGCCATCAGCTCCGACGGCTTCTTGCCGACGCCGGAGTAGATGATGCGGCCGGCCGGGATGCCGGCCGCGAGCGCACGGCGCATCTCGCCCACCGACACGATGTCGGCGCCCGCCCCCATCTCGCCGAACAGGCGGACCACCGCGAGATTGCTGTTCGCCTTCATGGCGTAGCAGATGCTCGCGTTCATGCCCTTCATGCCGTCGGCGAACTCCTTCCAGGCAGCGCGCAAGGCGCCGGCCGAGTAGCAGTAGAAGGGCGAGCCGACCTGGGCCGCGATCGAGGCGAGCGTCACGCCTTCGGCATGCATCTCGCCATTCTTGTAGGTGAAGAAGCTCATCGGCCGCGCCCCTTTGCACTCTTGGACGCTCGTCCGAGAAACCGGCTGCGCGCCTCCTTGGTGGCGCGCGCCACGTTGGCCGGCGAAGTGCCGCCCAAGCTCTTGCGCGCGGCAACCGACGCCTCGACCGTCAACACGCCATAGACGCTGCGGTCGATGTTCGGCTCGACAGCCTGCATCTCGGCGAGCGACAGCTTGTCGAGATCGACGCCCTTGTCGGCCGCAATGCCGACGAGCGTCCCCGTCACATGATGGGCCTGACGGAACGGCAGGCCGACCTTGCGGACCAGCCAGTCGGCAAGATCGGTCGCTACGGAATAGTCAGCCGACGCTACGGCACGCATGCGCTGCGGATTGGCCTTGAGGTCGCGGATCATGCCCGCCATCGCTGCAACACCCAGCTCCAGCGAGTCGGCGGCATCGAACAGCGGTTCCTTATCTTCCTGCATGTCCTTCTGATAGGTGAGCGGCAGGCCCTTCAGGATCGTGCAGATCGCCACGAACGAGCCGAGGATGCGGCCGGTCTTGGCGCGCGTCAGCTCGGCGGCGTCGGGGTTGCGCTTCTGCGGCATGATCGAGCTGCCGGTGGTGAAGGCGTCCGACAAAGCGATGAAGCGGAACGGCGCCGAGCACCAGATCACGATCTCCTCGGCGAGGCGCGAGAGATGGACTGCCGTGAGCGAGGCGGCGGCGATGAACTCGACGACGTAGTCGCGATCCGAAACGGCATCGAGCGAATTGGCCATCGGCCGGTCGAAGCCCAGCGCCTTCGCCGTCTTGCGCGGATCGATCGGATGCGGCGAGCCGGCCAACGCGGCGGCCCCCAGCGGCGATTCGTTCAGCCGCGCACGGCAGTCGGCGAGCCGGCCGCGATCGCGGCCGAACATCTCGACATAGGCCAGAAGATGATGCCCGAAGGTGATGGGCTGCGCCGTCTGCAGGTGCGTAAAGCCCGGCATGATCGTAGCCGCATACTCTTCGGCGCGGTCGACCAGGGCGGCCTGAAGATCGGCAAGCATCGGCTCCAGCCGGTCGATCGCGTCGCGGACCCACAGCCGCACGTCGAGCGCCACCTGGTCGTTGCGCGAGCGCGCCGTGTGCAGGCGTCCGGCGGCCGGTCCGATCAGCTCGGCCAGCCGCGCCTCCACGTTCATGTGGATATCCTCGAGCTTGGTCGAGAACTTGAAACGGCCCGACTCGATCTCCTCGCGCACCTTAGCGAGGCCGCGCTTGATGGCGCTGCCGTCCTTGGCGGTCAGGATGCCCTGGGCCACCAGCATGTCACAGTGGGCGAGCGAGCCCGTGATATCCTGGGCATAGAGCCGCCGGTCGAAACCGATCGAGGCGTTGATCTTCTCCATGATCTCCGCCGGGCCGAGCTTGTAACGCCCTCCCCACATCGTGTTGGCCCGCTTCGTGTTGGAGCGACTCTTCGGCGCTCGCGCAGCCCTGTTCTTCCGTGCCATGAATTAACGCCACTTGTGCTTTAGGATCGCGGCTTATGGCATATCCCGAAAGAGATTTCCTCCCCGGCAGACGGCTGGTTCTTGCCGGCGGCCTGGCGGCCCTCACCCTACCGGCGACGGCCCGGCGCAGCCTGGCCGGCCTCAATCCGGACCTGGCCAGGGGCGCTATGGAGCGCTTCGTCCCGGCCAAGAAGCCGAAGATGCTGGCCAATGTCGAGTTTCAGGACGCCGGCGACAAGCCGGTCAGCCTTAGTAAATTTCGTGGCAAGGCCGTGTTGCTGAACTTCTGGGCGACCTGGTGTGCGCCGTGCGTGAAGGAAATGCCCAGCCTCGACCGCCTGCAGGCCGCGCTGCCCAAGGATCGCTTCGTCATCGTTCCGCTGTCGATCGACGGGCCGACCAAGTCCAAGGTCGTGCCCTTCTACAAGGAGCAGAAGCTCACCCAGCTCGGCATCTACTTCGACAAGGGCCGCAAGGCGATGCAGGGCCTCGACGTCACCCTGCTGCCGACCTCGATCCTGGTGGATCCCGCCGGCCGCGAGCTTGGCCGCATCGAAGGCGATGCCGACTGGGACATGCCCGAGTCGATCGAGCTGATGAAGGCGGCCATCGCCGCTTGATATGACGCCGCCGCCTGCGATCTCCGATGCCGTCACGATCGAGCTGAACGCGGTCCTCGTCGCGCTCACGGAAAACCAGCCGCTGGTGCTGACCCTGGATGACGGCGCACTCCTTCCATCCGGCCCCTTCGCAACCGAGCATCCGACCTTGCAGAGCGGCGTTCGCGCCTGGGTCGAGCGGCAAACCCAGCATCCGCTGGGTTACGTCGAACAGCTCTACACATTCGCCGATCGCAACAGACCCGCCTCGGACGGGCGTCGCCGCGTCGTGTCGATCAGCTATCTCGGCCTGACCCGCGAAAGGCTGTCGGCCGGCGCCCGCGATCCCGAATGGCGGAGCTGGTATCGCTATTTCCCCTGGGAGGACTGGCGGGCCGGCCCGTCGCCGCTGGTCGCGCAAACGATCCTGCCGCAATTGTCGGCATGGGCCGATGCAGCAGGCGACGTCGCGCAGCAACGCGAGCGGCGGCAGCGGATCGACGTCAATTTCGGCGACGGCGCCGAGAACTGGAACGAGGACCTGATCCTGCAGCGCTATGAACTTCTCTACGAGGCAGGTCTGGTCCCGGAAACCCAGCAGGAACGACATCGCGCGACAGTGCCGACCATCGAGCCCGTACCGGGCATGCCGATGCGCCACGACCATCGCCGCATCCTCGCCACCGGCATCGCGCGGCTCAGGGCCAAGATCAAATACCGCCCTGTCGTCTTCGAGCTGATGCCACCGGCATTCACCCTCCTGCAGCTCCAGCGCGCCGTCGAGGCGCTGGCCGGTCGGCCGATGCACAAGCAGAACTTCCGCCGGCTGATCGACCAGCAGGGCCTGGTCGAGCCGACCGGGGCCTCGACCTCAGAGACCCGTGGGCGACCGGCCAAACTGTTCCGCTTCCGCCGCGAGGTCGTTCTCGAGCGGGCGGTCCAGGGCACCAAGCTTCCCCTCTCCCGCCCGATCTGAAGACCACCCCTCCCTGCGGAACGAAGGGCTTGACCTCCTATTATGCTCATTTCTAGTATAAATAATTAAATGCTCGTTATGAGCATAATGAGGTGTTCCATGTCCCTGTCCTCTGCACCGGACCTCATGGTCCGCACGGCCCCGCTTTACGACCGCGTGAAGTCGGTGATCCCGTCGATCGAATGGCCCGCCTTTGCCGGCGATATCGACGCCATCCTGGAACTGAAGCGCGAGCACGATGCCGTCATCCTGGCGCACAACTATCAGACGCCGGAGATCTTCCACTGCGTCGCCGACATCGTGGGCGACAGCCTGGCGCTCGCCCGCGAGGCGATGAAGGTCGACGCCAAGGTGATCGTGCTGGCCGGCGTCCACTTCATGGCCGAGACGGCGAAGCTCCTGAATCCGGCCAAGCGCGTCCTCATTCCCGACCTCGGCGCCGGCTGCTCGCTCGCCGAGTCGATCACCGCCGCCGACGTCCGCCTGCTGCGCCAGCGCTATCCCGGCGTTCCCGTCGTCACCTACGTGAACACCTCGGCCGCGGTTAAGGCCGAGAGCGACATCTGCTGCACCTCGGGCAATGCGCGAAAGATCGTCGAGAGCCTCGGCGTGCCGAAGGTCATCATGCTGCCCGACGAATACCTGGCGCAGAACATCGCCGCCGAAACCGGCGTCGAGATCGTGACCTGGGCCGGCCACTGCGAAGTGCACGAACGTTTCTCCGCCGCCGACATCCAGCAACTCCGCGCCGGCCATCCCGGGATCGTCGTCCTCGCCCATCCCGAATGTCCGCCCGAGGTCGTGGCCGTGTCCGACTTCACCGGCTCGACCGCGGCGATGATCGACTATGTCGGCAAGGAGAAGCCGACGCGCGTCGTGCTGGTGACGGAATGCTCGATGAGCGACAACGTCGCCGTCCAGCATCCCGACATCGACTTCGTGCGGCCCTGCAATCTCTGCCCGCACATGAAGCAGATCACCCTGCCCAAGATCCGGCAGGCGCTGGAGACGATGCAGCATGAAGTGACCATCGACCCTGCCGTCGCAGCCCCTGCCCGCCGCGCCGTCGAGCGCATGCTGGAGGCGTGAGAACCACGATGACCACGCCTGCTCTCTCTGCCCTGCTGATCGAACCGCTGGTCCGCGCCGCTCTGGTCGAGGATCTCGGCCGCGCGGGCGACATCACCACCGACGCCATCGTGCCCGCAACGGCAAAGGCCGAAACGGTGCTGGTCGCACGCCAGCCCGGCATCGTCGCCGGCCTCGACCTCGCCGCGACCGCGTTCCGGCTGGTCGATCCCGCCATCAAGATCGAGGTCGAACGGCCGGACGGCACGAGGCTGGCGCCGGGCGACCGCATCGCCACGATCGCCGGCCCTGCCCGCGGCATGCTGACGGCCGAACGCGTGGCCCTGAACTTCCTGGGCCATCTCAGCGGTGTCGCGAGCGCGGCGGCAACGCTGGTCGAAGCGGTGCGCGGCCACAAGGCGCGCATCTGCTGCACGCGCAAGACCATGCCGGGCATGCGCGCGGTGCAGAAATACGCCGTGCGCGTGGGCGGCGGCTCGAACCACCGCTTCGGCCTCGACGATGCCGTCCTCATCAAGGACAACCATGTCGCCGTTGCCGGCGGCATCGGCCCGGCGATCCGCGCCGCCCGCGAGGGCGTCGGCCATCTGGTGAAGATCGAAGTCGAAGTCGACACGCTCGCGCAGCTCGACGAAGCGATGGCGATCGGCGTCGATGCCGTCCTGCTCGACAACATGTCCCCGGAGCAGCTCACCCAGGCCGTCCGCACGATCGACGGCCGCGCCATTGCCGAAGCGTCCGGCCGCATCACGCCGCAGACGGCGCCCGCCATCGCGGCGAGCGGCGTCGATCTCATTTCAGCGGGTTGGCTGACCCATAGCGTGAGCGTGCTCGATATCGGCCTCGACTGGCGAAGCTAGGCTCACTGGCTCACTTCGCAATGTTTGTGCATCTCCTTGCAGACACGCAGGACGGCGTGCACGACCATCGAAGTCGTGGAGCTTTCGCCGGCACCGGCATGGCCTGCGATCAGGAGCTGCGAGACGTCGTCGCTGAAATGCACGACATTCAAGGTCGCCGTCCGGTCGCCTTCGGCGATCTGCAGGCGGCGGGCGTGGGCGTCGTGCATCAGGATGCGCACCGACTTGTTCTTGCGGGCAAGCTCGAGCGCCGTTGAAAATACCTTGTCGGCCGAGGCATCGAGGATGACCGTCGCGAAGTCGTAGCCCGGCCGGCCGTTCTGCTGGCCCTCGGTCATCTGATGGATGCGCCCCATCGCCTTGCGCGCCAGGAATACCCATTGCGCTTCTGCAGCGCCGAACGGCATGGCCGCCAGCACCAGGCCGCCGAGCGCCGCCAGCATCGTCAGTCGGTTGAGTCTCTTCATTCGCGCGCCCCCTAATTTTGCGGGCGGCATTCTACGCAAGCGTTGCCAATGACGAAGCGGAAAACGGTGCAAGTTCGGCGAACCGACCATCGCGCACCTTAGCTGCCCATTGCGCATCAGCCAGCAACGCACGACCGACGGCGACGAGGTCGAACTCGCCGCGCTCCAGCCGCGACTCGAGTTCTCCCAGCTCGCCGACATCGGAAGTTTCGCGGGTCCGGAAGGTCTGCACGAAATCCGCGCCCTTGAGACCGACCGAGCCCACCGTGATCGTGGGCTTGCCGGCGAGCTTCTTCGCCCATCCCGCGAGGTTCAGCGACGAGCCCTCGAACTCGGGCTCCCAGAAGCGACGGGTCGAGCAATGGAAGATGTCGGTGCCGGCGGCCGCCAGCGGTTCGAGGAAGCGCGCCAGTTCGTCCGGCGACTGCGCAAGGCGGGCCGCGAAGTCCTGCTGCTTCCACTGGGAGAAGCGCAGGATGATCGGATAGGCCTCGCCGACCCGGGCGCGGATCGCCTTGACGATCTCGGCGGCAAAGCGCGTGCGGCTCACGAAGTCTCCACCCCAGGAGTCGTCGCGCCGGTTGGCGCCTTCCCAGAAGAACTGGTCGATCAGGTAGCCGTGCGCGCCATGGATCTCGACGGCGTCGAAGCCGATCTCCTGGGCCGCGCCCGCCGCCTTGGCGAAGGCGTCGATCGTATCGGCGATATCGGCTTCGCTCATCGGTTGGCCGACCTGCTTGCCCGATGCCGACAGGCCCGAGGGACCATCCGACGGCGCATCGGGGTTAGGTCCCGTGCCCGGCTTGCGCATCATGCCCTGGTGCCAGAGCTGCGGCGCGATTCGGCCACCCGCCGCATGCACCTCCTCGACGACGCGCCGCCAGCCGGCGAGACTCGCGGGCGCGTGAAAGTTCGGCACGTTGGCGTCGTTGGTCGCGGCCGGCCGGTCGACCGTGGTGCCTTCGGTGACGATCAACCCGACACCGCCCTCGGCGCGACGGCGATAGTAGGCTGCCACATCCGGACCCGGCACGCTTTCCGGACTCTTGGAGCGCGTCATCGGCGCCATCACCAGCCGGTTGGCAAGCCGCAACGACTTGCAGGCGAACGGGCGGAAAAGCGCGCTGGTCATCGGAATACCGTCTCAGGGAAAGGTAACATCGTCGCCGTAGGGATAGAACTTCTTCAGGTCGACGTTGCGGTACGGCAGGCCGTCGAGACGGACGGTGCCGAGGAAGGGCTCGACCGGCTCGACCAGCAGGATGGTCTTGGCGAAGCCCGAATCGTCGAAGCCGCGTCGGAAGTGGACACGCGACTTGATGGCGAACGCCTTGAAGGACGCGACGTCGAGACCCAGCGCTTCGAGCGACAAGGGCTCCTGCACCTGAACGAGATAGCGGCTCAGCACCAGCACGTTGCCGCGGCCGAACTCCACGACGATCCAGAGCTGTCCATATCCTTCGGCGGCATTCAGGACGGTGCCGGTGATACGCACCGGCTGGCCGGCCGATTCGTCGGCGAGGCCGCCCACGTCCATGTCGAACGGATCGCCTGCCTTCACGCCGCCGGCCGCTTTGAGCGCATCGCTCACCTTGGCATCGGCGATGGTCGCGATCAGCACGCCCGAGAGATCCTGCTCGATGATCTCCTTCAGGAGCCACGTCGCCGACCCGGAGCGATCGCTGTGATCGGCCAGGACGACCGGCGTCTCGCCGCGCTCGATCGCTTCCTTGGCAAGGCGCACGCCGTCGGGAATGGTGTGCACCTTGGTCGACCCGAGCAGGTCCTCACGGCGGCGCCAGGCCCATAGCGCAAGGTCGTCGGCGGCCTTGCGCGCAAGCGCGTCGTCGCCATTGCTCATGGCCTGGATGGTCATTCCGACATCGGGCACGTCGGCGAACGGAAAGCCGAAGAAGACGTTCACGTAGAGGTCGGGCTCGCGTGCCTCCCAGACGAGCGCGCGCTGCACCAGATCCATCCACGGCGACGCCCCGGTCCATTGCAGGACCGTGGGCGAGATGATCGGCACCTTCACCGTCACGGTCTTCGGCGCATAGTCTCCGCGGATGGCGCGCACCAGCATGCGGGCCGCCCGCTCGCCCTGCAGGTAGCTGTCGTAGTGCGGGAAGTACTTCACCGTAAACGCCATGTCGGCGTGGCGCAGGAATTCCTCGTCCTCGTTGCCGTGCGGATCGAAGGTCCCGACGATGAAGGCGCCGCTGCCGACGACCTCGCGGACGCGGCGGGCGATATCGGCTTCCGGCCGCGCCACGCCACGAACGCCCATGGCGCCGTGCAGGCTGAGATACACGCCGTCGAACTTCCCGCTGGCCCTTAGGTCGGCAATCATCCCGCCGAGCAGGGTTTCGTAGGCTTCTTCGGTAATCCAGCCGGAGCCGGTGCCGGTCCTCGGCCACAGCGGCGATTCGATGCCGACCAGCTCGACGTCGTCGTGCTCGCGCGCCACCTTCACGAAGCCGCCCATGTAGGAGCGGGCATCGTGTGCCAGCAGTGCCTCGCCTTTGGCCGGCGAGCCCTTGTAGGTGAAATCGGCTAACGTGGTGTCGTTCGGAAGGAACGTCACCGTCTCGTGAGCAAAGTAGAGGACGGCGATGCGCATCGACGCCGCCCCCTCACGCATCAGCGCGTCGGAACCGGGCGCTCGCCCGAATAGTCGTAGAAGCCGCGCTTGACCTTGCGGCCGATCCAGCCGGCTTCGACGTACTTCACCAGCAACGGGCACGGACGATACTTGGAATCGGCCAAGCCCTCGTGCAGCACCTGCATCACCGAGAGACAGGTATCGAGGCCGATGAAGTCGGCCAGTTCGAGCGGGCCCATCGGATGGTTGGCACCGAGCTTCATGCCGGTGTCGATCGCCTCGACGTTGCCCACGCCTTCGTAGAGGGCATAGACCGCTTCGTTGATCATTGGCAGCAGGATGCGGTTCACGATGAAGGCCGGGAAATCCTCGGCATTGACCGGCTTCTTGTCGAGCCTGACCACGACCTCGCGCACGGTGCGGAAGGTCTCCTCTTCCGTGGCGATGCCACGGATGAGTTCGACCAGCCCCATGAGCGGCACGGGGTTCATGAAGTGCATGCCCATGAACTTGCCAGGCCGGTCGGTGACAGATGCAAGGCGCGTCACCGAGATCGACGAGGTGTTGGTGGCGAGCAGCACGTTCGGCGGCAGATCGATGCAGACCTTCTTGAAGATCTCGCGCTTGATCGCCTCGTTCTCCGTCGCCGCCTCGACCACCAGGTCGCATTCGGCGAAGGCCTTGTAGTCGATGACCGGCACGATGCGCTTCAGCGCAGCGTCCTTTTCCTCCGGCCGGATCATGCCACGGCTGATCTGGCGGTCCATGTTGCGGCCGATATTGTCGAGGCCCTTGTCGAGGTGCGCCTGGTCGACATCCGCGAGTTGGATGTCATAGCCCTTCAGCGCGCAGACATGGGCGATGCCGCTGCCCATCTGGCCGGCACCGATAACGCCGATGCGCTTGATCATGATGGGTATCCCCCTGGAGTTCTGGCTACGGGGTTCTGGCTACTTCTTCTCGACCGCGGCCGTCAGCTCCGGAACGATCTGGAACAGATCGCCCACGAGGCCGTAGTCGGCCACCTGGAAGATCGGCGCTTCCTCGTCCTTGTTGATCGCCACGATGGTCTTGCTGTCCTTCATGCCGGCGAGATGCTGGATCGCGCCGGAGATGCCGATCGCAATGTAGAGATCGGGCGCCACCACCTTGCCGGTCTGGCCGACCTGGTAGTCGTTCGGCACGTAGCCCGCATCGACGGCAGCACGGCTGGCGCCGAGGCCGGCGCCGAGCTTGTCGGCCAGCGTCTCGAGCATCTTGAAGTTCTCGCCGCTCTGCAGGCCACGGCCGCCGCTGACGACGATCTTGGCGCTGGTGAGTTCGGGCCGCTCGCTCTTGGAGAGCTCGGCGCCGACATAGGACGACAGACCCTTGGCCCCCTCGCCGCCGATCTTCTCGATCGCCGCCGAGCCGCCCGCTGCGGC
This sequence comes from Pseudomonadota bacterium, assembly GCA_020160995.1. Classification (GTDB taxonomy): domain Bacteria; phylum Pseudomonadota; class Alphaproteobacteria; order Reyranellales; family Reyranellaceae; genus Reyranella. Next base: position 1,239 of record JAIUOY010000087.1, on the reverse strand, counting down.
TGCCTTGAAGTTGGTCGGACGGATGGTCACGACCTTGACCTTGTCGGCGGTCTGCACGGTCGCCATGGCGTTGCCGGCGTAGATCGGGCGCACGAAGGTGTCGGGCGAGACGACCTGGGTCGCCTCGGAAACCTGCGCAACGTCCAGCAGAGCGGCGACGCGCGGCGCGATGTTCTTGCCGACCGAGTCGGCCGCCATCACGACGTGGCTGTAGTTCGGCGCGAGCTTCACGACGAGCGGCGCGATATCCTCGGCCAGCCAGTTGGCGTAGGCGGCATCGTCCGCCTGCAGCACCTTGGCAACGCCCTGGATCGCAGCAGCCGACTTAGCAGCTTCGTCAGCTCCCGAGCCCGCCACCAGCACGGTGACGTCGGAGCCCATCTGGCCTGCAGCCGCCACCGCGTTGGCGACGTTGGCGCGGACCGTTTTGCCGTCATGTGCGGCAACGACGAGAATGGCCATGGTCAGATGACTCCCGCTTCGTTCTTCAGCTTGTCGACCAGCTCGGCAACGGTCTTCACCTTGATACCGGCCTTGCGCTTCGGCGGCTCCTCGACCTTCAGGGTCTTGAGGCGCGGCGCGACGTCGACGCCCAGCGCGTCCGGCGCCAGGGTCTCGATCGGCTTCTTCTTCGCCTTCATGATGTTCGGAAGCGACGCGTAGCGCGGCTCGTTCAGGCGCAGGTCGGTGGTGATCACCGCCGGCATCTTGATCTTGATGTTCTCGAGACCGCCGTCGACCTCGCGCTTCACCTCGACCGAACCGTCGGCGACATTGAGCTTGTTGGCGAAGGTGCCCTGCGACCAGCCGAGCAGCGCGGCCAGCATCTGGCCGGTCTGGTTGGAGTCGTCATCGATCGCCTGCTTGCCGACGATGACCAGGCCGGGCTGTTCCTTGTCGACCACGGCCTTCAGCAGCTTGGCGACGGCCAGCGGCTGCAGTTCGCCATCGGCCTGCACGAGGATGCCGCGGTCGGCGCCCATCGCGAGCGCGGTGCGGATCGTCTCCTGGCACTGGGCCGGGCCTGCGGAAAAGGCGATGACTTCGGTCGCGGCGCCCTTCTCTTTCATGCGGATCGCCTCTTCCACGGCGATCTCATCGAAGGGATTCATGGACATCTTGACGTTCGCCGTCTCGACACCCGTGTTGTCGGCCTTGACGCGGATCTTGACGTTGTAGTCGATGACCCGCTTGACCGCGACCAGCACTTTCATCGCGTTGCGCCTATCGGTGAGTTAC
>JAIUOY010000086.1:0-5614 GCA_020160995.1 Pseudomonadota bacterium | reverse complement strand
GAAGTAGGACCCGCAGAAGTTCCAGCGGCTCGGCGGCAAGATCCCCAAGGGCTGCCTGCTGGTCGGCCCGCCGGGCACCGGCAAGACGCTGCTCGCCCGCGCCATCGCCGGCGAGGCCAACGTGCCGTTCTTCACCATCTCGGGCTCCGACTTCGTCGAGATGTTCGTCGGCGTCGGCGCCAGCCGCGTCCGCGACATGTTCGAGCAGGCCAAGAAGAACGCGCCCTGCATCGTGTTCATCGACGAAATCGATGCCGTCGGCCGCCATCGTGGTGCGGGCCTCGGCGGCGGCAACGACGAGCGCGAGCAGACGCTCAACCAGTTGCTGGTCGAGATGGACGGCTTCGAGTCCAACGAAGGCGTCATCCTGATCGCCGCGACCAACCGGCCGGACGTGCTCGATCCCGCGCTGCTGCGTCCGGGCCGTTTCGACCGTCAGGTCATCGTGCCGAACCCCGACGTCGGGGGCCGCGAGAAGATCCTCAAGGTGCACATGCGCAAGGTGCCGCTGGCGCCGGACGTCGAGCCGCGCGTGCTGGCGCGGGGGACGCCGGGTTTCTCCGGCGCCGATCTCGCCAACCTCGTGAACGAGGCGGCGTTGCGCGCCGCCCGTGTCGGCAAGCGTCTCGTCACCATGGGCGACTTTGAATACGCCAAGGACAAGGTGCTGATGGGCACCGAGCGCCGCTCCATGGCGATGACCGACGAGGAGAAGAAGCTTACGGCCTACCATGAGGCGGGCCATGCGCTCGTCGCCATGCATGTTCCGAAGAGCGATCCGCTGCACAAGGTGACGATCATCCCGCGCGGCCGGGCGCTCGGCGTCACCATGCAGTTGCCGGAACGCGACCATCTCAGCCACACCAAGCAGTATCTCGAGTCGCGTCTGGCCATCATGTTCGGCGGCCGCATCGCCGAGGAACTGGTGTTCGGTCCGGAGAACGTGACGACGGGTGCGGCCAGCGACATCCAGGTCGCGACCCAGACGGCGCGCGGCATGATCACCGCCTACGGCATGTCCGAGAAGCTCGGCCGCGTGCGCTATCAGGCGAACGAGCAGGAAGTGTTCCTGGGCCACGCCGTCACGCAGACGCAGAACGTCTCGGAGGCGACCGCGCAGCTGATCGACCAGGAGGTTCGCCGCCTGATCGAAGAGGCGGAAGGTCACGCCCGCACCATCCTGACCGAGCACCTCGACGATCTGCACACGATCTCCAAGGCGCTACTGGAGTACGAGACGCTGAGCAACGACGAGATCGGCCAGATCCTGCGCGGCGAGAAGATCGTGCGCGACGACACGGGCGGGGCCGGTCCCGAGCGTCGGCGTCGCGCCTCCGTCCCGACGAGCTCGGGGCAGGGTGCCGGCACGGCGCCGGGCGGCGCCAACCCTGAACCGCAGCCTGGCGTCTGAAGCCGAAAGATTGACGGCTCGTTTCGCGGGGCTTCCGCTCGATCGCCATCACCCGTTGGTGATGGCGATCGTCAATGTGACACCCGATTCCTTTTCCGACGGCGGCGAACGCCTCGACCCCGCGCGGGCCATCGACGATGGCCTGCGTTTTGTCGCCGAGGGTGCCGACATCCTGGATATCGGCGGCGAGTCGACGCGGCCGGGTTCGCACCCCACCTCGCCGGAGGACGAACGGCGGCGCATCCTGCCCGTGGTCGAGGGGTTGGCGAGGCACGGGCTCGTCGTCTCCATCGATACGCGCCGGGCTTCCGTGGCTCGGGCGGCGCTGGACGCAGGTGCGCGGATCGTGAACGACATCTCCGCCCTGCGCGACGACGAGGCGATGCTGCCGCTGGTCGCCGAGAGGCAAGCCGAGGTGATCCTGATGCATCGGCGCGGCCTGCCGGAAAATACCTTCGCAGGTCCGGCCTATGCCGATGTGGTCGAGGATATCCGCGCGTTCCTGCTCGAACGGGCGGCGGCCTGCGAGGCGGCCGGCGTGAAGCGCGAGCGCATCGCCCTCGATCCCGGCATCGGCTTCGGCAAGAGCGTTACGCAGGAACTGCAACTGATTGCCGGCGCGGGGCGCTTCGCCGAAGCGGGCTATCCCGTCCTGATCGGCTGCTCGCGCAAGAGTTTCATCGGCAAGCTGACGGGTCTGGCCAAGCCTGCCGATCGCGATCCGGCCTCCGCGTGGCTGGCCGTCGAGGCCGTGCGGCACGGAGCGACAATCGTACGTGTCCATAACGTCGTGGCGACCCGCCAGGCCCTCGCGGTCTGGGCGGCAATGAAGTAGGTTTGATCAAATGCCCCGCACTCTTTTCGGAACCGACGGCGTTCGCGGACGCGCCAACAGTGAGCCCATGACCGCCGAGATCGCCATGCGTATCGGCATGGCGGCCGGACAGGTCTTCCGCCGCGGCGCTCACCGCAACCGCGCGGTGATCGGCAAGGACACGCGCCTTTCCGGCTACATGATCGAACAGGCCCTGACCGCGGGCTTTCTCTCGGTCGGCGTCGACGTGCTGCTGCTGGGCCCCGTGCCGACTCCCGCCGTCGGCTTCCTGACCCGCTCCATGCGGGCCGATGTCGGCGTCATGATCTCGGCGTCGCACAATCCCTATGAGGACAACGGCATCAAGCTGTTCGGCCCGGATGGCTTCAAGCTCTCCGATGCGGTCGAAAGCCAGATCGGCGTGCTGGTCGCCTCGCCGCGGGAGATGAAGCTCGCGGCGTCGCCGGATATCGGCCGTGCCCGCCGCATCGACGACGCCGATGGCCGTTACATCGAGGCGGTGAAGGGGTCGGTCGCCAAGGCGGTCGACCTCAGCGGTCTCAAGATCGTCGTCGATTGCGCCAACGGGGCCGCCTACAAGGTGGCGCCGACGGTTCTCTGGGAACTCGGCGCCGAGGTCGTGCCGGTCGGCGTGACGCCGGACGGCTTCAACATCAACGGCAACTGCGGCTCCACCCATCCCGGCGTGCTGCAGGAACAGGTGGTGACGCACCACGCCCATATCGGCATCGCGCTCGACGGCGATGCCGACCGTGTAGTGCTGGTGTGCGAGCGCGGCCAGGTGATCGACGGCGACCAGTTGATGGCCACGATCTCCGATCACTGGGTGCGCGACGGCCGGCTCAGGGGCCGCGGCGTCGTGGCGACGGTGATGTCCAATCTCGGGCTGGAGCGCTATCTCGGTGCGCGCAAGCTGGAGCTGGTACGCACCCAGGTCGGCGACCGTTACGTGCTTGAGCGCATGCGCAGCGACGGCTTCAATCTGGGCGGCGAACAGTCCGGCCACATCATCATGACCGACTACGCCACCACCGGCGACGGGCTGATGGCGGCGCTGCAGGCTCTGGCGGCGATGATCCGCAGCGGCAGGCCCGCAAGCGAGACCTTCCGCGCCTTCGAGCCGGTGCCGCAGCTCCTGAAGAACGTCCGTGTCGCCAACGCCAACGAGGCGTTGGGCGCCGCTGTCGTTGCGCGGGCGATCGCCGATGCCGAGGCCAAGCTCGGCAAGAACGGGCGCATCCTGGTCCGCAAGTCGGGTACCGAGCCGCTGATCCGCGTCATGGCCGAGGGCGACGATTCCGATCTCGTGCGCGCCGTCGTCGATCAGATCATCGAGGCGATCCCGCAGCCGGCGGCGTAGAGGAAGTCATGCAAGGGCGAGTGTTGATCATGGCCGGCTCCGATTCCGGAGGCGGCGCCGGCATTCAGGCCGACATCAAGGCCGTAACGGCGATGGGCGGCTTTGCCGCCACCGCGATCACGGCGCTCACGGCGCAGAACACCGAAGGCGTGCACGGCGTCCTGGCGGTCGATCCTGCCTTCATTGCCCAGCAGATCGAGGTCGTGCTGACCGATATCGGCGCCGATGCGCTGAAGACCGGCATGCTGCACAGCGCCGAGGTCATCGGCGTCGTGACCGCGGGAATCAGGAAACACGCGCCCGGCGTGCCGCTGGTCGTTGACCCGGTGATGGTGGCCAAGGGCGGACACCGGCTGCTGCTGAACGAGGCCGAGACGGCCTTGCGCGACGTGCTGTTGCCGATGGCGGCGCTCGTTACGCCCAACCTACCCGAAGCCGAGGTGCTGGCCGGGATTCCGGTCCGGGTCGAGGCCGACATGAAGCGCGCGGCCGAGAAGATCGCCGCGCTCGGCGCCAGGGCCGTGCTGATGAAGGGCGGTCATCTCGACGGCGACCGCGTCGTCGATCTGCTTTTCCACGAGGGCCGCTTCGACCGTTTCGAGGACCGGCGCATCGACAGCCACAGCACGCATGGAACGGGCTGTACGCTCGCTTCGGCGATCGCCGCGGGCCTTGCCCAGAAGATGAGCCTGTACGATGCCGTCGCGCGCGCTCGCGCCTATGTGCACAAGGCCATCGAGACCGCCCCGGGCTTCGGCCGCGGCCATGGCCCGCTCAATCACGCGGTGACGGTGAGGTCGGAATAAGGAGGCGCAAGATGGCCGAGAGATTCAGAATCGGCGATCACGTGAGCTGGAATTCCGAGGCAGGCCGGGTGTCGGGAACGATCATCGCCGTTCACACCCGGGATTTCGAATACAAGAACCACATGCACCGCGCATCGGAAGACGATCCGCAGTACGAGATCAAAAGCGACAGGACAGATCACATCGCGGCCCACAGGGGAAAGGTGCTCGAACGAACACCAGCCCCCAAGGGGAAGACTTGAGCCTTCCGTTCTTTACCATCGGCCACTCGAACCGCAGCCTCGCGGAGGTCGTCGGCCTGTTGCGCGAGGCCGAAGTCGATCTCGTCGCGGACATCAGACGGTTTCCGAGATCGCGAACCAACCCGCAGTTCAACGAGGATACGCTGCCTGAGGCGCTGGCGCCCGCCGGCATCCGATACGAGCACGTCGCGGCGCTTGGCGGTTATCGCGGAGAAGCGCCGGCGCTGCCCGAAAGCGTCAACGATCTCTGGAGAAACAAGAGCTTCCACAATTACGCCGACTATGCCCTCACGGCGCCGTTCCGGTCGGGGCTGGAGCACCTGCTCGACGAGGGAAGCAAGCGGCGCTGCGCGATCATGTGTTCGGAAGCCGTATGGTGGCGATGCCACCGCCGCATCGTCGCGGACTATCTTATCGCGGCCGGGGCGACCGTCTTCCATATCATGGGGGCGGGCCGTCTGGTGCCCGCCCGTTTGACGGAGGGCGCCGTCGTGCGGGCCGACGGAACGATCGTCTATCCCGCCGCATAATCGTCGGCCGGCGCTGCTGCCGTCCTACGCCGGACCGGACTCCCCGAAGCGTTCGAGGCGTTCCAGCACGGCTGGGATCTTGTCGTCCGTCACGTTGGCGAAGGCCAAGCGGACGAAGCGTTCCTGACCGGCGCCGAACATGTCGCCGGGAATGGTGAGCAGGTTCTCCTCGTCGGCCAGCCGCTTGGACACCGCGGTCGAAGGCTGGTCCGCGAAGGGATGTTCGACGTAGGCGAAGTAGGCGCCGATGCTGACCAGCCGCCAGCGGTTCGACTTCTGCAGGCCCTGGCCCAGCAGGTCGGCGCGCGCCTTCAGCCCCTCCGTGTTCTTCCGGGCCCAGGGCAGGAGGTTGCGCAGTCCGTAGAGCGCGGCCTCCTGGCCGAGCCGCGGCGGACAGATCGAGACACAGTCCATCGCCTTCTCGATCTCG
>JAIUOY010000085.1:0-12176 GCA_020160995.1 Pseudomonadota bacterium | reverse complement strand
GCGGCTCCTTTGAGATGATCTCGGGCAGAACGACATAGTCGTCGGGATTGGGTGCATTGGCCGCGCGCGTGGCATAGAGCCGGGCCTGGTCGCCGGAATAGGCATCGCACCGACCGCCAAAGAAGGCCGCCCGGCTCTGGTCAGGGTCCTCGAAGAGCACCGGACGGAAGCTCATCTTGTTGGAGCGGAAATAGTCGGCGATGTTGAGCTCGGACGTGCTGCCCGACAGCACGCAGATCGAAGCGCCGTTCAGTTCCTTCGCGCTCTTCACGCCGAGCTTCTTGTTCACCATGAAGCCCTGGCCGTCGTAGTAGGTGATACCCACGAAATCGAGGCCGAGCGCACTGTCGCGCGTCAGCGTCCAGGTCGAGTTGTTCGACAACAAGTCGACTTCGCCCGACTGCAGCGCCGTAAACCGTTGCTGCCCCGAGAGCGGTACGTACTTCACCTTCTCAGAGTCGCCGAAGATCGCGGCCGAAACGGCACGGCAGATATCGACGTTCATGCCGGTCCATTTGCCCTGGCTGTCGACCACCATGAAACCGGCAATGCCGCCCACCGCCACACCGCAGATCAGCGTGCCCCGCGCCTTGACCGCATCGAGATCCTTTCCGGCCAAAGCCTGACCGGCGTGAGAGATCAGGGCTCCGCAAACAGCCAACGCCAGAAAGATTCGCTGCATCACTCCGACCTCCCTCTTGCAGGTGTGTCCGCTACGCTTGCTGATCTATGGCGCGAGCTCCTGTGCGACCGCCTTCTTTACGTTGGGCCGCTCCGACATGCGGCGGCGATGGTCGACGACCTTCGGAATGCGCGCGAGGTCGACGCCATCGGCTTCCAGCCATTGCGCCAGGGTGAAGAGATAGGGATCGCAGATCGTGTAGCGCTCGCCCATCACCCAGGGGCCCTTGAACATGTCGTGTTCGACCTGCTCGAAACCGGCCGTGACCGACTGCGGCACCTTGCGCTGCATGGCTGCAATTGCTGCCGCGTCGTCGGCATCGACCCAGCGGTGCCCCCGCATGCGATGGGCATGCGCGATATGCAGGGTGGAGCAGAGATAGCTGTTAAAGGCCTGGACCTCGGCAAAGGCGAAAGGATCGTCGAGCGGCGCCAGCTGTGCCGCGGGAAAGCTCTGCGCCACGAAGGCCAGCATCGCCGGCGTCTCCGTCAGGATGCCGCGATCGGTCACCAGCGCCGGCACGCGGCCTTTGGGATTGACCTTGAGATACTCGGGTGACTGCTGCTGGTTGGCGGCAAAGCTGATTCGTACCGTGGAGTAGTCGGCGCCGACATCTTCCAGGGCGATATGCGTGGCGAGCGAACAGGTGCGCGGGGCGTAGTAGAGCTTCAACATTTGCTCAGACTAGCGCGCGGACCGGCGCAAAGCTCCTACGGTGATGAGGGGTCGGCCCGAGAAGTTTGAGGGCTTCGAGATGGGCGGCGCTGCCGTAGCCGCGATTGGTTTCCCAGCCATAGCCGGGAAAGACCGTCGCCAGCGCCGCCATCTGCCGGTCGCGGGTCACCTTGGCCAGGATCGATGCCGCCGCGATGGAGTAGGAATGCGCATCGCCGCCAACGATGGTCTCAGCCGGACAGCCGAGTTGCGGCGGCGCCCGATTCCCGTCGACGAGCACCAGACACGGCGGCTCGGCCAGCGCCTGGACCGCCCGGCGCATGGCGAGAAAGGTCGCCTGCAGGATGTTGATGGTGTCGATTTCCTCGACGCTGGCTTCGGCGACGGCGAACTGGACCGCACCCGACGCGATCATGGCGTCGTAGGCCTCCTCGCGCTGCGCGTGATCCAGCTTCTTGGAATCGTCGATCAGGCGCAGGAGCTTGCGCGTGGCGCGGCCGCGATCGATGACCGCGACAGCGGCAACCACCGGCCCCGCCAACGGCCCGCGCCCGACCTCGTCCACGCCGGCAATTCGCACGGCGCCCTGGGTCTCACAACGCAGCTCGAAATGAAAACTCGGCATATCCCCTGCCGCCGCGCGTATCCTGCGGCGATGTCCCTGATTGCCGACATCATCGCTCAAGACCCTGTGGCTATGAAACAGCTTCGTGCGGCCCGTGCGCTCGGCCTGCCGGACTGGTGCATCGCCGCAGGCTTTGTGCGCAATCGCGTGTGGGATCACTTCCACGGCGTCGTGCCGCCGCGCGCGCCTGCGGATATCGACCTCATCTACTATGACGCAAGCGACCTCTCGAAGGAGAGCGAGCAGGCTTACGAAGCAGCCCTCGATCGCCTGCTGCCCGGTCTGCCCTGGCAGGTCCGCAACCAGGCGCGCATGCACATCTGGAAAAACCTGCCGCAGCACCGCGACACGGCCGATTCGATGATCTACTGGCTGGAAAGCGTGACGGGCATCGGCGTGCGCCTGGAGGCCGACGACTCCCTCACCGTGATCGCGCCGCTCGGCACCGACGATCTGCTCAACCTGCGCTGCCGCCCGACGCCGTTCGGCCGCACCAAGCGCGACGAGTACGAGGAACGCATCGCCAGCAAGCGCTGGCGCGAGCTTTGGCCGAAAGTCGTCTTTCTCGACTAGAAAAGCCGCATCTGCCGCGCATCGCGCTTGGCGTCGACCAGCGCGGTGCGCGCGGCGTCCGGCACGGCGAAGCGCAGGGTGTCGAGGCGATAGCGGACGCGGTTGAGCTCCAGCCGTTTCACGGCTGCCGTGAAGCGGGCGCTGAGGAGCTGGGCAATCGGCCCCTCGCCTCTCATGCGCGTACCGAATTCGGCCTGATAGAGCGCACCGCCGCGCATCTGCCGGACCAGCGACAGCACGCGCTCGGCACGATCCGGCCGATTGAGGCGCAGCCACTCTTCGAACAAGTCCTTGATCTCGAGCGGCAGGCGCAGAACCGTGTAGCCCGCGCGCGTGGCGCCGGCCTCGTGCGCGGCATCGAGAATGGATTCCATCTCGTGATCGTTGAGACCCGGGATCATCGGCGCCGTCATGACGCCCGTCGGGATGCCGGCGGCCGACAGCGCGCGGATGGCGTCGAGCCTTTTCTGCGGTGTCGAGGCCCGCGGCTCCATCGCGCGGGCGAGATCGCGGTCGAGCGTCGTCACCGACAGGAAGACCTCGGCGAGATTGCGCTTGGCCATATCGGCCAGAATGTCGATGTCGCGCGTGATCAGGTGGTTCTTGGTGACGATGCCCACCGGATTGTTGAAGTCGCTCAGCACCCGCAGGATCTGCCGCGTCACCTTGAGGTCGCGTTCGACCGGCTGGTAGGGATCGGTGTTGGTGCCCATCGCCACCACGTCGCATCGATACTTGGGTGAGGCCAGCTCCGCCATCAGCAGCTTGGCCGCTTCCGGCTTGAAGAGGATCTTGGTCTCGAAGTCGAGGCCGGGCGACAGGCCGAGATAGGCGTGCGTCGGACGCGCGAAGCAGTAGATGCAGCCATGCTCGCAGCCGCGATAGGGATTGATCGAGCGGTCGAACGGCACGTCGGGCGACGTGTTGCGCGCCAGGATGGTGCGTGTCGCATCGCGTGTCAGCGTCGTGCGCAGCGGCGGCAGATCGTCGTCGTCCGACGAGTCCGGCGACGCTTCGTGTTCCCATCCGTCGGTCGTTCGAATCCGTTTCTCGCTGTCGTAGCGGCTGGATTCGTTCGACAACGCACCGCGGCCTTTGTGGACAGGCTCAGGGATCGCATCGTCCGGATAGTCGGGGGGAACCTTCGGCCTCATGGGCCGACTCTTAGAACAAAAAGGGAACGAGTCAATCGTTGTCGTGACACAAGATCGCGATATAGCTCCCGCCCCTTTCCCGTTCGACGAGCGTCAGAAATGTCAGGCATCGAGATCAGGCCCGCCGAGGCCAGCGACATGGATTTCGTGACCAGCCTGTCGCCACGCTTGGCGAATGTCCCCGGACCGGCCTGGCACACAATAGAGGCCATGGAAGGCTTCCAGGACCGCTATATGTCGTCCACCTTCGCGCCGACTGCATTGGAGGGCTCCAGGACATTGATCGCCTGGTCCACGGAGGGGCAGCGGCTCGGCTACATCCATATGCGGCCCGGCAAGGACGGCGTGACGGACGAGCCCTGCGGCTACGTCTCGCTGCTGGCCCTGGGGCAGGAAGCCGAAGGGACCGGCGTCGCGCGCCGGCTGATGGCGGAGGCCGAAACCTGGGCGCGGGGCTGCGGCTATCGTTTCCTTAGCCTCGACGTCTATGCCGATAACAAGCGGGCGGTCGATTTCTACGCCAGCGGCGGCTTCAAGCCGGAGACCATCCGGATGGTGAAGCCGCTATAGCCATTCGGCCCTGACCGCGCGAACGAAGTCGCGGTCGAAGCAGCGGTCGATGGCGGCATCGATATGCGCCTTCATGCGAGGCTCCAGTCCGGCGTCGCTCCATTGACCGGGATCCGACGGGTCGCGCGAAGTGCGGGTCTGCACGCGCCAGCGCGCCATGAACAGGGTCGTGCGCAGCCATGTCAGCCGACGCATCGGCAGCAGCCACGGCTGCAATTCGGCCGCGCGCTTCTTCCCGACTTTGTCGAGATAGAGATCGTAGAAGCGCTGTACCTCATCGCGCGACAGCAGCTTGCCGATGTCGGGATGCCACAAGGTCGAAGTGGCAAGCGTTGCGTGCGCCAGGTCGATCGCCGGCGAGCCGACGTGAACTTTCTCGAGATCGACGAACCAGGCGAGCCCTGCCGCGTCGACGATGAAGTTCCCGGGATGGGTATCGGCGAGCGCCACCGACAACGGTTGCTTGCGTTGCGCGAAGGCCAGCGCCATGCCGCGCATCAGGCGCAGCTCCTCCGCGATCTCGGCGCGCGAACCGGAGTCGGGCACGGCCTTGTCGAGAAACCGCATGGCATTCAACTCGACGGCTTCGAGCGTTTCGAGAAAGGGATTCTTCTGGCGCGGGATGGGCGAGCTTGCCGCCGGCAACGGCAGAGAATGAAGACGCACCAACGTATCCACCAATGCCGGCAGATCGTCCGGCAAACGCGGCGCCCGGCCCTCGACGAAGTCGACGATCAGCGCACCGCCAGGCAGTCCCGGTTGCGGCTTGACGATGGCGTGCAGCTTCGGCGTCCGTCCCGCCGGCGCGAGATGGCGAAAGGCTTCGGCCTGCGTCGCGAGGCGCGCCGCCGCCGAAGGATCGCCGTCATGCGCATAGGCAATTCGCGCCAGCAGTCCGCCGGCGAGACGCACATGCCCGTGTGCCGTGCCTGTCGCCGGCAGTGTCTCGCCATTGCGTATGGCGTCGAGAAGGTCAGCCACTCCGCGGCATCTTGCCTTCGTTGAGGCGCGGCATCAGCTCGGCGAAGTTGCAGGGCCGGAAGCGGATGTCGAGCTGCTGGCGCAGGATGTCGTCCCAACCGTCCTTGCAGGCGCCAGTGGAGCCCGGCAGCGCAAAGATGTAGGTGGCGTTGGCCACGCCCGCGACGGCGCGCGACTGCATGGTCGAGGTGCCGATCTTCTGGAAGCTGATCCAGCGGAAGGTCTCGCCGAAGCCTTCGATGCGCTTCTCGAACAGAGCCTCCAGCGCCTCGGGCGTGACATCGCGGCCGGTGACGCCGGTGCCACCCGTCGTGATCACGGCTTCGATCTTGGGATCGTCGATCCACTTCTTCACCTGGGCGCGGATCACGGCGATATCGTCCGTGACGATCGCGCGATCGGCCAGAACATGGCCGTCGCGCGCGATGCGCTCGACCAGGGTATCGCCGGACTTGTCGGTCTCGAGCGTGCGCGTGTCGGAAACCGTCAGTACGGCGATGTTCACCGGCTTGAAGGGCTTCGTCTCATCAATCCTGTTCATGCGAACATTCTATCTTTCCTCGCTTGTCGATGCGAGCCGCCGAGCCTAGATGGGAATTATGACCGACTGGAAGCATGACGGCGTGCGGGTCATCCCCGCAGGCTCCCTCGACACCAATACGGCCCAGACCCCGGGCATGAACCGTGCGGCGGCCATCAATTTCGCCCGCGTCGGCGCTCAGAAGCTGTGGGCCGGCACCGTGACCATCGACGCCCACGCCAAGACGGGCGCACATCATCACGGCCACCTCGAAAGCGTGATCTACGTCGTGAAGGGCCGCGCCCGCATGCGCTGGGGCGACCAGCTCCAGTTCACCGCCGAGGCCGGTCCGGGCGACTTCATCTACGTGCCGCCCTACGTGCCGCACCAGGAGATCAACGCTTCCGACACCGAGCCGCTGGAATGCGTGCTGGTCCGCTCCGACAACGAGGCGGTCGCCATCAACATCGACATCGCGCCGGTCGAGAAGCCGGAAGAAGTCTACTGGGTCGATCCGACGCATCCCCATCCGCACAAGCACTAGCTTTCACGGAACGGAGAGCGCAACGAAGGCGCGGGCCGCTCAGGCAGGCCGCGCCTTTTTCTTTGGCCAGAGCCCTGCGATCAGCAGCGCAGCCGCGACGATGGCGAAGCCGGTCGACAGGTAGCTATGCAGGAAGATCGACGGATCGCCGTCGGAGATGGCCAGCGCCTGACGCACCGAGCGCTCGAAAATCGGCCCCAGTACATAGGCCAGGATGACGATGCCGAGGTCGAAGCCGTAGCGGCGCAGCACGTATCCGACGAAGCCGAAGACCACGGCGATCAGCACATCGGCGGGATTGCCGCTCGAGGAATAGACGCCGATCAGGCAGACCGCGAGGATCATCGGCGTGAGATAAGCGCGCGGGATATCGAGGATGCGGACGAACAGGCCGATCAGCGGCAGGTTCAGCACCAGCAGCATCACGTTGCCGATATACATGCTGGCCACGACACCCCAGAAAACCTCCGGCTGGCGTTCGAGGATGGTCGGCCCCGGCACGACGCCGTGGATGATGAAAGCCCCCAGCAGCAATGCCGTGACGGCGTTGGCGGGAATGCCCATGCAGAGCAGCGGCACGAAGGCACCAGCCGTGCCGGCATTGTTGGCCGACTCGGGCCCGGCCAGCCCCTCGACCGCGCCCTTGCCGAATTCCTCGGGATGCTTGGAGAGCTTGCGTTCCATGCCGTAGGACAGGAACGAAGCCAGCACCGCGCCGCCGCCGGGCAGCAGGCCGACAAGAAAGCCCGTCACCGTGCCGCGCGCCACCGGCCCGACCGACCGTCTGGCTTCGTCGCGCGAGGGCAGGAAACCCAGCAGGCGCGACGGCGGCGGCAGGATCTTCAGGTCTTCCGGCCTCTGCCGCGCCATGAACAGCACTTCCGACAGGCCGAACAGGCCGATCGCCAGCGGCACCAGGTTGACACCGTCGCCCAGTGCCAGAATCCCGAAAGTGAGGCGCGGCGTCATATTGAGCGGATCGCTGCCGACAGTGCCGAGCAACAGGCCGAAGGCCGCCATCAACAGCGCGCGCGGCAGCGAACCGCTCGACATGTAGGTGACCATGGTGAGGCCCGCGAGCATGAGCATCGCGTACTCGGCCGGACCGAAGGCCAGCACCAGCTTGGCAAGCGGCGGCGACAGGAAGGAAATGCCGATGACGCCCACGGTGCCGGCAAAGAACGAGCCGAAGCCCGCGATGCCCAACGCCGCACCGGCGCGGCCCTTGCGCGCCATCTCGTAGCCGTCGAGACAGGTGACGACCGACGAGGCCTCGCCCGGGATGCGCATCAACACCGATGTCACGGTCCCGCCGTAGGCGACACCATAATAGATGCCCGACAGCATGATGATCGCCGACGTGACATCCATCTTGAAGGTGATGGGCAACAGGATGGCGATGGTCGTGAGCGGCCCGAGACCGGGCAGGATGCCGACGACGGTTCCCAGAAACACGCCGACGAAGCAGTAGAGCAGATTGTCGAGGCTCAGGGTGACGGCAAAGCCGTGGAGCAAGGCTTCCATGGGCGGCCTCGATCAGCGCACGAGGGTGTAGAAGGCGCGCTCTATCGGCCCTTCGGGCAGATCGACGCGCAACAGCCAGCCGAAGCAGACCAAGCCGATGGCTGCACAGGCGACGCCATAGGTCACCGCGGCGACCCACGATCGCCGCTCGGCAAAGCGCATGATCAGCACCGTCACGGCAACGGTCGTGACGAAGAACCCGGCAAAGGCCGAGCCGAGCGCCAACAGGCCGAACGAGGCGACGTAGATTGCGAAGGTGTTGCCGGTGCCTGCGGAGGCATCCTTCGGCACGTCGTCGGTGTCACCCTCTTCGGTGACACCGGCGCGACCGGGAAAAAAGAAGACGATCACGGCGAGCGCGACGCAAACACCGGCCACGAGGGTCGGGAAGAATCCCGGTCCCGGCCCGTCGAAGCCCCAGCTGTCGAGCCACAGGGACTGCCACAGACCAACCAGCGCGGCCGCCAGCAATCCGAGCGTGGCGAGCCGCGTCCCGCTCAGCCGGCTCATGCCGGCTTCTTTGCCATGCCGGTTTCTTTCAGGATCGGCACGAGTTGCTCTTCGAGCGACTTCAGGAGTGCGCCATAGTCCTTGCCGTTGCGATAGATCGCCTGAATGCCGAGCTTGGTGATCTGACTGGTCACCGTCTCGTCCTGCATCACGTCGGCCAGCGCCTTATCCATGCGCTCCTTGATCGCCGGATCGACACCCTTCGGGAAGGCATAGCCGAACGGGCCGTTGGTGACGGCGTTGTACCCCAGCTCGCGCAGGGTGTTCACGTCCGGATAGTCGGGCCAGCGCGCCTCGGCCGCCGAGGCGAGGAAGCGCAGCTTGCCGGCTTCGATCTGCGGCCGCATTTCGGTGACGGTCTGGATGACGGCATCGACATGGCCGCCGATGGCTGCCGTCACGGATTCGACGCCGCCCGGGAAGACGATCCAGCGGAACTTGGCGCCCGTCAGCTTCGCAAGCTGGAACATCGCGACGACGTTGGTCACGTTGTTGGAGCTGTAGGTGAGCTGCTTCTGCTTGCCCTGAGCGATCAAGTCTTCGATCGACTTGATCGGGCCGTCGGCGCGGGCGCCGATGCCGTAACGAAGGGCGGCGACCTGCCCGATGATGTCGAACGCCTTCCACGGTTCGTAGCTGACATTCATCATGTTGGGCACGGCGATATGGCTGGAGATCGCCACCAGGCCGAGCGTGTGGCCATCGGGAGTCGATTGCGCCAAGGTCGTCGGACCGAGCGCGCCGGCGCCGCCCACGACGTTCTTCACGATGACGGTCGCGTTCAGCCGCTTCTCCAGCGCCTGCGCAATAATGCGCGCGGTGAGGTCTGTCGAGGCGCCCGGCGCATTGGGATTGATCAGCGAAATCTCGCGGCTCGGCCACTTGCTCGATTGTGCGATAGCAGGCGCAGCCACTGCCATTGCCGCCAATGCGGTGCCGCCACGCAGCACGGTTCTACGGTGCATCATGCCTTCCCTCCCTTTGTTGGCGGCGACAGTGAGTGCCACCGGCGCGATGGGTCAAGGGAGCCGTACCGGCACGCGAACGCATGCGTCCTTATGCAACGCGAAGACCGTGCCGTGTGCTACAGGGCCTATCGCACTGCGGCGTCTCGCGCGGTTCAGCCGGCGGCGCGGACCTCGGCGGAGCGATCCCAGATGTTGGGCTGTTCGCGATTGGTGTAGCCCGAGACGAAGAGGTTGGGATTGCCCGTCTTCACGTCGAACGTGTGCCGCCGCACCGCACCGATATTGCCGCCATAGACGTGGATGCTGATCGAGCCGCGATCGGCGAGGGCGTTGGTCACCTGATGGATGTCGCCCACCGCCGGCACCAGCACCTCGACGTCGCCGGGTTCGAGCTTGGTGAGCTTGCCCGGCACCAATGCGCCGGTCTCGGGATGGCGCGAGAAGGCGAGCGAGGTTTCCGAGCCGCGTAGCATGCCGACCAAGCCCCACATCTGATGATCGTGCACCGGCGTGTTGGCACTCGGCGCCCAGACGAAGCTCACGACACAGAAGCGCTCGAACGGATCGCACCACAGAAGATTCTGCGCATAGCCGTGCGCCGGCACTTTCGCGGCACTTTCCGGCAGCCAGTCGTCGTGCTTGACCAGCTCGGCCAGCAGCTTGGCGCCGACTTCGACGGTCGCGCCCTCATCCTTGTCCTGCCAGGCGCCGCCGGTAAGTGATGTCATGTCGCCGATGAAACGGCGCAAACGGTCGATGGTCATTGCGCGACCTTTCCCAAGAGAGACACACCGAACACCGATTCGGTATCGGCGCCGAGAGCCGGCGGATCGCGCCGCTTGGCGAGATCGGTGCCGGAAATGCGAACCGGGCTGCCGAATGTCCGCGTCTTCACGCCGGACGGCAGCTCCATCTCCTCGATCCAGCCCATGTGCTGGACCTGCGGATCGGCGAGGATCTGGCTGTAACTGTTGATGCGGCCCTGCGGCACGCCCGCCTTCTCGAAGGCAGCCAGCCAGTGGTCGACGCTCTTCTTGGCGAACTCGACTTCCAGCAGGTCCTTCAAGGCGACCTGGTTGGCGGCGCGCAGCTGCGTGGTGGCGAAGCGAGCGTCGGCCAGCAGGTCGGGCCGGCCGACGACTTCGGTCACCGACTCCCAGAGCTTGTTGTTGCCCGCGGCGATGACGAAATATCCGTCGCCCGCCTTGAAGGCCTGATAGGGCGCGTTGCGCGGATGCGCCGAGCCCAGCTTCTTGGGGTCGCGGCCGGTGCCGAAGAATTCGCTGGTCTGCAGCGCGGCCATACCGAGACTGCAACCCAGCATCGAGGCATCGATATGAGCCCCCGCCCCGCCTCCGGCGACGCGACGCAGGACCGAGACGATGGTGAAGGCGGCGTAGAGGCCGGTGCCGACGTCAGAAACCGGCACGCCGCATTTCACGGGGGCGCCCTCGGGCTCGCCGGTCACGCTCATGATGCCGCTCATCGCCTGCACCGTGACGTCGAAGCCACCCTCGCCCGAGCGCGGCCCGCTCTGGCCGAACGCCGAGATCGAGCAGTAGACGAGACCGGGCTTCTCCTCGCGAAAGGACTCGTAGCCCAGCCCCAGGCGATCCATCACGCCGGGCCGGTTGTTTTCCAGCACCACGTCGGCCGACAGCACGAGTTGGCGCGCCGCTGCCTTGTGCGCCGGATTCTTGAGATCGAGGACCACGGAACGCTTGTTGCGGTTGATCGAGGCAAAGTTCTCGCTGTAGCCGCCGTTGGCGCCTTCGGTGATGGGCGGCCATTGCCGCATCATGTCGCCATCGGGCGGCTCGACCTTGATCACCTCGGCGCCAAGATCGGCCAGCAACATGGCGCAATAGGGACCTGCCAGAACCTGGCAGAACTCGACAACTCTCACGCCCGACAGCGGCTGCATTTCCTGTTACGTCTCCCGACTCAGCGCCCAGCTCCTTTGCTCTATAGAGAGCTTAGTGGCGTCCGTCCTGCGGCGCGTAGCGCGGCCAGTCGTGCGAGGCGATCTGGTCGAGCGACGGCGTCGGCTGCCCCATCCTGATCTGATACATCCAGTAATTGGTCAGCACGCGCTGTACGAAATCGCGCGTCTCGTGGAGCGGGATCGAGGCGATATAGAGCAGCGGATCCTGCGAAGCGTTGAGCGAGTTGTCCCAACGCATGACGTTGCCGGGACCGCCGTTGTAGCCGGCCGCCGTGCGAACCAGATTGCCGTCGACCTCGTTGAGCAGCATCGAAATATAGGCTTGGCCCAGCGCCACGTTGGCCGACGGGTCCCAGGGGTTTGCGCCCGCGGTCTCGGGCGCATAGCGCGCCGAGACCGCGCGTGCTGTCGCCGGCATGAGCTGCATCAGCCCCATCGCGCCGACATAGGAGCGCGCCTTGGGATTGAAGGCCGATTCCTGCCGCATGAAGCCGTAGACCAGCGCACGGTCGACGATGAAGCCGCCCATCGGCTGCCAGGACGGGATGGGATACATCGCGCCGTCGTAGCCCTTGATGTTGTGGCGTTGATCCCAGTTGGCGTTGCCGACGCGCACCGCCAGCGCCGGGAGGTCGGCCTTGAGCGCCAGCGCCATCACCGCCTCGATATAGGCGGGGTCGTTGTCGATGGCGGCGGCGAAGAGTTCGCGTTCCGCGGCGGTCGTGGCCCCGAGCTGCAATAACCCCAGGGCGCGCCGCGCCGCTCGATCGTTTCGCAGCAGGTCGGCCTTCTTGCGATCGAGTGCCGGCACGTCCCAGTCGGGCTGGATCTGCATGCCGAGCGCCTTCTGCGCCACGAGGCCATAGAAGGTCCGGCCGTGGAGCGCCGCACGCTTGAGGTAGGGC
>JAIUOY010000084.1:0-4220 GCA_020160995.1 Pseudomonadota bacterium | reverse complement strand
TCGCCGAACTTCTTTTCCGCTTCGCCGATCAGGCGCTTCACCTCGGCTTCCTTGCCGATGTCGCCGGCCACCGCCAGCGCGCCGATATCCTTGGCAACCTTGTCGAGGCGGCCGGCGTCCATGTCGGCCACGACGACGCCCTTGGCCCCTTCCTGAGCGTAGCGCCGCGCAATCGCCTCGCCGATGCCGCCCGCAGCGCCGGTAACGACGCAGACCTTGCCTTTGATTTTCATGTCCGCTCTCCCGCCAAACACAACCTCACCCTGAGGAGGCCGCGCAGCGGCCGTCTCGAAGGGCCGGATCAATCCCGTTGTCGCCCATCCTTCGAGACGGCACTTCGCGCCTCCTCAGGATGAGGGCGCTTCTGCTAGCCCCAGCTCTGCTCGATCAGCTCGACATACTGCGCCTTGGTCGGCTGGCGCGGCGTCGAGAGGTGGCAGTGATCGCCCATCGCGCCCTCGGCGATCTTATCGACCTCGCTCTGGGCCAGCCCCATGGCGCCCAGCCCCTTGGGAATGCCCAGCCGTTCGTTGAGGCCGGCGACCGCGTTCGCGACGCCTTCGGCATTGCCCTCGCTTTCGGGCAGGCCCATGACCTGCGCCACCTTCTTGAACTTCTCGCCGACCGCCGGCTCGTTGAAGCGCAGCACGGCCGGCAGGTAGATCGCGTTCAAGGTGCCGTGGTGCAGCCGATGGCCCTTGAGGCCGCCGGTCGGATGGCTGAGCGCGTGCACGGCGCCCAGCCCCTTCTGAAAGACCATCGCGCCTTCCATCGCAGCCATCGCCATGTTGTAGCGCGCTTCTCGGTCCTGCCCGTCTTTGGTCGCGCGCTCGACGTACTTCCAGGCCTTCTCCAGACCATCGAGCGCGATCGAATCGGCCGGCGGATTGAAGACATTGGCCAGGAAGCATTCGATGTTGTGCGTGAAGGCATCCATGCCCGTGCCGGCCGTGAGATGCGGCGGCAGGCTGAGCGTGAGCTCCGGGTCGATCAGCGCCAGCCGCGGGATGAGATACGGGCTGCCGATGGCGAGCTTGCGGCCGGAATCCATGATGATGACACCGCCGCGGCTCACTTCGCTGCCGGTGCCCGAGGTCGTGGGAATGGCCACGATCGGCGCGACGGCCGCGGTGATCTTGCCCGCCCCGCCCTCGACGAAGGAATAAGGCTGCAGCGAGGTGCCGGGATGGGTCGCCATCAGCGCGACCGCCTTGGCGAGATCCATCGGCGAGCCGCCGCCGATGGCGATGATGCCGTCGCAGCCTTCGTCCTTGTAGATCTTGAGCGCGTCGCGCATCGCCGCTTCGGTCGGGTTTTCCGGCGTGCCGTCGTAGAGGGTCAGCGGCATGTTGCCCGGAAGCTGATCCTTCACCTTGGCCCACAGCCCCGCCGAGATGACGCCCTTGTCGGTGACAACCAGCGGCCGGCGGATGCCGAGGAGCTGCAATTCGGCGTCCAGCAGCTTCAGCGCGCCGAAGTCGAACTGAATGCGTGTCAGGTAGGTGATCAAGGCCATCCGCTATTCCCTCTCGATTTTGCCGCGAGCCTACGCGAGAAGAAGCGGATGAGCGATACTCTTGTCCTGCGCGCCGCAACTCCTGCCGATGCAGCAACGATCGCGGCCACCATCGCCGCGGCTTTCGCGCAGTATCGCGGCAAGCTGGTGCCGGAGTCCGGGGCATTCGCGGAGACCGCCGAAGCCATCGCGGCGGAGCTGGCCGGCGGTGCCGGCGCCATCGTCGCGGAGCGAAACGGCGAGATGGTGAGTTGCGTGATGATCCACGAGATGGAGGGCGACCTTTACTTTGGCCGGCTCGCCGTGCTGCCGGCGGCGCGCGGCACCGGGCTCGCGCGACGGCTGATCGATGCCGTGGAAGCCGAAGCCCGGCGACGCGGCCTGTCCGGTGTCCGCCTCGGTGTGCGGGTCGTTCTCACCGACAACCAGCGCCTCTTCCGGTCGCTCGGTTACCGGGAAATCTCGCGCGAGGCGCATGCCGGCTTCGACTATCCAACCTCCATCAACATGCGCAAATCTCTGGTCTAGGCCTCTTGCGCGAAGCCCGGCTCGGGGAGGATAAAATCGCTCCCATGAGCACCCCCGCTAGCCATCGCGCGCCCCTCACTGGTCCCTCCGTCTGGCACGGCAAGGACATCAAGGACTCCAAGCGTTGGATCCGCGAACTGACCCCCGACGCCGTCGAGGAACTCGACGCCGCGCTCAAGGGGCTGCGCGGCATGGAATGGTCGGAGATCAGGGCCGAAGACGTCTGGCTGCCGACGCTCGGTGAGCTGTGGGACGATATCGCCGACGAACTCGAGAACGGCTGCGGCATCGTCAAGCTGAAGGGCTTCCCGGTCGATCGCTACAGCGAAGAAGATCTGCGCCGCCTCTACTTCGCCGTCGGCACGCATATCGGCACGCCTGTCTTCCAGAACCGCAGCGGCGAGCTGATGCGCGTCATCCGCGACGAGGGCGCCCATGTCGGCCGGACCTACGGCGAGACCAAGGACGAGAAGGGCTCGACCTTCCTCTCTTCCTACGCCCGCACCCTGACCAATGGCGGCCTGCGCTTCCATACCGACCGCACCGACGTGGTCGGCCTGCTCTGCGTGCGCCAGGCGCTGGCCGGCGGCGTCAGCAAGCTCGCCAGCACGCCGGCGATCCACAACGCCATCCTCGAACGCCGGCCCGACCTGCTCGACGTGCTGTTCCAGGACTACTGGCGCAGCCGCTTCGGCGAAGAAGGCACGACCAAGGATGGCGAAGGGACGACCAAGGAGACGGCCTACCCGCTGCCGATCTTCGGCCTGCGCGACGGCAAGTTCACCTCGCACTATTCGTTGACCTTCATCGAGGCCGCCCAGCTCGCGCCCAACGTGCCGAAGCTCACCGACGCCCAGCGCGAGGCGATCGAGATGCTGATGCAGACGGCCGAGGAGCTTTGCTTCGAGATGACCCTGGAGCCGGGCGACCTGCAGTTGATCAACAGCCACGTCACCTATCATGGACGCACGCCGTTCGAGGACAATGCGGCGAGCGGCAAGGACCGCATGCTGATGCGGCTCTGGCTGACCATGCGCAACAACCGGCCGCTGCCCGAGGGCCACGAAGTCCTGTGGCAGCAGATCGAAGCCGGCCAGCCGCGCGGCGGCATCCGGCAAATCGCCGGCTAGGTGACCCTGGAGGAGATGCGCGCCGCGATCGTCGGCGCGTTTCCCGAACACGAGTCCGCTTCGTTCAGGCTCCTGACGCAAGGTTGGGACAGTGTCGCCGTCGATGTCGACGACCGCCTGATCTTCAAGTTCCCGCGCCACGAAGAGGCGCGCCGACGGCTGGTCGTCGAGGCGAGCGTGCTCGACATCGTGCGTCCGGCCGTCTCACTGCCCGTTCCCCACCTCACCCTGCACGACATGTCGTCGACGCTTTTCTCGCGCCACGGCAAGATCGCGGGCGAGCACCTTCTGACGGCCGAGTACGAGAAGTTGCCCGAGGGAGATCGCCAGCGCCTGGCCTGCGACCTCGCTCTCTTCTATGCTGAGCTGCACCGGCTGCCGGTGAACGACATGGCGTCGGCCGGCGCCACATCCATCAAGGCCTGGCTGCCGCCTGATGAGATATTGCAACGAACCTGGCCGGTGCTTGTTGGTGAGCTTCGCGTCTACGCCAAGCGAACCGTCGCTGCCTGGCAAGACCTGCCCGTCGACCCCCATGGTACGATCTACGGCTTCTTCGACGGCCACGGCTGGAACATGGCGTTCGACCATGTGCACCGGCGCCTGAATGGCCTCTACGATTTCGGCGATTCGGGCTTCGGCCCGCTCCATCAGGAGTTCATCTATTCCAACCTGATTGCAGGCGACCTCACGACCCGGATCGTGACCGCGTACGAAGCCCTCACCGGCCGCCCCCTTGATCGCGAGCGTGTGGCCTTGCTCAACAATGTCTGGCGGCTGTCGGAACTGGCCGAGCTTGCCCAGGATCCCGTTCACGCCGCGGCGGCGCTCGAAGCCGTCGCGGCGTGTGCCCGGGGATGATCGCTCAGCCGGCGTCGCTGGTGATCACGTTGCCGAACAGCTTCCAGGTATCGCCCTCGAAGCGCTGCAACTGCATCGACTGGATGGGATAGAAGTCCGTCGCGCTGGTGTTGAGCTTGATGCCCGGCAGCAACAGCGGGATCTCGACGTCCTTCATGCTGGCGACCTGCTTCATCAGGTTCTCG
>JAIUOY010000006.1:0-44705 GCA_020160995.1 Pseudomonadota bacterium | reverse complement strand
GTCGTCGCTGTAGCCGGCCTCACCATCGGTTTTCTGCAGGCCCCGCCCGATGCCACCAGGGCGAGCGGCACCACCGGCGGCAGTCCGCGCAGCACGGCGAGCCTCGGCCTGTCGCCCAACTTCGTCATGATCCTGCTCATGGTCGCGGTCTTTTGCTGCTGCGTGCCGATGGCGGTGCCCATGCAGCACATCGTGGCCTTCTGCAGCGACCTGGGATTTGCCTCGCAATACAGCGCGGCAATGCTCTCGGTCCTTTTGGGCAGCGCCTTCCTCGCGCGCCAGTTCTGGGGATGGCTCGCCGACCGGATCGGCGGCATCCAGACCTTGCTCTGGAGTTCGCTCGCCCAAGCCACCGCTCTGGTCGGCTTCCTGCTCACCAAGGATCAGGCCGCGCTCTTTACGATATCGGCGGCCTTCGGCTTCGGCCTCTCGGGCCTTCTGCCCGCCTACGTCATCGCCGTGCGCGAATACTATTCCATCGAGGAAGCGAACTGGCGCATTCCGACGGTGCTGTTCGCCGGGCTGCTCGGCATGGCGGCCGGCGGCTGGGGCGCCGGCCTCCTCTACGACCACTTCGGCGACTACATGCCGGCCTTCTCGGTCGGCATGGCCTTCAATATCCTGAACGTCGCCGTCCTCTTCTTCCTGGTCCTGCGCCAACGCGGTCCGCGCCGGTTCGTCCTTACACCAGGTTGATGCGGCAGCCGCAGACCTCGACCTGTGCCGGCCCGTGCTTGCGGCCGCGCTTCTCCGCCGCCGCCAGCACGCGCTCGCGGTCGACCACGCTGACATCGTAGGCCGAGACACCCGGCCCGCGACCATCGACGGCGGCCACGAAGCGGATCTGCGAACCATCGAGCCTGATGATGTTGTCCTTGGCCGGCCGATTGAGGATCTTCGACCAGGTCGCCGCCGCCTTGTCCGGATCGTCGTGCTGGATCTCGACGCCGGCCAGCCCATTGGTGACATCCGAGCGCGCATGCTTCAGCCAATCCTTCTCGGCCGGCGGCCACCACAGCGCCGGGTCGGTGCCCTTGGGCGCGAACGTCGTGTCGAGCGACAGCAGCACGCCCGACGTGTCCGACGGATGGAAGTGCGTGTACTGATATTCCGGCAAGTCCTTCTGCGCGACCGCGCGGACGCCGAGGCCGGTGACGCGCTGGCGTTCGGCCGCGGCATCGGGGACCTGAAGGATCACCATGTAACCGCCATCGCCCTTGCGGCGGTCGATGTAGCGGCCGGCGGACGTGCCTTCCTGGGACGGCGTCACGATCTCGAGGAAGTCGTGCCCGATGGGACAGACGACGTTCACCAGGCCCCACTTCGCCACGCCGGGGTCGCGATAGGCGACGTCGATCCCGAGAATGTCGCACAGCTCCTCGCGCGAGCTTTCGAGGTCCTTGCAGACAAACACGCACTGCCTCAGTCTCATCGCTTCGCTCCCATTTCCTGTCGGTTGCCGCTATCGTAGTGCCATGCGGCCCATGCGAACTATGTATTTGTGGACCATGGGATTCGTGGCAGCGGCTGCCCTCTCCTTTTGCCTGCCGGATTTTATCGTCTTCCGTTTCACGCAGGCCGTGATCTGGTCGATTGCGCTCGTGGGCCTCGTCATGCTCTGTGGCGTGAGCGGCCAGTTCTCCTTCGCCCAGGCTGCTCTGTTCGGCATCGGCGGCTACGGCGCCGCGATCCTCAGTACCCACACACCGCTGTCGACCTACTGGGGGATGGCGCTGGCGCCCGTGCTGGGTTTCGTTGCGGGCTATGGCCTCGGCCGTGTCGCCGGCCCGCACAATCTATGGACGCAGGCGCTGGTCACTTATGCGTTCGCCATCGCCTTCCCGCAGCTCCTGCGCTGGCGACCGATCGAACAATGGACCGGCGGCGTGCAGGGCCTCTATCTCGATTTTCCCACACCGCCGCTGGACGCCTTGAGCAACGACCGTTGGGCGTTCTTGATGGCACTGTCGCTGCTGGCCGTGGGCCTGTGGCTCGCGCACAACCTGATCGACAGCCGCGCCGGACGGGCCATGACGGCGGCGCGCGATCAGGATCTCGCGGCGGCGGCCCAGGGGATCAAGGTCGGACAGGTGCGCGCCATGGCGTCCGGTATCGCCGGCGCCTATCTCGCGCTCGCAGGCTGCCTCTCGGCCTATCAGTTCGGGTTCGTAGGGCCGATGGCCTACAACTTCGCCCTTTCGGTCCAGATGCTGTTCGGCCTGGTCGTGGGCGGTATGTACTCGCTCGGCGGCGCGATCCTGGGCGGTCTCTTCCTGCAGTTCTTTCCCGACGTCACGGCGGGACTGGGCAAGGGGCTGTCGGCGCTGCTCTATGCCGTTCTGTTGATCGCCGCGATGGTGGCGATGCCGGACGGCGTGGCGGGCGCTCTGTCCCGCCTCGCCGCCCGGATCAGGCTCAGACGCCCTTGAAGATCGGCGCGCGCTTTTCGACGAAGGCGCGGGCGGCTTCCTTGTGGTCCTCGGTCTCGCCCGTGCGGATCATGCGCGCGGCTTCGCTGTCCAGCGCCTCGGAGAGCGAGCCCTCTTCCGCCACCTTCATGTTCTTCTTCACGTGCCACCACGCGACGCGCGGGCCGGCGGCGAGCTTCTTGGCGAAAGCCATGGTCTCGCTGTCGAGGTTGGCATCGTCGACGACGCGATTGGCGAGCCCCAGCTTCTCGATCTGCTCGGCGTTGAGGATTTCGGCCGTGAAATAGAGCTCACGCGCCTTGGCCGTGCCGACCAGCTTGTGCAGGAAGTAGTGCGAACCGAAATCGCCGGAAAAGCCGACCTTGGCGAACGCGGTCGTCATGCGCGCGCTCTTGCCGGCAAAGCGCATGTCGGCGGCGAGCGCCAGCGACAGGCCGGCGCCGGCGGCGACGCCGTTCACCATGGCGATCGTCGGCTTGCCCATTTCGTGCAGCAGTTCGGAGACGCGCATGCGGATGCGGATGTCGTGCACCTTGTCTTCGTAGGTCTTGTCCTGGTCGCGGCCGGCCGCCATCGACTTCACGTCGCCGCCGGCGCAGAAGGCCTTGTCGCCGGCGCCGCGCACCACCACGCAGCCGATGGCACGGGTGCCCGCCGCCTCGTTCAGCGCCTCGTCGAGCGCGTTCATCATGTCGCGGCTCAGCGCGTTCATGGCGTCCGGCCGGTTGAGCACGATTTTCATCACGCCGTCTTCGACCGTCTTGATCAGGTGGGACATCGACTTTCTCCAAGATTGCGATTCTCTGGGGTTGCGGCGAATGTTTCCCAAACCGAGGAGTCACGCAACGACATTCAGTCTTGCTGGGCGGAACCGATCACGAGGAGCGTTCGAGCCATGAAATACGAAACCCTGCTGACCGATCTCGCAGACGGCGTGATGACGGTGACGCTCAACCGCCCCGACAAACTGAACGCTTTTTCCACGGTCATGAGCCGGGAACTCATCGACTTCTTCCAGAGTGTGAATGCGATGGATGAGGTGCGCGCCATCGTGGTGACGGGCGCCGGTCGCGCCTTTTGCGCCGGTGCAGACATCTCCGGCGGCACGGATGCTTTCACGGTCTGGAACGACGGCAACGCCCCGCAGAAGCGCGAGGCCAGCGACTCGATCACCCTCGCGATCTTCAACTGCCTGAAGCCGATCGTGGCCGCGATCAACGGCGCGGCTGTGGGCGTCGGCATCACCATGTGCCTGCCGATGGACATCCGCCTGATGTCGAGCGCCGCCCGCATCGGCTTCGTCTTCAACAAGCGCGGCATGGCCATGGAAGCCGGAAGCTGCTGGTTCCTGCCCCGCCTGGTCGGCATGCAGCAGGCGCAGGAATGGGTGATGACCGCCGAACTCTTCGGCGCCGAGGAAGCCCTGAAGGGCGGCCTCGTCCGCTCCGTTCATGCGCCCGACGAGCTGCTGCCCGCCGCGCAGGCGCTGGCGCGGAAATTTGCCGCCAGCACCTCCTCCGCCGTCGCCGCGGCGGTGAACCGCCGCCTGATGTGGAGCATGTGGGGCGCCCAGGACCCGCTCGACGCGGTGACGCTCGACCTGCAGTGCGTCGGCCATCTCGCCGCTGGCGCCGATGCCCAGGAAGGGATCAAGTCCTTCTTCGAGAAGCGCGCACCCGTCTTCCCGCTCAAGCCCTCGAAGGACATGCCGCCCTTCGGGCCGTGGGCTCAGCCCCGAGGCAACGGCAAGTAGACGCCGGACGCCACTCTCATCTCAGCGCCGCTACCAGCGCCCGGGCGATGGCTGCCGGCGACTTGCCGCCCGGGCGATACCAGGTCGGCGTCCAGTTGAGCGCCCCCAGGAGCTGCAGACGCCATAAGGTCCGATCGGTGCCGGTCCCCAGAGGGAGGGCCGTCACAAGGTCGATGAAACGCCGTTCGTAGGCGTCGCGCATGGCGATCAGACGCCGGCGCAGACGGGCATCGAGGCGGCGGAGGTCGGCCGTCATGACCGCGGCATGGGCCGTGTCCGACAGCAGCGACTGCAGATGCGCCACGCAGGCCGCCTCCAGCCGCGTCCACGGCGTATCGGCGGCCGCCACGGCGGCATCGACGGCGGCCGAAATCTCGGCCACGCCCTCCTCGTAGACGGCGGCGATCAGATCGTTCTTCGACGAGAAGTGATAGTACATCGATCCCGCCAGCATCCCGGCCTCGCCGGCGATGTCGCGCATCGACGTCGCGTCGAAGCCACCGCGCGCAAAAAGACGGGCCGACACCGCCATCAGGGTTTCACGGGACATGGCACATCTTATCAAACAAACACTTGTTTGGTAAATCAGCCAGCGCTAGCCTTGCGGCATGGCCTACGTCTTCGACCTCGGCAATCCCGCGACCAACGCCAACCCCTTCCCCGAGTTCGCGCGATTGCGCGCCGAGGATCCGGTACATTGGTCCCCGGCGATGAAAGCCTGGATCGTCACGCGCTATGACGACGTAAAGCAGGTGGCGCTGAACAACCGCCAGATCTCCGCCGACCGGCTGACGCCCTTCTTCAAGACCAACGCCGAATACCAGCGCGGCTCGATCGAGAGCCTGGTGCGGTATCTGAACCACTGGATGGTGTTTCGCGATCCGCCGGATCACACACGGCTGCGACGCCTGTTCACCAAGGCCTTCACGCCGACCGCGGTGTCCAATCTCCGACCGAACATCGAGGACATCGTCGCGCACCTGATCGACGGCATGCAGGCCAAGGCCGCCCGCGGCGAGACGGTCGACTACATCGCCGACTTCGCCTATCCCCTGCCCGCGTCGGTGATCATGGATCTGCTGGGCGTGCCGCGCGCCGACCTGGAGCGCGTGAAGGTCTTGTCCGACGATATCGCGCTGTTCATCGGCACCGCCCAGGTCGCCGGCAACAAGTACCTGCGGGCCGAGGCCGGCGCCAAAGCGATGTCCGACTACTTCCGCCATCTTGTCGAGGATCGCACGGCGCGGCCCACCGAGGACATGATCACCCACCTCGTGCTGGCACGCGACGACCGCGACGCGCTCTCCACCGACGAGATCATCGGCACCTGTATCCTGTTGCTCTTCGCAGGCCATGAGACCACGACGAATCTCATCGGCAACGGCTTCCTCTACTCGATGAAGCATCGCGACCAATGGGAGAGGCTGGTCGCCGATCCTGCGCTGGCCGAAAGCGCGGTCGAGGAATTCCTGCGCTACGACGGGCCGTCGGGCGCCATGGCCCGCGTCGCGGCGGCCGATATCGAGATGCGCGGCAAGACGATCCGCGAAGGCCAGCGGGTCTTCGCCTTCATGAACTCGGCGAATCGCGATTCCGCAGCCTTCGACGACGCCGAGCGCTTCGACATCGGCCGGCCACAGAATCCGCACATGACTTTCGGCCACGGCATCCACTTCTGCCTCGGCGCCCCGCTGGCGCGGCTCGAAGCACAGATCGCGGTAATCCGCCTTGCGGAGCGGCTGCCGCGCATCAGGCTATGCAGCGGCGAGCCGGAGTGGCACGATTCACTGATCCTGCGCGGCGTGAAGGCGCTGCCGGTTCAGCTCTCTTAAAGGAGAATTATGCGGGCGATGATTTGCCGCCAATGGGGCGGCCCCGAAGATTTGCGCCTGGAAGAAGTCGCGTCGCCGCCGCTGAAGGCCGGCCAGGTCCGGATCAAGATCCATGCAGCGGGCGTGAGCTTCGCCACGACCCTGATCATCGCAGGCAAATATCAGCGCCGGCCGCCCTTCCCCTTTGCGCCGGGCACCGAGGCCGCAGGCGTCGTGACCGAGGTCGACCCCGCCTGCAAGCGCATGAAAGTCGGCGACGAGGTGGTGGCCGTCCTCGACTGGGGCGGATTGGCCGAGGAAGCGGTCGCCCACGAGGTCAATGTCTTTCCCAAGCCGAAGAATCTGAGCTTCGTCGAGGCGATCCAGCTCGCCATCTCCTACCCGACTTCGGCCGGTGCGCTCACCTGGCCGGAAGCCCTCGACGTGCGCAGCGGCCACACGCTGCTGGTGCATGCCGCGGCCGGCGGCGTCGGCATGGCGGCCGTCGAGATCGGCAAGATCCTGGGAGCGACAGTCATCGCCACGGCCGGCGGTTCGCGCAAGACCGCGTTCGCCAAGGCGCATGGCGCCGACCACGTGATCGATTACCGCGCCATCGACTTTCGCGAGGAGGTGCTGAAGCTCACCGGCGGCCGCGGCGTCGACCGCGTGTACGATCCCGTGGGCGGCGATGTCTTCACCCAGTCCCTGCGCTGCATGGCGGTCGGCGGCCGCATCTGCCCGATCGGTTTCGCCAGCGGCACGATCCCCCAGATCCCGGCCAACATCCTGCTGGTGAAGACCATCGCCGTGATGGGCTTCAACTACGGCTACTATGTGGGCTGGAGCCCACACGATGCGCGTTTCGAGGAAGCGGACCGAACCTTCGCGCTGATGGAACGTATTCGCGGTTGGTGCGAGCAGGGTCTCTGCCGCCCACACGTCGACCGGACGTACCAGCTGGGTGATGCACCCAAGGCAATGCAGGCGCTCCTGGAACGCTCGGTGACGGGCCGCGTGGCCGTCGTCATGGAGACTTGATACCGGAACCTGAAATCGGGGCGACGATGAGGTCCGAAAATCGCGAGCGCCCTGTTCATGCGCGTGGGAAGGTGGTCCTACAAAGTCATCCCTCCCACGCGTGAGGATCGCGATGTCATTGCTGCTCAATATCGATGTGCCCGACGTCGAGGCGGGCGTACGGTTCTATACGATGGCCTTCGGTCTGAAGGTCGGCCGGCGATTCGGGGCTGACTTCGTCGAGCTGCTGGGGTGGCCCGCGACGGTTTACCTCCTGACGAAGAAGGCCGGCACCGTCGGCGCCGGCGGCGATCTGCGGCGCTACGAACGACATTGGACGCCGGTTCATGCCGACATCGTCGTGGACGATGTGGATGCGGCCGTCGCGCGGGCGGTGGGTGCCGGCGCGAAGCTCGAAGCGCCGGCCAAGGACGCGCCATACGGCAGGATAGCCATGCTCGCCGATCCGTTCGGCCACGGCTTCTGCCTGCTCCAGTTCAGCGAGCGAGGCTACGACGCGCTGCTCACAAGCTGAGCAGGTTTCCGTAGTCGGCGATCTTGGTGTGAACGCCGGCGGATCGCAGGCACCGCCAGAGACTTGCCTGGTTGGCTGAAATCACCGGCCGGCCCAGATCCTGTTCGAGCGCCTCCAGGATGGCGACGCAGCGGAAGCCCGTGCCGGCGATCAGGATGCCATCAGCATTAGTCGGACAACCGGCCCTGATCTGCGCATAGAGCGGCTCGACCTCCTGCTCGAAGCCCATGCCGTGGCCGTAAAGCTCCGATGGCGGCAGGTCTCGCCACTTCCGCCCCGGGTCATAGCGAAGATGCCCGGCCGGCTCGAACCCGTGATCGGCGTAGTAGCGAACGCCCGCGGCCACCAGTTCGTCGTTGAACCAGGGCGGCAGGACCAGGAGCGGCCGCTTCACGCCCGACGCCTTGAGGGCGGCCTGCGTATCCAGACCGTTCGTGGTGACGAACACGCCGGAGCCCAGCAGGCCGGAGAGACTGGCGACGGTCGCTTCGTCCCAACCCTTGCCACCGAGGATGCTGCTCGAGCTGTGCCCGACCGTAACCGCCGAAAGCCGCATCGCCGCGAACTGACGGCTGCCGCGGATCAGGTCTTCCTCGAGGTCGACGGCTTTACGATCCTCGCGCCAACGTGCCCAAGGGGCGCGCGCCGTCACGCGAGCCGCGTGCACCGAGACGCCGGCTGGGGCCATCGCCCACCATTCGGCCTCGGGAATGGCCTCGTTGCCGACGATGAACACGCCGATGCGGGCTCGCCAGCCCCAATTGTCGTTAGCCACGGAACGAAGGCCCTCGAGAAGGAGTGACGACTACTTCTTGGTCAGCGGACCTTCGAACTTGCAGTAGCCGTCGAGCTTGATCTTGGAGTCGCCGTCCTTGATCTGGCCGATGACATCCATCATGCCGCCACCGCCGACCATCGCCGCGGTCTTGATGGCGCCGTTCTTGCCGAGCGTCGTCTCGAACGACCGTTCCGGCCGGTTTTCCTGCTGGAACTTGCCTTTGACACTGTCGCCGTCGACGGTGACATTGATCGTCATCTTGTAGGTCGGACACTTCGAGCTGCCGGGCACATTCACGCCCATGCCGGTCCATGTGTATACGGCCGGCTCGGCCTGGGCGGCGCCGGCCACCAGAAGAAGCGCTACGGTTCCTGCAATTACCCTGAGCATCGTCATCTCCGGCTAGAAAAAGTCCCTGATGGCCTTGAGCACGGCCGCGGGTCGCTCTTGTCCGACGGCGTGGCCTGCCTTGGCAATCCTAACCAATCTCGATTTGGAAATCGCCCTTTTGAAGGCATCACCATAGACCGGCGGGATCAGGACGTCCTCCCTCCCCCAGACGATCAGGGTCTTGGCGGTAATGCGGTAGAGCCTCTGGGCAAGACCGCGGTCGGGGATCGGGAACAGGATCTTGCCCGCCATGCCGAGCCGCCGGGCGTTCATGACCAGGAATTCCTTGAGGAACTCCGGATCCTCCATGTTGACGCCCGATGTCAGCAGTTTCTGGCCGGCTTCTCGGTCATGAAACAGTAGTCCCGGCAGCTCGTAGGGCAGCTTGGAGAAGATGTCGGCGATCGGGTGATCGTCGAGCCAGAGACCGGCCGGCGCCAGCAGGCAGAGCTTGGCTATTTCCGTATGGGCAATGGCCGCCATTTCCGCGGCGATCATGCCGCCCATCGAATGGCCGACCACGATCGGCTTCTTGAGCTTGAGCGCCTGCAGCACATCGAGTGCATGCAGGGTCACGTCGAGCATGTCGCGCACCCCGTCCTCGCCCGTCGACTGGCCGTAGCCCGGCAGCAACGGCGCCACGACGCGATACTTGCTCGCGAGAGCGGCAAGCAGCGGATCGTCCGGCATATGACCGCCCGCGCCGTGGAGATAGAGCAGATCCTTGCCTTTACCGGCTTCGACGATCTGGATACGCGCGCCCGAAGGTTTGAGCGTGAGAAAACGCGACTTCATTCGGCAGCCACCTTCAGCGAAACGCGCTCGTTCATGGGATGGACCCAGAAGCGGTCGTCGTGGTTGTTCCAGTCCGGCCACAGGTTGCGCAGGTGCGGCATCACCTTCTCGGCGAACAGCTTCGTGGAATGGCGAACCTTGTCGTCGGGCATGTCGCCGACATGCATCAGGCAGAAGACATTGCCGACACGCAGGCTCTTGATCAGCTCCTCCATCTGCTGGCGCACCGTCTCGGGCGAGCCCGCGATGATGTAGCGACCGTCGACCAGGTCCTTCCAGGTCATGCTGGGATAATCGCGAGCTGCAGCCTGCGTGAACTGCGACAGGGCGCCGGTCTGGATGGTCTTGATGGTGCGATAGCCCGGCGCATCCGCGAAGCCCGGATAGACGTGCAGGCAGCGATTGTAGAAATAGTTCACGTGCGGACCGTAGAGCCGTTCCGCCTCGGCGTCGGTGTCGGCGACGCAGATCACCTGGGCGAAGCCGGCACGGTAGGGCGATTCGTCGGTTTTGCGCTCCGCCACCCGCTTCCAGTACCCCTCCATCAGCAGCTTGGCGCGGAGATAGCCCGAATAGCTCAGGTAGGAATACGAGTAGGTGTTATCGAGACAGAAATCGTACGTTTCCACCGAGCCGCCGCCGGGAATGAAGATCGGCGGCGCCGGGCGCTGGATGGGCTTGGGCCAGCAATTGACGTAGCGCAGCTTGGTGTAGCGGCCGTTGAAGGCGAACGGCTCGTCGGCCGCCCAGGCCTTGCGAATGAGGTCGTGGGCCTCGGCGTATTTCTCGCGGGTCAGTGCGGGAATCGTGCCGTAGGCATAGTTGGTGTCCATCGACGTGCCGACCGGAAAGCCGGCGACGAGCCGCCCACCCGACAGCACGTCGAGCATGGCGAACTCCTCCGCCACGCGCAGCGGGGGATTGTAGAGCGCGATCGAGTTGCCGAGCACGACCAGCGCCGCCTTCGACGTACGGCGCGTCAATGTCGCCGCCATGATGTTGGGCGACGGCATCAGCCCATAGGCATTGGCGTGATGCTCGTTCACGCCGATGCCGTCGAAGCCCACGCTCTCGGCGAATTCGAGCTGGTCGAGATACTGGTGATAGATGCCGTGACCGCGCTCGGGCTCGTACATGCGGCTCGGCAGGTCGACCCAGACCGACCGATGCTTCTGCCGGAAATCGTCCGGCATGTGCGGCCAGGGCATCAAGTGGAACCAGGTGAACTTCATGGTCAGCGCCCCTTGAACTGCGGTTCGCGCTTTTCGAGAAAGGCCTTGATGCCCTCCTTCATGTCCTCCGTCTGCATCAGCGGCAGGAGCTGCAGGAAGACATGATGGACATGCTCGTTGAAGGGCTCGTTCCAGGCCATGCGCATCATGCGCTTCGCGGCCTGGATGGCGAGCGGTGCGTTGGCCGCGATCTCCAGGGCGAGTTCTCGGGCCGCCCCCATGACATCCGCATCGGGCACGACCTTGTTCACCAGACCGATCTCCAGAGACTGCTCGGCGCTCAGCGTGCGGCCGGTGAAGATCAGCTCGGAGGCCTTCGCCCAGCCCAGCATGCGCGGCAGATACCAGGTGCCGCCCGATTCCGGCAGCACGCCACGCTTGGCATAGGAGGCCGCGAGCTTGGCCGACTGGGCCATCACCCGGATGTCCGCGCCCAGCGCGAGATCGAGGCCGTAGCCTGCCGCCGATCCGTTCAGCGCCGCGATCACCGGC
The DNA here is from genome assembly GCA_020160995.1 of Pseudomonadota bacterium. Classification (GTDB taxonomy): domain Bacteria; phylum Pseudomonadota; class Alphaproteobacteria; order Reyranellales; family Reyranellaceae; genus Reyranella. The sequence continues at coordinate 33,470 of JAIUOY010000006.1, read as the reverse complement.
TTGTCCATGGCATGCAGGACCGGCGGCGGCGTGTTGCGCAGGTCGATGTTGGTCGGCGTGGCGCCCGAGCCGACGCTCAGATTATCGGTGCCCTTGTTCTGCGCCTCGAGGTTCAGGCCGGCGCAGAACGCCCGCCCGGTGCCGGTCAGGATAACGACACGGACGGCACGGTCCTCGTTGGCCTTCACCAAAGCGTCGGTGAGCTGCTTCAGCATCGGCCCGGAAATCGTATTCATGCGCTGCGGCGCGTTGAGCGTGATCGTGGCAATGGCGCCGTCGACGCCGTAGAGCAGCTCCTCCGGCATTACCGAAGTTGTGGGCTGGGCCGCAAACTGGCTCATGTTTCCTCCGTCCGTCGAATGCCGCTATGGTGACGCAGGAGATTTGAACGCGCCATGCAAAACCGTTTCATCGACCTTTACAGTGACACGAAGACCAAGCCATCGGCCGGCATGCGAAAGGCGATGGCCGACGCCGAGGTCGGCGACGAACAGAAGATGGAAGATCCCACCGTCAACCGTTTGCGCGAGCGCATCTGCGAACTGCTCGGCACGGAGGATGCGGTTTTCCTGCCGAGCGGCACCATGGCGAACCAGATCGCCATCCGAGTCCACTGTCGCCCCGGCGACGAGGTGATCGCCGACAAGACCGCGCACATCATCACCTCGGAAGGTGGCGGTCCGGCCGCTAACGCCAGTGTAATGATCCGCCCGCTCGACGGCCCCAAGGGCGTGTTCACCGGCGAGCAGGTGAAAGCCGCGTTGCGCGATCCCAACAGCCGCTACGTCGCGCGCCAGCGTCTGGTGTCGATCGAGAACACCTCGAACGGCGGGTTCGGCACGGTCTGGCCGCTCGCGACCATGCAGGGTGTGACCAAGGTGGCGCGCGACGCGGGTCTCAGCCTGCACATGGATGGCGCGCGTCTCGCCAACGCCTGCGTGAAGTCGGGCACCAAGGCCCGCGACTATGCCGCCTGCGTCGACTCGCTCTGGCTCGACTACACCAAGGGCCTGGGTGCGCCGGTGGGCGCCACCCTCGCCGGCTCCAAGGACTTCATCAAGGAGTCGTGGCGTCACAAGCAGATGATGGGCGGCTCGATGCGCCAGTCCGGCGTGATCGCGGCGGCGGCGCTCTATGCACTCGATCACAACTGGGATCGCCTCGCCGAGGACCACGACAACGCGCGCTACCTCTCCGAAGGCATCGCCAACATCAAGGGCCTCGAAATCGACGTGCCACGCATGGAGACCAACCTCGTCTTCTTCGAGGTAACCAAGCCCGGCTGGACGGCGGCGAAGCTGGTCGACGCCTGCAAGGAGCGCGGCGTCGGGATCGGCGCCAACACCGCTACCCGCATCCGTGCCGTCACCCACCTCGACGTCAATCGCGCCGACATCGACGCCGCCCTCAAGGTGATCGGCGACGCTCTGGCCGCTTAGTGCGCGTCTTTCTTCTCGGAGCAACGGGAACGATCGGCCGCGCCGTGCTCCACGCCCTCATTGCCCGCGGGCACGAGGTCGTGGCGCTGGCGCGATCCGAGGCCTCCGCCGCGAAGATCGCCCGGCTTGGCGCCGCCGTCATCCGGGGCGACATCGGTACGCCCGAGCGTTGGTTGCCGGACCTGCCGGACGTCGATGGCGTGATCCAGATGGCCTGCGACTTCGACAGTGCGATGGGCGAGACGGAGCGACGCCTGCTCGACGGCCTGCTGCCGCGGCTCGCTGCCAGCCCTCGAAAAGTGCGCTTCATCTACACGGGCGGATGTTGGCTGTTCGGATCGACCGGCGACAACGTGGCGACCGAGGACAGCGCCCTGTCGCCGCTTCCCGCCTTTGCCTGGATGGTCCCGCACTTGCAGCGCGTTCTCGACAGCGAAGACGTCGACGGCATCGTCATCCATCCGGCGATGGTCTATGGCGGTGATGGTGGCGTGTTTCGACGCTTCGAGCAGGATATCCGCGAGCGCCGCTCGATCCGCATCGTCGGGGGAGAGGCGGTGCGTTGGCCGCTTGTGCATTGCGACGATCTTGCCGAGCTCTACGCCTTCGCGCTTGAACGCGCGCCGCCGGGAGTGACCTATCTGGGTGTCGCAGTAGAAGGTGTCCCTGTCGGCGATATCGTCCGCGCGGTCGCGCGCCGCCTGGGCGTTGCCGCTCCCGTTTTGGACATCATGTCGGAAGATGCTGTAGCCCAAGAGCTGGGCGAGTGGGCGCGCGGCTACGCCTGCAATCAACGCCTGAGCGGCGCCAAGGCCCGGAAGGAACTCGGCTGGGCGCCTAACCATCTCGATCCCACGCGCGACGTCATGGAGCTTTGCGCATGAATGCCCCTTCCCTTCTCGGCCAGCCGATTGCCCGTCGCGAGGATCAACGATTCCTGACCGGCCGCGGGCGCTATGCCGACAATACGGCGCCTGCCGACGCGCTGGCGGTGTTGTTCGTGCGCTCGCCGCACGCCCATGCCCGCATTGCCGGGATCGACAAGACAGCGGCCCTCTCCTCGCCCGGTGTCGTGGCGATCTATACGGCCGACGATCTCGTTGCCGACGGCGTCGGCCATCTGCCGGCCATCAGCGAGATCAAGGACGGGGCCGGCAACCGCCACCGCGAGCCGACGCATCTGCCCATGCCGGTCGGCAAGGTACGCCATGTCGGCGACATCGTGGCCATGATCGCCGCCTCCACGATCGATCAAGCCCGCGATGCCGCCGAGGCGCTCGCCATCGACTATGAGGAGCTGCCTGCCGTCGTGACGGCCGCGCAGGCGCTCGCCGACGGAGCGGCCCTGGTGCACGACGACGTGCCGGGAAATCTGATGTGCCGTTGGGGCAAGGGCGACGCCGCGGCGACCGATGCCGCCTTCACACGGGCCGCTCATGTCTCGACGCTGTCCATCCGCTCGCCACGCCAGATCGTCCACTACATGGAAACGCGTGCCGCCTGGTCGTCCTACGATGCTGCGGATGATCTCGTCACGGTCACTTTCTCCTCGCAGGGTGTGCAGATCCCGCACCGGCTGATGTGCGAACGCGTGCTCAACGTCGCCAAGGACAAGCTCCGACTGATAACGGAAGACGTCGGCGGCGGTTTCGGTCCGAAATATCCGATCTACGCCGAGTCGACTTTGATCGCCTGGGCAACACGCAAGTTGCGCCGCGGCCTGCGCTGGACCTGCGAGCGCGGCGAACTCGCGCTGGCAGACAGCCACGCTCGCGATCTCGTGGCGACGGCCGAACTTGCCCTCGACAAGGAGGGTCGATTCCTCGGCCTGCGCGTGAAGGCCCAGGCCAACTACGGCGCCTATGTCTCGATGTTCGCGCCGAGCATTCCGACCACGGGCCTCGCCAAGGTCATTTCCGGCCTCTACCGCATTCCTGCAATCCGCATCGACTTCGATTGCGCCTTCACCAACACCGTGCCGGTCGACGCCATCCGTGGCGCCGGCAAGCCCGAGGCGTTGTTCCTGCTGGAACGTCTCGTCGACCTGGCTGCGCACGAGACCGGCCGCACGCCGGCGGCGCTGCGTCGTCTCAACCTGCTGCGGCACGACGAAATGCCCTATGCGGCGGCCAGCGGCTACACTTACGACGCAGCCGATTGCCTGCGCCTGTTCGATACGGCGCTCTCGGCGGCGGACGAGCCGAGCTTCGCGGCGCGGCGCGCGGCAAGCGAGGCGGCCGGCAAGCGGCGCGGCCTCGGCTTCTCCTGTCACCTGCATGGCACCGGCGGCATTGCCGACGAGCATGTCGTGGTCCAGGTCGAACCTGATCGCCTGATCGCTCGCGTCGGTACGCAGAGTCAGGGCCAGGGCCACGAGACCGTGTTCGCGCAGATCCTCGCCGGCGCTCTCGGCGTGCCCGTCGAACGCGTCGAAATCCGCCAGGGCGACACCCGCTCGATCCCCCGCGGCGGCGGCACGGGCGGCTCCTCGTCCACCATTATCAGCGGCACGACTGTGCGGCGTGCCGCCGACGTCGTGATCCAGCGCGGCCGCGACCTCGCCGCCGAGCGGCTGGAGACGGCGGTTGCCGACATCGCCTATCGCGACGGCGCCTTCGAGATCGTAGGAACGGACCGGCGCATCGGCCTCTTCGAGCTGGCGGCTTGGAAGCCGTTCGACGGCGATGCGCTGTTCGCCGACAAGATCGAATCGTTTCCCACCGGCGTCATGGTCTGCGAAGTCGAAGTCGACCCCGAGACCGGCGCGACGCGTATCGACCGCCTGCTCGCCGTCGCCGATTGCGGCACGGTGGTGAATCCCCGCCTGCTCGCCGGCCAGATCCATGGCGGCATCGTGCACGGGCTGGGCAACGCCCTGATGGAAGAGGCGATTTACGACGAGGAAACCGGCCAGCTGCTGACCGGCACGCTGATGGACTATGCGCTGCCGCGCGCCGAAGACGTACCGATGTTCGGAGTCGAGACAATCGCCACCGCCTCGCCCAACAACTTCATGGGTCTCAAAGGCGTGGGCGAGTTGCCGACGAACGGTGCTCCCGCGGTGGTGGCGAATGCCGTGCTCGACGCCCTGCGCCCCCTCGGCATTCGCCATCTCGATATGCCGCTGACGCCGCACAAGATCTGGAAGGCGCTGCAACGGTAAGGCCGCAGTCGGCGCTGGCAGAGCGGCGCTAGACCACCGCCAGCAGGCCCTTACCACCGACATAGAGCCCGGCCACGATCACGAACCAGGCAAACACCTGCGTCAGGGCGCCTTTTCGACGGGCCAGAAGAGTGTTCGCCTTGGTGCCGGCGAAGGCACCCAGGATGCCGCCTGCCACGAGCAGCCCCGCCACCTGCCAGTCGACGAGCCCCGACCAGGCATAGCTCGATGCCGAGGCGATGCCAAAGGCCGTGACGGCGACCAGCGAGGAGCTGGTGGCATCCTGCAGGTCCATGTCGGTCGCCAGGATCAGCCCCGGCACGATCAGGAAGCCGCCGCCGATCCCGAAGAATCCCGAGAGCATGCCGACCGCCGCGCCAAGCCCGATCAGCCGCGGCAGCAGGCGGGCGGCGTTGGCGCGCGTCAGCCACGCCGATTGCGAGCCGCCCTTGGGCCTGGGCCGCAGCATCAACGCGCCGACCACGATCATGACGAGGCCGAACAACGCCAGCAGCTTCTCGCCGTCTACGGCCTTGCCGAGCGCCGCGCCGGCAAAGGCGCCGCCCACGCCCGCGGCGCTGAAGACCAGCGCGCAGGGCCAGCGGATCGCCGTGCGTCGGGCATGGATGCCGAGGCTGGCAGCGGCGTTGACGGCCACGGCGAACGCGGCGGTGCCGATCGCCACGTGGGCGGACGGCACGCCGACCGCATAGACCAGCAGCGGCACCGCCAGGATCGAGCCGCCGCCACCGATCAAGCCCAGAGTGAGGCCGATCGCGCTGCCGGAGGCGAGGGCAAGGGCAGACGACAGCATCAGGCCAGCGCCGCCCTCGCCGCGCGGTTCCAGGGCATCAGGGCCAGCAGCTTCGCCATGCCGCACCAGCCGCTTACACCGGCAAACACCAACCCGGCGCCGACGAAGGCCGACAGTCCCAGGAAGGCCGGCGCAACCCATATGCTCAGCGCGACGCCCAGCAACACCAAGCTGCCGGCGACAATCTGGACCTGGCGCATCATTTCGAGGGGCTGGCGTCTGTCGGTCAGGACCGGCAGGCCCGCCTTCTTCCAGGCGTCAATGCCGCCTTCGAGAAGGTAGGCCTCGCAGCCTGCAGCCGCAGCGAGACGCGGCGCATTGGCCGCCGTGCGCGCACCGGACTTGCAATGGAAGATGACGGTCTTGGCGCCGCCCGTATCGACCTTCGCCAACTTGGACATCGCCTGATGGCGTGCGCCGGGCACATGCTCGCGCGCATGCTCGTCGGCTTCACGAATGTCGACGAGGATCGCGCCTTCGTCGATCAGCCGCTTGGCTCGGGTTGCATCAATGACTTGAAGAGACATGGTCTTTCCTTTCTTCGAGAGTTCGCGGATCAGTCCGCGCAGTAGAGACGGTGCAGGGTCGCCAGCAGGGTTTCGATCCGGCGGTCGCCGATGCGGTACCAGAGCGTCTGCGCCTCCCGGCGGAAGGTGACGATGCCCTCGTCGCGCATGCGGGCGAGATGCTGCGACAGCGCGGACTGCGACAGGCCGATATCCGCGGCCAGCGAACCGACCGTGGCCTCTCCGACCTCCACGAGCTTGCACAGGATGAGCAGGCGGCGGTCGTTGGCGAGCGCGCCCAGCAGTTCGGCGACCTGGCCGGCTTTGGCCTCCAGGGCGCGGGGATCGATACGGGTAGATACGTTCTTCATATTAGGTGTTGCTAAATTAGTTATCGCTAATATATATGTCAAGTCACCAGATCGAGGAAATCATGCCCAACAATCCCACCATCGACGCCTTCTTCGACGAGCCGACGTTCACCATCACCTATCTCGTGAGCGATCCCGCCACCCTGCGCGCTGCGGTCATAGATCCGGTGCTCGACTACGACCATAAGTCCGGCAGAGCCTCCACCACCTCGGCCGATCGCGTGCTGGCAAAGGCCGCCGAGCGCGGCGTGCAGGTCGATTGGATTCTCGAGACGCACGCCCATGCCGATCACCTCAGCGCTGCGCCCCATCTCAAGGCCAGGACCGGCGCGACCGTCGCGGTTGGCGAGCACATCCGCGACGTCCAGAAGATCTTCAAGCCGGTGTTCAATGCGCTCGACGTGAGCGGGGACGGTCGCGAGTTCGACCGCCTGCTCGGCGACGGCGAAAGGCTGCCGCTGGGCAACCTGGAGATCGAGGTCATGCACCTGCCGGGGCACACGCCGGCGGATGTCGCCTATCGCGTCGGCGATGCCGTGTTCGTGGGCGATACGATTTTCATGCCCGACTACGGCACCGCCCGCGCCGACTTCCCTGGCGGCGATGCGGCCACGCTCTACCGCTCGATTCGCCGCCTGCTGTCGCTCCCGCCCGAGACGCGCCTCTTTATGTGCCACGACTACAAGGCGCCCGGCCGCGACCGCTTCGCCTGGGAGACGACTGTCGCCGAGCAGCGCGCCCGCAACGTCCACGTCCATGACGGCGTCGACGAGGCAGCGTTCGTCGCCCTGCGCCGCAAGCGCGACGCGGGCCTCTCGGCGCCGGTCCTGTTGCTGCCGTCGGTGCAGGTGAACATCCGTGCCGGCCACCTGCCGCCGGCGGATCCGAATGGCGTCAGCTACCTGCGCATCCCCGTCCGCCTGGCGGGGTGAAAATAGCTGCCGCGATTGGCCGCTTCGATCCGCCTCGGCTAGCATGCCGGCAAGACGGAGGAAGCATGAACAAGACGATCAAGGCCACCCTGGCCGCCGCTTTGCTATTGATGTCGACCGAGGCGTTCGCGCAGGCCTGGCCCAACAAGCCGATCAAGCTCGTGGCGCCCTATCCCCCCGGCGGCCAGACCGATGTCGTCTCGCGCTATTTCGCCGAGAAACTCACGGCGGCGCTCGGCCAGCAGGTAATCGTGGAGAACAAGGCTGGCGCACAAGGCATGGTCGGCGCCGAGATCGTCAAGAATGCACCACCCGACGGCTACACCTTCGTCTACGTGAACTCGTCGATGATGTGCATCAACCCGTACGTCTACAAGAAGCTGCCCTATGACGGCTTCAAGGACTTCGTGCCGGTGACGCAGCACGGCCTGGCGCCGCTTGCGATGGTGACCACGCCATCGCTGGGACTGAAGTCGGTGAAGGAGTTCGTCGCCTGGGCCAACCAGAACAAGGGCAAGGTGAACTATGCGTCGTTCGGCACGGGTTCCTCCTCGCACATCTGGGGCGAGATGCTGAACCAGGCCGAGAAGCTCGACATGACGCACGTGCCCTACAAGGGCGCCGGTCCCGCCATCCAGGACACGGTGGCGGGCCACATCCCGGTGACCATCCAGGACCTCGCCGCCAGCGGTCCGGCGATTTCCGGCGGCAAGCTGACACCGCTTGCCGTCACCTCCACGACGCGCTGGCCGCGCCTGCCGAACGTGCCCACGTTCGAAGAACTCGGCTACAAGATGAATCTGGTCGGCTGGAACGGCATCATGGCGCCGGCCGGCACGCCCAAGGAAATCGTCGAGAGGGTGAGCGCCGAACTTCGCAAGGTAGTGCAGACGCCGGAAGGCAAGGAGAAGCTTCTCGACATGGGCTTGATCGCCACCGGCACCACTCCGGCGGAGATGACCGAGATCATGAAGACGGGCTGCGCCGCCTGGGGCGACGCCGTGAAGCGCGCCGGCGTCCAGCCGGAGTGAGCCAGCCTAGGCTTTGGGCACCATCTTCTTCCTGGTCTCTTCATCGACGGCAGCGCGTATCTGCCTGAACAGGTCGCGACTGTCGGTGTATTTTCGGCCGTAAGCGAGGTTGAACGCGTAGTCGAAGTCGGGGGCGTTGCGCCCCTGATTGTGCTGGATGAGGGTTTCGATCTTGTCCAAGGCCTTTACGGCCCGCCCTTCCGGCGACGATGCATTCTCGTACTCGTCCCATAGGGCCAGGAATTCGGCGCTAGTCTCGGGCGGCAAAGGCGACATCAACTGCAGGAGATCGGCGCGCTCGCGGCTGGCCTTGCCCGTCTGCCCAGCCTGCGCGGTCGCCGGAATGTCGCCGTTTATCGCTTCGCCGAGGTCATGCAGGATGCAGATCTTGAGCAGCTTCAGAAAATCGAGATCGCCAAGCTCGTCCTGAAACACCATCGCCAAGAGGCAGAGGCGCCACGTATGCTCGGCGGTGTTCTCGCGCCGCGCCTTCGAGGTGTACGAATTCCGCAGGACGTCCTTCAGCCGTTCGGCTTCCCGAATGAAATCGAGGCGCTTCTGAAGATCCGCAGGTTTCATGCCCTCGCCGTCAGCCGCACCAGCGCCTGTGCGATGGCCTCGCGTGTCGCCGCCGGCTGCTCGGCGATCGCATGGCCCAGCAGGTCGAGTTGGCGGCGCAGCGTGTTCACCTGATCGACCAGGTCGACGACGGTGTCCACGGACTCGTCGTCGAAGCCCATCTCGTCGACGAGTTCGGCCAACAGACGCGCGCGCGCCACATCGATCTGCTCGAAGCTCCAGGCCTCCACGCTGCCGGTTGGGCGCAGCAGGCCGCGCGCTACCCAGCGCTCGACATGGACGGTCGTGAGCCGATGGTGCTGGCGCAGCAGTTCGTCGAGGGTCGTCATGTGAACTGCTCCATCTCCTTTCGCGGATCGTAGGCTTTGCCCGCCTCCCAGCTCCCGAGGAACTCCTTCAGCTTCTCGTCCGGCTGTTCAGGCAACACGACCTTGAGCTTCACATACTGGTCACCGCGCTGGCCGGATCGGCGATCGAGCAGACCGCGGCCCTTGAGACGCAGCGACGTGCCGGTGTTGGAGCCCGCCGGCACGTTCAGCATCACCGGACCGCCTACGGTCGGCACCTTCACTTTACCACCCAGCGTGGCTTCCGTGAGCGTCACCGGCAGATCGACATGGATATCGTTGTCACGCGTCTGGAAGAAGGCATGCGGCTCGACACGAATCTCGACATAGGCGTCGCCGGCGGGCCGGCCCTGACTGCCGGGCATCCCCTGCCCTTTCAGACGCAAGGTCTGGCCGTCGGTCATGCCCTCGGGAATGTCGATGTCGAGCGTCTTGCCGTCGGGCAGGTCGACCCGCTGCTTGCCGCCCCGTGCGGCGACGAGAAACGGCACCCGCAGGCTGTAGGTCACCGGCATGCCGCTCATGTCGAAGCCATCGGCACCGTGTCCGCCTGCTCCGAAACCGCGACGCTCGCCGAACATCTCAGAGAAGATACCGCCCATGTCGACGAAGGACTCGTGGGCGCCGGCGCGCTCGTACTTGCCGCCGAAGCCCCCCGCCTGATCGCGATAGAAGCCGCGCGGCGGCACCTCCTGCCCCGTGGCATCGATTTCGCCGGCATCGAAGCGACGGCGTTTTTCGGGATCGGACAGCAGGTCGTTGGCCTGGCTGATCTCCTTGAACTTGGCCTCGGCTGCCTTGTCGCCGGGATTGAGGTCGGGATGATGCTTCTTGGCGAGCTGGCGAAACGCCTTGCGGATATCGTCCTCCGAGGCGGTCCTCGGCACGCCCAGGACGGAATACGGGTCGGTCATGTCCCTACAGATGTGGTGTGAATTCGTTGCTTACAAGTACTGCCGGCAACCTGTCTCCTCGAGTACCGGCTCCAGCCGGCGACGCGCGGCCTCCGGCAAGGCGGCGAATTTCTTGCGTATGGCGTCATAGCATTTGCCCTGGTAGCGGAATGGCGCTTGGGCATAAGGCTGCCCGAGCAGCTCGACTTCCAACGACTCCCGCCCCTCCTGAAGGGCCTGCGCATTGGCTGCGAGAAACGGCAGGTATGTCGCCGCCGCGTGGCGCAACAGGCTCATCACGCCGTGAGGCAACGGCGCAGCGGCATCGATCCACGCCCCCTCGATGCCGGAGGCGTCGTCGAGCCGCATCAGCCAGCAGAACACGTCGGCGGCCCGGTCGCGCATCTCGGCGGCCGGTGTCGGGTCGACCGAGAGGATCTGGAGCTGGCCATAGATGCCGAAGTCGCCGAGCGATGGGCGCGAGCCCAGCAGGAACGGCAGGGTACGGACATGGTTGTCGAGCGTGTCGAGGACGAAGCGGTAGCTTTCCTCGATGACGGGCCGGTTCTGCTCGGTGCAGCCGACCAGCGCCATCCGCCCGACCTGGCGGTCGTTGAACGCCGTCATCGTCGCCTGCCGCACGTCCGGCGCCATCACCGGATCGCGCGAACTCACCACCCAGGTCTGGGCGAAAGCCCGGTCCGCGGCGTAGTACCAGCGGTAGTGGAACATGATCTTGGTGAGCCACTCGTCGCCGAAATCCTCGAGCAAGTCGCTGATGAAGGCGAGCCCGGGATCGTCGGGAACGACCGAGCGGGCGCCGGGATGCTCGCGCTCCAGGGCATAGGCGAGCGGCGTCGAGTCGTTCATCAAGCGCCCGTCGGGAAAGCGCAGCACCGGGATTACCGGCGGCAGGCCCGCGGCGACCGCGACGTCGCGCGGCGAACCAACCGCATCCCACACGAACGGCAGGCGGCGGTAACGCATCAGTGCCCGCATCTTCACCGAATAGGGCGACGGGTCGAAGCCGTGCAGCGTGTAGACGGCGTTGCTCATAGGCCGAGCACCGCCTTGGCGATGATGTTGCGCTGGATCTCGTTGGAGCCCGCGTAGATCGTCGACGCGCGGTTGTTGAGATAGAGCGGCATGGCCGTCAGCCCCGCCTCCGGCGTCACCGTCGGCTCGTTGTGCCCGAGCAGGCGGGCCTCCGGCTCGAAGGGGGCGGCGTACCAGGCCAGCGCCTCGACACCGAGGTGATCCAGCCGCTGCAGGGTCTCGCTGCCCCTGATCTTCATGGCGGAGGAGATCGCGCCGGGATTGCGGCCCTTGCTGAGATCCGAGAGGACCTGCATCTCGATCATCTCCAGCGCCTGGATCTCCATTTCGGTTTCGGCCAGGCGCTCGGCGAAGCCGCGCTCCTCGATCAGCCGCCCCGAACCGTCGGCCGCCTCTTCCTTGGCGATGCGCCGCACATCCTCGATGCGGGCGTAGAGGTTGGGCGTATACGCCTCCCCGCCGCGCTCGAATTCGAGCAGGTACTTGGCCACTGTCCAGCCGGCATTTTCCGGGCCGATGCGGTTGGCGACGGGGGTGCGGACATTGTCGAAGAAGACCTGGTTGACCTCGTGGTCGCCCGCCAGGGTCAGGATCGGCGCCACGGAAAGCCCCGGGGTCTTCATCGAGTCAATCAGGACGAAGGAAATGCCATCCTGCGGCTTGCCTTCGGTCGAGGTGCGCACGAGACAGAACATGTGATCGGCGACATGGGCGCCGGTCGTCCAGATCTTGGTGCCGTTGATCACGTAGTCGTCGCCGTCCTGCACGGCGCGGGTCTTGAGGCTCGCGAGGTCGGAGCCCGACCCCGGCTCGGAATAGCCCTGGCAGAAGACGATATCGCCCGCCACGATGCGCGGCAGGTACTTGGCCTTCTGCTCCGGCGTGCCGAACTTCATGATGACGGGGCCGACCATGCGCAGCCCCATCGAGAAGATTCGCGGCGCGTCAGCCGCTGTGCACTCTCGGGAGAAGATGTAGCGCTGGGTAGCATTCCAGCCGGTGCCACCGTATTCCTTGGGCCAGCTGGCGGCCGACCAGCCCTTCTTGGCAAGGACCCTGTGCCAGCGTCGCCCCGCTTCGAAATCGGCAAAGACCCCGCCCGTCTTGCGGCCGGCCTCGCGCAGGTCCTCGGTCAGATGCTCGTCGAGAAAGCCTCGCACCTCATCGCGAAAGGACTGGTCCTCTGCACTCAGAGCTAGATCCATTGGCGTTTCTCCATTCCGTCTTTCTCGAAGGCTAGCGATCCCCCACCATTGCCGTCCAGTGCATGGCTGACAGATGCTTCCGACGGGCGGTATGCTTTTGCCTCGCCCTGCGTAGACCAACGCGGAGATCGCCATGTATCGGCTTCTCGGTTTGCTTGCCCTTCTGCTGGCTGCCATCCCCGCGGCGGCGCAGGACAAGAAGGAAGTCGATCTGGCGCTGGTTCTGGCGATCGACATTTCGGGCAGCATCGACCCCGACGAGGCCCGGCTGCAGCGCCAGGGCTATGTCGAGGCGTTTCGCGATCCGGTCATCGTCAAGGCCATCCTGGGCGGCAATCACGGTCGTATCGCCGTCGCCTATTTCGAATGGTCCGACGCCTGGGTGCAGAAGCTCCTGATCGACTGGACGCTGCTCGACTCCGAAGCCGCCATCGACGCTTTCGCCCGCCGTCTCAGCGACGCGCCCATCTCGATTGCCCGCCGCACGTCGATCAGCGGCGCCATACGCTATGCCGTTCCGATGTATGGCCGCCTTCCCTACGCGCCGGAACGCAAGGTGCTCGATATCTCGGGCGATGGCTCGAACAACGACGGGGGCCTCGTCACCGACTTGCGCCACGACGCCCTGAAGGAGCGGATCGTCATCAACGGACTGCCGATCATGAACGGCCGGCCCAATCCGTTCGGATTTCCGGCCGAGGACGATCTCGACAAGTACTACCTCCATTGCGTCACGGGCGGGCCCCGCTCCTTCGTGGAAGTCGCGCGGAGCTTCGAGGATTTCCCCCGGGCCATCCGCAAGAAGCTCCTCCAGGAGGTTGCCGATATCGGCCCGCTGAACGACTTCGACATTGGGGATCTGGGCATCGAACGCCACGGTGTGCAGCTTGCCCAAAGCAGCCGCCGGCCGCCGCGTAACGACGAAGACTACACCCGCTTCGTGCAGCCGGAATACGAGCTCGGCTGCGACGTCGGAGAGCGCCGCAGCCGCGATTTCTGGCAGCGCCGTTTCGGCGTAACGCCGGACTGACGCGCGAATTTCCCTGAGTTGCCGGGTCAATAAATATGCGCCAATAGCGCTAATATCGTGCGGCAGACAATCGAGCGTTAATCATCATGAGAATAAGGCATTTCTGCCTTTATCGCATTTGAAATGAAGTAATTGACGACACACGTATTGTTAGTATATGCCACTCCTGGGATGGCCGTTCGCATCGGTTGGGGAACCGATGCGGCAACCGCGGCCTTAAAGTGTGGGAAGGGTACAGATGGCTGGGTTGTCACCCGGCGTAGCGCTGTCTGTCGAGCGTTGCGACGAAGATACCTTCGACTTTGGGACTACGGGTAGCACGATCACCGACCGCTTTGCCGCAACCGTCAAGGCTGCGGCGGCGTCGGTCGCCATCCTGCAACGGGCCGAGGCCCTGACATATGCCGAACTCGATCGGCGGTCGAACCGTCTTGCGCGCCATCTGCGAGCCCAAGGCGTTATTGCGGGCGATCTGGTTGCCCTGCACGCCGGTCGTTCCATCGACTCGCTGATCGCCATATTGGCCACCCTGAAGCTAGGCGCTGCCTATGCGCCGCTCGACCCGGCTGCACCGGCAGACTATCAGGCCTGGCTGTTGCGGGACTGCGGGGCCAGGATTGTCCTCGCCGCCGCCGGCACCCCGAACGACCTCCCCCTCCCGACGCTCGACCTCGAGGAGGCGCTCTCGGGCAGCGAAGTCGAGGACGATTCCGCCCTGGAGCCTGCCTGCCGCCCCGACGACATTGCCTATGTAATGTACACATCCGGGTCGACAGGCCGGCCCAAAGGCGTGCGGATTCCCCATCGTGCCGTAGTCCGGTTGGTCACCGACCAGACCTACGCGCGCTTTGCGGCCGACGAAGTCCTTCTACATGCAGCCCCTCTGTTTTTCGACGCCAGCACTTTCGAGATCTGGGGCACGCTCCTGCATGGCTCCCTGGGCGTCATCGTCGACGAGGATCGAATCTCGTTGCAGCGGCTCGCCGACACGATCCGCCGGCATCGCGTTACCACGGCCTGGTTCACGGCCGGCCTGTTCCATCTGCTCGTCGAGCATCAGCTCGATTCTCTGCGCGGCCTGCGCCAGATTCTGGCCGGCGGCGACACCCTCTCGCCGTCCTGCGTGCTGCGGGCGCAGGCGGCCCTTCCCGACTGCCAGATCATCAATGGCTACGGGCCGACCGAGAACACGACGTTTACCTGCTGTTACCGCGTTCCGGCCGGAGGCTGGGGCGGAGGGCCGGTCCCTATCGGCACCCCCATTAACGGCACCTATGTGCGCCTGCTCGACGACGAGATGCGGCCCGTACCGGATGGCGAGATCGGCATGCTCTATGCCGGCGGCCTCGGTCTCGCGTCGGGTTATCTCGACGGCGCGCATCAGGCCTCGGATGCCTTCACGGCTGACCCCCTGCAGCCCGGGGCGATGCTCTATCGCACCGGCGATCTCGCGCGCTGGCGGGCCGACGGAGCGCTCGATTTCCTGGGCCGCCGGGACCGCCAGGTGAAGATCGACGGCAAGCGCATCGAGCCGGGCGAAATCGAAGAGACCCTTCGCCGCTGCAATGGGGTCGCCGACGCCGTGGTGATGGCAACCAGGCCTGGCGCCGGCGGACCCGTTCTGACGGCTTACATCAAGCCGGCAGCGGAGTCGGACAACCGCGCAATGCTCGCCTCGGAGGCGCGCATGAGCCTCCAGCATGCTCTCCCGCCGCACATGCAGCCGTCGCGTATCGTCGTTCTGGATGAGTTTCCGCTGAAAGCCAGCGGCAAGATCGACTATGATCGGCTGCCTGCACCGCGTCCGCTTCCCGAAACGACGGCGCTGTTCGGGGGTGACGAAACCCAGCGCGCACTGGCCAGCATTTTCTCGCGTGTGCTGGGCGTGAGGGAGATTGGATTGGACGCCAACTTCTTCGACCTCGGAGCGACTTCGCTCACGCTGCTCGAGGCGCACGCCGCGATCGCACGCACCTGGCCGGGCACCGGCGTGGTCGCGCTTTTCCGTCATTCCACTATCCGCGAACTGGCACGGGCCATCGACGGTCGCGGGGCTTCGCTCCAGGGCGCCGTGCAGCTTCGCAGCCAGCAGCAGGCAGCCGCACTCAGGAGGATGCAACGCACCCGGCTGGTGCGATGAACATCCCGGAAAATGCCGTTGCCGTCATTGGACTGGCGGGCCGGTTTCCCGGCGCCAACGACGTCGCCCAGTTCTGGCGCAACATACGCGCAGGCGTAACCTCGGTTGCGCGTTTCTCCGATGCCGAGCTGGAAGATTCGTTCAGCGCCGACATCCGTCACAATCCAAACTTCGTGCGCGCGCGTCCTATCCTGAAGGACGCCGACAAGTTCGATGCCGAGTTCTTCGGCATGCTGCCACGCGAGGCTGCGCTCACCGACCCCCAGCACCGGCTGATGCTGGAATGCGCTTGGACGGCCCTCGAAGACGCCGGCTACGACCCGGCGACATATCCCGGTTCGATCGGCGTATTCGCCGGATCGAGCATGAACACCTACCTGCTGACCAACGTTCTGGCCGAGCGGCTGACTGCCGACGACTTCGCCAGCGACTATCAGGTCGGCTCCTACGACGCGCTGCTCGGCGCGCTTTCGGATACGCTGGCAACACGCATCGCTTACAAGCTGAACCTGCGCGAGCCGGCGATGACCGTGCAGAGCGCCTGCTCGACCTCGCTGCTTGCGATCGCGCAGGCCTGCCAGAGCCTGCTGCTTTACCAGTCGGACATGGCGCTGGCCGGCGGCGTCTCGATCACCTTCCCGCAGAAGCGCGGCTACATGCACCAGGAGGGCGGCATGGTCTCGCCGGACGGCGTCTGCCGGCCGTTCGACGTCAATGCCGCCGGCACGATCTTCGGCGACGGCGCCGCCATCGTGTTGCTGAAGCGCTTGGCCGACGCGATCGAGGACGGCGATCATATTTACGCCGTGATCCGTGGTAGCGCTGTCAACAACGACGGCAGCGACAAGGTCGGCTTCACTGCACCGAGCGTTCGCGGCCAGTCCGAGGTCATCGCCTCGGCCATCGCGACAGCCGGCGTCGAACCGGGCACGATTGGCTATGTCGAATGCCATGGGACGGCAACGCCGCTGGGCGACCCGATCGAGTTCGACGGGCTGGTGCGCGGCTTCGGCGTGCACGGGGTCGACAAGCCTTCCTGCGCCCTGGGTTCGGTCAAGGCCAACATTGGCCATCTCGACGCCGCGGCCGGCGTGACGGGCCTGATCAAGGCGGTGATGGCGCTGCACCACCGCGAGATCCCGCCGCTGACCAACTTCACGCAGCCGAACCGGCACATCGATCTGGTCGGCAGCCCCTTCTATTTCCCGACGTCGCTGACGGGCTGGGCGCCGGACAGCGCGCCGCGGCGGGCCGGCGTCAGCGCGTTCGGAGTCGGTGGCACCAACGTACACGTCGTTCTGGAAGAAGCACCGCTCCTGCCCGCCGAGCGCCATGTCGGCCCCCGGCATCGCCGCCATCTGCTGCCGCTTTCCGCACGAAACGACGCAGCCCTCGCCGAGGCCGCGACCGCCCTCGCCGATCATCTGACGGCCACTCCCGAAATCGCCCTCGAGGACGTCGCCCACACCCTGCAAGCCGGCCGGCGTGCCTTCGACCGCCGCATCGCCGTCGCCGCCGGTTCGCGCGAGGACGCCATCAAGGCGTTGCGGACGCCACCGCCCGCGATGATGGCGGCAGGCCGCGCACCGCTGATCTTCATGTTCCCGGGCCAGGGTGCGCAAACCGCCGGCATGGCGCGCGATCTTCATCGCGATCACGCACTGTTCCGCGAGCTGGTGGAGCAAGGCATCGCCATCGCCTCGCCGATCGTCGGACCGGAACTGAAAGCCCAGCTCCTCGATCCGAAGGCGGCAAACGGCGACGCCACGCTGTTCGCGCAGCCTGCCCTCTTCATCTTCGAATATGCGCTGGCGCGGCTCTACATGTCCTGGGGCTTCGAGCCTGATGCCATGGTGGGGCACAGTGTCGGCGAATTCGTCGCCGCGTGCCTCGGCGGTGTGTTCTCGTTCGACGAAGGCTGCCGGCTGGTCGCCACGCGCGCGCGCATCATGCAGGCCATGCCGCCCGGCGCCATGCTGGCAGTGCGTTTGCCCGAGGCCGCGTTGAAGGCCGAGCTGGGCGACGCGCTCGACATCGCCGCGATCAACACACCGTCGCTCTGTGTCGTTTCGGGTCCGCAGCCGGATATCGACGCTCTCAGCGCGCGGCTCGACGCGCAGGGCGTGATGACCCGGGCGCTCGCCGTCTCGCACGCCTTCCATTCTCGCGTTCTCGACCCTGTCCTCGGAGACATCGAGCGCGCGGCTGCGGACACGACGCTGCTGGCGCCCCAGCGCGCCTTCGTGTCGAGCGTCACCGGCAAGTGGATCGATGCCGCACAAGCGTGCGACCCGAAATATTGGGCGCGTCACGGCCGCGAACCCGTGCGCTTTGCCGAAGCACTGGCAACGGTGGCGGCCGAAAGCGAGCCCTTCCTGCTCGAAGTCGGCCCAGGCCGCAATCTCTCGGCGCTGGCGGCGCAGATCGTCGACCGCCGCAAGCTGCGCGGCGTCGTGGCGAGCCTTCCCGATCCTGAGAACGAAGATCTCGACGGCGCTCTGGCAGCCCTTTGGAGCGCGGGTTTCACGCTCGATTGGCAGGCCGTGGGGGCGCCGCAGGGTCGACGCATCTCCCTGCCGACCTACCGCTTCCAGCGCTCGCGCCACTGGATCGAACGCACGGCCCGCCCGGTCGCCGCCTCCGCGCCGCCCGTCGCGAAAGCAGTTTCCGCGCCTTCTCCCGCGGCGCCCCTCACTCCCGTGGCCGACACCCTTCCGGGCGCACGCGCCGATGCCCTACAAAGCGAGATTGTCGGCATTCTCGAGCACCTCTCCGGTGTCTCCGGCATCGATCCGAACGAGCGGTTCGTCGAACTCGGCTTCGATTCCCTGCTGCTGGGCCAAGTCGCGCGCGCGGTCGAGAAGAAATTCAAGACGCGGATCACCTTCCGGCAGCTCCTGCGGGACATGCCGTCGGCCGCGCTGCTCGCCGCACATCTGGATGCGACGCTGCCGGCCGGGCAGCAGCAACCGCCTGCACCGAAGCCTGTCGCCCTTCCTCCCCGCCTCGTCGCGCCGCCCCCTCAGGGCGAAGCCGAAGCGCGCGTACGGCTCTACCGGCCTTCGGCTGCCAAAGCGTCGAGCGCCCTGACCAACACGCAGCGCGACTACGTCGAAACGCTCGTGCGCAAGACCAACGAACGCACGCCGCTGTCCAAGGCCAGGACGCAGCGAGACCGCGCCGTACTGGCCGATCCACGGACCGCCGCAGGCTTCCGGCAGGAGTGGAAGGAACTCACCTATCCGGTGATCGCCGCGTCCGCCAAGGGCTCTCGCATCCGCGACATCGACGGCAACGACTATATCGACCTGGTGAACGGCTACGGCCAGACCCTGTTCGGCCATTCGCCGGATTTCGTGACGAAGGCGATCGAAGCGCAGCTCAAGGATGGCTTTCCCATCGGGCCCCAGAGCCCGCTTGCCGGCGAAGTGGCGTCGCTCGTCGCGGAGATGACGGGCGACGAGCGTGTGACCTTCTGCAATACCGGCTCGGAAGCGGTGATGGCCGCGATGCGCGTCGCGCGCGCCGTGACGGGGCGCGAGCGGGTCGTGGTGTTCGCCAACGACTATCACGGGCAGTTCGACGAGGTGCTGGTGAAGGCCGGCGGCGGCGCGACCCGGGCCGCCGTGCCAGTCGCGCCCGGCATCCCGCCGGAGTCCGCGGCCAACATGACCGTGCTGCCTTACGGCGATCCCGCGAGCCTCGCGTGGATCGAGGCCAACGGCGAGGAGATCGCCGCCGTGATGGTCGAGCCGGTGCAGAGCCGGCATCCCGACCTCAGGCCGCAGGCCTTCCTGCAGAAGCTGCGCGCGCTCACCGAGGCGAGCGGCACGGCACTCGTGTTCGACGAGATCGTCACCGGCTTTCGTGTCCACCCCGCCGGCATGCAGGCCGTGTTCGGCATCCGCGCCGACATGGCGACCTACGGCAAGGTCGTGGGCGGCGGCATGCCGATCGGGATACTGGCCGGCAAGGCGCGCTTCATGGACGCGCTCGACGGCGGCATGTGGCGCTACGGCGACGATTCGATCCCCGAGACCGCGCCGACCTTCTTCGCCGGCACCTTCGTGCGCCATCCGCTAGCACTCGCCGCCACCAAGGCCGTGCTGCTGCACCTGAAGGAACAGGGGTCCGGTCTGCAGGAACGGCTTGCCGAGCGCATGGGCGCTCTTGTCGGGCAGCTCAACGGCGAACTCGAACGGCGCGGGCTGAAGACGCGCCTCGAAACCTATTCGAGCTGGTTCTATGTGAGCTTTGCCGCAGAGGGCGCGCTCGCCTCGCTGTTCTGGCCGCAGATGCGTCAGCTCGGTGTTCACGTCCAGGAAGGCTATCCGTGCTTCCTGACGACCGCCCATTCCGACGCCGATATCGCCGCGATCCGGACTGCATTCAACGCAACGCTCGACGCGCTGGAAGAAGGCGGGATCCTGAACGAAACATGCCAGCCGGCCGTTGCAGCGGCTGTCGTCGGGGAGTCGGCGCCGCTGACGGAGCCGCAGCTCGAGATCCTGGCCGCGGCGCAGGTCGGCGACGACGCCTCCTGCGCCTTCAACGAATCGGTCAGCATCGCGTTTCAGGGCGAACTCGACGCCGCCGCTCTCGCGACTGCCGTGAACGGCGTGGTCGCCCGCCACCAGGCGCTGCGTGGCCGCGTCGACCGCTCCAGCGAGAGGATGCACTTCGCGCCGACCTTGCAGCTCGATCTGACGCCGAACGACCTTTCCGGCGAAGCCGACCCGGCGGCGGCACTGGCCACACTCATCAAAGCAGATGCTCGCACGGCCTTCGACCTCTGGAACGGCCCTCTGGTCCGCGCCGCGATGGTGCGGCTGGCGAAGGACCACCATGTGCTGGTCCTGACGGCGCACCACATCGTCTGCGATGGCTGGTCGATCAATATCCTGCTGACGGACCTCGCGACGCTCTATCGCGCCGCGCATGCCGGCCAGCCGAGCGACCTGGTACCTGCACCGCTTTTCTCCGATTACGCGACCACCCAGGCCCAGACCAAGCCGGCGCGCGCCGACGACCTTCGCTACTGGACGGAGGTATTCGCCAGCCCGCCGCCGCTGCCCGACCTGCCGACAGACCGTCCGCGACAGGCGCAGCGCAGCTACGCCGGCGCGACTTACGCCACCACCTTCGACGCCGGCCTTTGCAATGCGTTGAAGAAGATGGGCGCCGCGAGCGGCACGACCCTCTTCTCAGTCCTGTTCACTTCCCTGCAGACCGTCCTGGGCCGGCTGTCCGGCGCATCCGACATCGTGATGGGCGTGCCGGTCGCCGGCCAGTCGGTCGACGACATGCCCGAGCTGGTCGGCCATTGCGTGCAGATGCTGCCCTTGCGGGCCCCTCTGGCCTGGGACGCGCCCTTTGCCTCCCAGGTGGAAGCGACCGCCCCGCGGCTGCTCGACGGATTTGACCATGCGCGCTGCACGTATGGCACGCTGGTGCGCGCCCTGCCGCTGCAGCGCGTCGCCAATCGGATGCCGTTGACCGAGTTTCAATTCAACCTGGAGCGTATCGCCGACAAGCTCGATTTCGGCGGCCTCGAAGTCGAGGTCACCCCCAATGCCAAGGCTGCCGTCAATTTCGACCTGTTCGTCAATGTGATCGAATCCGCCGCCGGCCTGCGCATCGATTGCGACTACAACAGCGACCTGTTCGACGAGACCACCATCGCGCGGTGGATGGCGCACTATCGACGGCTGCTCGAGGGCGTCGTGGCCGCACCGGCAACTCCGCTGGCGGCCCTGCCGCTTCTATCCGCCGAGCAGGAACGTTTCGTCCTCGACGCAGTCAACGACAGCGCCGCCGAGTATCCTGCCGAACACTGCATCCAGGATCTGTTTGCGGCGCACGTTACCCGGACACCGGATGCCGTCGCCTGCATCGACCGCATAGGCTCGTTGACCTACGCCGAGCTCGACCAGCGATCGACGCGCCTGGCGCAAGAGATCCTCGGCATCATGTCGACGCGCGGCGGCCGCATTGCCGTCGCCGTCGACAGGTCGCGCGCCCTGTTGATCGCCCTGCTCGCCGTCATGAAGTCGGGCCATGCCTACGTTCCGCTCGACATCGACCAGCCGCTGGAACGGCTGAGGCAGATCGCCATTACCGCGCAGATCGACGGCATCATCTGCCTCGACGACCGGGCCAGTGCCATCGCCCCCCACGCCTTCCCCTTGCGGCTCGACCGGATCAACCTCGAAGGGCGGCTCCAGAATCAGACCTTGCCGAAGGTGGCGGCCGACGCGTCGGCCTACGTACTCTTCACCTCCGGTTCGACCGGCACGCCCAAAGGGGTCGAAGTCGGTCATCGCGCGCTGACCAACCTGATCAGCGACGTCGTGCGCCGCCTGGACGTCAAGGCGACCGACGTAACGATCGCCTCCAGCGCGGTCACCTTCGACGTGGCGGCCACCGAGCTCTATGCACCGCTGGTCACCGGCGGGCGCGTGGTGATGAGCGAGACGGACGAAGTCAAAACCGGCGTCGAACTGGTCGCGCTCGCCAAGAAGGCCGGCGCCACGCTGATGCAGGCCACGCCGACCTTGTGGCGCATGCTGCTCGAAGCAGGCTTCGCGTCCTGGCCGGGACTTCGCATGATTACGGCCGGCGAGGCGATCTCGCGCGATACGGTCGACCGGCTTCTCGCAGGCGGGGGACGGCTGTGGAACCTGTACGGGCCAACCGAAGCCACCGTCTATGCGTCTGGCATCGAGATGCACCCAGGAAAGAACGGGGTCACGATCGGCAAGCCGCTGTCTAACATGCAGCTCTACGTGCTCGACGATCACGACCGGATCGTGCCGTTGGGTGTCGTCGGCAATCTCTTCATCGGCGGCGTTGGGCTGGCCAAGGGTTACTTCGACAACAGCACCCTCACGGCGGGAGCGTTCCGCACGATCTCTCTGGCAAACCGCCCGCCGCAACGATTGTATCGAACCGGCGACCTTGCGCGGCTACTGCCCTCGGGTGAATTCGAGCTCTACGGCCGCATCGACCATCAGGTGAAGCTGCGCGGCTTTCGCATCGAACTCCAGGAAATCGAGAGCACGCTGCGTCGGGCGCCTGGCGTCCGTGATTGCATAGTGTTGCTGCGCGACGACGCCGGCCCCGACCCCATGCTGGTGGCCTATGTCGTCGGCGTGCCGAAACCCGCCGGCCTCGCAAGCTTCCTCAAGGAACGGCTGCCCGACTACATGGTCCCGGCTCGATGGGTTGGCCTCGAGACCATGCCGGTCACGCCCAACGGCAAGGTCGACCGCAAGGCGCTGGCGCCGCCTACCCCGGCGGCGGCCGCGCCTACCTCGGTCAAGCCGCGCACGCCGCTCGAAACACGCATTGCCGCGATATGGACCGATGTTATCGGCCTGCCGCAAGTCGGCGTGAACGATCCGCTGTTCGCTTTGGGCGCCGACTCCCTGCAGGTCTTCCGCATCGCTGCACGACTGGACCAGGCCGGCATCGCCATCAGCGCCCGCGACCTCATGAAGAATCCGACAGTGGCTTCGCTGGCGGCGTCGCTGGAAGGCGACCTTGTAACGGCGCAGGAGCCCCCCGTGCGACGTACTCCGTCACTTGCCGACTTCCGGCATGGCGCGCGACGGCGTAACGTCGGATCGTGACGAGCAGCGAACGCGACAGGCAGCTTCCGGCATCCGGCGACGCGGACGGGCTGGCGTTCGCGTGCACGCCTTTGCAGGAACGCTTCTGGACGCAGCAGCACACGCGCGGGCCGCAGGGCCTGAACGTCGCCATGCGATGGCAGGTCAGCGGCATCCTTTCTCACGCGGCTGCCGAAGGCGCACTCGAGGCATTGGCCCGACGCTACGAGATCCTGCGCACGTCCTTCCGGGAAGTCGACGGCAAGCTGGCGCAGATCGTGTGGCCCGCCTGTGCCGTGAAGCTCAACGAGGTCGACCTCACGGTGCTTCCCCCTGCCGAGCGCGAGAAACACGCCGAGGAAATTGCACGCACCGAGGCGCTGGAGCCGATCGACCTCGAGAAGCCGCCGCTCCTGCGCGCCGCATTGCTGCGCCTCGCCGCGGACCGCTCCGTGCTTCTGCTGACCTTGCACTCGATGATCGCCGACGGTTGGTCGACCGGGCTCATCGTCCGAGAATTCAGCGCCGCAGCCCACGAGATCGAGGCCGGCCGCCTCCCCGATCTCACCGAACCCGAGCTGCAGTTCGTCGACTACACGCTCTGGGAAAAGGAGCTGCTGTCGAGCAGCGATCTCGACGAGGCGCGCGCTTACTGGAAGCGGAAGCTACAGGGCGTGGTCGGCACCGTTGTTCCGCCCGACCATCAGGTCACGCCGGACGCCGAAGCGCCGAGCCATCTTGCGTCGCTGCTGCTGCCGACGGAGCTGGGCCAGGCGGTCGAGGGGGGCGCACGGCGCCACAATGTCACGCTGTTCAACCTCGCTGCCGCAGCCCTCGCGCTGATGCTCCATCGCGTCACGGGCGAGGCCGACATCGTGTTCGGCTCGCAGGTTGCCAACCGTGAGGAACCGGCGGCGGCCGACCTGATCGGCCCCACGGTGAACTCCGTCACCTTCCGCCTCCCCGTCGACGACCGCTCGACCTTGCATGCCTTCGTCGCAGCGGCCGCCGAGAGCATCCAGGAGGCGCTGCGTCACGAGCGTCTGCCCTTCGAGATTGCCGAGATCTTTTCCGCAGGCCGCGACGGCAAGCCGCTCCATTCCGTCAATCTCGTCCTGCACCGTTCCTACTCGGGCACCACCGAGACCGAGGGCGGAAGCGCAGGCCGCTTCAGCCTGATTTCGCTACCGTCCTATTCGTCGGGCCCGCAATGGCCGCTCAACTTCTTCATGATCGGCCGCGACGAGGGCTGGCGTCTTTCCTGCGAAGCCGACGCCTCGCTCTACGACCAGGCGACGGCAACGGCGCTGCTCGGGATGTGGCGGACCTGCCTCGAAGCGCTGGCGACGGCACCCGACGGACCGATTGCCGATTGCGCGAGCGTGCAGGCCACTGCGCTGCCACGCACCTCGCCACCTCCGCTCGCTCGACAGGCCGTGGTGCCTGGCGGGCCGATACCGATGCGGGAGCCCGACCGACAGATCGTGCGCTTCCATGAGAGCGGCTCGCTGGCGCCGATCATCGTGCTCAACAACCGATCGATCTACTATCAGCTTGCCCGGCATCTCGGCGAGGATCGGCCCTTCATCGACATCCTGATGTACCATCAGGGTCAGCAGCCCGATCTGGGCGACCGCACGTTCGAGGAGTTCGGCGACTATGCCGTCCGGCTGATCCGCCACGTGCAGCCGCACGGCCCCTACATCCTGGGGGGACATTGCGTCTATGGCGTGCTGGCCTTCGAAGCCGCGCGGCAGCTCCGTCGCATGGGCGAGAAGGTGTCTCTGGTGGCGCTGTTCGACAGTTGGGCTCCCGGCTACCGTGAAGACATGTCGCGCTTCGATCGCGCCCTGCGCAATCAGCAGCTACGTCTCCACCACTATAAGGACCGTCTTGCCCAGTTCCGCCGCGGTGAAGCGAGCCTGAACGACATCGTGCGCAAACCGCTGCTCTATCGCCTTGGCATGCTGCCCAAGGAGGATGGGCCGGAACGGCCGGCGCTGCCGGGCGAGTGGTTCGACAGCTATATCTACGATGCGGTCACGCGCTTTCGGCCCACGCCATACGAGGGCGATGTCGTCCTGTACCGTACCAACGATCCGCTGCGCGGCCGCCTGTTCGACGAGCGGATGGGCTGGGGGCCGCTGGTGACCGGCCGTCTGACCAAGTTCGACATCGACAGCGGCCACTTCGACATGTTTCGCGAGCGGCCGGCTGCCGAGATTGCGGCCTTCCTGCGGACTCAGTGAGTCTCCTCAAGCTCCTTGCACTTGGCGTTCTGATCCTGGCCGTCGTGCTGATGGCAGCGGGCTGGTGGGTGTTCGTGCCGCGCCTGCCTGCCCCGACCGGACCGAATGCCGTTGTCCGTAGCGAAGCCACGATCAAGGATGCCTCCGGCGGGGCGCTTGCCATCACGATCTGGCAGCCGCGCGACCTCAAGGCGTCGACGCCGCTCATCCTCTATTCGCCCGGCTGGGGAGGAACGCGCACGCAGAGCCAGGTCCAGGTCGAGACTCTCGCGAGCCATGGGTTCGTCGTCGTGGGCTGCGACGACTTCGCAAGCGATCCTGCGGCCGATCCCGATCGTGGCGTTTCTCTCGAACTCCAGACCGATGCGGAAACTGCGGCGTCGATCGCGCGGGCGGGCCGCCATGCGGTAACCCAGGGCAGCCGGTTACTCGACGCGCTGGCGGCGCTCGAAGCCGGGCAGGTGCCTGCCCTTGCCGGCCGGCTCGACCTCACGCGCGTCGGCATACTCGGCTACTCGATCGGGGGGACGTCGGGCCTTGCCGCGGCTGCAAGGGACCGGCGCATCGTAGCCGTGTTCAATGTCGACGGTGGACTGTTCGGGCCTGCAGCCGACGAGATCGTGGTGCAAGCATACTTCCTGCTGTCGAGCGAGGAAGCGTTCCCTTCCGAGGCGGATCTCGCCTCGTCCGTGGCCTTCACGCGCAACTACGCCATGATCAGCGCCCTGGACATCCCGCGCAACAAACGCCGCATGGAACAGCCGCAGAGCTATTGGGCGCAGCTTGCTGCAGCCAGCCATGGCGACCTTTCCGACGGGCTGTTCGCCCGTCCGCATCGCCTCTTCGCACGCACCAACTTCGAGCGCTCGGCGATGAACGGAACCATCGAAAGGCTCGAAGTTGCGTTCTTCCGCAACGCCCTGCTGGGCGATCCTGGTCCGCTGAAATCCCTGATCGGCCGGAACGATCAGACGGTCCGGTGGATCAGCCCGACCGCGCCGTCGGCGGGAGCCGCCAACGCCCGGCAATAGTCGCCTGGCGCCAGATACAGCCACCACTCGAGGGGCGATCCCGTGGGAGGAATGACCATCTCGGGCCGCGCCCCTGCAATCGACACCTCGAATTCATCGAGCGGCAACGACAAGCCGGTGCCCAGCGCCTTCACGACCGCTTCCTTCAGCGTCCATATCTGGAAGAAGGCCGCACGCGGATCGGCATGCCGCTCGATCGCAGCGACTTCGTTCGGATGGAAGTAGCGTCGGGCAAGACCGAGATGATCGGCCGAGCGCATGCCTTCGAGATCGGCACCGACCTCCAGCCCCTCGCTCACGGCAAGCAGGGCCTGATCCTGCGAGTGGCTGAGGCTGAAATGGATATCGGGCCGGTCGACGAGCCTGGGCTTGCCGAATTCGTTCTCCACGAAGACGAGGCTTCTCGGATCGCGACCGAGATATGCCCCCAGCAACGACCGCAAACGCGCGCGCGCCGCCGTAAAGCGCTGTCGCAGCAATGCCGTCATGAACCGACCGCTTCGCGCCCTCTCCGCTTCGTTCAGCAGCGCCTCGCCGGCTTCCCCGCATAATCTGTCGTCGTCGAGACACCATGACCAGAGATGGACCTCGTACCGGCGGGGCGTCTGCAGGCTCATGGTTCGTCCTGTCAGGCTCTGGGCGACAGCACGACGAGGAAGTCGGTCAACCGGCGAACGCGGATCGGCAGGGTCCGGGCCATCGTGTCGAGAGCCGCATCGGCCTGCCGCGCGTCGAAGGCAGCGGTGACCGGCAGGGCACGCAGGCTCGAGTCCGTCACGACGATGTGGCCGCCACGGTATCGCTCGAGATCGGCAATGGCATCGCCGAGCGATGTGTCCCGAAAGACCAGACGGTCGTGCCGCCAGGCCTGGACCTGCTCCGGATCGGCCTGGTGCACCGGCCCGATCTGCCGTTCGCCATAGCGTACCTGCTGTCCTTCCCCGACGTTTGCGGGCGGCAGCCCCGTCGCCGAGACTTCGACCGCGCCGCGTACGGCAGCGACAGTGACGGCATCGTCGGTGAACTTGACGTCGAAGGCAGCGTCCGGCGTACGGACGCTTCCATCAGCCGCCTCGACGACGAAGGGTCGCTCTGGATCGAGTACAACGTCAAAGAAAGCTTCACCCGCATGAAGCACGAGACGGCGCGCCCTGCCTGTGAAATCGACCGACAAGGCCGATGCGCCCGCCAGTTCGACCGTCGAGCCATCCGGCAGGGAGATCGTTTGGCGTTCGCCGACCGTGGTGCGCTGATCGGCGAACAAGCCGGGCCGCGACAAGGCAAGCGCCGTCGGCACGACCATCGCCGTCACGGCCGCAGCTGCATAGAACAAACGGCGGCGGCTGACAGGCGCCGGACGCGACACGGTCGGACGCATCGCCGGCGTGGCCGCGAGGGGCGGTGGTAATGCAGCTACCGCAGATGCACCCAGCGAAATCGCCGCCGGCGCGCTATTGGCGAAGGCCGGGCCGATCTTGCCGACCCGCATCCAGGTCCGTTGTGCCTGCTTCCAGGCCGCCGCGTGTCGCGGATCCTCCTGCAGCCAACGATTGAAGGCAGCATGGTCCGCCTCGCTCGCCGACCTGTCCTTGAGGGCGACGAACCAACGCAGCGCTTCTTCGACCAGCGGATCCGGAGGTTGCTCCTGCATGGTACCCGTCTACAGCCTAAGCGGACGGGATACCATGCAGCATGAAAGCGCTGGCGATTGCCGCTCTAGGCCGAGACGATCGTCTTGAAGCCGCCATAGGCCATGCGCTTCATGTCGAACGGCAGTTCCTTCGGCGGGTCCTGCAGGCGCGGATCGGCCATCACCTTGGCGTTGACCTTGTCGCGGTGGGCGCGCGACTTGTAGACGATGTAGGAGAAGACGACCGTCTCGTTCGGCTTGGTCTTCACGAGCTTGGGAAACGGCAAGCCCATCTTCACTTTGAGATCGTCGCCGACACATTCTTTGTATTCGAGGGCGCCGTGTTCGCGCCACACCTTGCCGGCCTTCTTGGCCAGACGTTGGTAGGCGGCAAGATGTTTCTTCGGCACGACAAGGACGAAACCATCGACGTACGACATGGTATGCTCCCGACTACTTAACTGATGAGTTAACGGCTAACGGAATTGCACACCCTGTGTCAATCCGGAGTCAGCACGGCAAGAGTCGTGAGACGCTTGACGGCGAAGTCGAGGAAGGCATCGATCTTCGGCGCGCGATGCACGCGTCCCTTGGTTAGCAGCTGCACCGGCAACGGCGGCGGCTCATAATCACGCAACAGACGCACCAGCCGGCCCGCGGCAAGATCGTCGGCGATCTGATACGATAAAAACTGAGCAATGCCTCGGCCTTCTCGCGCTGCCCGCAGCCGGGTTTCGACATCGTCGACCCGCAGGCGGCCCGCAAGATGCAACGGCGCGCCGCGACGAGCTCCAGCGAAGCTCCATTCCATGGCACCACGCGATGTCCCCAGCAGCGCCTCGTGTTGCGCGAGTTCGGCCGGCGTCTGCGGCGTGCCGTGACGGTCGAGATAGGCCGGGCTCGCTGCCCACTGGCGCCGCACATGCCCAACCGGACGCGCGCTCAAACTCGAATCGGCCAATGCGCCGATGCGCAGGGCGACGTCGATCCCTTCCTCGATCAAGTCGATGTTGCGGTCGTTCAGCAGGAGTTCGATCTCGACGTCCCTGTGGGCGTCGAGGAAGCGCGTCGCGATGGGCGCGATATGACGGCGGCCGAACTGGACCGGCGCCGTGATCCGCAGCAAGCCCCGCACCGGCGCCTCGCGCGCGCCCGCCGTGGCGGCTTCGTAGTCGGCGACGACGGCACGTGCGCGCTCGTAGAGCGTCCGCCCGGCCTCGGTGGGCGCCAGCCGTCGCGTCGTACGATCGACCAGACGCACGCCGAGCCGATCTTCCAATGCCGCCAGGGCGCGCGTAACCGCGGGCGGCGAACGGCGCAGGCGCTGGGCCGCCCGTACCAGGCTTCCCTCCTCCACGATCCGCACGAAGATGGAGAACTCGTCGAGGCGATCCATATCATTATTCCATACTATGGAATAATGACTTTATCATTCGTGCGGTTCGCGGCGCAATTACCGCCTCCTACGTTGGAAGCAGCTAGAAGGAGAACTGGAGATGCTGACCGGAAGCTGCCTGTGCGGAGCCGTTGCCTACGAGGCCGAGGCTCCTCTCGAGCGCATTGTCCACTGCCATTGCCGGACTTGCCGCAAGACGCATGGTGCCGCCTTCTCATCGGTGACGGCTGTACCGCGGGCGAGCTTCCGCTGGATCAAAGGCGAGAGCCTGCTCGCCGCCATCGAATCCTCGCCCGGCAAGTTCCGCCGCTTCTGCAGCAAATGCGGCTCGCACGTCATGGCAGAACGAACGGCGCAGCCCGTCGTGCTGTTGCGGTTGGGTTGCCTCGACACGCCGATCGGCGAACGGCCGGAGGTCCATATCTGGCGATCGGACGCCGCCCCCTGGTACGACCCGAAGCGGCAGGCGCCGGAAAAACCGGAGGGCCTGTGATGACTGCCGACACCATGGCCTTCCTGCCCTTCCATGCAGACGAGTTGGCGGCGCAAGCCCTGGCCGGCAAAGGCGCGGGGCGCGCACCGATCCGGCCCTTCATGCCCGAGCAGCATCGCGAATTCTTTTCGCTGCTGCCTTACCTCTTCACGGCGACGCCCGACAGGCAGGGCTGGCCGATCGCATCCGTCGTTACGGGGCCCTACGGTTTCGTCACCTCACCCGATCCGACGACGCTTCACATCGCCTCGCAGCCGCGCCGCGACGATCCGGCGGCGCCGAGTTTCGAGGCTGGGGCGGAAATCGGGTTGATCGGCATCGACCTCACGACGCGCCGGCGTAACCGGGCCAACGGGCGCATCCTGTCGACCGGCAACGGCCTTGATGTGCATATTGCGCAGAGCTTCGGCAATTGCGCGCAGTACATTCAGACACGCGCGCCCGTACCCCATCCTGTCGCAACGACGGTGCCGGTGACGGCGTTCAAGACGCTGGACGATGCCGCGCGCGCGATCGTTGCGAGAGCCGACACGTTCTTCGTGGCAAGCCGGTCGCGTCGCGAGCTCGGGCCCGAAGGCGGGCTCGACATGTCCCATCGCGGCGGACAGCCTGGCTTCGTCGATGTCCAGGGCAACAGGCTCACGATCCCGGATTTCCGGGGCAATCGCTTCTTCAACACGCTGGGCAACCTGCTGGGCGATCCGCGTGCCGGCCTGCTGTTCATCGACTTCGCCTCGGGCGATCTGCTGCAGCTTCAGGGCAGCGTCACCATCGAGTGGCACCCCGATCGCGGTCCGTCAGGTGCCGAACGGTTGTGGCATGTGGACGTCGAACGCGGATGGCATCGCCGCGGGGTCTTTCCCTTCCGCTGGCGGTTCGGTGACTACGCGCCGACGACCCTCGCGACGGGAACGTGGTAGCGCCGCGCCTTCCCGTCAGGCTTTTGCTGTTCGCCGCAGCCGCGTCACCATCGCCTCAAGGGCGAGAACATAGGAATCGACGCCGAATCCAGCGATCATGCCGATGGCCGCCTCGGCCGTTACCGACCCGTAGCCGCGCTTCTCGATGTTGGTGATGTGGATCTCGATGGCGGGCGCCGAAATCGACCGCAGACAATCCCGCAAGGCGTGGCCTGCATGGAGAAAGCCGGCGGGATTGAACAGCACGCCGTCGATCTTGTCGCGGTCGGCACGGTAGATCGCCGACACCGCCTCGCCCTCGGTGTTGGTGTAGAGGATCTCCAGATCGACGCTGAGTCCCTTGGCATGGCGACGCAAAGCCGCGTCCAGTTCCTTCGCCGTCGTCGTCCCATAGAGCTCCGGCTGACGGCGGCCGAGATACTCCATATTCGCACCCTGAATCAGCAGTAGCCTCATTACGCCCCTCCCGACACCGGGCGCAGCCTTCCCACAAGGTCGCGCCCGCGCGACAACCTTAATGCAAATTGCCTAGCTGCTGAATTATGTAGTTCCGCACATCAGCGCGGCAAGGTTGTCGACCCCATTAGATGTTCGTCAATGGCACGAGCACATTGGCGACCTTCCCGGATCGCCCAGACCACCAGCGATTGGCCGCGCCGCATATCGCCGGCAGCAAACAGACGGTCCACCGACGTCCGATAATCCTTCACGTTCGCCGCAACATTCCCCCTGGGATCGAGCGCGACGCCTGCCTGTTCGACAAGGCCGGGCTTGCGCGGACCAAGGAAGCCCATCGCCAGCAGCACCAGATCGGCCTTGAGTTTAAACAGGCTGCCCGCGATTTCCTGCATGGCCATGCGCCCGTCGGCTGCCTTCACCCATTCGACGCGCACGCATTCCAGCGCTTCGACCTTGCCGTTCTGGCCGACCGCCCGCTTGGTGAGAACGGCGAAATCACGCTCCGCACCTTCCTGATGCGACGACGAGGTGCGCATCTTGAGGGGCCAGTCCGGCCAGGTCAGCGCCTTATCCTCATGCTCCGGCGGCCGCGGCATGACTTCGAGCTGGGTCACTGAGGCGGCGCCATGGCGGTTCGACGTGCCGACGCAGTCCGAACCCGTATCGCCGCCGCCGATGACGATGACATGCTTGCCCTTGGCGGTGAGCGTCCCCTTGGGCGCTGCGCGGGCCTCGTCGTCGCCGGCATTGCGCTTGTTCTGCTGCGTCAGGAAATCCATCGCGAAGTGGATGCCCTTCAACTCGCGGCCCGGCACTTCCAGGTCGCGCGGCCATTCGGCACCGCCGGTCAGAGCAACCGCGTCATAGCCTTCGAGCAGCGACTTCACCGAGAGGGTGGCGCCCACTTCGACGCCGGTGCGGAACTCGACGCCCTCGGCCTCTATCTGGCGCATGCGCCGGTCGATGAGGTGCTTCTCCATCTTGAAGTCGGGAATGCCGTAGCGCAGCAACCCGCCGATCCGGTCGGCCTTCTCGAACAACGTCACCGAGTGCCCTGCCCGCGCGAGCTGCTGGGCGCAGGCGAGGCCGGCCGGGCCGGAACCGACGACGGCGACCCGCTTGCCGGTCTTGTGCGTCGGCAGCAGGGGCTGGATCCAGCCTTCTTCCCAGCCCCGGTCGACGATGGCGCATTCGATCGACTTGATGGTCACCGGGTTGTCGTCGATGTTCAGTGTGCACGATGCCTCGCACGGTGCGGGGCAGATGCGGCCGGTGAACTCCGGGAAATTGTTGGTCGAGTGCAGCACCTCGAGCGCGTCGCGCCAGCGGTCGCGGCGTACCAGCTCGTTCCACTCGGGGATGATGTTATTGACCGGACATCCGTTGTGACAGAACGGGATGCCGCAATCCATGCAGCGCGCAGCCTGTCGCGACATCTCCGCCGGTGGCAACGGCAGAACGAACTCGTTCCAGTTCTTGAGACGCGCTTCGACCTTTTCGTACGGCCGGTCCTTGCGCTCGATTTCGAGGAAGCCAGTGGCGAGACCCATGATCCTTACTCCGCCGCCACGGCTTTTGCCGTTGCCCGTTCACGCGCCTGCAGGAGCGCCCGCTTGTAGTCGCGCGGCATCACCTTCACGAAGCTCCGCAGCGCATTGTCCCAATCCTCCAGGAGCGCCCGTGCCCGCGCGCTGCCGGTATGGAGGTGATGACGCTCGACCAGGATGCGCAGCCGCTCCACATCGAAGCGCAAGACGTCGCCCATGCCATTGTCTTCGACGCTGGGCGCCCGCTGGCGCGGCCGATCCGGATCGTCGCCATCGCCCGACGGCCGGCCGACAGGTTCGAGGTCGACCATCGCCGGATTACACAGGTCCTTGAAGCGCGACTTGGGGTCGTAGACATAGGCGATGCCGCCCGACATGCCAGCCGCGAAGTTGCGCCCCGTATCGCCCAGCACGACCACGACGCCGCCGGTCATGTATTCGCAGCCATGGTCGCCGGTCCCTTCGACGACGCAGACCGCGCCCGAGTTGCGCACGGCGAAGCGCTCGCCGGCGACGCCTTCGAAGTAGGCCTCGCCGCCGATGGCACCGTAGAGCACGGTATTGCCGACGATGATGTTCTCGACGGGATTGCGCTTGGCGCCCTTGGGCTGGCGCACGACGACGCGGCC
>JAIUOY010000083.1:0-10225 GCA_020160995.1 Pseudomonadota bacterium | reverse complement strand
GGCGAATCCAACATGAAGCAGGTCTGGCTCGAGTGCGGCGGCAAGTCGCCGAACATCGTGCTGGCCGACGCGCCCAACCTCGACGTCGCCGCCCGCCGCACGGCGTTCGGCATCTGGTTCAACCAGGGCGAGGTCTGTACGGCCGGTTCCCGCCTGATCGTCGAGGACAAGATCAAGGACGAGTTCCTCGCCAAGGTCATGGCGATCGGCCAGAAGATGATGCCGGGCGATCCGCTCGATCCCAAGACGCAGATGGGCGCCATGGTCGACGACACCCAGACCAAGCGCGTCATGGGCTACATCGACGCCGGCCAGAAGGAAGGCGCCAAGCTCGCCATGGGCGGCAAGCAGGTCCATATCGACAATGCCGGCTCCTTCATCGAGCCGACCGTGTTCGACAACGTCGACAACAAGATGAAGATCGCCCAGGAGGAGATCTTCGGGCCGGTGCTCTCGGTCATCCCGGTCAAGGACGCCGAGCAGGCGCTGACCGTGGCCAACGACACGATCTACGGCCTCGCCTCGGCGATCTTCACGTCCGACATCAACAAGGCGTTCAAGTTCGCCAAGAACCTCCGCGCCGGTTCGGTGTGGGTCAACACCTACGACGGCGGCGACATCACCACGCCGTTCGGCGGCTACAAGCAGTCGGGCATCGGTCGCGACAAGTCGCTCCACGCCTTCGACAAGTTCACGCAGGTGAAGACCACCTGGATCCAGCTCGGCTGAGCCGGGCCCACAGGAACGTTTGACGACGGGGCGGCCGAAAGGTCGCCCCGTTTTCTTTCTGCGGTCCGACGACCTTAGCTAAAGAGAGCCGAGAACCTCATCGGTCGTCGTGACAGACGCATACTCGCCGTCGAGCAAGGCCAGCGTCAGTTGATGCACGTCCTCGGCCGGCCACAGGCGGCCGGTGAGGTCGCGCTTGTCGCACGACCAGCAGGCATCGGCCGGCAGCCGGACCGCAAAGCCGAGATTTGCCGCCACCCTGACGGTCGCCTCGACGGAGTTCGCGAGCTGCACGCCGCAGATCACCAGCGGCGGGCGCCCCATCTGCTCCAGCCGTTCCGTCAGATCGGTGCCGATCAAAGCACTGTGGACCTTCTTGGCCACCACCGTCTCGCCGGGCAGCGGCGCGGTCAGCGGCAGGAAGTCGTTGCCCGCCTGCCCCGGCCGAAACGGCGAATTCGGCTCGGTCGAATCGTGCTTCACATGGACAATCGGCTTCGCGCGACGTCGCCACGCTTCCAGCAACCGCAGGATGTTGGCTTCCGCCTGTCGATTGTTGCGCGGCCCCCAGAGGGGGTGCTCCATCGCCTTCTGCTGGTCGATCAGGATCAGAACTTCGTCAGGCATGCAACCCGCACTCTTGCGCTCGTCGCGCGATGGTAGTGGAGTCCGGAAAACAACGCAGGAGGAAATGATGCAGATCGGATACTTCACGATGCCGTCGCATCCACCGGAAAGGCCACTGAAAGACGGCCACGAGTGGGATCTACAGGTGATCCGCTGGCTCGACGAGCTGGGCTTCGCCGAATGCTGGATCGGCGAGCACCATACGGCACCGTGGGAACCGCATCCTTCGCCCGACCTGCTGGTCGCCCAGGCGCTGATGCAGACCAAGAACATCCGCCTCGGCCCCGGCGGCTTCCTGCTGCCCTATCATCATCCGGCCGAGCTTGCGAACCGCGTCGCCATGCTCGACCACATCTCGGGCGGCCGCCTCAACTTCGGCGTTGCCGCCTCGGGCTTGCCGAGCGACTGGGCGATGTTCAATGTCGACGGCATGTCGGGCGTCAATCGCGACATGACGCGCGAAGCCCTCGACATCATCCTGAAGCTCTGGAGTTCGCCCGAGCCCTTCGATTTCAAGGGCAAGTACTGGCACGTCACCAAGCCCGACACGATGTTCGGTTTCCTGAAGCCGCACCTCAAGCCGCTGCAGAGCCCGCATCCGCCGATCGGCGTCGCCGGCCTCAGCAAGGGCTCCGACACGCTGAAGCTCGCCGGTGAGAAAGGCTATCTGCCGATGAGCCTCAACCTCAACCCGGCCTATGTCAGCAGCCATTGGGAGTCGGTCGAGATCGGCGCCGCCAAGTCCGGCCGCACGCCCGACCGCAACCAGTGGCGCATGGTGCGCGAGGTCTTCGTGGCCGACACGGACGAGGAAGCGATGCGCCTCTCCGTCGGCTCGCATATGGGCCGCATGATGCGCGAGTACTTCCTGCCGCTGCTCTCCCAGTTCGGCTTCTTCGAGTATCTCAAGCACGACCAGAACGTCGCGGACTCCGACGTCACGCCGGAATACTGCGCCAAGCACAACTGGATCATCGGTTCGCCGCGCACGGTCGCGGAGAAGATCGAAAAGATCTACGACGAGGTCGGCGGCTTCGGGCAGTTGCTGGTCTTCGGCTTCGACTATGTCGAGAACCCGAAGGCGTGGCGCCACTCGCTCGAACTGTTGTCGCGCGAAGTGCTGCCCAAGGTGCAGCACCTCAAGCCGAAGGCAGCGAAACTCGCCGCCGAGTAGTCGCAGCACTGGCGGTCCGGAAGGCCGATGCCCTCCGGACCGCAACGCTGCGGCAACGTTATTTCTTCAACCGCTCGACCAGCTTGTCCTTCACGACCGGGTCGGTCTGCGCCACTTCGAGGATCGCCGTGTATTCCTCGACCGACAGGCCCTTGTCGGTAACGGCCTTGACGAGGGCCTGATCGGCCTCGACGGCAATCCGCTCCCGGTCGGCGGCAGGCGCCTGAGCGATCTTCTGCTTGTAGCTGTCCTTCACGGCGGAGACGTTCTTGACCGCCGCCGCGGCATCGAGCTTGTTGTCGGGAATGTTCGTCGGAGTCGACGGCACGCTCTGGGGTACGCCCTTGGTCGGCGGCGATACCGGCGGCGATTGCTGCTGCGCGTTGACGGCCGGCAACAGAAAGAGGCCTGCCGCCGCGAGAGCCGTCGCACAGACTCCCATCGTCGATTTCTTCATATCGAGATCTCCTTCGTCTCGCGGAGGGGCATCAACGGCCGCGATCGTTGCCGAGATTGATCATGCGATCCGTCGCTTCGGGGGCATGGGCTTCCAGCGACTTCGCATCCCCGCTCGCCCAGTTGGCGAGGCTCACGACCATGCCCATCCGGGTATCCGTCTGGTCGGTGACGACAGGCTCGACGATACTGAGCCCGGTACTGTCGAGGAAATAGGTATGGTCTCCGAACAGCCGTTCGAGCTGTGCCATTGCCGGATGCTCTGCCGGGATGGCATCCGCCTGCAACTGCTTCTGGGTTTGCTCGATCTGCGCGGAAGTCAACTTCATCGCACGCTCCTTCCATTGGAGTTTCGATCACGCAACCTGCGGTGACGGCCTCCCACAGATGTGGTCCGAGAGCATGCGAATTTTCGGCCGGCCCGCTCGCGTTCAATAAGGGACAGACGGCGCGATCGATTCGCCTGTCCCTACTGACGAACGCCACCCGGCGTGAATGGTGTCATCGATGGCGTGCTATTTTTCGCGCACGCAGCGATCAGGTTGGTTGAGCGGATGCCTGCGCCACGTTCTGCTGCAGATGGGCGACCAGCGCATCGTCGAGCTTGAGGCGCGCCGCCAGCATGCTGAGGTAGCCGCGCTCGGCGGCGTTGTCGACGTCGATGGCGAGCAGCGAGGCGGCATAGATCTCGGCCGCTTCCTCCGGCGTCGAAGCGGCGCCCGCCACCGCATCGATGTCGAGCTTGGCGCGCAGCTCGTCCATGACGAAGGCTTTGTCGTCGGCCGCGAGCGGCAGCTTGTCCATCTCGGCGAAGATCCGCGCCTGCTCCTGCGCATCGACATGGCCGTCGGCCTTGGCGGCCGCAATCATGGCGCGCAGCAGATGGCGCGCGAGCGCCTGCTGCTCGTTCGGCGTCGACGGGTTGAACGGCGTGCCGCTCGGCGCCGGCAGCATCGGCACCGGCGCCTGCTGCGCCGGCTGTTGCGAACCTGCGGGCGCCGGCTGCTTGCCTGCCTGCCAGTCGCGATAGGCCTTGTAGGCAAGCGCACCGACGGCAGCCATGCCGCCAAGCTTCAGCGCCTCGCCGCCCAGCTTGCGTCCGGTCTTGGTGCCGAGAAGGATAGCGGCCAGTCCGCCGGCCAGCGCACCACCGCCCGCCCCGCGCAGGAAGTCGCCGCCGCCCCCTTGGCTGCCCTGACCTTGGCCGCCCTGACCCTGGCCTCCCTGGCCACCCATGAACTGATCCAGCAACCGCTTCGCGTCGAACATGCAGCCTCGCTCATTCCCGTTTTGATATCGCGAGTGCATGTGGAGTGAAATTGTGGCGAAAGCTAGCGCCGCAGCGACGCCGTCAGCTCGGGCGTTTCGACAATATTGCCGCCGCAGCGAATCCTGCCGCCGCGACCAGCATGATGCCCGCCAGCCCCCACAGAACGGGCGTGTAGCCCCCGAAGGCCCCCCAGGCCAAAGACGCGAGCAGCGGGCCGGCCGCACGCATGATGTTGGTCGGCATGGTGAGCGCGCCCGACACGACGCCGTAACCTTCGGGACCGATGAATTCCGGCACCGCCATGCCGCGCAGGATGGTGACGAGGCCGTTGGCGACACCATAGATGATGGCGAACAGGATCAGCCCGTAGACGTCGCTGATGCCGGCCGCCAGCATCGCCATCGAGATCGGAAAGGCAAAGTAGATTCCGGCGCCGAGCTGGATGGTGGTGATGTGCCGCTGCCCGACCATCAGCAGGACGCGGCCCACGACCTGCATCGGCCCGATCAGCGCGATGATCGCCATCACCACGCCAATCGGCACGCTGCGGGCTTCGAGCAGCGGGATCAGGTGGAAGCTCATCGCGGAAAAGGCGAGCCCGTAGCCGGCGAAGGCGACGACCAATCCCCAGAAGGCCGGCACGCGCACGGCCGCGGCGAGCGGACTCTTCTTCTTGCCGGCCGCTCCTTCCGCCGGCGGTCGCACTTCGGCGATCGGCACCGCCTCCTCGCGCGGTCCCGGGACGAACAGCCAATGGATCAGGAAGGCGACGCCGAGATTGATCGCCGCCAGCACTTCGAGCGCCGGCCGCCAGCCGACGCGTTCGATCAGGAGCTGCGTGAATGGAATGCCGAAGGTGCTGGCAAGCCCACCCAGGAACGTCATCAGCAGGATCGCCTGCTTGTAGCGCGGACCGTAGACGCGGGTGATCACCGCGAAGGCCGGCTCGTAGAGGATCACGGCCTGGCAGGCGCCCAGGCCGATCCACATGGCATAGAAGACCGGCAGCGACTCGACGCGCGACCAGACCAGCAGCAGGATCGCCGCCAGCAGCGAGCCGCCGGTCATCAGCATCCGGCCATGGCCGCGATCGATCCATGCGCCGACGGGAATGGAACAAAGACCGGCGGTCAGCAGGCCGGCCGACAGCGCACCGAACATCGAGCTGCGCGCCCAGCCCAGCTCCTGCTCCATCGGCCCGATGAACAGCGGGAAGGTATAATAGACGAGGCCCCAGGAGATGAGCTGGCCGATGGAGAGCATCCACAGGATGGTCGACGGGCGTTTTCGCCACGGTCCTCCTGCTCCACTCTTCGCCATAATGCTGCCGATCCCGCCGACTTGCTTCCAGGCGAGGACTGTAGAGTGAACTGTAACCGCGTGGAATCTCGTTCTCGGGAGGCAGGATGGCGGAAACCAAGCGCATCAATATCGCCCTTCAAGGCGGCGGCAGTCATGGCGCCTTCACCTGGGGGGTGCTCGATGCCCTGATCGAGGATGGTCGCCTGGTCTTCGAGGCGGTGAGCGGCACCAGCGCCGGCGCGATGAACGCCGCGATCATGCTGCAGGGCTGGGCCAATGGCGGGCCTGCCGGCGCGCGTGCCGCCCTCGCCGCCTTCTGGGGCGAGCTGGGTCAGATGGCGGTGGCTAGCCCGATCCGGCGCACGCCGCTCGACCGTTTGCAGGGCAACTGGAACCTCGACGAGTCGGCCGGCGCCCTGTGGGCCGACATCATCCAGCGCACACTCTCGCCGTGGCAGCGCAACCCGCTGAAGTTCGATCCGCTGCGCGATCTGTTGCGCCGGCACTTCAACGCGGAAGCGGTACATGCCTGTCACGAGGTCAAGGCCTTCATCGCCGCCACCAATGTGCGAACCGGCAAGGTCCGCATCTTCACGCGCGAAGAACTCACCATCGACGCCCTGCTGGCATCGGCCTGCCTGCCCAACGTCCACGACGCCGTGGAGATCGACGGCGAAGCCTACTGGGACGGCGGCTTCCGCGGCAACCCGCCGATCTGGCCGTTCATCTACAACAGCGAAAGCACCGACGTGGTGATGGTCGAAGTCGACCCGCCGTCGCGCGCGGACATCCCGCGCAGCAACGCCGAGATCGCCGATCGCCTGAACGAGATCACCTTCGGCGGCGCGCTGATGGCGGAGATGCGCGCCATCGCCTTCGTGCAGGAACTGATCGACAACGGCGCCATCACCGGCGAGTTCAGCCACCGCCTGAAGAAACTGCTGATCCACTCCATCGGCGATCCCGCCACGCTGGCGCCGCTGGGCGCAGTCAGCAAGTTCAATATCGAGCCGGAATTCCTCAATATGCTGTTCACGGCAGGCCGCGCGGCGGGAACCCGATGGCTGTCTGAAACGTTTAATAAGGTCGGGCGCGAGAACAGTGTCGATATACGTGCGCGCTTCCTGTGAGAATTGAACCGGAGACTTCATGCGCATCGGCATCGACCTCGGCGGCACCAAGATCGAAGGCATTGTATTGGGCGACGATGGATCGGAACGGGCGCGGATGCGCATACCGACGCCGCGTGATTGCTACGAAGCCACTGTCGAGGCCGTCGCCGGCGTGGTCCGCGATCTCGAAGCGAAGGTCGGCACGCGCTGCCGCGTCGGCGTCGGCCATCCCGGAGCCATCTCGCCGGCCACGGGCCTGATCAAGAATGCAAACTCGACGCGCCTGAACGGCCGGCCGCTCGACGTCGACCTCAAGCGTGCGACCGGCCGAGACGAAGTGCGGCTCTCCAACGACGCCAACTGCTTCGCCGTCTCCGAAGCCGCCGACGGCGCCGGCGCCGGCGCAGCGATCGTCTTCGGCGTCATCCTCGGCACCGGCGTGGGCGGCGGCATCGTGGTCGACGGCAGGCCGCTGGTCGGCGCGCAGGCGATCGGCGGCGAATGGGGCCACAATCCCCTGCCCTCGCCGCACGACGACGAACGGCCGGGCCCGGCCTGCTACTGCGGTCGCCGCAACTGCGTCGAGGCGTGGCTGAGCGGGCCTGCCTTCCAGTCGCAGTTCGCACGCGTCGCCGGACGGGAGCTGAGCGCCACCGACATTGCCGAAGCCGCCGTGCAGGGCGACCGCGTCGCCGGCCAATGCTTCGATCTTTATTGCGACCGGCTGGCCCGGGCGCTCGCCAGCGTCGTCAATCTGGTCGATCCCGACGTCATCGTGCTGGGCGGCGGCCTTTCCAAGATGAAGGCGCTCTACAGCCGCGTGCCGGAGCGCTGGAAGGATTACATCTTCTCCGAACGCGACAGCATCGCCACCAGGCTGGTTCCTCCCAAGCACGGCGATTCGAGCGGCGTGCGCGGCGCCGCCTGGCTGTGGCCGATTTGAATTTCGTTATCTGAACGGCGGCTCGTCGAAGCTGCGGAGCTTGCGCGAGTGCAGCGAACCGATCTCGCTGCGCAACAGGTCGATCGTCTCTAACCCAATATGAAGGTGCTCGCCCACCGCCCGCTGGTAGAAGCGGGTCGCCGCGCCGGGCAACTTGATCTCGCCATGCAGCGGCTTGTCGGAAACGCAAAGCAGCGTGCCGTAGGGCACGCGCAGGCGATAGCCCTGGGTGGCAAGCGTGGCGCTTTCCATGTCGACGGCGATGGCGCGGCCATGGTTGATGCGCCGCCGCTCCTGCGACCAGCGCAGCTCCCAGTTGCGGTCGTCGTAGCTCACGACCGTCCCCGTGCGCAGCCGCCGCTTGAGCGCGTCGCCGCGTTCCCCGGTCACCCGCTCGGCCGCCGTCTGCAAGGCTACCTGCACTTCGGCAAGAGCCGGCACCGGCACTTCCGGCGGCACCAGCTCGTCGAGGATGCGGTCGCGCCGCATGTAGCCATGCGCCAGCACGTAATCGCCGATGGTCTGGGACTGCCGCAGGCCGCCGCAATGGCCGATCATCAGCCAGCAATGCGGGCGCAGGACGGCGAGATGGTCGGTCGCGTTCTTGGCGTTGGAAGGACCGACGCCGATATTGATCAGGGTGATGCCGCCCCGGCCATCGGACCGCAGCAGGCTGTAGGCCGGCATCTGGAAACGATGCCAGGGCGCCGCTGCAATGGCGGCATCGGCGGCTTCCGGCGTATCGCCGCGCCGGACGATGGCGCCGCCCGGCAACACGAGCGCCGTGTAGACGCCGTCCGGCCGCGCCAGCTCCTCCAACGCCCAGACCAGGAAATGATCGACGTAGCGTTGATAGTTGGTGCACAGGATCCAGGGCTGGATCGTGCGCCAGTCGGTGCCGGTATAGTGGATCAGCCGCCGCAGCGAATAGTCGATGCGCACGGCGTCGAACAGGGCCAACGGCCGCGGCCGGCCGTCCTCGAACTCCCAGAGACCGTCGACGATCTCGTCGCCGACATTGGCGAGGACGGCGGTCGGAAAGTGACGCGCCAGGTCGGTGACCGAGAGCTCGCCATGGACGAACTCGTCGCCGGCCTCCGTGACGAAGGGATAGGGGATCTCCTGGTTGCTGCTGCCGACCTCGATCCTGGCGCCGAATTCCTCGGCCAGCG
Organism: Pseudomonadota bacterium; assembly: GCA_020160995.1. Classification (GTDB taxonomy): domain Bacteria; phylum Pseudomonadota; class Alphaproteobacteria; order Reyranellales; family Reyranellaceae; genus Reyranella. The sequence goes on along the minus strand of JAIUOY010000083.1, from coordinate 1,440 downwards.
GCCGTAACTGTTCGAGGAGGTACTGGCGAAAGAACGTGGGCTGCGTGATCGTCGTCGAATAAAGCCCCGGCGCCTGGAACTTCGCCCAGGCCCGCCGCGTGAAGTGCACGGCGCCCGACGGCCGCCAGTCGACGCTGAGTTCGGGGTAGCGAAACTTCAACCGCTCTTCCGCGGTCGGCACGGCGCCGGTTTCGGTGTAACGCGCCAGCGCTTCGCGCAATGCGGTGCAGGCCGCCGTATGGAGATGTTCCAGGCGCGCCACCGCCTGCTCCGGCGTCAATCCCTTCTCGTCGGCGTCGCTGGCCGTCATCTGCCGCTCTCCCGTGAGACGGCCATCAGTATGCCCAAACCGGCGCTACTTGCACTCGGGCTTGGGCAGTGCCTCGAGACGGGTAATGCGATATTCGATGCCGCCTTCGCTCTGCTCGTGCGTACCGTAGAGTTCGATGCCGTTGTCGAGCGTCACGCTGCTCATCTCGAACGCGGGCTCGCCCTGCTTCTTCGCATCGTCGTCGAAGAAGCCGGCGCGGTAATAGATCCGGGTGCGGCCATCGGCCAGTTCTTCCGCACCCTTGGGAATTTTCACATCGGCCAGGCGCTTGGGCACCCGGCCGATCAAGGCATTGACGGCCAGCGGCGGCTTCACCTTGTCGCCGAAGAAGAACAAGCCCTCGAAGCCGTTCTCGCCGGCCTTCGCGGCGCGAATGGTGGCGCGCAGGATGGCGGAAGGGAAATACGTGCCGGCCGGCAGTCTCACGGTCTGTCCTTCGGGATCGCTGAAGCGCGCTTCGCCCGAGCCGTCGTCGCCCAGCGTCGCCTCGCCCTTCACCAGGCTGGCGCGGCGTCCGCCCGAGGTCGAACGATGCTCGAAGGTGAGCTTCTTGCCGTCCTTGCTCTCCGTCATCTGCGTCTGCTGCTCGCTGGTGACGGAGCCGCGTTGACCGCTCAGCTCCATCCGCAGGCGCTGGTTGGCCACATAGCCATCGCAGGTGAGCTTGAGTTCGTAGGCATAGCTGCCGGGCGCGCCGCCGCTCGGCTTGCCGTTCTCCAGCATCGTCACGGTATAGGCCGCCCGGTGCGGCGTCAGTTCCTGCGCCACGGCCGGAACGGCGGCGGCAAAGACGAAGACGGCGGGCACAAGCAGGCGGAGATTCAGCATCGCGGCCTCGGCAGGGCTTGGAGTTGGACAAGACGAGCATCGATGGCGAAGTCGCCGTAGTCGAGCAGCATCGAACGGGTGACCCCGTTGCCGAGCAGGTCGAGAGCCAGCTCGTACTCCGGGTGGGCCCCCTGGTCGTTGGCGGCGAAGAAAGCGAAGCGCACGCTCCACGACGGCTGGTTGCGCATCAGGGCGACGTCGCCGCGCACGACAGGGGCGCCGGTCTGGCGAGGCGAGCGACTGATGACGGCGTTGACCAGAAAAGCGCCGTCGAGCCGGGC
>JAIUOY010000082.1:0-3693 GCA_020160995.1 Pseudomonadota bacterium | reverse complement strand
GCGTCGACGTCATCCTCGGGCCCGAGATGCGCTCGACCGGCGAGGTCATGGGCCTCGACATGGATTTCGGCCGCGCCTTCGCCAAGTCGCAGCTCGGCGCCGGCAGCAAGGTGCCGGTCGAGGGCGTCGTGTTCGTCTCGGTCAAGGACCAGGACAAGCAGGCGATGATCAAGCCGATGAAGCGGCTGGCCGAACTCGGCTTCAAGGTCGTGGCGACCGGCGGGACGGCGGAATTCCTGCGCAAGCACGGCGTCGAAGCGCAGCGCGTCAACAAGGTGCTGGAAGGCCGGCCGCACATCGTCGATCTGATGAAGGACGGCAAGGTCCAGCTCGTGTTCAACACCGTCGACGGGGCCAGCGCCTTGACCGACAGTTTCACGCTGCGGCGCACGGCGCTGATGCACAAAATCGCCTATTACACGACCGTCGCCGGAGCCAAGGCGTCGGTTGAAGGCATCGCTGCATTGAAAGAGGGCGCTCTCGACGTGGCGCCCCTGCAATCTTACTTCAAAACTACCTTCTAGACCTCTCAACCTCCGGACAACTTGCAGGATGCAGCCCAGTTCGGGTTGCGTTCGGCGTTGACGCCGTACGATTGATCAAGGACGATTTGGTAATGGAAAGGGTTCCGATGACGGCCGAGGGGCTGAAGAGCCTCGAGGACGAACTGAAAGTGCTGAAGAGCGTGGAGCGCCCGGCGATCATCAAGGCGATCGCGGCGGCGCGTGAACATGGCGATCTCTCCGAGAACGCCGAATACACGTCTGCGCGCGAGAAGCAGGGTTTTATCGAAGGTCGAATCGCCGAGCTCGAGGACATTATCTCGCGCACCGAGGTGATCGACTTCTCCAAGCTGACAGGGAAGGTCGTGAAGTTCGGCGCTACCGTCCGGCTGGCCGACGAGGATACCGACGAAAAGGTGAAGTACCAGATCGTCGGACCCTACGAGGCCGATCTGGCGAAGGGCCGCATCTCCGTCACCTCGCCGATCGGCAAGGCGCTGATCGGCAAGACCGTGGGCGATACGGTCGAGGTCCAGACGCCGCGCGGCGCCAAGTCCTACGAAGTCGTCGCGGTCCAGTTCAAGTAGAGTTCGGCTAGCCGGCCGCCGCCGCCATCGCCATCGCCGCCTTGGCGCGGCGAATGCCCGTCGACTTCATCACGGCGTACTGGATCAGGAACAGGGCGATCTTGCTGCCGATCGCCCAGGCCGATTTGGCGGCGGCCCAGCTCGCGGGGTCGAGGGTGAGCGCTAGGGCGATGTTCAGTACGGCCGAGAAGAACATCAGTCCGGCCCAGATATAGCCGAACCGGATGCCGAGATCGGGCACCGTCGCCTGTGCGATCGGCGGCAGGTAGCGGTTCATCCAGCCACGCTTCAGCATCACCACGCCGACCACGACATAAACGATAGTGGGCTTCAGCATCACGAACAGCGGGTCGCTGGTGAAGAAGGTTGCCGTACCGGAGGCGAGGATGATCACCACGCTCAGCCATTGCAGCGCCTCGACCGGCTCGCGGTGGAACAAGTGCCAGGCGATCTGGCCGAGTCCCAGCGCCATGCCGAGCCCAACCGCGAGGAAGAGGTTGCCGGTCGCGACATAGACGCCGAGGAAGAGCAGCGTCGACGCCATGTCGAGCAGCAGGACGCGCGATGCTTGGAACAGGTTCTTCATGGCCTGCGGTCTCCGTGTCGCCTTAGTGACAACACTGTGTATTTAATGCAGGCTATTCGTACGCGCAGGCCCCCACAAGAGTCTTGTGGCGCGTTAGGCGACTACCTTGATGTAGGTGTCCTTCATGACGATCAGGCCGCGGCGGAACGTATAGAGATCGCAGCCCAGCCACTCCTGACACTCGCCGGTCCTCAGCGTCGCCGTCCGGTGCCATTCGGTGACGGCGCGGTTACCGCAGATGAACTCGCTGGTATGGAGCCATTTCACGTCGCCGGTATTGGCGAACAGCGGCTCGAAGTAGCTGCGGATCGCCGCCTTGCCCTTGAAGCTCTGGCCCCAATAGTCGGGCCCCTTGGCGTTGCGGAACTCCCCGTCCTTGGCGAAGGAATTGACGATGCCATCGACGTCGCGGCGGGCGAAGGCGTCGGCGATCTCGTGCAGGCGGTCCAGCGTGACGTCGGCTGCGGCGCTGCCATCCATGGCCTTCCTCCTGTTTTTTCCTGCTGGCTATTCGGTCGAGATCGGCACTCCCGGCACCTGCTTGGCCGTGCGGAAAACCATCATGGTTTTGACATGGCTGACATTGGGCGCCGACGTCAGGCGGGTCGTCAGGAATTTCTGATATTCGTCCCACGTCTCGGCCACGATCTTCAGCAGGAAGTCGGCCTCGCCGGCCAGCATATGGCACTCGCGGACCTCGTCCCACTTGGCGATCAGTTCTTCGAAGGCCTTGAGGTCTGTCTCGGCCTGGCTGCTCAAACCGACCAGGGCGAACACCGATACGCTGTAGCCCAGTGCCTCGGGGCTAAGATCGGCATGGTAACCCTTGATGATGCCCGCCCGCTCCAGGGCCCTGACACGACGCAGGCAAGGCGGGGCCGAAATGCCCGCACGCTCCGCCAGTTCCACGTTGGTCATGCGTCCATTGGACTGCAGGTCACTCAGAATGCGCCGGTCGATTCGATCGAGCTTTGCGCGAGCCATCCATTTTCCTCCGTTGGCCGCGGTCTATGCCAGAACCGTGCCATGCGCGCAATAAAGTTGCGAGATTTCGCTCGGCTTCTGTGAACAATTGCGCCGAAAAGTGACATCTACCCGTGCATCGCCGGCGAGGTTTGCATATATGTCGAAGATATGCGGTTGGCGGGATGCGGGGCGCACATGGCAGCAACTCATCATAGTAAGGTAATGATCCTGGGCTCTGGGCCTGCGGGCTATACGGCGGCAATCTATGCCGCACGTGCCAGCCTGAAGCCGATGCTTGTGCAGGGCATTCAGCCAGGCGGTCAGCTCACCATCACGACCGACGTGGAGAACTATCCGGGCTTCGCCGACGTCATCCAGGGCCCCTGGCTGATGGAGCAGATGCAGAAGCAGGCGGAGCATGTCGGCACGCAGCTCTTCTTCGACACCATCGTCGAGGTCGACCTGTCGCGGCGGCCGTTCGTCTGTATCGGTGATTCGGGCGACCGCTACGAAGCCGAAGCGCTGGTCATCGCGACGGGCGCTACCGCCAAGTGGCTCGGCTTGCCCAGCGAACAGACCTTCCGCGGCGGCGGCGTGTCGGCCTGCGCGACCTGCGACGGCTTCTTCTTCCGCGGCAAGGAGGTCGTGGTGGTCGGCGGCGGCAACACGGCAGTCGAGGAGGCGCTCTATCTTACGCACCATGCGTCGAAGGTGACCCTGATCCATCGCCGCGACAGCTTCCGCGCCGAGAAGATCCTGCAGGACCGCCTGTTCAAGAATCCCAAGGTCACGGTTCTTTGGGATCATACGGTCGAGGAAATCGTTGGCGAGGCGTCGCCGGCGCCGCTGGTCAAGGGCGTGCGCGTGCGCAACGTGAAGACCGGCGCCGAACAGGAAATCGCGACCGATGGCGTGTTCATCGCCATTGGCCATTCGCCCAACACCGAGCTTTTCAAAGGCAAGCTCGCGATGGACAGCGAGGGTTACCTGATCACCAAGCCCGATTCGACCGCCACCGATGTGCCGGGCGTCTACGCGGCCGGTGACGTGC
>JAIUOY010000081.1:0-29525 GCA_020160995.1 Pseudomonadota bacterium | reverse complement strand
TGCGTTGGCGGCGCGGGTCGCATAGAGGCCCGAGGCGTCCGTGGTGAACACGTCGCAACGGCCGGCGAAGAAGGCCGCACGGACTTCCTCGATCTTCTCGATGACGACCGGCTTGAAGGTCATCTTGTTGGTACGGAAGTAGTCGGCGAGGTTGAGCTCGGTGGTGGTGCCGGGCTGCACGCAGACGGTCGCGCCGTTCAGTTCCTTGGCGCTCTTCACGCCGAGCTTCTTGTTCACCATGAAGCCCTGGCCGTCGTAGTAGTTGACGCCGGTGAAGTCGAAGCCGAGCGCGGTATCGCGGGTCAGCGTGTAGGTCGTGGTGCGGGCAAGCAGGTCGACCTCACCCGACTGCAGGGCCGTGAAGCGCTGCTGGGCGGTGGTCGGCACGTACTTCACCTTCTCGGAATCACCGAAGATCGCGGCCGACACGGCGCGGCAGACATCGACGTCGATACCTGTCCACTTGCCCTGGCTGTCGGCCGACGCGAAGCCTGCGACACCTGTGCTGACGCCACAGATGAGCTGGCCGCGCGCCTTGACGGCATCGAGATCCTTGCCGGCTTGCGCCGTTCCGGCGATGCCGACCAGTCCGGCGGCGATAGCGCCGGCGGCCATATACTTCTTCAACATTTTTGCGTTCCCTCGTGGTTGCCTCTGGCGTCTGTCGGCCACCTGGCGTGGTCGTTCAGGCGCGATGCGCAATTCCTAGGCGAACCAATGCGCACGCGCAACGGCGGCGCGCGTCCGACTGTGGCGGTTTAGAGGCGGTCCGCCGCGTTCGAGGCGAAGGGATTGGTCGACCAGGCGTCGTTGTCCGCCCGGCCGAAAAAGCCGCCCTTGCGGCCCTTGTCCGCTGCGCGCTTCACTTCGCCCTGCCACTGCCGGTAGGCGACCAGCGACTCGCCGGCCAGGGCGCCGTGCCCGCCATTCTCGGAGATATAGGGCTGGGGATTGACGAACTGCCCGTTCACGATGACCGAGAAGTGCAGGTGCGGGCCGGTCGACCGGCCGGTCGAACCGACATAGCCGATCAGGTCGCCCTTGCGGACGCGGGTGCCGGGGCCCATGCCGTCGGCGAAGCGCGACATGTGGGCGTAGAGCGTTTCGAAGCTCTCGGCGTGGCTGACCTTCACCGTGCGGCCGTAGTTGAAGTACCAGCCCTGGTGGTTGATGACGCCGTCGGCCGCCGCATAGATCGGCTCGCCGACCTTGCCTTCGTAGTCGATGCCGTTGTGGAAGCCGCTGCCGCTCTTGCGGCCATAATAGTAGCGCGTGCCGAAGGGCGAGGACATGCGGGCGCCCGGCCGCGGATCGGTGAGCGCCGTGCCGCCCAGACGCTTGCCGTGATCGTCGAACCAGCCCTCGGGCTGGTTGGGGGGGGCAAACCACCAGAAGGACTGACGGGTCTTGCCGTCGTTCAGGCTTGCCACGAGCAAGCGCGGCGCGCCGTCGACCGTGCGGCCCTGCACGATGTCGATCTTGGCCGATGCCGACGTGAAGCCGGCCAGGGCCTGTGTGAGTTCCCTGAGCGATGCCGGGGCGGCGCCGGAGGGGGCCAGCACGCCGGCGAGGGTGGTCGGGCTGGCCTTGACCGTCTTGATCGAGTCCGCGACCAGCGAGCGGGCGCCGGGACCCGCGGGGAGGGCGGCCGCTCCCGCGCTGGGGAGGCTCGAGACACGCTCGTCGTCATCGTTGGTGGCATTGGGGGCGAGCTTGTAGCCGAAGCTGCCATCGGTGCCGCGCGCCAGTTCGACGGCGAGCGAGGTGTTGGAATAGAGCTGCAGCGACACGAGCCGCTTGGGCTGGCCGGCGCCCTGGGCCTCCAGCACGGCACGGCCGGACGAGGCAGCCTTCACCTCAGGCTTGCTCAACGCCTTGCTGACGGCCGTGGCGGCCGCTTCGGCGTCGGCCGGGTCGACCTGGAGAGTAAGGAGTTGCTGGGCGACCGAGCCCTCGGCCGCTACCGAGAAGGACCGGACGTCTTCGCTGGGGGCGGGAGCCACAAACCGCTGGGTCGCCGGCTTGAGCTGTTTCTTTTGCGGGGCCTTCACCTGGGCCATCGCCCCGGTGACGTCTACTGCGCTAGCAGCGGAAAATGCGAGGGTTGCTACCAGAAAGCTGCGGACGGTTCGCCAGCGGGCGCGCTTGTGACGCGTCATCGTAAACGCCATTGGCCTCTCCCGTTCTCCATTAGAACGCTACTCATTGACAACTGAGGCTAATAGCGATCACCGACTTCCCCCGAAGCCGATGCCCCCGCGTGCCCCGCTTGGGCGCAATACTGGCCACCGATAAGTTACAAGTCCAACAAAAAGTTGCAAAAATGCAACACCCGTGAAAGAGGGGTTAAATAATTGTTAATGAAGGATTTTTCCCCTTAAGGCGTCTTTCGACTTTTAAATGTCACAGGGGGTAAATCGCTCACGGATGCTGCGTTTGCTGCATTGCGAAGAGATGGGTAGGACGCCAGCAGCCCGGCGGCTTCGGCCATTTCCTCGACGTCGTTGAACATCGGCACCCCGGCGCGTTCCATCGTGACGAACCAGTCGGTTTTGCCCGGCAGGGTTCCCATCATGCTGTGCATCAAGGGCAGACGGGCGTCGGCAGACAGCGCCGCCAGCCGCTCGATGACCGGCTGGGCATCGACCATGAAGGGCACGACATGGATCATCAGGACCATGTCGTAGGCACTGGCGGCATGAGTCATCGCGGCTTCCAGGGCCAGTCCGAACCGATCCTCGCGAGCATCGGCCAGCAGGTCGATGGGGTTGGCGATCGAGGCTTCCGCCGGTAGCTGCTGACGCAGGACGTCGGCCATCGCCGCCGGCAAGGCTGCAAGGTCGAGCCCCTCGAGAGCGGCGCGGTCGGCACACAATACGCCCGGTCCGCCCGAATTGGAGAGGATCAGGGCACGGCGGCCAAGGCCTTGGGGGAAGCGGCCGAACGCCTTGGCTGCAATCAGTAGCCGCCGCAGGCTCGTCACGCGGACGATGCCGCAGGAGGCGCAGAAGGCCTCGATGGCGGCATCGTCGTTGGCGACCGCGCCGGTATGGGCGCCTGCCGCCCGGCCGCCGATCTCGGTGCGGCCGCCGAACAACGCCACGACGGGCTTCTTCGCCGCCACTTGTCGCGCGATGGCGCGGAAACGCTCGTGGTCGTCGATCGATTCGACATAGAGCAGCGCAGCTCCGATCTCCGGCCGGTCGCCCAGCCAGGCGAGATAGTCGTCGACCCCCAGATGCACCGCGTTGCCGACCGAGACGACCGACACCAGCGGCAGACCGCGTGCATTGGCCTTGTCGATGAACTCTTCGGCCAGGGCGCCGGACTGGGAGATGAAGGCGAGCCCATTGCCGGCGCCGGCGACATTGCCCGGTGGCAGGTCGCGCAGGAAGGTGGCGGCAAAGCGTCGTGCCGGATCGAGATGAACGATGCCGGCGCAGTTCGGCCCGGCTACCGTGAGACCGCGCTGGGCGGCGAGCTTGAGCAGGGCCTGGTTGCGCGCCATGCCGGCCGGGCCCGCTTCGGCAAACCCTCCGGGAAGGATCAGCAGGTTGCGGATGCCGCGATCGGCGGCTTCGCCGACGGCATCGAGGATGGCGTCGGGCCGGATGACGATCACCGCGAGATCGACCGGCTTGTCGATTGCCGAGATGGAGGTCACCGATTCGTAACCGAATATCGCGCCGCCCCTGGGATTGACCGGCACGACCCTTCCGCCATAACCGGCTTGGCGGAGCATCTGCATGACGGCGCCGCCTGACGAGGTTGGGCGCTCGCCCGCGCCGACGACAGCGACACTGCTGGGCGCGAAGAACGGCGAGAGGTCGCGTACGGGATCGGTCATGGCCGGTCGTTGCAGCACAGGCGTAGAGGGAGAACAAGATGTCCGATCCGATCGAGTTGCTGGTGCAGGGCCGGGCCCACGATCTCGGCGGCGGCTTCGCCGTGCGGCGCGTGCTGCCCAGCGTGAAGCGCCGGATGGTCGGACCGTTCATCTTCCTCGATCATTTCGGGCCGATGGACGTGCCGGTCGGTGGCGGCATGGAGGTGCGGCCGCATCCCCATATCGGCCTCGCCACCGTCACCTACCTGTTCGAAGGCGGCATCTTCCATCGCGACAGCCTGGGCTATGCGCAGGCGATCCGGCCGGGCGACGTCAACTGGATGACGGCGGGCAGCGGCATCGTCCATAGCGAGCGCACCGAGCCCGAGATGCGCGCCACCGGCTTTCGCATGCACGGCGTCCAGACCTGGGTGGCGCTGCCGAAAACGCACGAAGAAACGGCGCCCGCCTTCGAGCATGTCGAGGCGGCGCGGCTGCCCGCCTGGCAGGAGGGCGGTACGGCGCAGCGGCTGATCGTCGGCACCTATGCCGGCCGCATTGCGCCCACGACGCATTTCTCGCCGATCTTCTATGTCGGCGTCGAAGCGGCGGCCGGCGCCAAGCTCACGGTCACGCCGGACCATCAGGAGCGTGCGGTCTACATTGCCGACGGTGCGCTGACGATCGGCGACCGCCAGCTTCTCGTCGGCGATCTGGCCGTGCTGACGCCGGGGCAGACGGTCGAGGCCATCGCCGGTCCGCAGGGCGCGAAGGCCATGCTGCTCGGTGGCGCCACCATGGACGGCCCGCGTCACATCTGGTGGAACTTCGTCTCCTCGGACAAGGAGCGGATCGAGAAGGCCAAGGCGGACTGGCGCGACCAGCGCATGGGCAAGGTTCCCGGCGACGACGAATTCATCCCGCTGCCCGATCGCTGAGGCGCATCGGCGGAGACCGGAGCGAACGGGCTCGTCCATAGATTATGTGGCTTGACAGTCACATCTGACTGTCGGATGATTTTTGACAGTCAGGAGTGACTGTCGACGGCGAGGGCCAGAACGCATGGCGGCAAAGAAGAAATCCGGTCTTTCCATCCGTGCGTCTCAGCACGAGGCGACGCATCGGCGGATCCTCGATGCGGCGGTTGCTTCGCTCGTGGAAGAGGGCACTGCGGCAACCACGACGGTCGCCGTCCAGAAGCGCGCCGGAGTGAGCCGCGGTGCGCTGCTTCACCACTTTCCGACCCATGCGGAGTTGCTGGCGGCGACGGTCGACGAACTGGTACGTCGCAACGAGAGCGCCGCGCGCGACGCGCAGGCATCCCATACCGATATCGTCGATCCAATCGACCGCGCGACCCGCGCCCTGGCCGATGCCTTCGCCCAGCCGGCCTATCTGGCCGAACTGGAGCTGTGGGCGGTGGCCCGAACCGATCAGCAGTTGCACGCAAGCCTTCGCGTCGCCGAAAGCCGTGCGCGCCGCGATCTCGAACGCGTCGTCGGCGACCTCTTCGGACCGTTGCGCGAGCACCCCGCCTACGCAACCGTCGCCGCTCTGACGATCGAGTTCGTGCGCGGCCTCGCTCTGGCCGGTGTGCTGCGCCGCAATCGCGCGCATCGAAACCATCTGCTCGAAGAATGGATCAGGGTCGTTCGTTTTCTGCTGGATCAGAAGCCGACAGCCCGGATTTCGTCGACCGCGTCCAAACCCAGAAAGGCCAGCAATGACTGATTTTCAGACGCTTCGTTACGAATCGCGCGACCGTAAGGCCTACATCACGCTTTCCCGGCCCGACCGGCTCAATGCCATCGACGATCGCATGCCGCGCGAGATCCGTATGGCAGTCGAGCGCGCCGACGCCGATCCCGACGTGCACGTCATCATCCTCGCCGGCGACGGTCCCGCTTTCTGTGCAGGCTACGACCTGAAGAAGTTCGCCGAGGAAGGCGGCAGCGAGTGGAACCAGGTCGGTCCTTCGTGGGACGCGGTGCGCGACTTTCGCGGGATGAGCCGCAACACCGAGGACTTCTTCTCGCTGTTCCGTTCGCTCACGCCGTCGATCTGCAAGATCCACGGTTATGCCGTCGCCGGCGGCAGCGACATCGCGCTGAGTTGCGATCTGGTGGTCATGGCCGAGGATGCCAAGATCGGCTACATGCCGGCGCGCGTCTGGGGGTGCCCGACGACGGCGATGTGGGTCTATCGCCTGGGCGTCGAGCGCGCCAAGCGCATGCTGTTGACCGGCGACAAGATCGACGGCCGTACGGCGGCGGAATGGGGGCTCGTGCTCGAAGCCGTGCCGGCCGATCAGCTCGACGCGCGAGTGGAAGCGTTGGCCGACCGCATCGCCTCGGTGCCGACCAATCACCTGGCGATGCAGAAGCTGATGGTCAATCAGGCGCTCGACAATATGGGACTGCGGTCGACGCAAACGCTGGCGACGCTGTTCGACGGCATCACGCGCCACTCGGCCGAGGGACGCTGGTTCAAGGAGTTCGCCGAGCAGCGCGGTTTTCACGCCGCCGTCGAATGGCGCGACTCCGGCCGGCCGATGCCGAACGGCGGCGGCCCGATCCCGGAGGTCTGATCGTGGCGCTTTCCTACTGGCCGGCCGACACCTCTCGGCCGGTCCTTGAGTTGACGGCCGGCGACGCGTTGCGCGCCGCCGCCGCCGACAGTCCCGACCGCACGGCCATTGTCGAAGTGGTCCCGCCGGGCACGACCTCGCTGGTCGGCGCCGACGCCGTGGACCGGCGCTGGACCTACAGGGAGTTGCTTGCCGAGGCCGAAAACTGCGCGCACTGGCTGCTGGAAAGCTACGCTCCCGGCGAGCGGATCTGCGTATGGGCGCCGAATGTGCCGGAGTGGGTCATCGTGCAGTACGGTGCGGCATTGGCCGGTCTCGTGCTTGTCACGGCCAATCCGGCTCTGCGCGCCGGCGAACTGCGCTACGTCCTTCGTCAGTCGCAGGCGGTCGGCCTGATCCATGCGGGCCAGTTTCGTGGCACCGACATGGCCGCGATTGCCCGCGAGGTCGCGAACGAGGTTCGTGAAACCTTCTGCATGGCCGATTGGCAGACCACGGTACGGGCCAAGGTACGCTCCGGCGTCCTGCCTGCCGTGAATCCGGCCGATCCCGCGCAAGTACAGTACACGTCCGGCACGACCGGCGAACCCAAAGGAGCGTTGCTGCACCATCGTGGGCTGGTGACGAATGCCAGCTATATCGCGGCCCGCGCCGGGCTGGATCACGGCGTCTTCGTAAGTCCGCTGCCGCTGTTTCATACGGCAGGGTCGGCCATGAGTGTGCTCGGCTGCGTGACGACACGCTCGACCTATGTGTTGCCGTTGCTGTTCGATCCGGAGCTGGTGCTTGCCGCCATCGAGCGGGAACGCGGCGACCTTACCCTCGGTGTGCCCACGATGCTGATCGCGCTGCTGGAACAGCAGCGCAAGAGCAATCGCGATCTCTCTTCGTTGCGCACTGCGCTATGCGGAGGAGCGCCGGTTCCGGTGGAATTGCTGCGGCGTGTCGAGGAGGGCCTCGGCTGCGACCTCACGCCCGTCTATGGCCAGACCGAACTTAGTCCGATCGTCTGCCAGACATCGCCGGACGACATGCTCGAAGACAAGGCCAACAGTTCGGGCCGGCCGCTCTGGCAGGTCGAGGTCAGGGTCATTGGTCCCGACAGCGGCGAGATCGTTCCCTGCGGCGTCGAAGGCGAGATACAGGCGCGCGGCTACCAGAGCATGATCGGCTATTTCGACATGCCGAAGGCGACGGCCGAGACGATCGAAGCGGATGGCTGGGTGCGTACCGGCGATCTCGGCACGATGGACGCGCGCGGCTACGTGCAGATCACGGGCCGGTTGCGCGACATGATCATCCGCGGAGGCGAGAACATCTACCCGCGCGAAATCGAGGCCGTGCTGTTCGCGCACGCCGCGGTGGCGGATGTCGCCGTATTCGGTGTCCCCGATGCCCATTGGGGAGAGATTGTCGGGGCTGCGGTTCGCGCCGCCGATCCGACATCGCCGCCGGCGGTGCAGGAGCTGCAGGCGCATTGCCGCGCCTCGCTCGCGCCCTTCAAGATGCCGACCGAGTGGTTCATCTGCTCGGAGTTCCCGCTCACAGGCTCGGGCAAGGTGCAGAAGTTCAAGCTGCGGGAGCAACTGCTATCCGGGACCTTGGTCCGGCTCGGCTGCTGAGAGGGTAACGGCAACCGATCGGCATTCCGTCTCGGCGCGTTCTAAGCCGGCGCCGGCGGACTCCAGGTCGTCTCCTCGTCGAGCGGGTAGACCGGCCGCGGCAGCTTGGTCCAGGTGAAGTTCGCCAGCACCGGCGAGGTAAGGCCCGGGCAATCCACTTCGTAGATCTGCTCGGGCTTGAAAAACTCGTCGAAGCCGCCGCGGAAATGGCCGCGGCTCTTCACGACCACGACCCTCGCCTGGGAGATGTCGAGGTTGAAAATTTCGAACTGGCGCAGGTCCATGCACTGGCAGCGGATGCTGATGACCACCACCAGGATGCCGCCGAGGTCGAGCAGCGCCGACGGGCCCATGTCGGAAGAAACATTTCTGAGCACGCCGCGACGGCCCACGAACTTGCCGTCCGACAGCTTGACGACCTTCGCTTCGCAGTCGAAGGGCAGCGAGAACTCCTGGTGTTCCTGGCTGTTGAACGAGGCGGTGAAGATCGCGCCTTCGCCCAGCTCGTGCGCCTTGGCGGCGAGGGCGGCGTCGTTGAAGACGCCGAAGAAGACACCCTGCGCCTTGCCGCCCTTGAGCGCGCGCAGCAGATAGGTCGTGTTGCCACGGCCGCCGCCGCCGGGATTGTCGGCGACGTCTGCGAGAATGATCGGCTTGCGCCGCCGGTCGCGGCCGACGGAGACGGCGAGCTGGACGGCATCGCCCAACGACATCATTGCGCGCTTGAAGCGCTCTTTCATGCCCCAGGCGCGCTTGGCGATATCGAGCGACAGGTCGGCGGCGGCCTTACGGTTGCCGTTGCGCGCCGTCACGACGGCGGTGAGGCCGTTCTTCGGGCTGTCGCTGTAGGCAAAGCCTGCCATCACCGACACGTTCAGGATATCGCCGCCGACCTTGGTCTGGCCGTACTTGATCAGATCGGCATAGGGGCCGCGCGCCGTCAGCAGGGCGATCTGCGGCGGCACCAGCGGAATCTTGACCATCTCGACAGCCGTGCGCGTTCCCGCCAGCAGCTCGCGCATGTGCTTGGCCGCTTCGACGCCGCGCTCGTAGATGTCGATGTGCGGGTTCTCCAGATAGCCCACGAAGACGTCGAGATTGTCGGTCATCCGGCGCGAGACGTTGGCGTGCAGGTCGAACACCGCGGCGATCGGCACGTCGGGACCGGCCACGCGGCGCAGCAGCTCGAACAGGTCGCCGTCGGGATCGTCCGTGCCTTCGGCCAGAGCCGCGCCATGGCAGGCGACAAAGATGCCGTCGACCGGCAGCACCGATTTCAGGCTGGCCTCGATCTCGGCGAGATAGGCCTTGAAGAAGGTCTCCTCGACCGGGCCGCCGGGCTGAGCGAGAGCCACACGCAGCGGTACGGGTGTCCAGTCGCCCGTGCGGTCCATCTCGGTGAAGAAGCCCGGCAGGTCGGGCAGCGTGATCGACTTGCCCGAGCGGGCTTCGCTCACGATGCGGTTGCCGCGGATGTCGGCGTCATGCTCGAAATCTTCCGCCGTCGTGACCGGCGCAAACCGATTGCACTCGATGGCGAAGCCGAGAACGGCGATCCGCGGATTGTCCCTGGACACAGTCTCCTCCTTCAGGCCGCGAAAGCGGGTTCGTAGGCAAAGAGTCCGGCCTGGCCGCCCGTGTGAATGAACACGATGTTTTCGTCCTTGCCGAACGTACCCTTGCGGATCAGGTCGATCAGGCCCGACATCGCCTTGCCGGAATAAACAGGGTCCAGCAGCAGGGACTCGGTTTCGGCCAGGAGCTGGACCGCTTCCTTCATGGCCGGCGTCGGCACGCCATAGGCCTCGCCGAAATAGCCGTCGTTGGCTTCGATATTGTCGTGCGGTGCCGCGCCCTTGAGGCCGAGATGCGCCCAGGTCTCGTCGACCAGCGCGGCAACGCCCTTCTCCTGGACGCTACGGGACCGGCCGACGGTGATGCCGAGCACGCGCACGCCGCTGCGCACGCCGTCGAAGCCGGCAACCAGGCCGGCCTGCGTGCCGTTGCTGCCGGTAGCATGGACGACCCGGTCGACCCGGATGCCGAGATCGGCCGCCTGCTGCAGGATTTCCGCGGCGCAGCCGACATAGCCCAGCGCGCCGATCGGGTTCGAGCCGCCGACCGGGATGATGTAGGGCTTGCCGCCGGCGCGGCGCACGTCGTCTGCCGCGCGTTCGCCGGCTTCCGCCATCTGTGTATCGCGCGGCACGTACTTCAGCGTCGCGCCGAGCAATCGGTCGAGCAGGATATTGCCGTTGTGGCGATAGGCGTCGGTCGGCTGCGAGACACGCTCTTCGAGGACGAGAACGCATTTCAGGCCGAGCTTGGCGGCCGCGGCTGCGGTTTGCCGGGCATGGTTCGATTGAAGCGCGCCCAGGGTGATCAGCGTATCGGCGCCCTGGCTCACGGCATCGGCGACCAGGTATTCGAGCTTGCGGGTCTTGTTGCCGCCGGTTGCGAGTCCGGTGCAGTCGTCGCGCTTGATCCAGAGGCGCGGACCGCCGAGCCGGTCGCTGAGGCGTGTCATGGGTTCGAGCGGTGTCGGCAGATGCCCCAGACGGACACGTGGAAAACGACCAAGCTGCAACAACTCATTCCCCTTTTTATCGGCGCTGTCGCGCGAGGAACGCGTCGACCCGAGCGTTGAACGTAGCGGCCTGCTCGAAATATGGCGAGTGGCCGGAGTCCGAGATTATCTCGGCTTCGCCGCAGGGCAGCTTTGCTGCGATGGCGCTTGCGAGGAATGCCGGAAAGACCGTGTCTTCGCCGCCGGCGATCAGCAAGGTCGGCACGCGGAACGCCTTCAGGTCCGCGAGCGTGCGCGTTGCCGTGCGGCGCAAGCCCTCGCGCAGTTTCGCCTTGTCGAGCGCGCCGGCCATCTCGTCGATGCTGCGGTAGAGAAGGTGAAGCGCCGGCCAACGTTCGGCAGCCGACGCGCCGACAGCCGGATGAATCCCCCTGGCCATGCCGTGGGCGATCTTGGCGTCGGCGTCCTTCAGCCAGGCATCGTATTCTCTGCCACCCGATGGATCGCTGCCGCGACGGTCGAGCGTGCCGGACGTCGAACTCAACACCAGCGCCTTCACTGTGTCGGGATGGGCGAGCGCGTATTCGAGCATCGTCCAGCCGCCCATCGACTGGCCGACCAGGCGGACATCGGGAAGGTTCAAATGGTCGATCAGGGCTGCGAGATCGCCGGCATAGTCTGCGGGATCGGGGCCGTCTGGGATCGCATCGGAGGGCGCAAAGCCGCGATGGGCGAAGGTCACGCACGTGTAGCGCGGCGCGAAGTGCGCAACCTGTTGCCACCAGCTCAGGTGATTGCCGCCGAGCCCGTGGGCGAACAGCAGCGCGGGGCCGCTGCCGGCGACTTCATAGTAAAGAGTGCCGAAGGGGCGCTTCAGTCGGCCGGTCGAGCGCGGCGGCGCAGCATAGGAAGACATACCAAATCCTCTCAGAAGAGGACCAGCCTAGTGCTCACGACACCGAGCGGCCAGCGGCCGGCGGCGAACAGACGGAACTTGCTTTCGAAGAGCGGTGCCGTTTCGCCGGCCATCCGCGCGACGGCGAGTTGATAGACCGCCTGCGAAGCTGCCCCGGCGGCGACGTGAACCGAGGCCTTGGCGGCGTCGCCCATGCGGGCTGCGGCCGTGGCGGCCTTGCCGTGCACGAACTCGCCCACATCCGTCGTGAGTTCGGTGAGCGCCGTCCAGAGTTCCCGTTTGCCATGGCGTGTTTCGGCCCGTCCCAGCAGTGCGCGGCGCAGGGCCTCTTCGCGATCCCACCAGGCGGACGACCAGTCGGGCGACTTCAGGAGTCGTTCCGCTTCGGGCCAGTCATGCGCCAGGCCGATTGAAAGAGGGCCGAGGTCGAGCGCGCCGGCATAAGCCTCGGCATCGGCGAGATCGCCTTCGACCAGAGGTTCGCCGAGGGCGGCGAACCACGACGCGGCATGCGCTTCCGCTCTCAGCCTGTCGAGCGGCAGGTCGGCGGCGGGCGTCACGCGGCCTGCCGGACCTCCGGCAGCGTGAGCCCGTACTTGGTGGCGACCTCGGTCGCCCGCGTCATGTAGTCGGCACGCATTTCGTCATTAGTGCGCTGCTTGATGTTCCACTTGCGGAAGATCTCGTTGTTTCTCGACTTGGAGCCCCCGAAGAAGGACGGCAGGTAGGGGAAGTATTCGTCGACGGCGGCCTGCAGCCTGGCCTTGCCTTCGGGAGTCTTGACCAGCTCGGCGGTGAAATCCTCGCCGAACTGCGCGTGGAAACGCTCCTCCGGCATGGTGGCGCGCGCGAGGTTGCGCAGCGGATGGAAGGTGCAGTGCAGAAGGTCCTCGACCTGCAGGATTTCGGCGAGGTCGGCCAGCAGCTTGATGGCGACGAATTCCTCCCAGGTCTTGAGCGGGAACTCGAAGATCGAGAGCGGGCGCTTGCCGGTGCCGGGGATCATGCGTTCCTCGGGAATGCCCATCTGCACGCCGAGCTGCTTGAAGCGGACGTGATGGCCGTATTCTTCCATGGCGACGCGGCAGGTCAGCCACTTGGCGTAGGGCGTCGGCGCATAGGCAATCGCCGGCTCGTCGAACACCTGCGCGCCGTAGAGTTCGTTGATGGCGTGGCTGATCACCAGCTTGCCCACGGCCTCGCGATATTCTTCGGGGGCGTCCTTCAGCTCTTCGACGGTCTTGACGATGATCGGCTGGGTCATGGTCGCGCTCCTCAGACGAGAGGTTCGGTATTGAAGGCTTCGAGATCGGTGGTGAGGTCGGTGAACTGGCCGCCGAGCTTGGTGGACAGATCCTCGGCGAGGCTCGACGCGGCGCCGGCGTCGAGTTTGGCAACGGGCCGCGGCTGGCCGAACAGGAAGACCTCGCGGCCGCGCACGCCCAGCAACTGGCCGGTGATGTTCTTGCCGGCCGGCGAGCACAGCGCCGTCACGAGATTGGCGACGTGGTGGGCGCCGATCTTCAGTGCGCGTTCCTTGTAGGTCTTCTGCGCCTCGTTGGCGGGCTGGATGATGTCGGTCACGCGCGTGCGGGCAAACGGCGCCACGGCATTGGCGGTGATTTGCGCGCGGGCGAGGTCCATCGCCGTCACGCGCGTCAGGCCAAACAGGCCGGCCTTGGCGCTGGCATAGGCCGCCTGGCCGAGATTTCCGTAGAGGCCCGCCGAGGAGACGATGTTGACGATGCGACCCCAGTCGTACCCGTCTTTCCCGCCGCGACCGGCCTTGCCCTGGTCGCGCATGACGCCCGACGCGGCGTTGATGAGGTAGAACGCGGCCGACAGGTTGGTGCGGATCACCGCATCCCAATCGCCGGGATCGGCGCGGAAGACGAAGGCGTCGCGCAGGATGGCGGCGTTGTTCACGACGATGTCGATGCCGCCGAAGTTCCTGACCGCGAGATCGACGAGCTGCTTGGCGACACCGGGGGAGGCTACGCTTTCGCTGAAGGCGATTGCCTTCTTGCCGCCGGTCTTGTCGTTGATCGCCTTTGCGGCCTCGCGCGCGACGTCCGGGTCGCCGCCGTCGCCGGCAATCGACGCGCCGTTGTCGGCCACGATCACGCTCGCGCCTTCCGCGGCCAGCGCTTCGGCGATGGCCCGGCCGATGCCGCGGCCGGCGCCGGTGACGATTGCTGCGCGTCCCTCGAGAAGGCCCGTCATAGTTCAGCTCCCGTCTTCTTGTTGGCGCTCGCCATCTCTGCGGCGGTGTAGAAAGCATCGGCGTGGATGTCGATACGGCGCATGCCGCGGTCCTCGAACAATCGCGTCGCCGCCTCGACCATGACCGGCGGACCGGCGAGATAGGCCTTGCAGCCGTCGAGCTCGTCGAAATCGGCGGCGACCGCCTCGTGCACCAGGCCGCTGCGCAGCGACGAGGGGCCGGCTTCGCTCAGCACCGGCACGAAGTGTAGGTTCTTGTGCTTCTCGGCCAGGGCCGCGAAATGGTCGTGCAGGTAGAGGTCGCGCTCGGTGCGGACGCCGAAATAGAAGTAGATGTGCTGCGGCAGTTCCTTCTGCAGCGCCCGCTCGATCACCGACTTGATCGGCGCCATGCCCGAGCCGCCGGCGACGGCGATGATCGGGCCGCGATGGGCCTCGCGCAGGTAGGAGGGGCCGAACGGTCCTTCGACCCGCACGCTGTCGCCGATCGCGAGCTTCTCTGCGACATGCATGCTGGTGGCGCCGCCGGCCGTGCGGCGGATGTGGAATTCGAGGATCGGATCGCCCGGCACGTTGGCCATCGAATAGTCGCGCGGCGGGCAGCCCTCGAAGGTGACCGAGGCGAACTGGCCGGCCGAGAAGTCGAACGGCCCGCCCGAAACGATTTCCAGACGGATACGCTTGATGTCGTGCGTGGCATCGTCGAGGCCGACCACCTTGCAGGCCAGCAGGCGGCGCGGATGGACGATCAGATCGTCTTCCTCGAGCCAGGCGACTTCGCTGTCTTCCCAGGGCACGGCGCGGCAGGCGAGGATCAGCCCGCGTTCCTTCTCCTCGTCGGACAGGGCGAATTCCGAATAGCCCTCCATCGTGACTTCGCCCTTCACGAGGTGCGACTTGCAGGCGCCGCAATTGCCGGACTGGCAGCCGAATGGATACGAGATGCCAGCATCGAGCGCCGCCTCCAGGATGGTGGCGCCGGTCGGGACGTCGATCGTTCGGTCGGCCTGGGCGATTCGTACTTTGAAGCTCATCGGATCAACGCGAAATTTGTTTGATCTACCAACAATCGCCGTCTACCACTCCATGCATGGGCCGTCCACTCGCCAAGCCTGCAGAAGACCTCGGAACGAGGGCTGACGGCAAGCCCGCTGGTCGGGATCTCGATCGTGGCCTGCTGCCGTCGCTGATGGGCTATGCGCTGCGCCGCACGCAGTCCGCCGTCTTCGCCGATTTCGCGGCGACCTTCGCGGCCGCCGGCGAGGCGCTGACGCCGGGGGAATTCGGGCTGCTGGTGCTGGTCGATCGCAATGCCGGCCTCAGCCAGATGGCGCTGGCCCGTGCGCTCGGCATCGACCGCTCGACCCTGGTGCCCATCCTCGATCGCCTGCAGGGGCGGGGCCTTCTGGTGCGTCGTCGTTCCCCGACCGACGGTCGCACGCATGCCTTGGCGCTCACACCTGCCGGTCTCAAAGCACTGGCGCGCTTCGCGAAGCTGGTGCGCCTGCACGAGGCGCGCATCGCATCGGCTCTTTCGACCGCCGAAACGCGCATGCTCATCGAGTTGCTGGAGAAGGTGAGAGCGTCGTTATAGTCGCCGCCCCGTGAGTACCTCAGCCACCGTTCCTTCCGTCGACTACGATTCGCCCGCCGTTCGGCGCGGCCGTGTCTGGTTGTTCGCCGTTGCCGCCGCCTGTTTCATCCTCTGCCAGTTCACCCGCTCGGTGACCGGCGTGCTGGGGCCGACGCTGCGTACCGAGATCGGTCTCAGCGCCGAACAGCTCGGCACGGTGACGGGCGCGTTCTTCTGGGGCATTGCGCTGATGCAGATCCCGTCGGGCGTGCTGTTCGACCGCTATGGGCCGCGTCTCACGGTGGCGCTCACCCTGTTTCTGGGTGTCGCCGGTGGAATGCTCTTCGCCTTCGGCAAGAGCTTCGAGGAACTGGCGGCCGGCATGTTCGTGCTGGGCCTCGGTACGTCGGCCGTGTTCATGGGGGCGATCGTGCTGATCGCGCGGTGGTGGCCGCCGACGCGTTTCGCGACGCTCTCCGCCACCATGATGTCGCTGGGCTATATCGGCAATCTCAGCGCCACGGAGCCCTTCGTGTGGATCATGGGCTGGATCGGCTGGCGCTGGGGTTTCTCCGTCGCCATTCTCGGCATTCTGGTATCGGCGGTGCTGATGCTGTTCGTCGTGCGCGACGCGCCACCGGGATCGGACTGGACGAAGCGCGAACCCGAGTCGCTCCTGTCGGTGATCCGCGGTCTTGGGGAAATCTTCCGCCATCCCGCGATGCCCGGCCTGATCGGCGCCGCGCTGATCGGCTACTCGACCAATTTTGCGATCCGGGGCCTCTGGCTCGGCCTCTACATGGTCGACATTCATGGGCTCGGGACGTCCGTCACCGGCCGTCTGCTGTTCGCCATGGCCGCGCTCGGCACCGTCGGCATCTTCCTGGCGGGCTGGCTTTCCTCGCGCCTGGGAACGCCGCGACCCGTGGTACTGGTCTTTGCCGGGATCAGCTTCTCCTGCATGACGACCCTCGCACTATGGTCGAACATCCCGACCACGGCGTTGATCGCCGTGCTGTTGGTCTTCGGGCTCTTCTCCAATTTCTTCCCGGCGATCATCGAGCATGGCCGCTCGCTGTTCGACGACCGCCTGCGCGGCCGTTCGCTTACCTCCATCAATGTCTGGGTGTTCGTCGGCGTCGGCATCACCCAGCCGGTCAGCGGCTTCATCATGGAGTCGTTCATGCCGGCAGGCGCGACGACCGGCGCCTTGCCGGAAGAAGCCTACCGCGCCCTCTTTACCTATCTCGCCGTGCTGGTCCTGGCAGGCGCTTCCGCTTACGCCCTCTTTGCAAGGTATCGACGTTCATGACTGCTGCACCTGCGTCCGCCCATCCGGATTTCCAGCATTTCTCCAAGGACCTCATGCACGATTCGGAAATGCTCGCTGCTCTGCGCGCCAATCCACCGGAAGTCCTCAAGACGCTGAACGGCGAACTGCTCGATATCGATTCGGCGCGCGGCTATGCGCGCTTTCGTTTCGAGATCGTGCCGGCCTTCTGTCATTCGCAGGGCCGCATCTGCCAGGGCGGTTTCCTGACCGGCATGGTCGATACGGCGATGGCCAACGCGGCAATCGTGAAGGGCAAGCTCGGCATTGCCGTGCCGACGCTCGAACTGAAGATCAGCTTCTTCGAAGCGATGGGGCCGGGGATCGTCTACGCCGAGGGCCGCGTCATGCGCTGGGGCGGCTCCGTGGGCTTCCTCGACGGCGATCTGAAGGACGAGAAGGGCCGGCTCATCGTCCATTCGACCTCGACCATCAAGATCGTACGGCCCAAGGCGAAAGCCTAGGCGCCCGAAGGCGTCTCTCCTTTGAGGCGCGCCACTTCTTCTTCCAGTGCCTTGATCCGCTGGGTGAGCTGGTTGACCGCCGGGGCAATCTCCGCCTCGCTGTAGCGCGGCGTGATGTGCTGGCGGCAGTTGATGTCCCAGGCTTCGATGGTGAAGGCGATGGCCCGTTCGGGACGCGCCCGGTAGCGCGGATCGACCAGCCGCTCCATCAGTTCGAGGTCGCCCTCGACGACGCGCGCGCGGCCCCACAGCTTCACCCGCTGCTGGGTCGCGAAGTGCAGAATGAAGATGTGGGCGCGGTCGTTCTCGCGCAGGTGGCCCAGCGAGATGTACTGGCGATTGCCGGCAAAGTCGGCGAAGGCCAGCATGTGGCTGCCGATGGGCTTCAGGAAACCCGGCGGCCCGCCACGGTGCTGGATATAAGGTCGGCCGTCGGCACTGGCCGTCGCAAAGAAGAAAGTGTCGATGACACCGAGGAACTGACGGAGATCGTCGGTGATCTCCGTGTTCCAGGTCCGCCCCTCGAACTGGGCGCGCGATCCCAGACGCGTCTGCTCCGCCTTGACCGCCGGCGAGAACAGGACATCGTCGGGATCTGCCATGGCTACTCCTGGGACTACTCCAGTTTCTTGCCGAGCTGGCCCGCGACTTCCTGAACGAACTGGAAGGCGACGCGACCGGAGCGCGAGCCACGCGTCACCGACCATTCGACGGCCTGCTTGCGCAGCGTCTCGGCCGGGACACCGAGCTTGTAGAACTCGGCGTAGCCTTCGATCATCGCGAAGAACGTATCCTGGTCGGCATTGTGGAAGCCGAGCCAGAGCCCGAAGCGATCCGACAGGGACACCTTCTCTTCGACGGCTTCCGACGGGTTGATCGCCGTCGACCGCTCGTTCTCGATCATGTCGCGCGGCATCAGGTGGCGGCGGTTGGAAGTCGCGTAGAAGACGACGTTGTCCGGCCGGCCTTCGATACCGCCTTCGAGCACCGCCTTCAGCGACTTGTAGGCTGCATCCTGGCCATCGAAGGAGAGGTCGTCGCAGAACACGACGAAACGGCGCTTGGAGCTGCGGATCATCGACAGCAGCGCGGGCAGGGAGGGGATGTCCTCGCGGTGAATCTCGACCAGCGCCAGCGGACCCGGCGGGCCGCCCATCTCGCGGTTCACGTGGGCGTGGACAGCCTTCACGATCGAGCTCTTGCCGGCGCCGCGCGAGCCCCAGAGCAGGGCATTGTTGGCCGGCAGAGCCTTGGCGAAGCGGCGGGTGTTCTCCAGCAGGATTTCCTTCTGGCGGTCGATGCCGACGAGCAGGTCGATGCTGACGCGGTTGACCTTCGGCACGGCTTCGAGGCGGTGGCCGGCCGCGTGCCAGACATAGGCTTCGGCTTCGTTGATGTCTGCGCTGGGGGGCGCCGGGGGCGCCAGGCGATCGAGTGCTTCCGCAATGCGTGAAATTAGGGCTTTAAGGTCTTGATCCATCGTTGCCGGCCGCTTGAAAGGGGGCGACCATATCCCCCCGCGCTTGCGTTGCAAAGCGGGGCGAGACCGCTATAGTCCGCGCGCTTTTTTCGACGGCCGGAAAGACTTGAGGGGGCGGAAGCGATGTTCATTTCCCAGGCATGGGCACAAGGTGCGGGCGGCGGCGGCGGAGACTTCCTCGTCCAGCTTTTCCCGCTCATCCTTATC
This sequence comes from Pseudomonadota bacterium, assembly GCA_020160995.1. Lineage (GTDB taxonomy): Bacteria > Pseudomonadota > Alphaproteobacteria > Reyranellales > Reyranellaceae > Reyranella. Next base: position 10,770 of record JAIUOY010000081.1, on the reverse strand, counting down.
TTCGTCGTCTTCTACTTCCTGCTGATTCGGCCGCAGCAGGCGAAGGTGCGCGCACAGCGCGAGATGCTGGCGGGCGTCAAGCGCGGCGACCGCGTCGTTACGGGCGGCGGCATCATCGGCTTGGTCACCAAGGTGATCTCGGACAACGAGGTCCAGGTGGAACTTGCCGAGGGCGTGCGGGTTCGCATCATCAAGCAGACCATCACGGATATCGTGGCGCGCGGCGAGTCGGTGCGCGGTCCGAAGGAAAGCGAGGAGGACGACAAGCCCCTCCTGCCGCCGGCGCCGCCGGCAGCCGAACGCAAGAGCCTGCTGGGCAGCTTGTTCGGCGGCAAGAAATAGCCGCAAAACACGGGCAGTAGGTCGACATGCTCAATCTTCCGCGTTGGCAGACCATCGGCATCATCACCGTCACGGCTTTGGCGGTGTTGTTCGCGTTGCCCAACCTGCTGCCGTCGAGAGTGCTCGACCATCTGCCGGGCTGGTACGCCCAGAGCCGCATGAACCTCGGTCTCGACCTGCGCGGCGGCGCCCACTTCCTGCTGGAAGCCGACCTGCGCAGTCTGATGACCGAGCGGCTGACCAACCTTTCCGACTCGGTGCGTTCGGAGCTGCGCAAGCAGCAGGTCGCCTACAAGGACGTCAACGTCGAGGGCGGCCGCAACGTCGTGATCACCCTGCGCGACGAAGCCCAGCGCTCGAAGGCGCTGGAAGCGATCCGGGCGGTCGATCCGACGATTGCCATTTCGGGCAGCGGCGACCTGATCCGGCTCGCCTATTCGGATCAGGAAGTCGCCAAGAAGAAGAAGGAAGTCATCGATCAGTCGATCGAGATCCTGCGTCGCCGCGTCGACGAGACCGGCACCATCGAGCCGACCATTGTCCGCCAGGGCGACGAGCGCATCCTGCTGCAGGTGCCGGGCATCAAGGACACGACCGACCTCAAGCGCAAGATCAACCAGACGGCCAAGCTCACCTTCCATCTGGTGAACGAGGATGTGGCCGCGACCGGGCAGAACATCCCGGCGAACCTGCCGGCCACGACGTCCCTGGTGCCGACGCGCGAAGGCATGCAGGAGCTGCGGCGCACCAATGCCAAGGCCTGGGAAGACATCCAGAACGCCAATCCGCGCATGACGCCGGACCAGATCTGCCGGCGCTTCCAGCCGCAGTGTCTGCCCGTTCTCAAGCGCGTCGTTGTCGGCGGCGAGGATCTGGACGACGCCAAGTCGACCTTCGAGCAGCAGCAGGGCGGCCGGCCGATCATCAGCTTCACCTTCAACAGCGCCGGCGGCCGCGCCTTCTGCAACGCGACCCGCGCCAATATCGGCAAGCGGCTGGCGATCCAGCTCGACGGCGAGATCATCAGCGCCCCGGTCGTGCAGAGCGCGATCTGCGGCGGCAGCGGCATCATCACCGGCAGCTTCACCACGCAGCAGACCCAGGAACAGGCTCTGCTGCTGCGCTCCGGCGCCCTGCCGGCGACACTCAGCATCATCCAGGAGAGCACGGTGGGCGCCGACCTCGGCGCCGACGCGATCCGCTCCGGCACGACGGCCGCGCTGGTCGGCACGGCCATGGTCGCGCTCTTCATGTTCATCGCCTACGGACCGCTGTTCGGCGGCTTCGCCAACCTCGCCATGCTGGTCAACCTGCTGCTGGTGATCGCCGGCATGTCGATCCTGGGCGCCTCGCTGACGCTCCCCGGCATCGCCGGCCTGGTGCTGACGGTGGGCATGTCGGTCGATTCCAACGTGCTGATCTACGAGCGCGTCCGAGAAGAAAAAGCGCTGGGTCGATCGGCCTTCAGTTCCATCGCCACCGGCTACGAACGCGCCATGTCGGCCATCATCGACGCCAACCTGACGGCGCTGATTGCCGGCGTGCTGCTGTTCGGCTTCGGCTCGGGTCCGATCCGCGGCTTCGCGACGGCCCTGACGCTCGGCCTGCTGACCCATCTCTTCACCGCAACCGTCTTCACGCGCATGCTGCTATCCACCTGGGTGCGCTGGCGGCGGCCGACCGAAATCGTGATCTGAGGCCCTGACCATGCTGTGGAAGCCTCTTCATCTCGTTCCCGCCGGCACAAAGTTCGACTTCCTGGGCAAGCGCCGTTTTGCGCTCATCGCCTCGACGGCGGTCAACATCATCTCGCTGCTGGCAGTGTTCTTCATCGGGCTGAACTTCGGCATCGACTTCAAGGGCGGCATCGCCATCCAGGTCCGCGCCAAGGAAGGCCCGGCGCATCTCGACAATCTGCGCTCGGTCGTGGGCGGGCTGGGCGTCGGCGAAGTCTCGCTCCAGGAATTCGGCGATCCGACGACGGCTCTCATCCGTATCCAGCGCCAGGATGGCGGGCCGCAGTGCGTGGCCGGCGCCCAGCGGATCATGCAGGCCCGCGCCGGCGAGGGTTGGCAGGTCAAGCCAGGCGCGCCCGAGACCGGCGACGTCGAGTTCACCGCCCCGCGGCCGCTCGATGGCGCCAACTGGCGCGATGCGGTGAGCCGTGTCGGCCTCACCATCCTCGACCGCCAGCTGCCGCGCGGGAACACCCCGACCGCCAAGGTCGAGATGACGCACGAGCAGCGCGCCGAATGGTGCCAGCAGGTCGCCATCAAGCTGGTCGAAGACGCAATCGAGGCCAAGTACGACCTGCGCGGCACCGAGTCGGTCGGTCCCAAGATCGGCGACGAGCTGATGCACGGCGGCATCCTGGCGGCTCTGGCCACGATGGCCGCGATCGTGATCTACGTCTGGATACGCTACGAGTGGCAGTTCGGCGTCGGTGCGCTGATTGCCATGCTGCACGACCTGATCACGACGCTCGGCATCTTCGTTCTGTTCCAGCTCGATTTCAGCCTGACGGCGCTTGCCGCCGTGCTGACCATCGCCGGCTACTCGATCAACGACAAGGTCGTCATCTTCGACCGCGTCCGCGAGAACATGCGGCGCTACAAGAAGATGGGCCTGATCGAACTCCTGAACTTCAGCATCAACGAGGCCCTGGCCCGCACGCTGATGACGTCGGTCACGGTGTTCGTGGCGGTGCTGTCGCTGGTCCTGTTCGCCGGGCCGGTGCTCTACAGCTTCTCGGTCGCCATGCTGTGGGGCGTCGTGGTCGGCACCTACTCGTCGATCTGGATCGCCTGCGCCGGTCTCGTCTACTTGAACCTGCGGCCGGAGCAGTTCCGGCGCGAGGACGAGAAGGCGGAGAAGGCCAAGGCGTGAAGCCGCCGGTTCCAGGGCCCGCCGACAAGACCCTGCCGACGCCCGATCCGTCGCAGGTCCAGTATATCCGCACCTACGGTCCCGGCCGTTTCCTGATCAGCGAGCGCGAATGGCGCGAGCCGGTGCTGGTGACGCCGGCGGCGACCGTTTCGTGGGGCGTGACGGCCGCCGGCGATCTGTCGCTGGACTCGCTGTCGCCGCTGCGGTCTCTCGCGACACCGACCGAACTGCTGGTGCTGGGCTGCGGTGCGCGGGCCGTCTTCGTCGCGCCGGACATGCGCGCCGCCTTGAAGGCCGCCGGCATGGCGCTCGAAGTGGTCGATACCGGCTCGGCCTGCCGCATCTACAATGTCCTGCTGGCCGAGGGCCGCAGGGTAGCGGCGGCGCTCATTCCGCTATAGGGAGCGGCCCGTCGGTCGATCCGTGCCTTATGCGCAAATGAAAACGGCGCCCCCTTGGACGCCGTTTCCGCAAGCTGTCGTCGGCCGATCAGATCGGCGCGTTCTGCTGCGCCACCATGCAGTAGAGCATGCCGATCGAGAACATGGTGTTGAAGCGGCTGGCGTAGAGCGCCTTGGGCGCGGCCGCGGCCTTTTCCTCTGCCGTCGCGTCGACGAGGCCCAGGATCTTCTGCTGCGCCGGCCAGATGATGAACCAGACGTTGAAAGCCATGATGAGCGCCATCCACATGCCGGTGCCGATCATGATGAAGCCGGGACGCAGCGTCAGCGCCTGAACGATGTAGCCGTTCATCCAGGCCAACAGCAGGCCGGTGATGACGGTGGCGAGGGCGGCGTAACGGAACCACCAGAGAACGTTGGGAGCGATGAACTTGGTGATCGCGGTCCGGCTTTCCACGGGCTGGATCTTGGGCATGGTCGGCACCTGCACGAAGTTCAGGTACCAGAGCAGGCCGATCCACATCACGCCGCTCAGCACGTGCAGCCAACGCATGAAGAATGCACCCCATGCATGGTCGAACCGGGTCATCTGGCCCGTAACGGCGCCCGCAATGATCACGATCAAGATGAGCAGCACGATCCCTGCTGAAACCGTGCGGCTCAGCGAAGTAAATATAGCGCCCATGTTAAATATCCCCTTTATCTTGTTGATGGGATTGATGAATCCTCGATCGCCATATTGTAAGCTCATCGCTGCCTGCGTTCAACGGTCGCAGGTCTGACCTTATCCACGCATGTCTTCTGCAGATTTAGGCCCCTACCGCGCGCCCGACGCCTCGCACCGCTACGTGCTCGATCTCGTGCGTGGCGCCGATCGCGATCGTTTCCTCGCGGCGCTGTTTGCCCCCGAACCCGCGCGGACGGGTATCCTGGCCCTGCTGGCATTCGACCATGAACTTGCCCGCACGCGTTCGGTCACGCGCGAACCGATGCTGGCCCGCATTCGGCTGGAATGGTGGCGCGAGGCCGTTGCCGAGGCGGCGGGCACCCGCACGCCGCGCGCTCAACCCATCGTCGAATCGCTGGGCGAAATCGTCAGGCGGCACGGGATTACAGCCGATGGGCTGACGGCGCTGATCGACGCGCGGGAGGAAGAGATCGAGGGGCCGCTCGACGTGATTCGGGCAGGCCATGCGCTCGCCGATCTCGAACTCCAGGTCCTGGGTGCAACCGATCCCGCTTCGCAGCAGGCCGCGCACGCCGTCGCGGCGGCGTGGCTGATGGGCGAGGGGCCGGAGCGCGACTCGTTGCTGGGGGATGCGCGTGCGCTTCGCCGCAGGATCGACCCCGCGGCGCTGCCGATTTTGTTGCCCGCTCTTTCGCTGGGCAGGCCGATGGGGCCGCTGCGCCGGCCGCTGGCCTATTGGTGGGCTGCCAAGCGCGGCACATACTGAGGCGAGGAAAGACGGAGGAAGCGTGACGAAGACCAGGGCCAACGGCATCGAGATCGAGTACGAGACCTTCGGCAAGAAAAGCGATCCCGCGCTGCTTCTGATCATGGGGCTGGGCGCACAGCTCACGCTCTGGCCGGAGTCGTTCTGTGAAGCTCTGGCGGCCAACGGTTTCTTCGTCGTGCGCTACGACAACCGCGACGTCGGTCTTTCGACCGATTTCGGAAAGTGGGGCATGCCCGACCTGATGGGGTCGTTCGCCAAGCTGATGAAAGGCGAAAAGGTCGACACGCCCTATCTGCTCGACGACATGGCCGCCGACGCGATCGGCCTGCTCGACGCGCTGGGGATCGACCGCGCCCATATGGTCGGCGCCTCGATGGGCGGGATGATCGCGCAGATCCTTGCGGCCAAGTATCCGCAGCGCACGCTTTCCCTGGTCTCGATCATGTCGACCAGCGGCCGGCCCGGCCTGCCGATGGGCAAGCCCGAGGCCGTGGCGATGCTGTCGGCGGTGCCGGAAGGCCCGGCGCGCGAGCAGCTCGTCGCCCATGGCATGAAGCTGCGCACCGTGATCGGCAGTCCGGCGTATCCCGCCGATCCGACCGAGTTGCGCGCACTGGTCGAGCGCAACGTCGACCGCCGCTACTATCCCGAAGGTGCTGCGCGCCAGTATCTCGCGGTGATGGCCTCCGGTCCGCGCACCGATCTCCTCAAGACCGTGAAGGTCCCGACGCTGGTCCTGCATGGCGCCGACGATCCGCTGCTGCCGGTCGATTGCGGCCGCGACGTCGCGAGCCTGGTGCCGGGCGCCAAGATTGAAGTCTTTCCGGGCTGGGGCCACGACGTGCCGAAGGAGATGGTGCCGAAGCTGGTCCAGAGCATCTCGGCGTTCTGCAAGGCAGCGTAGGGGGCGGCGATGAAGTTCGGCATTTTCTACGAGCACCAGCTCCCGCGGCCATGGGGCGAGAAGAGCGAGTACCAGCTCCTGCAGGATTCGCTGACCCAGATCGAGCTCGCCGACCGGCTGGGCTACGACTACGCCTGGGAGGTCGAGCATCACTTTTTGGAGGAGTATTCCCATTCCTCCGCGCCGGAAGTGTTCCTGGGCGCCGCCAGCCAGCGCACCAAGCGCATCCGGCTGGGCCATGGCGTGATCCAGCTCACCACCAACCAGCCGCATCGCGTGGCCGAGAAGGTGGCAACGCTCGACCTGCTGTCGGGCGGCCGGGTCGAGCTCGGCATGGGCGAAGCCGCAGGGCCGGCCGAGCTGCATCCCTTCAACATCCGCGTCCGCGACAAGCGCGAGCGGTGGGAAGAAGCCGTGAAGGCCATCGTCCCGATGTTCACCAAGGAAAGCTGGGAGTTTCACGGGCAGTACTATGACTTCCCGGCGCGCAACGTGATCCCTAAGCCGTTCCAGAAGCCGCATCCGCCGCTCTGGGTCGCCTGCTCGAACATCCAGACGATCGGCAAGGCGGGCGAGTGGGGCATGGGCGCGTTGGGCTTCACCTTCGTGACGCCGGAGGCAGCGCGCGCCTGGGTGCACAAGTACTACAACAACCTGCTGAACAACTCGCAGAAGCTCGCGGACTATCCCAGCAATCCCAACGTCGCGATGGTCTCGGGCTTCATGTGTGCGGCGACCGACGAGGAAGCCGAGGCCAAGGCGGCCGGCTGGACATTCTTCATCTTCGCGCTGAGTTATTACGGCCGCAAAGGCGTCGATGCGCCCGGCACCTCCGATCTCTGGAAGGAATACCAGGCCTGGCGCGGCGGCCCGGAAGAAAAGAAGGCGCTGGAGTCGGGGCTGATCGGTTCACCCGAGACGATCCGCAAGAAGCTGCGTCAGTTCCAGGCAAGCCGAGTCGATCAGGTGATCCTGCTGAACCAGGCCGGCAAGACCAGCCACGAGGACATCTGCTCGTCGCTGGAACTGTTCGCCAAGGAAGTGATGCCCGAGTTCCATGCGGCCGAGGCCGAGCACTTGCAGTGGAAGCAGAAGGTGATGAACCGCGAGATCGTCCTCGAAGACCTCGCTGTCGAGAAGTACGACATCTACAGCCATCAGAACGAGCACATCGTCCGGCTGACCCCGGAGCAGCTCAAGCAGAAGATGGCCGAGAAGGAAGCGGCGGCGAAACAGGCGTAACGTGCGCCATGTCCCCGTCTTGATCGCCGGCGGCGGGCCGGTCGGCATGACCTTGGCCCGCACACTGGCGTTTCATGGCGTGCGGTGCCTGCTGGTCGAGCGCAACCCCTCGACCACGCGGCATCCCAAGATGGACATCACCAACGGCCGGTCGATGGAGCTGTTCCGGCGGTTGGGCCTCGCCGACAAGCTGCGCGCCGTCGCCGTGCCGGAAGCCAACAATTTCGACGTATCGTGGATCACGTCGCTGGCGCGCGACGCCGGCGGCCGCGAGCTGCATCGCTTTCGCTATCCCAGCGTCGTGGAGAAGCGTGCCGAGATCCTGACGCGCAACGACGGCACGCAGTCACGCGAGCCCGCCATGCGCGTGAGCCAGGTGATGATCGAACCAGTGCTGCGCGACGCCATCGTCGGGCATCCGCTGATCGATGCACGTTGGGGCGTGGGGCTGGAGGATTTCGAGCAGGATGCGGACGGCGTCACCGTTACGCTGCGCGTGACGGAGAGCGGTGCCACCGAGCAGGTGCGTTGCGATTTCCTGGCGGGTTGCGACGGCGGCTCCAGCCGGGTGCGGGCGAAGCTCGACATTGCGCTCGAAGGCCGGGCGGCGGTCGCGCAACGCTACATGATCCACTTCCGTTCCGATGCGCGCGACCTGCTGCAGGCGTTCGGCGTCGCCTGGCACTACCAGACCGGCAAGGGCACGCTGATCGCCCAGGACGACAAGGATGCCTGGACTTTGCAGACGCGGCCGCCGCCCGGCGTCGATCTGGCCTCGGTCGATCCGAATGCCCTGCTCGATGCCTGGGCCGGCCGCTCCTTCGAGCGCGAAATCCTGGTCGCCAATCCGTGGGTCACGCATCTCTTGCTGGCCGAGCGATACAGCGCGGGCCGGGTGTTTCTCGCCGGTGATTCGGCGCATCAGTACATCCCGACCGGCGGTTACGGCATGAACACCGGCATCGGCGATGCCGTCGATCTCGGGTGGAAACTCGCGGCGACTTTAAAGGGCTACGCCGGCCCCGGATTGCTGGCGTCCTATGAAAAGGAGCGCCGTCCCGTCGGCCTGCGCAACCGGCTGGCGTCGGAGCGGCATACCGGCGTGCGCATCAAGATCGCCGAACTCTACGAGAGCGAGCGCGATCCCGATGCGCTTGGCCGCGCCATCGCAGCCCTCGGCAACGCGGAGAACGAAAGCTGGGGTATCGAGTTCGGCTATCGCTATGACGGCGTCGACGGCGATCCTGTCGTCTACCAGCCGACGACAGCACCGGGTGCACGGCTGCCCAGCACCTTCCTGCGCGACGGTTCGGCGCTCTACGACCATCTCGGACCGTGGTTCACCTTGCTGCGCTTCGGCGATGCCGATCCGTCGCCTCTGATCGACTCGGCGCCGGTGCCGCTCGAAACGGTGATCGTCGATGACGCACATCTCGCGCCGATCTACGGGGCGAATCTGGTCCTGGTGAGACCTGACACCCATGTCGCGTGGCGCGGAAATGCCTGCGACGATGGCGATGCGGTATGGCGCAGGGTGCTCGGATGAAGATTGCCGTGATCGGCGGTGGGATCGGCGGCCTCTCTGCGGCGCTGGGCCTTCTCAAGGCAGGCTTCGACGTCCACGTCTACGAGCAGGCGCCTTTGTTCGGCGAGATCGGCGCCGGCATCCAGATCAGCCCCAACGCGTCGCGTCTGCTGCGCCGCCTCGGTCTCGGCACGGCGCTCGAACAATATGGCGTGCGGCCCGGCGCCGTGCATCAGAAGCGCTGGGACGATGGCCGCACGCTTCAGCGCGCGCCGCTGGGACCGGAGGTCGAGGCCCGCTTCGGCGCGCCCTACTATCATTTCCATCGCGGCGATCTCGCGGCCTTGCTGGCCGCAGCGATGCCCGGCGAGCGCGCCCATGCCGGCCATCCTCTCGTCGGCATCGACGAGAAGGGCGAGCGGGTCGTTGCCCGCTTCGACAACGGCGTTTCCATCGACGCCGATCTGCTGATTGGCGCCGACGGCATCCACTCCAAGGTGCGCGCGCTGACCTTCGGACCGGAAAAGCCGCGCTTCACCGGCTGCGTCGCCTGGCGTGGCCTGGTGCCGGCCGAGCGCATCGCCCATCTGGGCATCGAGGTCGCCTCGCACAACTGGATGGGACCGGAGGCGCATTGCGTCCACTACTGGGTCTCGGCGAAGCGGCTGATGAACGTGGTCTGCATCGTCGAGCACGGCACCTGGACCAACGAATCCTGGACCGACAAGGGCGAGGTCGCCGACGTGCTGGCGCGATACGAAGGCTGGCATCCCACGGTGCGCGGCCTCATCGAGGCTTTCCCGGAAACCTTCGTCTGGGCGCTGCACGACCGCGCGCCGCTGCCGGAATGGACCCGCGGCCGGGTCGCCCTGCTGGGCGACGCCTGCCATCCGATGTTGCCCATGATGGCGCAGGGGGCCGCGCAGGCGATCGAGGACGGAGGCGCGCTGACGTCGATCCTGTCGACACGGCCGGCCGACCTGCCGGCGGCTTTGCGCCGCTACGAAGCGCTGCGCAAGCCGCGGGCGACGCGTCTGCAGGAAGCGAGCGCGGCCAATCGCGTGCGTTTCCATCTGCCCGACGGTCCGAAACAGCAGGAGCGCGACGCCGCGATGGCAAATTCGGGCGACCGCTCGCTGGACGCGATGACCTGGCTCTATGGGCACGATGCTGCCGATATGCCGACGACGGCGTAGCGTCCCGGTCCGGGATATGGCCTAATCCTCGATCAATACCGCCCTCGAAGGCGGATCGGACAATGCCGCCCAGGGAGGCGACGCCATGTACAGCTATGTCGCGCGGCGGCTGGTCTTCGGCGCGCTGACGATCGTCGGCGTATCGATCATGGTCTTCGTGGTCATGCGCATCCTGCCGGGCGATCCGCTGGTCGCGATCTTCGGCGCCGAAGGCATGACCAAGCTCACCGACGAGCAGCGCGCCCACTACATGGACGAATTGGGGCTGAGCGATCCGCTGTGGGTTCAGTACCTCACCTGGGTGCAGGACATCCTGCGCGGCGATTTCGGCCGCTCGTTCTTCCGCTCCGAGAGCGTCGCCGAGATGATCCTGCGGCGCGGTCCCCTGACGGCGGAAATCGCCATCATTTCCGTGGTTCTGTCGTGGCTCGTCGGCATCCCGGTCGCCATCATAAGCGCGCTGCGTCCCAACAGCATCGCCGACAGCGTGGCGCGCTTCACCAGCATCCTTTTCATTGCCGTGCCGGGCTTCTGGGTCGGCATGCTGATCGTGCTGGGCCTGCTCTTCTGGTTCGGCTACCGCGCGCCGATGGCGGGCGTCTCGCTTCTGGCCGACCCGTGGAGCAACCTGCAGATCGTCATCGGGCCCGCCGTGGTGCTGGGCCTGGGGCAGGCGGCCTACATCGCCCGCATGGCGCGCTCCAGCCTCCTTGAGGTGATCCGCGAGGACTATGTGCGGACGGCCCGCGCCAAGGGGTTGAACGGCAAGCTGGTGATTGCGCTGCATGCGCTGCCCAACGCGCTCCTGCCCGTCATT
>JAIUOY010000080.1:0-43090 GCA_020160995.1 Pseudomonadota bacterium | reverse complement strand
GGGCGCGCGCTTCGCCTACCTGCAGGTGGTCGCGACCAACGCCGCCGCGATGCCCCTCTATGCGGCCCAGGGTTTCCGTACGATCTACGAGTACGAGTATCTGGTTCCGCCCGCTTCTTGACCCTCCGGCTTCCCACCTCACATAGTCGATGCAGGGAGGAACTCCATAAATGTCGAATTATGCGTGGGAAAAGAGCTATCCGCCGGGCGTGAAGTGGGAACTGGACGTCCCGAGCATGACGATCCACCAGAGCTTCGAGGAAAGCTGCGCCCGCTACGGCGACCGGCCCTTCACCGATTTCCTCGACAAGGTGATGACGTTCCGGGACTACAAGGAGGCCTCCGACCGGGCCGCCGCCGGTTTCCAGAAGCTCGGCGTCAAGCCCGGCGTCAATGTCGGCCTCTATCTGCCCAACACGCCGCACTACATCATCGCCTTCTTCGGCATCCTGAAGGCCGGCGGAAAGGTCGTGAACTACTCGCCGCTCGACGCCGCGCGCGAACTCGAATTCAAGATCGGCGATTCCGAGACCGACATCCTGGTGACGCTCGACGTCACCGCGCTGTACCCGAAGATGGCCGCGATGCGCGGCAAGACGCGGCTGAAGAAGCTGATCGTGGGCTCGATCGCCGACTACCTGCCGTGGCCCAAGAACTGGCTCTACCCGATCGCCAAGAAGAAGGACCTGTCGACGTGGCCGCGCGACGACTGGCACATGTCGTTCAAGGACCTGCTGGCGAACGACGGCAAGTACACACCCCACAAGCCGGCCAGCGACAATCTGTGGGACGAAGTGGCGATCCTCCAGTACACCGGCGGCACGACCGGCCTGCCGAAGGCGGCCATGCTCACCCACGGCTGCATCATGGCGGCGATGAGCCAGGGCCAAGCCTGGACGACGCCCTATACGACGCCCGGCACCGAGAAGGTCGTGTGCGTGCTGCCGCTGTTCCACATCTATGCGCTGTCGGGAATCATGCTGGGCGCCGTACGCAACGGCAATCAGCTCATCCTCTATCCGCGGCCCGACATCGACATGATCGTGCACGATCTCGGCAAGAAAAACCCGACCTTCCTGCCCGGCGTGCCCACGCTCTACACCGCGATCAACAAGCATCCCAAGGCGCAGGGGCTCGATCTGAAGTCGCTCAAGATCTGCATGTCAGGCGGCGCGCCGTTGCCGGTCGAAGTGCAGCAGAGCTTCGAGAAGCTGACCGGCGCCACCCTGATCGAAGGCTACGGCCTCACGGAAACCTCCCCGACCGGCGCGATCTGCCCGGTCGACAAGAGCGTGCGCCGGGTTGGCTCCTGCGGCGTGCCGATGCCGGGCACGATCATCGAGATCCGCGACATGGAGAATCCCGACCGGGTCCTGCCGCCCGGCAAGGAGAATGTCGGCGAGGTCTGTATCGTCGGCCCGCAGGTCATGAAGGGCTATTGGAAGAAGCCCGACGAAAGCGAGAAGGTTCTGTTCCACCATCCTGCCAGCAACTGGATGGGCCTGCGCACCGGCGACATGGGCTATATGGACGAGGCCGGCTGGCTGTTCCTGGTCGATCGTTCCAAGGACCTGATCATTTCCTCGGGCTACAATGTCTATCCGCGCATGATCGAAGAGGCCATGTACGAACACCCGGCGGTCGACGAGTGCATCGTGATCGGCATTGCCGATCCCTATCGCCAGGAAGCGCCCAAGGTGTTCGTGAAGCTGAAGCCCGGCGCTTCTCTCACTTTCGACGAGATGAAGGCCCACCTCGCGACGCGCGTCGGCAAGCACGAGATGCCCGTCGCGCTCGAAATCCGCGCCGAGCTGCCCAAGACGCCGGTCGGCAAGCTCTCCAAGAAAGAGCTCAAGGAGGAGGAGCGCGCCAAGGCCCAATCCAAGGCGGCGTAGTCATCTTCTTGCGCCCCGCTCTTCAATCGATAGGGCGGGGAGCGCTAAGATGAGAACGTGAAGCGACGAGCAATCCTCTTTGGCGGCGCCGGCCTCGTCCTGGGCGGCTGTTTCGACCGCCCCTGCCACGAGCGCAATCCCGAGCAGAAGGCCTTCCTCGATGGGCTGCAGGCGCTGGCCAAGCCCGCGCTCGCCTCCAGCAATCCGCTGCAGATCGAGGAAGCGGCCAAGCAGAGCATCGCGCTGGCCGGGAAGACCGGCGTATTCACCGACTGGTGCGGAACACTCACCAAGATCGAGGGCAACGCCCAGGACGTGGCCCTGACCATCGACATCGGCCGCCAAGTTTCGCTCTACGCATTCAACGACTGGGCCTTGGCTTTCGCCGGCTCTGTCGCCGACCTTTTCACACGATCGCGTGCAACGCCGCCGCCGGGCCTTTCCGAAGCGGCCATTACGGCGTTAAAAACCCTGCGGCTTGGCGAACGCGTGATGCTCTCCGGGCGGATGGGAGAGATCGCAGGTTCCGGCCTGTTCGACCTGTCCCGCCTCCTGGGCAAGAGCGCCGCCGAACACCGGCAGTTTTTGCAGACGCCGCGCTTCGTCGCGCGCATCGAGGCCCTCGCGGCCTCGAAACAGAAGTAGAAAGGATTTCGAGGTGCCGTCTTTCACGTACGATTTTCCCTACAGCACCAAGAAGCTGCCCGTCTTCGCCGACAACGTCGTCGCCTCCTCCCAGCACCTCGCCGCCACCGCCGGCCTGCGCATGATGGCCAAGGGCGGCAATGCCGTCGACGCCGCCATCGCGAGTGCAATCGCCATCACCGTCGTCGAGCCGACAATGAACGGCATCGGCGCCGACGCTTTCTGCATCTTGTGGGATGGCAAGCAGCTCGTCGGCCTCAACGCGTCGGGCCACTCGCCCGCACTGATGACTCCCGACCAGTATGCCGGCCAGGACAAGATGCCCCATGTCGGCTGGGGCAGTGTCACGACACCGGGCGCGGTGTCGCTCTGGATGGAGCTGCACAAGCGCTACGGCAAGCTGCCCTTCGCCGATCTCTTCGAGCCGGCGATCAAGTACGCGCACGACGGTTTCCGCGTTTCCTACATGGTCTCGCAACAGTGGGACCGCGCCATCGACCGGCTGAAAGGTCAGGAAAGCTGGGTGAAGGCCTTCCTGCCGAACGGTCGCGCCCCGAAGCCGGGCGAGATCTGGAAGTTCCCCGACCAGGCAAAGACGCTCGCCAAGATTGCCGAGAGCAAGGGCGAGGCCTTCTATCGCGGCGAACTCGCCGAAACGATGGACAAGTATGCTCGCGAGACCGGCGGCGCCCTGCGCAAGGAAGACCTTGCGGCGCACAAGCCCGACTGGGTCGATCCGATCGGCCTCACCTATCGCGGCACGACCCTGCACGAGATCCCGCCATCGGGTCAGGGCATCGCCGCCTGCATGGCGCTGGGCATCCTCGAGAACTTCGAGATTGCGGGCCATGATTGCGACGGCCCGGAAGTCACGCATCTTCGTATCGAGGCGATGAAGCTCGCCTTCGCCGACATCTACCGCTACGTCGCCGATCCGCGTTTCATGGAAGTGACGCCGGCGCAGTTGCTCGACAAGCACTATCTCAAGAGCCGCGCCAAGCTGATCGATCCGAAGAAGGCCAAGGACTTCGGCCCCGGCACGCCGAAAGATGGCGGCACGATCTATCTCGGCACCGCGGACCAGTCCGGCATGATGGTGTCGCTGATCCAGTCGAATTACACGGGCTTTGGCTCGGGTGTGGTTGTCCCGGGCACGGGCATTGCGCTGCAGAACCGCGCCACGGGCTTTGTTACGACCAAGGGTCATCCCAACGAAGTCGGACCGAAGAAGCGTCCGTTCCACACGATCATCCCTGCTTTCATCACCAAGAATGGCAAGCCCGTCGCCACCTTCGGGCTGATGGGCGGCGCCATGCAGCCGCAGGGCCATATGCAGGTCTTTTCGCGCATCGTGGACTATGGCCAGAACCCGCAGGCTGCGATCGATGCACCGCGCTGGCGTGTCCACGAGACCGACGGCACCGTGTGGACCGAAGAGCATATGCCGAAAGGGACGCTCGAAGGGCTGGAGACGCGTGGCCATCGGCTTACGCGCACCAAGATGCCGAGCTTCGATTTCGGTTCCAGCCAGATCATCTGGCGCTATCCCGACGGCGGCCCCTATCTCGGCGCGTCGGAAAGCCGTCGCGACGGCGCGGCTGTCGGCTTCTAGCTGGGACGAGCCTTCGGAAAGACGGGAAGCTCGTCCGCGAGCTTCACCCAGCCAAGTGTTGATTCGCCAAAGGTATGGTCGATTGGCGGGACCTGCTCCGGATTCTCCAGCGAGCAGGTGGTGAGGTCGATCAGATCGGGATGATGCGACGACTGGAACGTGATCTGCGTGCCGCACTTCGGACAGAAGCTGCGTGACGCCGCGGGCGATAATTGGAACGTCGTCGTGTCGCCGGAGATCGTCAACGACGAGAGCGGTACGGTGAACCAGGCGACGAACGGAGCGCCAGTCGTCCGCCGGCAGATCGAGCAATGGCAGGCGGTCTCTTGCGACGGTCTGGCCGCGCTCTCGTAGCGAACGGCACCGCAGAAGCAGCGACCTTTCAGCATTACGTCCTCCGTTGTGGCCTGCGCAGCATCGGAAAAAGTTCGGGCGACGAACCGGCCTGGATGGTGCCCAGCAGATCGAAGCCGAGTTGCCGGTAGAGAGGCACGTTCCGCGGATTGCTCGATTCGAGATAGGCGAGACTGCCCTCGCGATCGCACTCCGCCAGTGCATGCCGCATCAAGGCAGCACCCAGGCCCTTGCCCTGATACATCGGATCGATGCCGATCAACGGCAGATACCAGTGCGGCTCCTTGGGATGGTAATTCGCCATCTGCTGCATCACGGCGATCCCGTCCCTGCCGATATGCGCCGGCACGGTCTCCTGCATCAGGATGCCCATCGCCTCTTCGTCCGGCTCGGCGCCAGGCGGCAGCCAGAGCGCTGCTCCCTTGTTGCCTTCCGCGACATGCGCCGTACCGCGCTCGAAGGCTGCACCACCGAATGCGCGGACAAACCGCGGGAAGCTTGCAAGATAAACGCGAGGATCGGCCCAGCTCCACCGCGCCGCCGGATCGGTGCTGAAGGCGAGGGTTAACAGATCCGCAACATCCGCGATCTCGGCAGGCGTTGCGGACTTGACGGTGTGTGCGGTCATGGCGGCCCTGCTGGATGCGGTCGCCTTCAAGATGGCCCCGAAGGCGCCGCTTGCAAGGCGAAGCCGCTCACTTTCCGCAGTAGGCTTCGACGCGAAAACCATCCGGGTCGATGGCGAAGGCTGCATAGTAGTTCGCGCTGTACTCGGCGCGAACACCGGGCTTGCCATTGTCCTTGCCGCCAGCCTTGAGCGCCGCCGCATGGAAAGCGTCGACTGCCTTGCGATCCTTGGCGACGAAGCAGAAATGCAGGCCCGACTCCATGTCGGCCTTCACGGGCTTGCCCGTCGCACTGATCCAGAGGCCGACCGCCTTGTCGCCGTACCCCAGCGAACTCTCGCCGTCGCTCAGCAGCGTGTAGCCCAATGGCTTCAGCGCCGCGTCGTAGAACTTCCGGGTGCGGGCAATGTCGGCAACGCCGATGGAAACATGGTCGAACATGACAATTCCTCCTGTTTAACTATATAACTGGTTATATGGTTATGCTGAGCCTGCCGGCTTGTCAACCTGTCAACTGGTTAGTAAGTCCCGCCCATGAACCGCCCCGACCTCTGCCTGGAATTCGTGAACACGCGCTATTGGCGCGGCCAGGCGACGCCGACGGAAACCCTGAACCAGCCCGAGGACCTCGCGACCTGGAGTATGGCCAATGGCGGGCCCAGGGGCGCGAGACCGCTCGCCCGCAAGGAGTTCGACCAGGCGATCGAGCTGCGCGAACTGATCCACCGGCTGTTCGATGCCGAGGCGCAGGACAAGGCCCCGGCGGCGCACGATCTCGAAGCTCTCAACCACGCATTGGCCGAGGCCCCTGCCCGCACGACCTTGCGGCGCGAACGCGGCCTCTACGGTTGGGATGTCGATATCCGGTCGGGAACGGCGTTGGCATTGCTGGCGCCCGTGCTCTGGTCGGCAGGTGACCTGCTTGCAGGTCCGCGTCTCGACCGCGTGCGCCGCTGCGCCAATCCCGAATGCGGCTGGCTCTTCTTCGACGACAGCCGTGCCGGCAAACGGCGCTGGTGCTCGATGCAGAGCTGCGGCAACCGCGCAAAGGCCAAGCGGCACTATCACCAGAGCCGGGAGGGTTGCGCGCCCGCAAACAAAAAGGGCCCCGTGAGGGGCCCTTGATCTGTATCGAACTTGTGCGGCGCGTTAGCGCAGGATGCTCTGCAGCTTCATGGCAACGCCCATGTCGCCTTCGATCTTGAGCTTGCCGGTCATGAATGCGGTCATGCCATCGAGCTTGCCGCCAATCAGGTCGGCGAAATCGCTGAAATCCATCTTAATGGTGCAATCGGCAGCCTTGTCCTCGTTGCTCACCGACGGCGGGTTCTGGTTGCCATCGATATGCACGACGCCCTGATCCGTAGCGAACTTGACGGAGTTGCCGAAGGCCGACTTCTTGGAAGCTCCTTCCTGCATTTTCGCGGTAATTTCCTGCAACGTCATGGCTTGCTCCCAGGTCGAATTGCCCAATGAAATGACCCGGCCCGGCTTACTTGACCTTTACGTAAACGTCAAATACAGCCCGAGTAACGAACCGCACATCACAAGATGCTTGGATGCACCAGCGGACGGCCGATAACTGCCGGGTCAAAGGCGGAGGAAACATGTCGTATCGCTCGGTCTTCACGCCGGGACTGTTCAACGGCCGAACCGTCGTCGTGACCGGCGGCGGCAGCGGAATCGGCCGCTGCACGGCCCACGAAATCGCCGCCCTCGGCGCCCATGTCGCGATCTGCGGCCGCAAGCAGGAAAAGCTCGACACCGTCCGCGGCGAGATCGAAGCCGCCGGCGGCTCGTGCGAGACACATGTTTTCGACATCCGCGAGGAAGCCCAGGTCAAGGACGCGGTGGCGGCGATGGTCGCCAGGAACGGCCGCATCCACGGCCTGTTCAACAATGCCGGCGGCCAGTTCCCCTCGCCCGCCGCCTCGCTCAGCGCCAAGGGCTTCGACGTCGTGGTTCGCAACAATCTCACCGGCGGCTTCCTCGTCAGCCGCGAGGCCTTCACCCAGTCGATGCAGAACCACGGCGGCTCGATCGTCAACATGACGGCCGACTATCGCAACGGCTTTCCCAACATGGTTCATACGGGCGCCGCCCGCGCCGGCATGGCGAACCTTACCATGACGCTGGCCTATGAATGGGCGGTGGCCGGCGTGCGCGTGAATTCCGTCGCGCCGGGCTGGATCGCCTCCTCCGGCATGGACACCTACACCGGCGAGTTCAAGGAACAGATCCCCAAGCTCAAGGGCTACTGCCCGCTCGGCCGCCTCGGCACGGAAAGCGAAGTGTCGGCCGCCGTCTGTTTCCTCTTGAGCGATGCGTCTGCCTACATCACCGGCACCGAGATCCGCATCGACGGCGGCGTGCCGCTGGCCAATCGGTCCGTCGACCTACCCGCTACCGACAAGTCCCAGGCCTTCAACGGCTTCCACCTCGCCAAAACGCCCAAAGTGCTGGGCGGCTGAGATCCATGCCCATCATCGAAAGCCAGGTCGACCGCAACGGCGACGAGTTCAAGAAGAACCGCGAGCGCATGCTGGCGGCGATCCAGGAGTTCCGCGACGCCGAGGCGAGTGTCCAGGCCGCGTCCGAGAAGTCGCGCGAGCGCTTCCGTAAGCGCAAGCAGCTCATGCCGCGCGAACGCATCGCGCTCCTGCTCGATCGCGGGGCGCCGTTCCTCGAACTGATGCCGCTGGCCGGCTATCGCATGCACGACGACAAGGATGGGTCGAGCGCCGGCGGCGGCTCCGTCGCCGGCATTGGCTATGTCGAAGGTGTGCGCTGCATCGTGACGGCCTCGAACTCGGCGATCAAAGGCGGCACCGTGGCGCCCTCCGGCCAGCGCAAGGGCCAGCGCGTCCAGCAGATCGTCATGGAGAACAAGCTGCCGGTGGTGAACCTGGTCGAATCGGGCGGCGCCAATCTCCTCTACCAGGCCGAGATCTTCGTGCCCGGCGGCCGTGGCTTTGCCAATCAGGCGCGCATGTCGGCGCGCGGCATCCCGCAGGTGACGGTGGTGCACGGCTCATCGACGGCCGGTGGCGCCTATCTGCCCGGCCTCTCCGACTACGTCATCATGGTGCGCAACCAGGCCAAGGTCTTCCTGGCCGGGCCGCCGCTGTTGAAGGCGGCGACCGGCGAGATCGCGACCGACGAGGATCTGGGTGGCGCCGAGATGCACGCCACCGTCTCCGGCGTCGCCGAATGGATGGCCGAAAACGACGCCGACGGCATCCGCATGGCACGCGACGTGATCGCCAGGTGGCACTGGAACGACAAGCTGCCGCCGCGCCGGACGAAGCCATTCAAGGAGCCGCTTTACGACATCGACGAACTGTGCGGCGTCGTCCCGCCCTCGCACAAGGATCCCTACGACATGCGCGAGGTCATCGCGCGGCTGGTCGACGGCTCGGACTTCCTCGAATTCAAGGGCCTGTTCGACCAGCAGACGATCTGCGGCTGGGCCGAGATCGAAGGCGAGCCGGTGGCGCTGATCGGCAACAACGGTCCGATCACCACCAAGGGCGCGGTGAAGGCGGCACAGTTCATCCAGCTCTGCTGCCAGCAGGGCACGCCCATCGTCTACCTGCAGAACACCACCGGCTACATGGTCGGCACCGAGGCGGAGCGTGGTGGCATCGTCAAGCACGGCTCCAAGATGATCCAGGCCGTCGCCAACGCCACCGTCCCGCAGATCACCATCGTGATCGGCGGCAGCTTCGGCGCCGGCAATTACGGCATGTGCGGCCGCGCCTACGACCCGCGCTTCATCTTCGCCTGGCCCAACAGCCGCACCGCCGTGATGGGTGGCGAACAGGCGGCTGGCGTGATGAAGACGGTGACGGAGCAGAAATTCCAGCGCGAGGGCAAGGAGCCGCCGCGCGAGCAGATCGATAAGATGTTCAAGAGCATCGTCGACCAGTTCGAGCGCGAATCGACGGCGCTCTACGGCACGGCGCATCTCTGGGACGACGGCATCATCGATCCGCGCGACACGCGCCGCGTGCTCGCCTTCACCCTGTCGATCGCCCGCGAGTCGATCGTGCGGCCGCTCAATCCCATCACCTTCGGCGTTGCGAGGATGTAGCGAATGAAATTCACCCCCGAGCACGAGGCGTTGCGCCAGACCTGGAAAACGTTGATCGATCGCGAGATCAACCCTCATGTCGACGCGTGGGAGCAGGAAGGCCAGTTCCCCGCCCATGAACTGTTCAAGAAGATGGGCGATGCCGGCCTGCTCGGCGTCGACAAGCCGGTCGAGTTTGGCGGCTCCGGCCTCGATTTCTCCTACGCCATGATCTGCGCGGAATCGCTCGGCATGGTGAATGGCGGCTCGATCCCCATGGCGACGGGCGTGCAGATCTCCATGGCGACACCGGCGCTGGCGCGCTACGGCAGCGACGAGCTGCGCAAGGAGTTCCTGACGCCGTCGATCAGCGGCGACTATGTCGCCTGCCTCGGCGTCTCGGAAACCGGTGCGGGCTCCGACGTCGCCTCGATCAAGACCACGGCGCACCGCGTCGGCGGCGACTGGGTCATCAACGGCGGCAAGATGTGGACCACCAACGGCGCGCAAGCCGACTGGATGTGCCTGCTGGCCAACACGGGCGACGGCCAGGCGCACAAGAACAAGTCGCTGATCGTTGTGCCGATGAAGACCAAGGGCGTCTCCATCGTGAAGAAGCTCGACAAGCTCGGCATGCGCGCCTCCGACACGGTGCAGACCTTCCTCGACGATGTCCGGGTCCCGGTGCGCTACACGATCGGCCAGCCGGGCCAAGGCTTCATCTACCAGATGCAGCAGTTCCAGGAAGAGCGGCTATGGGCCGGTGCGGGCTCATTGATGACCTGCGAGCGGCTGATCAACGCCACCATCGAGTATACGCGCGAGCGCAAGGTCTTCGGCAGGCCGCTGCTCGACAACCAGGTGATCCATTTCCGCCTGGCCGAACTCAAGAGCGAGGTCGAAGCGCTGCGGTCCATCGTCTATCGCGCCTGCGAGGACTATCTCGCCGGCAAGGATGTCACGATGCTGGCCTCCATGGGCAAGCTGAAGGCCGGCCGGCTGCGCCGCGAGGTATCGGACTCCTGCCTGCAATACTGGGGTGGCGCAGGCTATCTCTGGGACAATCCGGTGGCGCGTGGCTACCGCGACGGACGCCTGGGTTCGATCGGCGGCGGCGCCGACGAAGTCATGCTTCAGATCATCTCCAAGCTGATGGGCACCCTGCCCCGATTGGGCAACCGATAGGAGCGCGCCATGCAGTTCACACAGGAACATGACGAGATCCGGCGCACGCTCCGAGCGATCATCGACAAAGACATCAATCCGCATGTCGACAAGTGGGAAGAGGACGGCATCTTCCCGGCCCATCAGGTCTTCAAGAAGCTGGGCGATGCCGGCCTGCTCGGCATCAACAAGCCGACCGAATACGGCGGCATGGGGTTGGACTATTCCTACGCCATGGTGATGGCCGAGGAGTTGGGCCACATCAATTGCGGCTCGGTGCCGATGGCTATCGGCGTGCAGACCGACATGGCCACACCCGCACTGGCCCGTTACGGCAGCGACGACCTGCGCAAGGAATTCCTGGCGCCGTCGATTGCCGGCGACTACGTCGCTTGCCTCGGCGTCTCGGAAGTAGGGGCAGGTTCGGACGTCGCCTCGATCAAGACGACGGCCCGCCGCGTCGGCGGCGACTGGGTGATCAACGGCGGCAAGATGTGGACCACCAACGGCACCCAGGCCGACTGGATGTGCCTGCTGGCCAGCACCGGCGAAGGCCCGGTTCACAAGAACAAGTCGCTGATCTGCCTGCCGATGAAGACCAAGGGCGTCGAGATCGTGAAGAAGCTCGACAAGCTCGGCATGCGCAGTTCCGACACGGCACAGATCTTCCTCGACGAGGTGAAGGTGCCGGTCCGGAACCTGATCGGTCAGGAAGGCATGGGCTTCGTCTACCAGATGCAGCAGTTCCAGGAGGAGCGGCTGTGGGGCGCCATCAGTGCCGTGGTCGGCATGGAGCGGCTGATCGACCAGACCGTCGAATATACGCGCGAACGCAAGGTGTTCGGCCGCCCCCTGCTCGACAATCAGGTGATCCATTTCAAGCTCGCCGAGCTGCGTACCGAAGTCGAGCTGGTGCGGTCGCTCTGCTATCGCGCCTGCGAGGAGTATCTCGACGGCACCGACGTCACGATGCTGACCTCGATGGCCAAGCTCAAGGCCGGCCGCATGGTGCGTCTGGTGACTGATGGTTGCCTGCAATACTGGGGCGGCGCGGGCTATCTGTGGGAATCGCCCACGGCGCGCTCCTTCCGCGATTCGCGCCTCGCCTCGATCGGCGGCGGCGCCGACGAGGTGATGCTGCAGATCATCTCCAAGTTGATGGGCACCCTGCCCCGGCTGGAAAATCGCTGACCTGATTCGCCGACCTGGATCGCCGACACGAGTTTGGAGTCCCCCGATGGCCGAGTTCGCCGACAAGTACGAGACCCTGCTGCTGCATCGCGACCGTTCGCGTCTGCATGTCACGCTCAATCGTCCCGACGTGAAGAATGCGCTGAATCCGACCCTGATCGGCGAGCTGCGCAGCGTGTTCGAGATCCTGCGTGACCGTCGCGACATCAAGGTCGTGGTCCTGCGCGGTGCCGGCGGCACGTTCTGCGCCGGTGCCGATCTCAAGAACATGGAGCAGAGCTTCACCGAAACGCCCAAGCCCGGCGAGAAGGACCCGATTGCGGTCTGGAACCGCCAGTTCGGTTCGTTCCTCGAGATGATGAACACCAGCCCGCAGGTCGTGGTCGCTGCCGTCGAAGGCTTCGCCATTGCGGGCGGCTTTGGCATCCTCTGCGTCTCCGACGTGGCGATCTGCACCGAAGGCGCGGGCTTTGCCATGAGCGAGACGGCGCTCGGCATCGTGCCGGCTCAGATCGCACCCTTCGTTGCCGCCCGGATCGGCGTGCCGCAGACCCGGCATCTCACGCTCACCGCGGCCCGCTTCAAGGGCCCAGAGGCGCTGCGGCTGGGCATCGCGCACTACCTCGTGGCCGACTCCGCCGCCCTCGATGCGAAGCTGGAAGAGGTCCTCAAGCAAATCGACAAGTGCGCGCCGATTGCCAATGCGCTGACCAAGCAGGTCGTGATGAAGGTTGGCAGCGAGCCGCTGTCGTCGGTCCTCGACTTCGCGGCCGACAAGTTCGCCGAGGCTCGCCGCGGTCCTGAGGCCGCCGAAGGCTTGCGTGCCTTCGCCGAGAAGCGGCCGCCGCGCTGGGCGGTAGAGTAAAGGGCGGTCGCGTGATGGGCTTCACCAAGGTTCTGGTCGCCAATCGTGGCGAGATCGCCTGGCGCGTGATGCGCACGGCCAAGGCGATGGGCTATCATACCGTCGCGGTCTACTCCGACGCCGACAAGGAAGCGCCGCACGTCGCCTTTGCCGACGAAGCCGTCCGCATCGGCCCACCGCCTGTCGGTGAAAGCTATCTCAGCGCCGAGCGCATCCTCGAAGCTGCCCGCAAGTGCGGTGCCGACGCGATCCACCCGGGATACGGCTTCCTCTCCGAGAACGACGCCTTCGCCGCGGCGTGCGAGAAGGCCGGCATCGTCTTCATCGGCCCGCCGGCTGCGGCCATCGCCGCCATGGGCAACAAGGCTGCCGCCAAGCGGCGCATGATCGAAGCCAAGGTGCCTTGCGTGCCGGGCTATCAGGGCGCCGACCAGAGCGACGGCAACCTCGAAAAGGAAGCACGCAAGATCGGCCTGCCGGTCATGGTGAAGGCCGCAGCAGGCGGCGGCGGACGCGGCATGCGCCTGGTCGAACGCGACGGCGACCTGCTCGAAGCGATCCGTACGGCACGTACCGAGGCGGAGAGCGCCTTCGGGTCCGGCGAACTGATCCTCGAAAAGGCCGTGGTCGACGCCCGGCATGTCGAAATCCAGGTCTTCGCCGACGCACACGGCAACGTCATCCATCTCGGCGAGCGCGATTGCTCGGTGCAGCGCCGCCATCAGAAGGTGATCGAGGAAGCGCCCTCGCCCGCCGTCGACGCCGATCTGCGCCGGCGCATGGGCGCAGCGGCCGTGGCGGCCGCACAGGCAATCGGCTACCGCGGCGCCGGCACGGTTGAGTTCCTGCTGGGCCGCGACGGTGCGTTCTACTTCCTGGAGATGAACACCCGCCTGCAGGTCGAGCATCCGGTGACGGAAGCGATCACCGGGCTCGATCTCGTCGAATGGCAACTCCGCGTCGCGCGCGGCGAGACGCTGCCGCTGGCACAGGACCACGTCGTATTTGCCGGACACGCCATCGAAGTGCGCCTCTATGCCGAGGACGCCTATGGCGGCTTCCTGCCCCAGACCGGCCGCATCGATGTATGGCGGCCGGCAACCGGCCCCGGCGTGCGAATCGATCACGGCATGAAGGACGGGCTCGCGATCTCGCCCTTCTACGATCCGATGATCGCCAAGGTGATCGCCCACGGCGCCACGCGCGAGGAAGCCCGCACCCGCCTGATCCGTGCCCTGCGCGAGACCGTCGTGCTGGGGCCGACGACCAACCGGCATTTCCTGATCCGCCTGCTGGAGCATCCCGAATTCGCGGCCGGCAAGGCGACGACGGCGTTCCTCACAAACCACGAGTTCCCGGCTCCTGCGATTAGCGATGCGCATTGGACGACGGCGGCCGATCTTCTGTGGCGGGCTTCGGCCGAACGTTATCCGGCGCCGCTGCGCGGCTGGCGCAACTCCAATCCCGAGCCGACGCCGATCCGGCTGGCGGTGGGCGGGGCGGAGCGCCTGCTTCTCGTCGACGGAGATCGGCCCCCTCACGATGCGCCTTTCCACATCGACGGCGACGATATCGTCGTCGACCTCGATGCCCTTACGGTACGCTTCACCGACAAGACCTATGCCCCGCCCGAAGCCGCCGCGGCAGGAAGCGACGGCAAGCTGCGCGCCCCGATGGATGGCCGCATCGTCTCGATCAACGTGGCACCCGGCGAACAGGTGAGCCGTGGCCAAACCCTGGTCGTGCTCGAAGCCATGAAGATCCAGCACCAGCTCAAAGCAGCCCTTGACGCCAAGGTCGAGGCGATCTCCGTGCACGAGGGCCAGCAGGTCTCCAACCGCACGGTGCTGGTCACCATGGCGCCCGACACCCCTGCACCTTGATATCGCCACGATGGCGTTGAGGGCATCGGCCCGCTAGTCTCCCTGACAACGAGAGAACCAGGGAGGATGTGCGATGTTGCGTAGAAGTGCGCTCGCCATGTTGGCGGTGGCGGCAGCGAGCCCGGCCTTCGGCCAAGCCTATCCGAACAAGCCGATCAATCTCATCGTTCCATTCTCGGCCGGCGGGCCGACCGACGTGATGGCCCGCATCGTGGGCGAGCGCATGTCCAAGGAACTCGGCCAGCAGTTCGTCATCGACAATGTGACGGGGGCCGCCGGATCGATCGCCATGGGCAAGCTCGCCCGCTCCGCCCCCGATGGCTATACGATCGGTATCGGCCATCTCGGCACGAATGTTGTGAACGGCGCGGTCTACAAGAACCTGAACTACGACCTTCAGAACGACCTCGTGCCGATCGCCCTGTTGCCGTCCAATCCGTTGCTGATCGTCACCTCCAACCAGGTTCCGGCCAAGGATTTGAAGGAACTCGTCGCCTATCTGAACGCCAACGCCAGCAAGATCTCCGGCGGCACGGCGGGCATGGGCTCGGGCTCCCATATCGGCGCGCTGGCCTTCTTCACCGTGACAGGCACCAACTACCAGCTCGTGCCCTATCGCGGTACCGGCCCGGCGGTGCAGGACCTGATCGCCAATCAGATCCAGATCATGATCGACCAGTCCTCGAACTCGCTGCCGCACGTGCGCGCCGGCAAGCTCAAGGTCTATGCCGTGACCGCCAAGCAGCGGACCGCAGCCGCACCCGACATCCCGACCACGGCCGAGGCCGGCTTCCCCGGCATCGAGGTCGCAATCTGGCACGGCCTCTGGGCGCCCAAGGGCACGCCGCGCGACATCATCGACAAGCTGAACGCGGCGGCGGTCGCCACCCTCAAGGACCCGGCGATCCGGCGCAAGCTAGAGGATCTCGGCCAGGACATCCCGACGCCCGAGCAGATGCAGCCCGACGCCTTCGCGGCCTTCCAGAAGGCCGAGTTCGCCAAATGGAAGCCGATCATCGACAAGGCTGGCGTCAAGGTGGAGTGACCTCAGTCCTTGTAGTCAGGTGGCACCGGACAGGGCGGCAGGAGCTTCTCCAGCGCCTTGGCGACACCGAGAAGCTTGGCCTCGCCCCAGCGCTTGCCGACGAGCTGTAGGCCGATCGGCAGGCCGTCCGGGGAGAAGCCACAGGGCAGCACGACAGAGGGCTGGCCGGTGAAGTTGGCGAGGAAATTGTAGGACGTGCCGGCGAAGAAATAGGGATGGTCGACGCCGTCGACGTTGAGCGGCTGGCTCTGCCGCTGACGGATGAAGGCGGCGTCAGGCATCACCGGCATCAGCCAGGCGTCGTAGTCGTCGAGGAAGGCCTCGCAACGGCGGATAAGCTGGTCGCGCCGGTCGAGGACGGCAAAGAACTGGCCGAGATCGAGGCGCGCGGCCCGCGCCACCGATCTGGTCGACGGGTCCGTCGACTGATCCCGGCCGAAGAAGCGCTCGCGCTCGCCGAGCGGCTGCAGGGCGCGGATCAGGTACTGGAAGAGATCCGACCAGTCGTCCCAGGCCTGCCGCCAGTCGAGCCCCTCCGGCGCGATATGTTTCACCCTGGCGCCGGCCTTGACGAGCAGCCGGCTCGTCGCCTGCACGACGGCGACCGTACTGGCCGAGACCTCGACCAAGGGATTGCTGGTGAGCACGGCAATCCGCAGCCCCTTGGCCGGCAGTTTGGGTGTCGGCCCGAGCGGCACGGGCGGCGCCTCGGCTTCGTAGCCGTCGGGACCGGCAATGACCCGCAGGGCCACCTCAAGGTCGTCGACCGATCGGGCCAGCGGTCCGAAGCACCCCATGTAACGCACGGTGCGCGTCATGCCCGGCAGGTCCGGGACATGGCCGTGCGAGGGCACGCGCCATTCCGTGGGCTTCAGCGAGAAGATGCCGTTGAAATGCGCCGGATTGCGCACCGAGCCGCCGATATCGCTGCCGAGTTCCAGCGGCGACAGCCGTGCGGCCACGGCCACGGCGCCGCCGCCGGTGGAGCCCCCCGCCGTCCGGCGCGCATCCCAGGCATTCTTGGTGGTGCCGAACAGGGGGCTGTCGGTCTGAAAGTCGGCGCAGAGTTCGGGCACGTTGGTCTTGCCCAGGATCACCGCGCCCGCCGCGCGCAGGCGCGCCACGATGCTGGCGTCGGCCTTGGCGATATTGTCCTTGAGCGGCGGATGGCTGGACGTCGTCGGCAGGCCGGCGATGTCGAAGGCCTCCTTGATCGTGATCGGCACGCCATGCAGCGGCCCGAGCGGGGCACCCTTCTTGCCCGTCTTGGAGGCCTTCAGCGCCCGATCGGCCGCCCGCGCCGCTTTCATCGCGCCGGCGCGATCGACCAGGACGATGGCGTTGATGGGACCGTTCACCCGCGCGATCCGCTGCAAGTGCGCCTCGGTCACCTCGGCTGAACCCAATCGTCCACTGCGAATAGCACGGGCGAGCCGCGTGGCGGATTCAAAGCACGGATTCAATGCATGCCTCCCTTGAGTGAGGGAACACTAGCGGCCTCAATTGGGGCCGGCTATAGAGCCCAAAGATTTCTTGGGGGCGCCATGAGTTTGGGTAACAAGACCCTGTTCGTGACCGGCGGCAGCCGGGGCATCGGACTGGCGATCGCGCTGCGTGCGGCGCGCGACGGCGCCAACATCGCGATCGCAGCGAAAACCGTGAAACCCGATCCGCGCCTGCCCGGCACGATCTTCTCGGCGGCGGAGGAGATCGAGAAGGTGGGCGGCAAGGCCCTGCCCCTCGCCTGCGATATCCGCGACGAGCAGAGTGTCGAGAAGGCCGTCGCGGAGACCGTCGCGAAGTTCGGCGGTATCGACATCCTGGTGAACAATGCCAGCGCCATCAGCCTGACGGGCACGCTCGCCACGCCGATGAAGCGCTACGACCTGATGCACCAGATCAACGCACGCGGCACCTTCCTGGTCTCGCAGAAGTGCATCCCGCATCTTGAGAAGGCGGCCAATCCGCACGTCCTCAACCTGTCGCCGCCGCTCGACTTCGACGTGAAGTGGTTCGCCAATCACGCAGCCTATACGCTCGCCAAATACGGCATGTCGGTCTTCGCCTGGGCGATGGCCGAAGAGTTCAAGGACAAGGGCATCGCCTTCAACTGCCTGTGGCCCCGAACCGGCATCGCAACGGCCGCAATCCAGAACATTCTGGGCGGAGAGGAAGGCATGAAGCGCTGCCGCAAGCCGGAGATCATGGCCGATGCGGCACATGCCATCTTCCGCCGGCCGGCGCGGCAATGCACCGGCAATTTCTTCATCGACGACGAGGTGCTGGCGGCCGAAGGCGTAACGAACTTCGACCAGTATGCAGTCTCGCCCGGCACGCCGCTGATGCCCGACTTCTTCGTGCCCGCGCCCGGCGCGACCACCGTCGTCGGTCGGGGCTAGGCGGATCATGGCAACGTTTCTGCTGGTCCACGGCGCCTGCGCGGGAGGCTGGTGCTGGGAAAAGGTCGTCCCTCTCCTTGAAGCCAAAGGCCACAAGGTCTGCGCTCCCGATCTCCCCGGCCTCGGCAACGACCAGACCCCTCCCGCCGTCGTCACGCTGGCCGACAATGTCGAAAAGCTCGCCCGCCTTCTCGACAAGATGGACGACCAGGTCATTCTGGTTGGGCATTCGTTGGGGGGTGTCACGATCAGCCAGCTCGCCGAAGCGCGGCGGCGCAAGCTCAAGGCGCTCGTCTATGTCTGCGCCCTGCTGCCGACCTCTGGCAAGTGCGGTCGGGACATGACCAACCAGGAACCCGACGCGATGTTCCGGCTGTCCCGCCAGGTCAGCCCCGATGGCAAGACCTATACTTTTGCGCGCGACAAGCTGCCTGCCCTCTTCTACTCCGATGTCTCGCCGGAGGACCGCTACAAGGCAATGGAGCGCCTCAGGCCCCAGCCTCTCTCCATCTCGACCACGCCCGTGACGCTCACGGAGGATCGTTTCGGCTCGGTGCCGCGTTGGTACATCGAGTGCACCTTCGACTATGCCATCCGCATCCGGCTGCAGCGCGAGATGGTCAAGATGACGCCATGCAAGGTGATCACGATGGAGTGCGGCCACTCGCCGTTCTTCAGCAATCCCGAGGAGCTGGTCGAGCACCTCGAAATGATCGCGAACGCGTAACCTTCGCTCAGTCGAAGAAGGCGAAAGCTCTGGCCTCGATGCTCTGGCGCGGCCGTGCGTCGACGGGCGACGTTGGATCGTCGAATGCCGAATGCAG
Organism: Pseudomonadota bacterium; assembly: GCA_020160995.1. Lineage (GTDB taxonomy): Bacteria > Pseudomonadota > Alphaproteobacteria > Reyranellales > Reyranellaceae > Reyranella. The sequence continues at coordinate 24,515 of JAIUOY010000080.1, read as the reverse complement.
CGAGAAGCGCGCCCGGCCATCCTTCAGCGAATCGTAGCACTTGATTAGAATCGCCTCGTCGCGCGTCATCGCCGGGAAGTAGCACCAGCGGTGATCGGCATTGTAGACGCCCTGGTATATCTCGCCAGTGCGGTCGGCATAGACCAAGTCGCAGACCGCGAGATCGCGCGGCGCGATGCTTTCGGAATCGACGAAGCCCAGTGGCGCCATCTCGATCGGCGCGTGGTCGATGTTGCGCCACACATTGTACTCGGCGAAGCGCTTCTTGAGCCGTGCCTCGGCTTCGTCGGCGGGCAGCAGGTCACGCACCCGCTGAGGGCCTGATTTTTCGGTGTAGTCGTTGTGCACGCTACGCACCGGCGTGCGCAGTCCGCGCTCCACCGCGCGGTCGGCCGTGCGCACCGTATGGTCGAAGACCACGACCTTGGCGGCGCCGGTCTCGCGCTTGATCAGCGCCTCGACCTCGGCGTGGTACTTGGTCCGGACCTCTTCTTCATCGAGGAAGTCGCGAACCTCGGTATCGTGCGGCGTCAGGATGAACGCCTGGCGATCCAGCGAAAGGTCCCGAGCAATCGGCCGCACGTCGTGAATGCGCACCATGAAGTCACGGTAGTTTCCGTCGCGTCGCGGCAGGCCCGTACCGGGAGGTGGATTGTAGGTGACCGGCTTGATGCTGAGATCGGCCAGATAGTTCACCGGGGCCTCTACCCAGCCGGCCACTGGCGGGCGGACGAGATTGGCGGCATCGGTGGCTCGGACGTCAGGCATGATCGCACCCGTGGCTGGTTTTGCTCCTCTTAACTCGTCAGGGAATTACAGCGTTCAAGGGCCGGAATCTCATGAGAAGACCTCATGAGGGTACAATAGAATTGGTCCCTGCTGCGTTCACTCCGCGTGCGTGCGCGGCTCCCCGACGAGCAGAGCGTCGCAGGGCACTTCGTGTATGATCGACTTCGCCGCGCAACCGACGAGGGCTTCCACGAACGCGCTGCGCCCGCTCGCCCCGAGGACAACGAGATCGACGTCCATGTCGACTGCATAGTCGCGCAGCAAGGGGCCTGGAGCGCCGTCCTCGACAAGCACATGAAGCTCCCGCCAGCCGGTCTCCGGTCCGGCGACCGTTGCCAGGAACGCATCGCACTCCCGCAAGGCCACCTTCCTGTATTCCCTCCGATAGGAAGCCGCGTTTGTCATCAACCCCGACATGGGAGCGCTATAGGCGTGGAACACGGTCAGCGTCTGCTCCGGAAAGAGCCGGGCAGCCAGTTCGATGGCATGACGCGACGACGCCGAGAAATCCGTACCAGCGAGGATGTGACGATAGGGTCCTCGCGGGCGCTCCCTGACAACGAGGACCGGCAGTCGCGAGCGGCGAAGCAAACGGTCCATTGTTTTCCCGAGGCCAAACCGCCCGAACGCGCCTTCCCGCCCGAGGCCGATCACAATCATCTCGCAGCGTTCCGCATCACCGGCACGCAGGATCTCTTCTGCGGGATCGCCCTCGGCAATCAGCATCGTCGCCCTTCCGCCGACGGCCCCGATGTCCGCACACAGCTGCTTCCGCGCGATGCCGCGTGGATCGGACTGCTTTCGCCATGAAGGTGTCAGCCCCGTTTCCGGAGGCCTACGGTCCAAGCCTTCGAGTACGTGCAGCACGACGAGGTCCGACCGCCACTGCTCAGCGAGCCGAGCCGCCCTGTCCAGTGCGCGATCACAGCGAGGGCTGAGGTCTGTCGCCAGAAGTATCCTCTTCGGCGGCACCTCCATCCAGCTAGGTGTGCCCATGCCCGAATACCGGCACCATGGTGAAGGCAGCCCGGTGTACTCCCGGTCGATAGTAGCGAGTCTTGCCCTCCAGCAGACGAAACCGCTCCTTCAGGATCTTCTTCGGACCTCGCAACGCCTTGCCGGACGAGCCGGCGGCGACGAGCGCCAGCGCGCCCGCCGCGTAAGTCGGCACTGGCGCGAGGAAGGGTTTTGCCGTGCCGAATACGCCTGCAAGACGATCACAGACCTTGGCCAACGGCTCCGGCTGATGGAACCCGGCACCGCTTTGCACGGCAACGACCCCGCCGGAAAGGAGTCGGGCTCGGCAGTGACGATAGAAAGCCTCCGAGAACAGCTGCTCGCCAGGCCCAACAGGATCGGTCGAATCGATTATGATGACGTCGAATTGCGACTCCGTCCGGGCGATGTATTCGGTCCCATCGCCCACGACTATCGTGGAGCGCGGATCGGAGAAGGCACCCGCCGACACGCCCGGAAGAAACCGCTGCGAAAGCTCGATCACCTCGCGATCGATCTCGATCAGGACGACCTCCTTGACCGGGTGCTTGAGCACTTCTTTGAGCGTACCGCCGTCCCCGCCACCGATAACGAGCACCCGCTTCGCCAGGCCATGCGCCATCAGCGGCACATGCGCGATCATCTCGTGATAGATATGGTTGTCCCATTCCGTCAGCTGGATGACGCCATCGAGCGCGAGAACTTTGCCGAAGAGCCGGTTTTCGAAGATGAGGACATCCTGAAAAGCGGTCCGGCCGTGGTAGAGAAGCCGATCGACCGACAGCACCTGCGAATGGTGATCGGACGACTTCTCCAGGAACGACCTCACGGCATCACTCCCCGTCTATGCTCGGAAATGGTCAGCATGCCCGGCAAGAAGGCGCGCTTGAGCATCTCGACCGCCTTGTGAGGTTGTGCATCCCCGCACATGAAGACGTCCACCGCCGCATAGGCACGCTCCGGCCATGTGTGGATGGAGATGTGACTTTCCGCGAGCACGGCCACGCCCGTGATGCCACCGTTCGGCGAGAAGGAATGCAGGTCGATGTTGAGGACGGTGGCACCTGCAGCGTCTGCCGCCTTGCGCAAGGCCGCATCTACCGCGTCGATATCGTCGAGGTTGGATGCCTGCCAGAGATCGGCGATGAGATGGGTTCCGGCAAATCGCACGCCGTCCCGCTCGATGAAGTGGTCCTGGTCGAGCGCCGGTTCAGGCGAAGCGACGTGGCCGTTGGCGCGTCCATTCCGAAGCGCTGCCATGTCGACGCGAACGACTTTCTCCATTCAGTTTTCCCTCCTATGCAGGAACCCTGCTGTTGAACGTGGACAAGAGAGATGCATCGGCCGCGTCGCCGATGCCGGATACTGCGCCTGCTCAGGCTGCGCTCGGTCCAGGATCGTCGTCGCCGTCGTGACCTGGTGGGGCGGCCTTCTGATCGCGCACAGGAGTCTTGGTGACGCTCCTTTTCCTGACCATCTCGATTCTGGCTTTAGGCGTGAGCATTACGACGTTGTCCCGAGGTCCTTCCATCCCGGCTCTACCTTGCGCCCGCAACCCCTTGTCGTCGGTCCCGGATGTCATGTGCCGTCTCCTCTGCGATGGACGTTCCTGTCCCTGGCCTGCGCGGACCTGTGCGCACGCGACGATCCATTCGCGAGCTCAACTCGCGAGCGCGAAATTCGCCATATGTCGGAAAGCGTCGTTACGGCCGCCGCGGCGTGTCCGTCACACCAAGATTCCCCGTTCGGTTGTCCTGGCGTAAATTTCCCCGAGCCCGGGAGCGACGACGCGCGATGAGCTCGGGGCTAGATGCCCGCGATCAGATTGCCCGTACGGCGAAGAAAGCGACGGTAAGTCATCAATCTAAGCATGATGCAGATATACGTGGGATATTTCGCATCGGAAGTCAAACACGACGGGGCACCGATGAAGCGGCCGCATCGATGACGGGCCGGGCGCATTCGAGATCGCCCCGTGTCGAAAGAACGGTGCCTCTACCATCGTCTCCGCGACCGTCTCCCCGGAAGAACTCAACTCGGCCAAAGCACCAAACGCACCGAATGGCAGCACGCGGCACGTCGCGATTGCAGTCGTAGCAGTACAAGCCCACAAGCCGAGCGACCACGCTCCCCCTCCCTCACGGCGCTGCAAGTTCATGCGCCGACACAACGATCGAATTGCTGTGAGAAAGCCCGGGATGGAGCGGACGTCAGAAGGTCGCGAACCCGTCCCGGGAGAAGGCATGCGCCTTCTTGGGAAGCCTCATTCGATGAGCACTGGTTCGTACGTACATGTATCGCAATGTGGTGGTGTGCTCGCCGATTTCAAGATGGTTGCAGTGCGCAGTCCGTCGCTTTGGCCTGATCACGACGAACGCTCCGGCATCACGGTAATGAACGAAGACGTAGCCTTCCTTTGCGACTTCGTTCGCGAAGCAATTGCCGACGGCCGCTATGTTCCAGCACGCCGGGCGCATCCATCAGCATGAGGGGAGGAAGTAGCCCATCGTCTTCGGGCCGCGCCGTATAGCTATATAGGTGTCGTGGCGCCGTCTTGCGTGGCGATATCGAGTTCGCGTTCAATCATCGCCGGACGGTACCGGCCTGCACGGGCATGGTCTATAACCCCGCCTCTCATAAGAACCTGAGGAGTGGAACGAGATGTCCGAGGCCAGTCGCGGCGCCCTGGAAGGCCTGAAAGTCATCGACCTGTCGCGCGTTCTGGGCGGCCCCTATTGCGGCCAGATGCTGGCCGACCATGGCGCCGACGTGATCAAGATCGAGCCCCCGCAGGGCGACGAGACCCGGACCTGGGGCCCTCCGTTCGACCAGGAAGGCATCTCCGCCTACTTCGCCGGCATCAACCGCAACAAGCGCACCATCGCCCTCGACCTGTCCAAGCCCGAAGGCCGCGACGTGCTGATGAAGCTGCTCGAAACGGCCGACGTGCTGATCGACAACTTCAAGACCGGCACGATGGAAAAGTGGGGCATCGGCTATGCCGACACCCTTTCCAAGAAGTTCCCGCGCCTCGTCCATGCCCGCGTCTCGGGCTTCGGAGCCGACGGCCCCTTGGGCGGCTTTCCGGGTTACGACGCCATGGTGCAGGCCTCGGCCGGCCTCGTCTCGGTCAACGGTTCTCCCGAAGGCGGCCAGGTCCGCATCGGCGTGCCCGTGGTCGATCTCTCGACCGGCATGAACGCCACCATCGGCATCATGATGGCGCTCTACGAGCGCAACCGCTCGGGCAAGGGCCAGTTCGTCGACGCGACGCTGTACGACAGCGCCATCGCGCTCCATCAACCGCATGCGCCGAACTACTTCATGGCCGGTCTCACGCCGAAGCTGGTCGGCAACAGTCATGCGAGCCTGGTGCCCTACTCCAACTTCCCCACCAAGACCCGCAACATCGTCGTCGGCGCCGGCAACGACGGACAGTTCCGCAAGCTGACGCAAATGCTGGGCAAGCCCGAACTGGCCGACGATCCGCGCTTCAAGACCAACAAGGAACGTGTCGCCCATCGTGCCGAGCTGGAGGCCGAATTGCGCGCCCTCCTGAAGGACCGCGACGCCAACGAGTTCTCCCAGGAGCTGATGAAGGGCGGCGTGCCCTCCGCCGCCGTCCTCGAAGTTCCCGACGTCATGGAGCATCCGCACACCAAGCACCGCGGCATGGTGTGGGAGAAGGATGGCTGGCGGAACGTCGGCAATCCCGTGAAGCTCTCGCGCACCCCACCCGAAGTTCGTACGAAGCCCAAGAAGTTCGGCACCGACACCAAGGCCGTGCTGGCCGAAGCGGGCTACTCGACGGCCGAGATCGAGAAGCTGGTCGCTTCCGGCATCGCCTTCACCGAACTCAAGAAGTAAAGGGCTCGCGATGTTTCAACCCGACCTGCTGAAGGGCAAGCGCATCCTCGTCACCGGCGGCGGCACGGGCCTTGGCCGCTCGATGACGCACCGCTACCTCGAACTGGGCGCCAACGTCGTGATCTGCGGCCGCCGCGAGGACGTGCTGAAAGAAACCGCCGCCGAACTCGCCAAGGAGACCGGCGGCGAAATCGAGACCGTGGCCTGCGACGTACGTGTGCCCGATGCCGTCGAAGCCATGATGGATACGATCTGGGCCAAGCGTCCGCTCGACATCCTGGTGAACAATGCGGCGGGCCAGATCCTGGCGCAGACCCACAAGATGTCCTCGCGGGCGATCGACGCCGTCCTGGGCATCGTGCTCCACGGTTCGGCCTATTGCACCGTGGCGGCCGGCCGTCGCTGGATCGACGCCGGCGAACGCAACAAGGTGGTGATGTCGATCCTCACGGTCTCCTCGCTCACGGGCGCGCCGTTCACCGTGCCGTCGGCCATGGCCAAGGCGGGTGTCCTGGCGATGACCAAGAGCCTGGCCGTCGAATGGGGGCCCAAGGGCATCCGCACCTGCGCCATCGTCCCCGGCCCCTTCCCCACGGAAGGCGCGTGGAGCCGGCTCATGCCCAAGGAGCGCGGCAGCAACGAAGACATGCTCAAGGCCATCCCGATGCGGCGCGTCGGCGAACATCTCGAGCTCGCCAATCTCGCGGCGTTCCTGGTGAGCGATGGCGCGGCCTACATCAACGGCGATGCCATTGTGATCGACGGCGGGAAGATGCTGCAATCGGGTGGCGGCGGTGCCAACACCTCCGCCATGCTCGACTGGAGCGACGAGCAGTGGAAGGCCATTCGGCCAAAGAAGAAGTAGGTCAGCGCCGCTGTCTTGATTGTCCACCGGCGCGAGACCTACCTTATCCGGGAGGATAGGGAGGTAGGTATCGCCTATGGATCCACCTAACCGGAACAGGTGACGCGGCACCGGAAGACCGCGAGCCCATTATCCCGGCAGCCGCGAGGACAGCAGGCAGGCCGAACTTCCTAACCGGGAGGGGATCATGTCCCGAGCGAACCCCGTCCGCCGCAAGCGGGCGGGGTTCTGCTTTTGCGGTCAAGGCAACGTGATCTTCGTCACCGTGCGCTGGCCGGCAGCGATCTCGAACTCCGCCTCTTTCCTGGCATCGCCCTTGATCGCGACCACGACATACTTGCCGGCCGGCAATTCGAAGTTCTTGAACGGTTCGTAGAGCGTAGTGACATTCGTGCGCTCGCCATAGATATCGCGGCCGGCTCCCTTGATCTCGATCGTATCGACGCCCGGGGCCTCGAAGGCAGCAATGCCGGCATCGAGTGCAAACTCGATATCGAGCCGCTGGCCTGCTTTGATCTCGAACTTGAACGTACGATCAATGGCATCCGACGTAATGTGAGCGCGATAGACACCGGCTGCGAGATCGAACTTGGGTGCACTGCCATAGGCGTTGGCGACCGAGCTTTCGTTCTCGGCCGGCTCGGCGCCGGCAAAGATCTCGATGAACGGATCGCGCAGAGCCGGCCCGCCCTTGGCGAAGACGATAGCCCCCTGCAGGCGGCCGACGCCCGCCACGATCTCGACCGCAGTCGTGTCGCCCGCAACGACCTCGACGTCGCGCTCGAGCTTCGCCCCGCCCAGGGTCATCGTCACTGTATACTTGCCCGCCGCGGCGATGGTCGACGTTTCCGGATCGAAGGAGTTGAAGACCGTCGACCCGTCGCTCTTCGACACGACCTCCCAGAAGACGTCGCCTTTCTGGTTCTCGTCGGCCGTTCGCTTGGCGCGAAGCGCGAGGCGGCCTGCGTTCAGAACCACGTCGAGGCGATTCATCTTGGCCGGTTCCACCTTCACGGATGCCCGGCGCTTGACGGAGCCGATGCTGACTTCGACCAGATAGTCGCCCGGTGCAATCTCGGTTTCGATCAGGCTGTTGTTGGATGTCTGGACATATTCGGGCTCAACACCCGCCGGCATGGGCTTGTAGAAAACCCAGACGATGAAATCCTTGCCGACCAGCAGATCGTCGCCTTCGGCAAGCCGGGCCGAGCCTTCGAGGTTCCATTCCGGCTTGGCCTCGGCCTTCGGCTGCGGCGGTGGTGGCGGCGTGGCGGATGCCTTCTGTCGGGCGGCCTCGACCGCCTGACCAATTGCCTTGGCGAGTTCACCGGCATTGCCGGCGGACAGAGCGAGGCCGCCGGTAGCCGCCGCCATGCATTCGAGCTGCTTGGCCGCCTGCCGGTCCTGAATGTCGAAGCCGACCGTATGCACGACCAGCTTCACATCGGCCTTCTTCAGCTCGGCTGCCACCGAGCAGGGATCGGCCTTGCAGGTCTCGACCCCGTCCGAAACAAGAATGACGCTGGTCAGCCCTTCGCTCGACTTGAGCTGTTCTGCCGCCATCTTCACGGAGGCGGTCATCGGAGTCATGCCTTTGGGAGAAATGCCGTTCACCTGCGCCATCATCGCATCGGCATCGACCGGACCAACGGGCCTCAGAACCTCGATATCGCCGCAGTCGCCCTTGCGGCGATGGCCGTAGGTCACGAGACCGAGCTGGTCCTGCGGCCGCCAGTCTTTCAGGAGCGAGCGGATCGTCTCGCGCGCCACTTCGATCTTGGTCTGGTTGCCTACCCTGCCCCACATCGAGCCGGAGGCATCGAGCACGAGGAAGACGCGGGCACCCTCCGGCGCCTGGGCCATGGCCGTACCGCCGCTCCAGAAAGAAAATGCCAGAACACTGCACAAGACGGCGAAGCAACGATGGATCATGCAACTCCCCTGAAGAGCTGCACGACTATACACGGACCGCGCGCGATGCAGGGCCTCAGCTCCGCTGGTGGCCGGCATCGACTCTCTGGGAAATGCCCTCGCCGCTGGCACGAGGACCGCCGGCGATCCAGGCCGTGACCAGATCGTAGAACACCGCGAGCACGACCGGGCCGACGAACAGACCGATCAATCCACCCGCCAGGGTGCCGCAGATCACACCGGCCAGGATGACGGCCATGGGCGTCTGCAGGCCGCGCGCCATGAGGATGGGACGCAACACGTTGTCGAGCAGCAGCAACGGCACCGTGTAGGCGGTGAACAGCGCTGCGGCCAGCGCCGGCTCCTCGAACCACACCCAGACGATCACCGGAAGCATGATAATGTTGGGACCGACCTGGACGATCGCCAGCACGAGGCAGACGAAGGTGATGGCGCCGGCGAACGGAACGCCGATCACCAGCATGCCGACACCCAGCAACGCCGATTGCAGCAACGCGACGCCGATCACCCCCTGCGAGACATTGCGGATGGTCGAGCCGGTGATTTCGACAAAGTGCCTCCCCCGAGCATCGGCGATACGGCCCGCCAGCCCGCTTACCGTTTCACCGAGCCTTTCCGCATAGGCGAGCAGGATCCCCGCCACGATGATGGCTCCGGCAAACTGCAGGACCTCGAAGACGACACCCGCGGCGATCCGGCCAATCCAGCGGCCCAGCGAGGCGATCTGGCCGACATGCGATGCCACCAGAGTGCGGATGTCTTCCGAACTGTGTTTCCAGAAATCGTAGATCCGTTCTCCGACCAAAGGCCAGTCGCGAACCGATTCCGGCGGCGGCGGCACAACGTGATCGCCTCGCAGAAGCATCTGCGCGTAGGCATTGAGCGTCTCGATGGCCGAACCTGCGAGAACGACGACCGGCGTGAGCAGCAGCACCAGCAGAAGGAGCGACAGCAGTGCCGCGGTCAGGCCGCTGCGCAGGTGGAGGCGCCGTCGCATCACTTTGAACAGGGGATAGACGGCCACCGACAGGATGATGGCCCACAGGACCAAAGGCGCCACCGGCCGCAGGAGCAGCAGACTCACATAGACCACGCTGGCAATCAGGGCGATGCGGATCGCGAGGTCGATCGTGAATCTCGATACCTCAGCCCTGCCTTTTTCCGTCTCGAGCATCGCCCGCTCTCCCCGCCGTTCAGACGAGGAGCTTATCGCACGGCTTGCGTCTTGGCGGTATTCACGACGCGCACGGGGCCGCCATCGACCAGCATGCGCGTCGACCGCCCGCCGAAACCTGCCCCCGCAATCCCGAGGCGAGATTGCTCCTGCCAAACGCATGGCAGCGCGCTAAGCTCACGACTACGAGACAAAGACACGGGAACCGGGGGAAATGGCCGAGTACGACTACATCATCGTTGGCGCAGGGTCGGCGGGCGGCGCGCTTGCTGCCCGTCTGTCGGAAACGGCGACGAACAAGGTCCTCCTGCTGGAGGCCGGTGCTGCCAGTCATCCCTATTCGCGGATGCCCCTCTCCTTCGGCCTGCTGATCGACAATCCGGCGGCCAACTGGCTCTACCAGTCTGAGCCGGAGGCCAATACCGCCAACCGGACCATTCCGGTACCGCGCGGAAAACTCCTGGGCGGCTCCAGCTCGATCAACGGCCTGGTCTGGGTGCGCGGCCAGCCGCTCGACTTCGACACCTGGGCGCAGATGGGCTGCCGCGGCTGGAGCTGGCGCGACGTCGCGCCGGTCTTCACCCGCATCGAGAACTTCGTCGACGGCGACGGCTCCAACGGCCGTGGCACCCAGGGCCCGCTCAAGGTCTCGACCGTGCCCGACCAGAACCCGCTCTACGACGCCCTGTTCGCCGCCTCGAAGGCCGCCGGCTTCAGGACCAACCCGGACTACAACAGCGAAGACCAGGAAGGCGTCGTGAAGACGCAGACCTCGATCTACAAGGGCCGGCGCATGAGCGTCGCCCATTGCTACATCGAGCCGGCGATGAAGCGGCCGAACCTGCACGTCGTCACCAACGCCCATACGATGCGCGTGCTGCTCGACGGCAAGCGCTGCGTCGGCGTCGAATATGAGAAGGACGGCAAGATCGTCCAAGCGCGCGCCAAGGAAACGATCCTTTCGGCCGGTGGCGTCGCCAGTCCGCAGATCCTCGAACTCTCCGGCATCGGTCAGCCCGAACTGCTGAGGAACCACGGCATCGAGGTGAAGCACGAGCTCAAGGCCGTGGGCGAGAATTTCCGCGACCATATCAATGCCCGCATCATCTGGCGCTTGAAGGTCGCCAACGTTTCCTACAACCACATGGCGCGTGGCCTCGGCGCCGTCACGCAGATGATGAAGTACCTCGCCACCGGCGGCGGCTTCATGAGCCTGCCGTCGGCGCCCCTCCTCGCCTTCCTGAAGACGCGGCCGGAACTCGAAACGCCCGACGTGCAGATGCACCTCGTGCCCTACTCCATCAAGGACCCGAAGACCCGCAAGCTGCAGGACTTCCCCTCGATGACCATCGCCTGCTACCAGCTCCGGCCCGAGAGCCTGGGCTCGATCCACATCAAGTCGCCCGATCCCAAGGCGCATCCGGCGATCCGCTTCAACTTCCTGGCCGACAAGATCGACCAGGATGCGATGGTCGCGGGCTTCCGCATGATGCGGAAGATCGTCGATGCCGCGCCGATGGATGCCTATCGCGACGCGGAGTATTCGCCCGGCACTTCGGTGAAGAGCGACGAGGAGATCCTGACCTGGATCCGCAACAACTCGCAGACCGCCTATCACCCGATCGGCACCTGCCGCATGGGTCCGCAGGGCCCCGGCACCGTCGTCGACGACAAGCTCAAGGTTCATGGTCTCGAAGGGCTGCGCGTGGCCGACGCGTCGATCTTCCCGACCATGCCCTCCGGCAACACCAACGCGCCCTCGATCATGGTCGGCGAGAAGATGGCCGATATCCTGAAGGCGGCGGCCTAGCCGCCGAGCTTCTTCCGAACCTCGTCGGGGATCGGCACCGAGGTCAGCGAACGCGCATCGCCATCCTTGCGCGCCCAGATGCGCGTCTCGGTGCCTTCGGCCGCGACGGCACCCGAGGCGTCGCGGAACACGTGGCTGATGGTGAAGGAGCTGGTGCCGAAGCGCGAGACATGGCTCTCGATGGCAAGCTTCTCGCCATGCTGCGAGGGCCGGCGGAAGGAGCATTCCGCCTTGACGAGCGGCGTTCCTTCCTTCCATTGCCCGCTCGTGATGTCGTCCCGCTTGAGGCCGGCCGCAAGAAACAGCCGATAGGTCGCCTGATCGCACCAGCGAAAGTACGACGGGTAATAGACGATGCCGGCGGGGTCGCAGTCGCCCCATTCGACGGTGATCTCGTGTCGGCTGGTGAGCGGCATGGCGTCAGACCTCCACCGGCTTGCCGCTGATCAGGGCCGTGCCGGTCATGGCCGCGACCAGCTTGCCGTCGGCGCGCACGACATCGATGCGGTAGTTGGAAGCCTTGCTGGAACGCGAAATCTCGACGGCCGTCGCCGTCAGCACGTCGCCCGAGCGCGCGGCCATGCTGTAGATCATGTGGGCGTCAATGCTGCCCGAGACGACGCCCTGCGAATTGCAGGCATAGCCGAAGGCCGCGTCCGCCAGGGTGAAGGTCAAGCCACCGTGACCGACGCCGTTGAAATTCAGGTGTCGCTCTTCGAGGATGATGCGCGTCACCGCCCGGCCGAGCGACGCTTCGACCAGCTCGATGCCGAGGCCGCGGGCGAACGTGTCGCGCCGCGCGAGAGCCGCAACATCGATCACTCGGCGGCCTGCCGGAGCGGTGGACTGGCCGATGCGATGGCCGCCAAGGTTTTCGACAAGGTCTCTCCCTCAGGATCGGCAAGCGCTGCCACCCTAGCATTGGCGACGGCATCGGCTGCGGTTCTCGGCGCCATGCGGCCGACCAGCGCGGGAGCGATCACCTCGTCGGAGATGCGGCGATAGTTGCCCAGCCCGCGTCTGTAGGTGTCGCCATATCCCTTGATGAGCCGCGCCAGCTCGGCGATCTCGCGCGCCAGATCGCCGCCGAGCCGCGAGGCGGCACGAATCTGTTCCAGCCACCGCTCGATCTCGGCCTGCTCCTCGACATAGCGGAACGTGCGCGGGCGCCACCAGCGCAGGCCAGCAACCAGACGCAGGCGGGCGAAGCCCAGGATGGTCGTCGTCCGCACATGCATGGAGAAATAGGTCTTGCCCAGCCGGCCGGTGCGTTCACCCCAGGCGAGCAGACGACGGGCGAGGCCCGGAGGCAGCACCGCGGCGATCTCTTCGATGCCGGGCTTGAAGTGCTCCGTGATCGCGAGCGGTTCGTGGTCCTTGGCGCGCACTTCGGACCGAACCCGCGCCACCCGCTCCGCCGACGTCTTGGCCTGGGCAACCCGGATCACATCCTCGAACGACATGCGGACCGCGAGATGCCGCGCAGTTTCTCGCAGGAGATCGGCCGAGCCCAATGCGTGGATCGTGTCCAGTCGGTCGAGATAGAGCGTCGCGTACTGCCGATCCTGATAGCCCGTGAGGCGGCGAATCCCCTCCTCCACGATGTCGAGGCTCGACGCCGGATAGGTCCGGCGCGCCCGCTCGATCAGGTCTTCGACACCCTGCGCCGCAGCCTGACGCTTGCGATGCTCGCGCACGGCCTGCTCCAGTTCGCCGCGCGCATGGCCGCGCCCGAAGGCAAAGGCGGCGAGATTGGTGTCGACCGACTTGCCGGCATGGCGGATCGCCGCCTCGAAGGCGCTATCGGCGATCGGCAGCTTGCCCGAACCGGCCAGCGCGCCCAGCAGCACGGCATTGATCACGCCGCCCGATTCTTCGGCCGCCTGATCCATATCGAACAGGATCTGTTCCTTGCTGCGTTCCTTCACGGCGCGCAGCAGGCGTCCGACATCGAAGCTGCCATCGCCCATCGCCATGCGCTCGCCAATCGCCAATACGCGATGAGTCGAAGCAATCAGGGTCGTGCGATCCGGCGTCACGAAGCCGTTGAAGATCATGCGGCCAGCTTCCAGAAGCTCGGTCGCCAGCGCCACGTCGACTTCGCCGATAGCTGGGTTGAGCGCCAGTACCGAAGCGGACGGCCCCCTTCCCGGCATCACTTCGAGATAGTAAGTCGTGGCGCCCGTGCGCTGCGCGACGCCCGGAATCTGGGTCGCCTGCACCCCCAGCCCCTGGCTTTGCGCCGCCGTGACGATCCAGTCGCACAGCACGCCGCCACCGTCGCCCCCCAGGGCGCCAATCAGGATCGTAACGGGCTTAGGCACTCGCCATCGCTCCGATGACGGTCGACCGGATGCGCCACTTCAGGCGGTCCCACCAGGTGGCGTTCTGCACGATCTCCGCCTTGTAGAAGGACGGGCAGAGGACGGCCGCGTCCGCCACTTCACCGCAGAGGCCGCAGCCCACACAGCCATTGTTGACGCTGGCCACGGGGTCTGTGCGCAGCGGGTCGGGACTGGGCTTCACGACCAGCGACGGACAACCCGACAGCCGGATGCAGGAGTGATCGCCGGTGCAGACCTCGTCGTCGACGCCGTAGCGCGTGCGCACGACCCGCTCGCCGCGCTTGAGCTGGGCGGCGATCTGCGGACGGATGCGACGCTGGCGGGCAAGCTGGCATTCGCCATCGGCGACGATGACCTTCAGGCCCTTGTCGTCCGTGCTCATCGCCTCGCGCAGGGTCTTGAGCATGGTGCCGACATTGTACGTCCGGATAGTGCGCAGCCAGTCCACGCCCATCGCCTTCAGAGTGGCGGCGATGTCCGAGGTCGTCTCGCCGTCGCGGCGATTGCCCGAGGTGTTGGGAATGAACTGCGCGCCGGTCGCCGAGGTGTAACCGTTCTGCATGATGACCAGCACGCGGTCGCCACGATTGAACATCGACGAGGCCACGCCGCTCAGCAGGCCGTTGTGCCAGAAGCCGCCGTCGCCCATCACCGAGATGGTTCGCTTCTGCATCACCGGCGCCACGGCGCCCGCGGCGGCCAGCGACATACCGAAACCCAGGATCGAATTGCCGAGATTGAACGGCGCCAGGGTCGCAAAGGAATGGCAGCCGATGTCGCTCGAGATATGGACCTTGCCGACTTCGCGTTCGAGCAGCTTGATGGCCGAGAAGACCGGCCGTTCCGGGCAGCCAACGCAGAAACCCGGCGGCCGGAGCGGCAGCGGTCCGCCCAGCAGGCGCTGCGCCTCGGCGCGGCCGGCGCGCGCGGCCTCGAAGCGCTCGCGCGGCTTGCTGAGATCGATATCGTTGGCCGACTGCGCGAAGAACTTCAGCAGCCCGTCCGTCACCACCTCGGCCGTGTATTCACCGGCCATCGGCAGGACGTCCTTGCCGTAGATCTTGGTGTCGATGTCGCGCTTGCGCAGGAGGGCGTGGATAGCCTGCTCGATATAGTCGGGCGCGCCCTCCTCGACGATCAGCACGGCGCGCTTGCCCTTGCAGAAATCGGCAATCTGGTCGGGCACCAGCGGATGCGTGACGTTCAGCACCAGAGTCGGGATCTTGCCTTCGACCTCCAGACGGTCGAGGCCACGCACCAGCACGTTCGTGATGCCGCCCTGGACGATGATGCCGAGATCGGAACGCTCGCCGGGCAGGAACTCGTTCAACCCATGCTCGACGATGAAGCGCTCGGCGGCCGGCTGGCGCACCTCGACCTTCACCTTCTCGTGCACATAGGTCGAGGGCGGGTGGGAAATGCGGTCGTAGTTGTGCAGCGCCGGATTGGCGAGGCGATGGTTGCGCGAGATTGCCGGCGGCTTGTTGTCCTTGGCGACGAACTCGCCGGTGACGTGACAGGCGCGGATGCGCAGTTCCATCATCACCGGCGTGTTGGTGGCTTCCGAAAGCTCGAAGGCCTTCTCCGTACAGCGCACGATGGTCGGCAGCGACGGCCGCGGGTCCATCAGCCAGACCGAGGACTTCAGCGCATAGGCCTGCGTGCGCTCCTGAATGACCGAGGCGCCCTCGCCATAGTCCTCGCCGACCACGATCAATGCGCCGCCGATCACGCCGGGCGAAGCAAGGTTGGAGAGCGCATCGGCCGCCACATTCGTGCCGACGATGGATTTCCAGGTGACGCAGCCGCGGATCGGATAGTTGATCGAGGCGCCGAGCAGCGCCGCCGCCGAGGATTCGTTGGTGCAGGTCTCGAGATGGACGCCGAGCTCGTCGAGCAGGTCCTGCGATTCGACCAGCACGTCGACGAGATGCGAGACCGGCGCGCCCTGATAGCCGCCGACATAGGCAACGCCCGATTGGAGGATCGCCTTGGTGACGGCCAGGATGCCTTCGCCGCGGAAGACTTCGCCCTCGCCCAGTCGAAGCGCCCGGACTTCCTCGGTAAAGGAGCGCTCCGGGTTGGTGCGCTGGGAAACGGGAAGCTGGGCGGCCGGCTGGTCGAGCATGGGGGCGAGTATAGGGGCTAACGCCGGGAGCGACGATCCCGTTTGGAATCGCGGACGCCGGCAGCGCGCGCCTTGCCCAGCAGCTCGCGGAAGGGAGCGAGCAGGCGTTCCCGCACTGCAGCATCGCCTTCGAGGGCCTGAAGCGCCAGCGCCACGGCCTCCAGGGTCGACACGGCGTCCGGCCGCGCTTCGCGCCGCAGGTCGCCATAGAGCGAGGGGCCGTCGGGCACGACCACGAAGCGGCGCAGCTTGGTCAGCCACGGGTTGCGCCACCACAAGGCCTTGGCCTGCGCCCAGTTGCCGTCGAGCGCGATCAGGCCCTTGAGGCCCGCCAGCCCGGCGGCTTGATCCGTCAGCGGCTCACCCTTGCGGTCGACGGCGACCAGAGGCGCCTGCCCTTTCGCGTGCGTCGAGCCGAGATAGAGCACGCCCCAGTCCTTGGCCTCGGCCGGTTCCTTGACGGCATGCGCGAGGTTGCGCCACGACAGGCCGACGACGACCTTCGCATCGGCAAGCGTCGCGGCGATCAGCCGTGCCGTGCCCAGGACGCGGTCCTGCTCCTGCGGATGTTGCAGGATCAGGACGCTCACTTTGTTGTCCACCTTTTCGGACATGGCCGAGGTATAGCGTCCCCGCTAGGTTCGCGCGATGTCCGTTGCCGTCCTGATTTTCGACAGTGTCACCAAGCTGCCGCCCGAAGCGGACGGCGCCGTTGTCATCACCGGCTCTCATGGCGCGGTCTATGCCGCCTCCATGTCGGCCAAATACGGCTGCCGCGCCGCCATTCACCACGATGCCGGCATCGGCAAGGACGAAGCCGGCGTCAGCGGCCTCGCCTATGCCGACAAGCTCGGCATGGCGATGGCGGCGGTGGCGACCGCCAGCGCGCGCATCGGCGATGCGGCCGACTTGCAAAGACGCGGCACCATCAGCCGCGCCAACGCGCTCGCGACAAAATGCGGTGTCGTGCCCGGCATGCCGGTGCGAGAGGCCGCCGAGCTTCTCAAACAGGCCCCCTGGCCCCATGCGATACCGCCAGCCAAGGGCGAGAGCCGGTATCTGGTCGAAGGGGTGATTTGCGCCGATTCGGCGAGCCTGCTGATACCCGAGGATCGTGACCGCATCGTCGCCACGGGCAGCCACGGCGCCCTGAATGCCGCAACAGCAACAGCGCCTTTCCAGCCACTCCTGCTGATGTTCAACGATGCCGGCTTCGGCGCCGACCGTGGCGGCGTCCTGTCGCTGGCCGAGCTCGACAAGCACGGGATCGCCGCCATCGCCGTCGCCGCGCAGTCAGCGTGCATCGGCGATGGCCGCTCCACTCTGCAGGACGGAATAATCTCCGACGCCAATGCAGCGGCATATCGGCTAGGCGCCCATGTGGGCGGCTCCGCCCTTGCACTGGCGCGCGTGGTGTCCGAAAAGCTTAGGCAACGCTAGCGCAGAGCGGGAGAAGCTACGGGAATGGCCGTCGTCAATGTGAAGTCCGAGATTGCGGGCAATGTCTGGAAGATCCAGGTCAAAGCCGGCGATCGCGTCGACGTCGAAGGGGAAATCATGATCCTCGAGTCGATGAAGATGGAAATCCCGGTGCTGTCCCCCAAGGCGGGCGTCATCAAGGAAATCAAGGTCAGCGAAGGCGAGGCAATCGGCGAAGGCCAGCTCGTCGCCATCCTCGATGCGTAGCAGTACCGTCGCCGTCGAGCTGGCGCGGCTCTGGGCGCCCGACAACCTCCGCCGCTCCGCCCCCGGTATCGCCCTCTGCGCCGCCATCGCCGCGGTAGCGTTCTATCTCGACACCCATAGCCTGCTGCGCTTCGGCGCCGTCTGGGTGCCGCCGCTGATCCTCACCCTGGTGATCGGCATGGCGTTGCAGCCCCTGTCGACCAAGGCCGTGCTGAAGCCCGGACTGGAATTCGCCGGACGGACGCTGCTGCGCGTTGGCGTTGCCCTGCTGGGCGCACGGCTAACGCTCGGCCAGCTTGTCGAGGGCGGCGCACTGCCCGTCGTCGTCGCCGTGGCGGCCGTGGCCTGCACCATCGTCTTCGGCGCCTGGGCGGCACGTTTCTTTGGCCTCAGCCGCGATTTCGGCCTGCTGACCGGCTGCGCCACCGGCGTCTGTGGCGCCGCGGCCGCAATGGCCGCCTCGGCCGTGCTGCCCAAGCACGAGAATTCCGACCGCGACCTCGCCTTCACGGTCATGGGCGTCAACTTCCTCAGCACCGTGGTGATGGTGATCTACCCCGCCCTGCACGACGTGCTGCGGTTTTCGCTGTTCGAGATGGGCGTGTTCCTGGGCGGCGCCATCCACGACGTGGCGCAGGTCGCCGGCGCGGGCCAGACGATGGGGCCCCAGGTCCTGAGCGACTCCATCATCACCAAGCTCCTGCGCGTGGCGGCCCTGCTGCCGGCCATCGCCGGGATCGCCTGGTGGGTGGCCAGGAGCGGCGGCCCGCAGAGCGATGCCCGTCCCACGCCGCCAGTCTTCCTGTTCGGATTTCTGGCACTGGCCGCGCTCAATTCGATGGGCGTCGTCCCGGCCGGCGTGCGCGATGCCGTGGGTCAGGTTTCGTCGTTCCTGATCATCACCGCCATCGCGGCCCTCGGCATGAAGACGTCGTTGCTGGCGCTGGCGCGCATCGGCATGGGTCCGGTGATGCTGCTGATCACCCAGACGATCTTCATTGGCCTGCTGGTGGTCAGCCTGATCTACGGCATGCGCGCCCTCGGCCTCTGAGGGCGCGCGCGGCCGCCGTCAGAAGGCGCCGGCCATCTGCGTCAACCCCGACGCGACGGACAAAAGATCCGAACCGCTGGCGAGACGGGCGGACGGCGCTGCCCGTCCGATCGCGGCGCGTACGGCG
The DNA here is from genome assembly GCA_020160995.1 of Pseudomonadota bacterium. Taxonomy (GTDB): domain Bacteria; phylum Pseudomonadota; class Alphaproteobacteria; order Reyranellales; family Reyranellaceae; genus Reyranella. Next base: position 5,745 of record JAIUOY010000080.1, on the reverse strand, counting down.
GGGACACGGCTCGATCCACCCGTGAGGAAGATCGTATCGATGGCGGCGGGCTTCAGGCCTGCCGCCGCAATGCATTCGCTTGCGGATCTGTAAAGCCGTTCTGTCCTCGTCTCGATGGCGCGGTCGAACTCGGCGCGCGTCGCAGCGACCGATAGACCTGCCTCGAGAAACGTCAGAGACACAGCCACACGTTCCTCGGCGCTGAGAGCGATCTTTGCGTCTTCCACGGCGAAGGCCACGCGATGACCGAGCCGCTCACGCACGACCGTCAGCAGACGTTCCACTTTCTCCGGTTCGCGCGCGAGCGAGACCAGCTCGGAAAGCTCGCGTTCGTTTTTGTAGGTGTAGGCAAAGTTGATCGTCGGCCAGGCGGCAAGCTCATGATAGAGCGCGTTCGGCATCGGCAGGTTCTTTTTCACGAGCTGCGTGCCCAGACCCAGGAGCGGCATCACCGCGGCGAGGTTGAGTGCGGTGTCGAAGTCGGTGCCGCCCACGCGGATGCCCGCCGTTGCAAGCACATCTCCGGTGCGATCGGCGCGTTCCCGGTGCTGCGGTCCGACGCGGATGATGGAAAAGTCGCTCGTGCCGCCGCCGATATCGGCGATGAGGGCCAGTTCCTCGCCCTGCACCGTCTGTTCGTAGTGATGGGCGGCAGCAATCGGCTCGTACACGAACGCGATGTCGCGAAACCCGACCTGCTTCGCAATTCCCTCGAGCACGGCCTGCGCACGCGCATCTGCCGCGTCGTCATCGTCCACGAAACGCACCGGCCGGCCATGCACGACGGTCGTGATCTCCTGCCCGGCGAAGGCTTCGGCCTTCTGCTTGAGATGTCGAACGAAGATCTCGACGACCTGCTTCAGTGGCACCTTGCGGCCTGCCAGGAGGGTCTCCTCCTCGATCAGGGGAGAGCCCAGGATCGACTTCAGCGCCCGCATCAGCCGGCCTTCGGTCTGGCCGACATAGGCCGAGATGGCTTCCTCGCCGAACAGCATCCGGCCTTTGGTTTCGTAGTCGAAGAACACCGCGCTCGGCATCAGCGTGCTGTCTGCTTCGACGGGCACCAGTGCCGCGGTCTTGTCGCGTGCGACGCCGATCGCCGAATTCGACGTCCCGAAATCCAACCCGCAGGCAATCATCTCTATCCCCAACTGGTGCGAAGGGATTCTCATTTATTGAGATGTGCCGCGCGTTGCTAGTCTGTTTCTTTTCGCCTAGACTCGCCTTGATAAAGGGATGTCCGAGATTTCGGGCGTCCCTTTTTCGTTGTCGCCGCGAGAGTCTAGGCTCGCGCCGTGGGGCGCGACGAGACGGCGTTCCACCAGCGCGTCAGGTTGGCGTGATCCTCGGGAATCGCGAGCTTCAGCGCCCCCCGCGCCGTCAGGAGAGCTACCTGCGCGGTGATGTCGGCGATGTTGTAGCGGTCGATGCCGATGAACTCGCGGCCTGCAAGTTCCCGGTCGAGCCAGCCCATGCGTTCCACCAGCACCTTGCGGCGCTGCTCGCCCCATGCAGCGATCTGCGTGCGCTTGCCGATCCAGAACGGATTGGTGTGCACGAAGACGTCGATGGTCGGCAGCAGGAGTTCGAGCTCCATGCGGCGGTTCCACATCTCGACCTGCGCGCGCTCCAATGAGGATCGGCCGAACAAGGGCGGCTCGGGGATCATCTCCTCGAAGTAACGGCAGATTGCGACCGATTCGGAGATCAGCGTGCCGTCGTCGAGTTCGAGCACAGGCAAGGTGCCGAGCGGATTCTTCGCCAGGAAGGCGGGCTGCTTGTGGCCCGCACTTTCCATGTCGAACTCCTCGACGGGGATCAAGATCCGCTTTTCGGCGAGAAAGATGCGGACGCGACGCGGATTGACGCCGTTCTTGAGACTGTAGAGTTTCATCGCGCGCTCAAGTCCCCGGCTTGGTTCCGGTGGCCTTCACCACCTCGCCCCAGGTGTCGATTTCCTTCTTGATGAACTCGGCGAACTGGATCGGCGATCCCGGCGCCGGGATAGCGGCGCGCTGCTCGATCTGCTTGATCACCGCATCGTCGTTCAACAGCGCCGTCACGTCCTTGTTGACCCGAGCCACGATCTCGAGCGGCGTCCGAGCCGGCGCCGCGAGGCCCGACCAGCCAGCAGCATCGAAGCCCGGCAGCGTCTTGGCGATGGGCGGGATATTGTCGAGCGGTGGCGGCGCCGTCCGGGCCGTCGTCACGGCTAGGGCCTTGATGCGACCGTCACGGATGTGATTCAGCGCCGAGGCGGTGCTGTCCATCATGAGCTTCACGTGGCCGCCCAGCAGATCGGCCATGGCCGGCCCGCTGCCCTTGTAGGGCACATGTACGATGTCGAGGCCGGCTCTCAGCTTGAACAGCTCCATGCTGAGATGCTGCGACGTCCCCGGCCCAGCCGAGGCATAGGAAAGCTTGCCAGGCTCCTTCTTGGCGGCAGCGATCAGCTCGGCCAGCGTGTTCACCGGCAAGCTGGGATGGGCCACGATCACCAGCGGGACGAGGAAGATGTTGGAGATCGGCAGGAAGTCGCTCAGCGGCTTGTAGGGCAGATCGGGATAGAGGCTGGGATTGACGCCGAACGTGCCGCTCGACACGACCATCAGGGTGTAGCCGTCGGGCGCGGCGGCCTTGCCGTATTCCGTGGCGGGGATGCCACTGCCGCCGCCCTTGTTCTCGACGATCACCTGCTGCTTCCAGACGTCGGTCAGCTTCTCAGCCATCAGGCGCGCGAAGATGTCGGCGGCCTGCCCCGGCGGGAAGGGCACGACAAACCTTACCGGCTTGTTCGGCCACGGCGCTTGCGCGATTGCCGGCGCCGCCAGTGCCGCACTTGCCGCCCCTGCCAGTACCAATGCACGACGTCGCGTCGGATTAGTCCGCATCCCAAGTCTCCAAGTTCATTTCGACTGACAGGCTAGCACATGGCCCAAGGAATGGCCGCATCCTACCCGCCCCCTGTCGGCCCCCTCGCTATGCGACCAGCCTTGCCGGCACCAACGTCTCAGACTCGACATAATCGGCGCCAAAATAGGGAAAGTGACGAAGGCCCATCGCCCGATGAACCGCGTCGCGATTACATCCTGTTTCCAGAACCCGGTGCCAGACACCGTCTACAGGGAGCTGGTCCTTTGACGGATCGCTACTACGAGGATTTCAAGGTCGGCGAACGCTTCACAAGCGGCGGCCTGACGATGACCGAAGCCGGCATCGTCGAGTTCGCGCGCCAGTGGGATCCGCAACCCTTCCATATCGACGCCGAGTTCGCCAAGAAATGGACCTATGGTGGTCTGATCGCGTCGGGCCTGCACACGATGAGCGTGACCTTGCGGCTCTGGCTCGACCTCGGCATCTTCCGGGCCAGCAGCCTGGGCTCGCCGGGCATCGGCGAGGTTCAGTTCGCCCGCCCCGTGCGTCCCGGCGATACGCTGCGCGTCATCACCGACATCGTCGAGCTGCGCGTCTCGGCGTCCAAGTCCGACCGCGGCATCGCGCGCGTGCGGCAGGTCACGATCAATCAGCGCGGCGAGGCTGTGCTGGAACAGGAGACCACCGTCTTCCTGAAGCGGCGGCCGATCCTCGCCGCAAATCTCAGCGTGAGATCCTAGCGCCAGGCGAAGACAGGCTGCTCGTAGTGGTCGACGCGCGTGTCGCGGCCGGCCAGCGCCACTTCGCGGAACTGAAACAGCAGAGCGGCGGTCGGCGCGTTCACCGTCGCGACCGGCAGCGGCAGGCGAATGATCGGCCGGTCGGATTCCTCGATCGCCACGATCTCGGGTGAACCGTCGCGAAACAGCTCGCTGCAGCCGATGCGATAGGCGCCGGCCACTTCGGCAGGATTCGGCGTCACCGTGATGCCCGGCGCCCATATCACGACGGGCGCGATCAGATAGCCCGAGCGCGTCGGATAGTCGTCGAGCGTGCCCAGGATATCGTCTGTCGACGCCAGGATGCCCAGCTCCTCGTGCAGTTCGCGCAATGCCGTCTGCTCTATCGTCTCGCCGGGATCGACCCGGCCACCCGGCAGCGCCCACTGACCGCCATGGGCGCGTAGCTTGGGAGTCCGCCTGGTCAGGAGGAACGCCGCTTCTCCCGGTTGGTCGGCCTCGACAAGGACGACCGCGACGGCCGCGCGCTTCAGCCCCCCGGCATCGACCTGTCGACGAAGGTCGAAGCGACCGAGACGGGCGACAACCTCGTCCCGCAGCATCTGATCAAAGCGAAACGATCTCACGCGCCTTCGGGCCTCCGAAATGTCCAGACCACAGCCGGCGGCATGTTGCGCCAGATCCGATGGCCCCGCGTGGCGACCAGCCTCAGGCTTTCGCGCAGCGCGCGCGGGACAGGCGGCTTGGGTCCGTAGGTGAACTGGATGAGAGCAGCCCCTCTGGGGAGAGCTTCGAAGACGCCCCGGACGATGCCGTTCACCACATCGGCCGGCAGCGACAGCAGCGGCAGGCTCGACACGATGGCGGCGGGCGTTCCAAGCCCGCGTTCCTGCAGGAGCTGCGGCAGGCGGGCCGCGTCGCCCTCGACGATGCACGGTTCCGGAAAATGGCGGTGCAGGAAGGCTGCCAGCTCAGGTTCGCGTTCGATCAGCACCAGTCGGTCAGCGGGAATGCCCGCCTCCAGCAACGCCCGGGTGACCTGGCCAGTGCCGGCGCCGAGTTCCACGATATGCCCTTGGCGCCCTTCGATGGCTGCGAGCGTCGCCCCTGCCATTGCCTGCCCCAACAGGCGTCCACTGGGGACAGCCGACCCCATGGTAAAGGGCCGCCGCAGCCAGCGCTTCAGGAACAGGACCGTGCCTGCGCGCGCGCCGCGGCCATCGTGTGACTCAGTCGAGGGCATGATCAAACGCTAACAGACGCTTTCACCGAGTCGACAGGGAAAAGCGCCCTCCCCTTACTGTGCGGCCTGCAGGGCGGGCGCCGGCGCGGCCGGAGCCGCGGGGGCGGCGTCGAACACCGTCCGGGCATGCCGCATCTGCTCCAGGGCGTTCACCATGGAGACATAGACAGCCGCCACGAAGGGCAGCGACTGGACGACCATGAATATCGCCCAGAGCCGCGCCTCGGGGTTGACGACGCCATTGGTGGTCCAGAGCACGATTGCGGCCAGCCATAGCAATACGGCCAGCACGGCTTCGCCGCGGGCCATGCCCAGCGCCATGCCGAGCGTCGCGCGCTCGTCCATCTTGGGTGTGCGCATGAACGGCAGCCGGCTGGTCGCCAGGCCGTAGATCACCGCGCGCCCCACCGTATAGGTAAGCGCCAGCCCCGCCAGCGACGCGCCTATGCTCTGCCGGAAAGTGCAGCGTACGCGATCGAAGTAGAGGCCGAAGGAATAGACCAGCTTGAAGACGAAGATGCCGATGGTCGGCACGATGAACTCGGCCGGCGGCAGGCCGACCGGCTTGATGCCGAACAGCGGCGGCAGCAAGACGGCCAGGACCCAGGCGAGGCCCGCCCAGGTGAAGATCAGGTTCAGCGCATCGGCGAACCACGGCAGCCAGCCGGCGACGAAGTGGAACTTCTGCCAGAAGGTGAGCTTAGTCTGGTTGCCCAGCATCTTGCCGGCATGCGCCTTCATGATCTGCATGGCGCCATAGGCCCAGCGGAAGCGCTGCTTCTTGTAGCCGGCGAAATGGTCGGGGGTGAGACCGTGGCCGAAGCGCTCGCGGCTGTACATCGCGCCATAGCCATTCTCCATCAGGCGCAGGCCGAGTTCGGTATCCTC
>JAIUOY010000079.1:0-22814 GCA_020160995.1 Pseudomonadota bacterium | reverse complement strand
GGTCCGGACCTTCGGCTTCGCCGGTGCCCATCATCGCCTTGCCCATCTCGCCCATCACCGTACGGATGTCGGCGAAGTCGAGGTTGATCAGGCCCGGCATGACCATGAGATCGGTGACGCCGCGCACGCCCATATGCAGCACGTCGTCCGCCATCTTGAAGGCGTCGGCGAACGTCGTCTTCTCGTTGGCGATCTTGAACAGATTCTGGTTCGGAATGACGATCAGCGTGTCGACGACCTTCTCGAGCTCGGTGATGCCCTGCTCGGCCGACTGCATGCGGCGGCGGCCCTCGAAGTGGAAGGGCTTGGTCACGACGCCGATGGTGAGGATGCCCTGCTCGCGCGCCGCAGCGGCGATGACAGGTGCCGCGCCGGTGCCGGTCCCGCCGCCCATGCCGGCGGTAACGAACACCATGTTCGCGCCGTCGAGAAGCTGGAGGATTTCGGGCAACGCTTCCTCGGCGGCCTGACGGCCGACCTCGGGCCGCGCACCCGCACCCAGGCCCTGGGTGATGGTGATACCGAGCTGCACGCGCCGATCGGCGAGCGACTGGCCAAGCGCCTGAGCGTCGGTATTGGCGACGATGAATTCCACGCCTTCCAGCGCGGCGCTGATCATGTTGTTGACGGCGTTTCCGCCCGCGCCACCGACACCGATGACGGTGATACGTGGCTTAATCTCCGACTCCTTCTGAGGGAGACTGAGGTTGATTGTCATTCGGCTTTCTCCACGCAAACGAGGGGGTTATCTGCTCGGAGCGTCGGCGTGGGACCCCTTTTTGGGTGGAGCCCCTTCACCGCCACCGGCTTTTTATTCTTTCTATCTACAGCCTGTTGGGGATTGCCATTCCCCATACAACATATTGCCTAAAAATTTTCCCGTATCCAACTGCCAATCCGACCGATGCGCGTTGCCGGCGCTTCCGAAGCGGCGGGCTGACTTTGCGTGACAGCGTGGTTGTGAAGGGCGAACGACAGAAGCCCCGCCGCCGCGGAAAATGCCGGCCCGCCTGTCGAATCTGCAAGTCCGGCAAGCCTGAGCGGCGCGCCTGTGCGAACTTTCTTGTTCAGGATCGCGGCCGCAACTTCCGGCACGCCATCGAGTTGGCAGCCACCGCCGACCAGAACCGCACGACCGCCGGCCAACTTATCCACACCGCTCGCCTCGAGTCGGCTGCGCACCAACTCGAACGTCTCTTCGACGCGCGGTCGAATGATACCGACGAGAATCGACCGCGGGATGTGATTGGGACGCGTGCGATCTTCTTCGCCGATCAGCGGCACGTCGATGATGTCGTATTCGTCGTTGGGCTTGGCGACGGCGCGGCCGATCTGGGTCTTCATCCGCTCTGCATGCGCCAACGGTGTCGAGAGCCCACGGGCGATGTCCCGCGTCACATGCTCGCCACCGACGGGGATCGAGTCGACGTGCACGAGGTGGCCTTCATAGAAGACGGCGATCGAAGTGGTGCCGGCGCCCATGTCGATGAGCGTGACACCGAGGTCGCGCTCGTCGGAGACCAGGGAGCTGAGACCGGCGGCATGGGCGGCCACGACCCGGTCGGCGATCTCGAGATGGGCGCGGCGCACGCAGACCTGCAGGTTGCGCATGGCGCCGCTGGCCGCGGTCACAAGATGGACATCGACCCCCAGCCGTTCGCCGAACATGCCGCGCGCGTCCCGCACCGGCGTGCCGTCGACCGAGTAGCCGATGGCAGCGGAGTGGATGATGTCGCGGTCGGCGGTCTCCGCAGGCAACTGGATGTGCTGCTGGACACGCCGGACGTCGCGCTCGCCGATCTCGTGATGGCCGATCGCGACTTCGAGGCTCTGGTTGTGCGAGGCGGCCGACCCGCCGCTGACGCCGACGATGACGTCCCGGACGTGCTCGCCACACATCTCCTCGGCGGTCGATACGGCCGACGAGATCGCCCGCGTGGCGGCTTCCATGTCGACGATGTTGCCGCAGCGCATGCCCTGCGCTGGCTGATGCCCGATGCCGACGACCCGCAGCCCCTGCCCGTCCACGCGCGCCACGAAGCAAACGACCTTGTTGGTTCCGATGTCGAGCGCTGCAATGACGCCGTTTCTCGTCTTCGCCACGATGTCCCCCGTCTCTACGCGTACACGTCCAGTATCACATCAATATCACGCCGGCCCGGGCGTAGGCTCGCCCGTGTTGCGTTTTCTGAGATAAAGCTTGTCGGGCAGTCTGAGATCGACGACGCCGAACTCGCGCGACAGCAACTTGTGCTGTCCGTCGAGCTTGGCGAGCTGCTGCAGGGCCGCGACAGCGTCCTCCTCCGGCAGCCAGATCTCGACGCCATTGTTCAGAACCAGATTCCAGCGGCGCTGTCCGACCCAGACGGCCGCGCGCAACTGCCGGGACACGGCCGGCTCGTAGGTCAGCAGCAACAGCAGATCGCCGACATGCTCGGGCGCACCCGGACCACCAAGCAGCAGCAGGCTTTCGGCGCCCGGCGGCATGCGGCTCGCGCGGACGGTGCGGCCGTTCTTGTCGATCAGCGTATACTCGTTGCCGTTCTGCCAGATCGCGACGGCGCGGCGCTCCTTCAGCGTGACGTAGAGCGTGTCGGGCAAGCGGCGTTCGACCGTGGCCCATTCGACCCAGTCGATCGCTTCGAGCCGCCGGCGCGAGGCCTGCAGGTCGATGCCGAGGAGCGAATCACCGCGGCTCACATTCAATGCGGCCAGGATGGCGCTGCGCTCGACATAGTCGCGGCCCTCGACCGTGACATCGGCTAGCTTGAACGGCGTGATGGCGCCAACGACAGCGCGCGACGCTGCATCGATCCGGTTCTGGGCCTCGACCAGCCAACCCTCGTGCCATGCCCACCACCCGCCCCCGCCGCCGGAGCCCAACAGCAGCACGATGACGCCGAGCAGCAGCGGCTGACGCCAGAACGGCCGGCCCGACTTGCGGATCGGTGCGCGCTTCTTGCGGCGGTCGTAGTCGCGCCGGGCAGTACCGGCCTTGGGAGCGGCTTTCTTGGGGGCCGTGGTCACACTGGGGACCTCGCGTGATCGATCATCCAGGTCATGAGTTCCGGCCAGGAAATGCCGGCCCACTTCGCCTGCTCCGGCGCCAGCGACAGCGGCGTCATGCCGGGCTGGGTGTTGAGCTCAAGGATGACCAGGCCGGACGTACCGGGTTCGGCATCGTTCCAGCGGAAGTCGGCGCGGGCGAGACCGTCGCAGCCAAGGGCCTGGAACGCCGTGAGGGCCCATTGCCTGGCAAGCTCGTAGACCTCCGCGGGGATGGGGGCCGGGATCAGGTGCTCGGTAATGCCGTCGGTGTACTTGGCCTCGTAGTCGTAGAACCGGGTCTTCGGCCGCAGTTCGGTGACGGCGACGGCCTTGTCGTGCATCACCGCGACGGTGAGTTCGCGGCCGGGGACGAACTTCTCGATCAGCACGCGCTCGCCAAACGCCGCTTCGGCGGCTTCGACAGCTGCGAGATTGTCGCCTTCGCGCACGATATGCACACCGACGCTGGAGCCTTGGTCGATCGGTTTTACCACATAAGGGCGCGGCATGGGATCGCCGGATGCCAACGAGCGCCGTTCGATCACCTTGCCTTCCGCCACCCGAAGGCCGAGCGAGGTGAAGACGTGACGTGCCATGGGCTTGTCCATGGCAATGGCCGAGGCCAGGACACCGGAGTGCGTATAGGGTACGCGCATGATCTCCAGCACACCCTGAATGCAGCCGTCTTCGCCATAGCGGCCGTGCAGCGCATTGAACACGACGTCGGGTCCGCCGCCCGCCGCGGGGCGCAGGAAATCGACCAGCGCGCGCAAGTCGCGCTTCACGTCGTACTCGATGACCTCGTGCCCACCTTCACGCAAGCCTTCGGCGCAGGCCTTGCCGCTCACCAGCGAAACCTCACGCTCGGGCGACCACCCGCCCATTAGGACCGCGACGCGACGCGTCATGCCGGAACTCCAATACGACGAATTTCCCACTCGAGCCGAACACCGCTCTGCTCGAACACACGACGGCGAACTTCCTCGCCCAGCGCCTCGATATCGGTGGCCGTCGCCGCGCCGAGGTTGATCAGGAAGTTGCAGTGCTTCTCGGAAACCTGCGCCTCGCCGATGCGCAGGCCACGGCAGCCGGCGCGGTCGATCAGCTCCCAAGCCTTGTGGCCGGGCGGATTGACGAAGGTCGAGCCGCCAGTACGGCTGCGCGGCTGGGACTCGGTGCGGGCCGCATCGATCTCGGCGATGCGGCGGGCGATCGCGAGCTGGTCGCCCGGCGTCGCCGCTAGGCGGGCCGAGGTGAAAATCCAATCCGCCGGCGCCTCGCTGTGGCGATAGGTAAAGCCCAAGTCGGCGGCGGTGACCTTGTGGACGCGACCGGCACGATCGACGGCGTCGGCCGAGACCAGCACCTGCGAGAGGTCGCCCTGATAGGCCCCGGCGTTCATGGCGACCGCGCCGCCGATCGTCCCCGGAATGCCGCTCAGAAACTCCAGGCCGGCCAGCGCGTGGTCCCGCGCCGTCAGCGCCACGTTGAGGTCCGGCGCGCCCGCTCCCGCGACGACCTCGTGACCTTCGACCTCGATGCCGGTGAAGCCGCGCATCAGGCGGATGACGACCCCCTTCACGCCGCCGTCGCGCACCAGGAGGTTGGAGCCGACGCCCAGCACCGTCACAGGCACGTCCTGCGGCAAGGCCGCAAGAAAGGTCGAGAGGTCCTCGACGTCGGCCGGTCGGAACAGAACCTCGGCCGGACCGCCGGCGCGGAACCAGGTCTGCGGTCCGAGCGGCGCGTCGGCCGCCAGCCGCCCCCGCGGCCGGGGCAGCCGGTCGATAAGGTGGGGGGTGGACGTCGCGAGCGCCATCATGCAACCGATCCGGAATCATTCGCCACGGCGCGCGGACCGGCCTTTTCGGCGGCGAGCTGCTGAATCTGGCCGGGCAGCGCATGAGCCCAGGCCGTGATGTTGCCGGCGCCGAGACAGACCACGACGTCGCCGGGGCGTGCCATCTGCCAGATCATCGCCGGCAGGTCGCCCGGCCCACCGAGCGGCGTGACATCGCGATGGCCGGCGCGCTGGACCAGGCCGACCAGCATGTCGCGGTTGACGCCCTCGATCGGCGCCTCGCCCGCGGCATAGACGTCTGTGATGATCACCGCATCCGCATCGCTGAAGCAGGTCGCGAACTCGTGACGCAGCGCGCCCAGCCGCGAATAGCGATGCGGCTGCATGACGGCGATCACGCGGCCCGACCCGCCATAGGCCTGGCGCGCGGCGCGCAGCACCGCGGCGATCTCGACGGGATGGTGGCCGTAATCGTCGATCACCGTGATGCCATGGGCCTCGCCGGTCTTGGTGAAGCGCCGCTTCACGCCGGCGAAGGACGCCAGCGCCCGGCGGATCGTCTCGTCGGGCAGACCCATCTCCTGCGCCACGGCGATCGCGGCCAGGGCATTCTGGACATTGTGCTGGCCGAACATGGGCAGGCGCAGGCCGGTTATGGTCCGCGACTCGTTGGTGGCGCGGTGCTCGATCATCACGTCGAAGTCGGCGCCGCTGCGGTCGAGCTTGAGGTTGATGGCGCGGACGTCGGCATTGGCACCGAGGCCGTAGGTGATGATGCGGCGGTCGGCGACGCGCGGCAGCAGCGCCTGGACCTCGGGATGGTCGAAGCAGAGGACGGCAAAGCCGTAGAACGGAATGTTCTCGACGAAGCGGACGAAGGCGTCGCGCAGCGCGTCGAAGGTGCCGTAATGGTCGAGATGCTCGGGGTCGACGTTGGTCACGACGGCGATGGTCGCCGGCAACCGGAGGAACGAGCCGTCGGACTCGTCCGATTCCACGACCATCCAGTCGCCTTCGCCGAGGCGGGCGTTGGTGCCGTAGGCGTTGATGATGCCGCCGTTGATGACCGTGGGATCGAGGCCGCCGGCATCGAGCATCGAAGCGACCAGCGAGGTGGTCGTCGTCTTGCCGTGCGTGCCGCCAACGGCGATCGACCATTTGAGCCGCATCAGTTCGCCCAGCATTTCGGCGCGGCGCACCACGGGCACAAGACGCGCCCGGGCAGCCAGGACTTCGGGATTGTCCTTCTTGACGGCGCTCGAAACGACCACGACCTGGGCGTTGGAAATGTTGTCGGCGCGATGGCCAATGGACACCTTGATGCCGAGGTCGCCGAGACGCCGCGTGTTGGCGCCCTCGGCGACGTCGCTGCCCTGAACCTTGTAGCCGAGATTGTGCAGGACCTCGGCGATACCGGACATGCCGATGCCGCCGATGCCGACGAAGTGGATCAATCCGAGGTCGAGCGGCAGTGCCCTCATGCGGGAACTCCTGAAGGCTGGAGAGAAAGGCCGGTGAGCTCGGCCACGACGTCGGCGAGCCGTGCGGCGGCGTCGGGGCGACCGGCGCCGTGCGCGGCGGCGGCCATCGCGGCAAGCCGCTCCGGTGCCTCGAACAGCGCCGTGAGATGGCCGGCCAGCGTTGCGGCATCGAACGACGCATGCGGCACGACAATGCAGGCACCCGTCGCCTCAAAGGCGCGGGCATTGGCCGTCTGGTGATCGTCGGCCGCGTAAGGATATGGGATCAGGATCGATGGCCGGCCGATCGTGGCCAGTTCGGCCACGGTCGAGGCGCCGGAGCGGCCGATCACGAGATGCGCCGCGGCGATGCGTTGCGGCAGGTCGGAGAAGAACGGCGCCAGCTCGGCCACGACGCCGTGCTTGGCGTAGATCTTGCGGACGCTGCCAAGATCCTCGGCGCGGCATTGCTGCACGACCCTGAGCCGCGGCCGCAGGGCCGGCGACAGCGACAGAAGCGCCTGAGGAACGACCTGGCTGAACGAGGCGGCGCCCTGGCTGCCGCCGAACACCAGCACGTCGATGATGCGGCCGTCGCTCGGGGAGCGGTAAGGCGAGGCGCGCAACGCCCGCACCGGCTCGCGCACCGGATTGCCGACAAGCCGCGCCCGCGCATCGTCGGCGGGGACAAAGCGGGTGCGCTCAAACGACGTCGCGATCAGCCCGGCGCTGCCCTGGACCAGGCGGTTCGCCTTGCCCAGCACGGCGTTCTGCTCGTGCAGCATCGCGGGCAGGCGGCGCAGACGGGCGGCGACCATGGTCGGCACAGAGGCATAGCCGCCGAACCCGACGACGGCCGACGGTGCGATGCGACCCAGCGCACGCCACGCATCGAACAGGCCGACCGCCAAGGTCAGCAGCGCCTTCGCCTTGCCCTGCAGGGAACCCGTCGGGCTGGCCGACCGAATGTAGTGGATCGGCCGGCGCGACAGCGCGCCCTGCCACTGCCGGCCACGCGAATCCGTCACCAGGGCGAACGGGACGCCCCGGGCCTCGAGCTCGCCCGCCAGCGCCTCGGCGGGAAACACATGCCCGCCGGTGCCGCCGGTCGCGAGGACAACGGGGCCGACTGCCGCCATCAAACCGCCTCCCGCAGCCCGGCATGTTCGCGCGTCAGCGACAGCATCATGCCGACACAGATCGCCATCGCCAGCGCGGACGAACCGCCGTAGGAAATGAACGGCAAGGTCATGCCCTTGGCGGGAATGAGCTGGATGGTCGAAGCCATGTTGATGGCCGCCTGCAGGCCGAACTGCACCGCAAGGCCGGTGGCGGCCAAGGTGATGAACAGGCTCGTCTCCTTCGAGGCGCGCGACATCGAGCGCAGGGTGACGAAGCCGAACAGGCAGAGGATCAGCAGGCAGACGACGAGGCCGAACTCTTCTCCCGCCACGGCCATCACGAAGTCGGTATGGGCGTCGGGAAGCTGCGCCTTCACCGTACCCTCGCCCGGCCCACGACCGAACAGCGAGCCGTTCATGAAGGCTTCCAGCGACGTGTTGACCTGATAGATGTCGCCCGACGACGGATCGAGGAAGCGATCGAAGCGACTGCGAACGTGGCTGAACATGAAGTAGGCGCCGACCAGACCGCCGACGCCCGCAACTGCGCCGAAGCCTGCGACCCACATCGGCAGACCGACGACGAAGAGCTGCACGGCCCACACGGCGGCCACGACGACGCTCATGCCGAGATCGGGCTGCAGCACCAGCAGCGCCAGCACACCGCCGACCAGCAGGGTGGACAGAAGGTAGCCCGGTGCGCGCCGCTCGGTCCGGCTCTGCGCCAGCAGCCAGGCGGAGATTACCGCAAGGCTCGGCTTCACGAACTCCGACGGCTGCAGGCTCGACAGGCCCGGCACGGAGATCCAGCGCCGCGCGCCCTTGATCTCGATGCCGATGACGAAGGTCGCCGCCAACAGCACGACGCTGCCGCAGAACACCAGCAGTGCCAGCCGCCGTACATGCCGTGGCGAGGCGAGCGAGATGGCAAGCATCAGCATGAGCGCCAGCGGCAGGAAGAGGAACTGGCGTCTGGCGAAGACGAAGGAGTCGGCGCCGATTCGTTCGGCAGCCGGCGGCGAAGCCGCGAGCGTCAACAGCACGCCGAATGCCATGATCGCCAGGATAGCCCCCAGCGACCAGCGATCGACCGTCCACCACCACTGCCCGATCACACTGCGGTCGTCGCGCGGAACCTGGATCAAGCCGCCCTCCCCAAACTCTCGGCTCCGGGCAGCGCCCGCGCCATGGCGCGGAACGCATCGCCACGATGCTCGTAACTCTTCCACTGGTCCCACGAGGCGCAGGCCGGCGACAGCAGCACCACGGCAGGTGCCGTGGCCTCGCGTTGCGCTAGCGCATGGGCCGCATCGAGCGCCGACTGGAGATCGCCGCAGCGGGTGTAGGGAACCTTGCCATCGAGCTGGCCGGCGAAAAGCTCAGTCGCCTCACCGATCAGAAAGGCGTGGCGGATGCGGTCGAACCACGGCGCGAGCGGCTCGACGCCGCCCTCTTTCGCCTGGCCTCCCAGGATCCAGTAGATGTCGCGATAGGATGACAGCGCCCGGGCCGTCGCGTCGGCGTTGGTCGCCTTGCTGTCGTTGACATAGACGACGTGACCGACCGCTGCGACGCGCTCCTGACGATGGGGCAGGCCTTCGTAGCTTTTGAGGCCGTTCACGATCCACTCGCGCGGCACGTCGAGCCATCGGCAGGTCGCCCACGCGCAGGCCGCGTTCTGGGCATTGTGGTCGCCCGGCAGGGTCGGCACGTCGGAGAAGTCGACGGTATAGCCGTCGGCATCGATCAGCATGCCGGCGCGGTAGGACACGCCGCCGGCAACCGGCCGGTCGAGCGCCACCGGCACGCAGGCGATCCCGGGGCGCGCCGCCATCTCGCGCTCGACCGCACGTGACGGCTCGTCGTCGGTGCCGATCACGGCGCAGTCGCCGATACGCTGGCGCGCAAAGATGTTCTTCTTGGCGGCGACATAGCCTGCGAGATCGCCGTGACGATCAATATGGTCCGGCGTGATGTTCAGCCAGATCGCGACATTGGCGCGAAAGGTCTGCAGCAGTTCGAGCTGGTAGGACGACAGTTCGAGAACGTAGATGCCGCCTTCGCCCAGCGGCGCGAGATCGAGAGCGCCGCGACCGATATTGCCGCCGACTTCGCAGCGCAGGCCGGCGTCCTGAAGAATGTGACCGATCAGCGACGTCGTCGTCGACTTGCCGTTGGTGCCGGTGATCGCCACGAACTGCGCTTCCGGCTGGGCCCGCGCCAGCAGCTCCACGTCGCAGATGATGGGCTTGCCGGCGGCGCGCGCAGTCACGGCTGCCGGATGCGGCTGGGGCAGGCGGTTGGGAATGCCGGGGCTCATCACCAGCGCGGTGACGTGCGACCAGTCGACGGTCGACGGTTCGGCGATACGGGCGCCCGCCCTCGCTGCCTCGTCGCGCGACGACGCGTTGTCATCCCAGGCGGTGCAGTCGATCCCGGCCGCCGTCAGGGCACGAACGGTCGCCAAGCCGGAGCGCGCGAGCCCCAGCACGACGAACGACGAACCCTTGAGGATGGCGAGATCGATCATCCGCTCACCTCAGCTTGAGGGTGGCGAGGCCGGCCATCGCCAGAATGGCGGCGATGATCCAGAAGCGAAAGACAATGGTGGGCTCGGCCCATCCCTTTTGCTCGAAATGATGGTGCAGTGGCGCCATGCGGAAGACGCGGCGGCCGGTCCACTTGTAGGACAGAACCTGCACGATCACCGAAACTGTCTCCAAGACGAACAGGCCGCCGACGATGGCGAGCACGATCTCATGCTTGGTGACGACCGCCACCGCGCCCAGCGCACCGCCGATGGCGAGCGAGCCCGTATCGCCCATGAAGACCATGGCCGGTGGCGCGTTGAACCACAGGAAGCCGAGCCCTGCGCCGACCAGCGCCGCCAGCAGGACGGCAAGCTCGCCGGAGCGCGGGACGTGGTGCAGGTAGAGGTAGTTCGTGAGGATCGTGTTGCCGACGACGTAGGCAATCAGGCCGAACACCGCCGAGGCCATGATGACCGGACCGATCGCCAAACCATCGAGACCGTCGGTCAGGTTGACGGCATTGGAGGCGCCGGTAATCACCAGGACGCCGAAGGCTACGAAGCCAACGACACCCAATGGGATCAACAGGTCCTTCAGGAACGGTACCGCGAGCATGTAACGCAGCGGCGCCGGCGACGCCTGCGCCACTAGGTAGACGCCGATACCCGAAGCGACAATCGAGAATGCAAGCTTGAGCTTGCCCGGCACGCCCTTGGGATTGCGCTTGGTGACCTTGAGGAAGTCGTCCCAGAAGCCGACGGCACCGAAGGCGAGCGTGACGCCGAGCACGATCCAGACATAGGGGTTGGTCAGGTCCGCCCACATCAGAGTCGCGGCCGAGAGCGTGATCAGGATCAGGAGCCCACCCATGGTCGGCGTCCCCTTCTTGGTCACGAGGTGGCTGGCCGGACCGTCGTTGCGGATCGGCTGCCCCTGCTTCTGCTTGCTGCGCAGCCAGCGAATCAGCGGGCCACCGATCAGGAAGCTCAGCACCAGCGCCGTCAGGAAGGCAGCGATCGACCGAAAGGTCAGATACTTGAAGAGATTGAGGGGGCTGAATACGTCCGCCAGCGGATAGAGGAAATTGTAAAACATTCTTTAGCGTCCCGCCTCGCCGCCGCTTGCCGCCACAACGGCATCCACGACGATTTTCATTTTCGATCCCAAGGATCCTTTGACCGCCACGACGTCGCCTGGCCGCAGCGCCGCCGCAAACTCACCGGCGAGCGCCGCCGAATCCGGCCGGTGCACACCGCGCTGCGCCGGAGCCAGCTTCGACCACAGCGCCTGCATGTGAGGTCCGCACAAGAACACCTGCGCCGCCCCGCTGGCAGCCACCGCATCGGCGAGATCGGCGTGCAGCGCGTCCGCACCGTCACCCAGCTCGCGCATGTCGCCCAGCGCCAGCATGCGACGACCGCCCGACTTCGGTTCCGTCCGCGACAGCACCGCCAGCATGGCGCGCATCGACACCGGATTGCCGTTGTAGCTCTCGTCGAGCAGCTCGATCGTGCCCGCTCCGAACTTCAACACACGGCGTGCGCCACGGCCTGGCGAGGCCTTCACCTCGGTCAGCACACCGGCAGCCTTCACGACATCTGCACCCAATGCCTCGACGACAGCGAGCGCCGCCAAGCTGTTCAATGCCCAGTGCTCGCCCGCCGCACCCAGCCGATACTCGATCCGCCGGCCATGGATCAAGGCGACAAGGTCGCTGCCTGAATCCTGCAGGTCGGACGAGACAAGCCGAGCGTCGGCGGCCCCGTCACGGCCAAAGGTCACGACGCGGGAAACACCGAAACGACGGGCTTTCTCGGCCAGCCGCATGAAGTGGCGATTGTCGCGATTGAGCACGGCCACTGCACCTTCGGCCATGCCGGCAAAGAGACACCCCTTCTCGTCGGCGATCGCCTCCTCGCTCCCCATGTGACCGATATGGACCGGCCCCACATTGGTCACGACGCCGACATGCGAACGGACCTGACGGGCCAGCGGCTCGATCTCGCCGGGATGGTTCATGCCGATCTCGAAGACGCCGTAGCGCGCCTCGCGCGGCAGGCGCGCCAGGCTGATCGGCACGCCGACATGGTTGTTGTAGCTCGCGATGCTGGCCGAGGTCGGCGCCTGCGCCGACAGCATGGCGCGCAGGGCATCCTTGGTACTGGTCTTGCCGACCGACCCGGTGACACTCGCAATGCGCGCCTCGCTGCGCGCACGCGCGGCACGACCGAGATCGACCAGGGCCTTCATCGTGTCGGGAACGCGGATCAACACGCCCTGCGCGCCTTCGACGTCGCGCGACACGACGGCAGCCGCGGCGCCGCGCGCCAACGCATCGGCAACGTAGCCATGGCCGTCTGTCGTCTCGCCGCTCAGTGCAAAGAAGATGTCACCCTTGCCGACAGCCCGGCTGTCGAACGTCACACCCTCGGCTTCGAAGGCAGCGGTCACCGAGATCGGAGACAGGGCCGCCTTCACCTCGTCGGACGTCCACAGTGCGGTCATGCGGCGGCTCCCGCCAGCTCGCGTGCGACTTCGGCATCGTCGAAGTGATGCGTGACACCCTTGATGGTCTGGCCGGTCTCGTGGCCCTTGCCGGCGATCAGCAGCAGATCGTCGGGACCCGCGAGTGCGGCCATGCCCGCCTCGATGGCGGCGTGCCGACCGTCCCTGGCCTCGATCCAGTTCTTCCGATCGGCCGTGATGCCGCGGAGAATCTCGGCGCGAATTGCCTCGGGCTCCTCGCTGCGGGGATTGTCGTCGGTGACGATCGCAAGATCGGCCAGGCGCGTGGCGATCTCGCCCATTACCGGCCGCTTGGCACGATCGCGATCACCGCCGCAGCCGAAGACCACGACCAGCTTGCCGCGCGCAAAGGGACGCAAGGTGCGAAGCACCGTCTCAAGCGCTTCCGGCTTGTGCGCATAGTCGACATAGACCGCCGCACCCGAGCGGTGCCGCGCGACGAGCTGCAGCCGGCCCGGCGCGCCGGTCAGGCTGGCGAGGCCCGCAACGGCACGGTCTGGATCGCCGCCCGTCGCCACCACAAGGCCGAGCGCCGCCAGTGCATTGGAAGCCTGGAAGCCGCCGACCAGCGGCAATGCGATCGCGTGGCGCTTGCCCAGCACCTCGACAGAAAGCGCCTGTCCGGTCGGCGTCGGGTCGTCGGCGATCAGGCGGAATTCGCGCCCCTTGAGGCCATAGGTCCAAAAGCGGATGCCGCGACGCCGGCACAGCGTCGCCAGAGCGTCGGCACGATCGCTGTCGGCATTGACCACCGCCGTGCCATCGGCCGGGAGCAGCCCCTCGAACAGCCGCGCCTTGGCGGCGAAGTAGTCGTCCATCGAGGCGTGGTAGTCGAGATGCTCGTGCGTCAGATTGGTGAAGGCCGCAGCCGAAAGGCGAAGGCCGTCGAGTCGGTGCTGGTCGAGACCGTGGCTCGACGCCTCGATCGCCAGATGCGTTACGCCTTCGCGCGCCAGCGCGGCGATGTCTTCGTGGAGCTGCACGGGATCGGGCGTCGTCAGGCCGCCGTCGCGGACCAGACCCGGCGAGACGATGCCGAGCGTGCCGACGCTCGCGGCGTTGAAGCCCATCGTCGACCAGATGTGGCGCACGAAATGGACGGTCGAGGACTTGCCGTTGGTGCCGGTTACGGCGGCGATGATGTCGGGTTGAAGGCCGGCGAAGGCCGCCGCCATCAGCGCCACGCGCCGGCGCGGATTGCCGTCGCGCAGGACGACGATGCCGGGATTGAGCGGCGGCAGTGCGGCGTCGGGCGCGGCGAGGATCGCAACCGCACCGTTCTTCACCGCATCGGCCACGAAGGCCGCGCCATCTTGGCTGGCGCCGGAAAGGGCTGCGAACAGATAGCCAGGGCGGACCCTGCGCGAGTCCAGTGTCAGGCCGGAGAGGACGGGATCGCGCGGGAGTGCCGAAGGCGACGCGGTGCCCTCGGCGCTTCGGCGCATGAGCTCACTCAGACGCAACGCCGCGCGCTCCCGGCCCTCTGACCCCCGGATCGGGCGCTGCCGCCGTCTGCCCGGGGGCCGGGCGGACCGGCAGAGCCTTGCGATGGTCGCCCGGAGACCGGCGAGCGCTGACCGGCATGAGTTGCGGCTGCGGCGCGACGGTCGCGGGCACCGGAGTCGAGGCGATCTCGATCGGCGGCAGACCCTCCTTCAAATCGCCCGGCAAAATGCCGTACAGCGACGCGATGTTCTCCACGATCACCTTCACCGACGGCGCCGCGACCCAGCCGGCCGTTGCATAGCCGCCGGTCTCGGGCAGGCCCTTGGGCTCGTCGAGCGAGTAGAGGATCACGAACTTGGGGTCGTTCATGGGAAACATGCCCACGAACGAGCTGATCAGGGCTTTTTGGCGGTAACCGCCACGGCCGGGCTTTTCGGCCGTACCCGTCTTGCCGCCGACCTCGTAGCCCGGGAGGTTGGCGTTCCTGCCGGTGCCTTCGACCGCGTTCAGGCGCAGGAGCTGGCGCATGCTCACCGAGGTCTTGGTCTGGATGACCCGGCGGCCCTTGTCGCTCGCCTCGGTGCGTTTGACCAGGGATGGCGGATAGAGAATGCCGCCATTCACCATGGCTGCCGAGCCGGTCGCGAGGTGCAGCGGCGTTACCGAGATACCGTGACCGAACGCGATGGTCATGGTGTTGATTCTCATCCAGTGGCGCGGCCAGAGCGGTGCGGCCAGTTCGGGAAGCTGCGTGTTGAGCGGCCTCAGGAAGCCGATCTTGTCGAGGAAGGCGCGCTGGCCCTCCGGCCCCATGACCTCGACCGCCATCTTGGCCGAGCCGATGTTGGACGAGTACCTGAAGATTTCCGCCACGTTCAGCGGCCGGCGCTGCGCATGGTCGTCGTTGATCGTGAAGCGGTCGATCCTGATCGGCGAGGTGGCGTCGAAGACGCTGGCGACCGTCACCTTGCCGCTGTCGAGCGCCATCGCGGTATTGAAGATCTTGAAGGTCGACCCCTGCTCGTAGACACCCAGGGTAGCGCGATTGAACAGCGCCTCGTTGGTCAGCGTCTTGGTGCTGTTGGGATTGAAAGTCGGCAGCGACGCCATGGCGAGGATCTCGCCGTTGGTCGCATCCATTACGATCGCGGTGCCGCCGATCGCCGAGAATTTATGGATTCCGCGGGCGAGTTCGCGCTCGACCATGCGCTGCAGGCGCAGGTCGATCGAAAGCTGAACCGTCTCGCCACTCTGGAGCTGCTGGTCGAAGTAGCGCTCGACACCTGCGAGGCCCGAATTGTCGACGCTGGCATATCCCAGGATGTGCGCCGCCGCCGTGCCCTGCGGATAGATGCGCCGTTCCTCGGCCTGGAAGTCGAGGCCGGGAATACCCAGCCGATTGACGCGATCATGCTCGCGCGGGCTCAAGCCGCGTTTGATCCAGAAGAAGGTCTTGTCGGCTTCGAGCTTCTCGCGAATATCCTCGTACTTGAGATCCGGCAGCGCCGTCACGATCTTGCGCGCGGCATCGGGGGGATCGATCACCAGGTGCGGATTGACGAAGGCCGACATCACCGGCACCGACGTCGCCAGCACGGCGCCGTTGCGGTCGACGATATCGGCGCGTTCCGACTGGATCGAACCGCCGCGGGCCGCCACGCGCTGCGTCGGCTCGGCGCCGTCGCGCAGCAGCGACACGTAGCCCATGCGCAGGCCGACGGCGGCGAACGCCACGGCGAAAAGCGCCGAAGCGATCACCAGTCGCTGGCGGGCGGTCTCCTGCAGGTCGCCCTTGAGGCGATCCTGCGGCGACGCGTAACGCGCGCCGGCCGCCGCGCTCTGCGCGGCGGCCGGTTCGGGCGAGGCAGACCTGCGCCACAGTCTCACCGGCGACCCCCTTCGTTTCGCGAGAGGATCTCATCGATTGAGGCTGCGGCGTTCTGGCCGTCGCCAACCGGACCCGAGGTTGCCGGCTCTTGAAGCTGGGCCGGTCGAGGGGGCGTCGTGGGTCCGGATGAACGCCCTGGAGGGGGTGCGGAGGCCGGCGAGGGGCTGCCGGCCTCCGCTGCGACGCGGGCACCACCGGGCAAAGTCGACGAGGGGACGTCGTTGCCCGTACGTGGGGGGGAAGGGAGTGGTGCTTCGCGCCGCGGGGGGACAGATTCGGGTTTGAGCTGATCGAGCCGGGCAATCTGCTTGACCGACGCCGACTCGAGTTTGAGATGCTTCAAGGCGAGCATTTCGATGCGCTCGGCCTCGTTGAGATGAGCCCATTCGACCCGCAGGATATGCGTGGCCTGCTGGCTCTCGACGATCTTCTGGTTGGTGCGGTCGATCTGCTCTTCGAGGTCCTGCACCTTGTACTTGACGGTGAACAGGCCCACGGCCGTAGCAATGGCGGCGACCGACCAGAACATGAGTCCACGATGGATCATGCGCGACCTCCGGAAGCGGCGAGCTTCTCGGCGACGCGCAGGCGCGCCGAGCGCGCACGCGGATTGGCAGCGAC
Organism: Pseudomonadota bacterium; assembly: GCA_020160995.1. Lineage (GTDB taxonomy): Bacteria > Pseudomonadota > Alphaproteobacteria > Reyranellales > Reyranellaceae > Reyranella. Next base: position 6,372 of record JAIUOY010000079.1, on the reverse strand, counting down.
TTCGGCGTCCGACGGCATCACCGGCTTACGCGTGAGGTCGCGCAGCGTGGCATCCTGTTCGCCGGCGCGCGGCGGCGCATGGCGCGACGGACCCGGCGTCCGGCCGGCGCGGGCGCGCACGAATTCCTTCACCGCGCGATCTTCCAGCGAATGGAAGGACACGACCGCCAGCCGGCCGCCCGGCGCCAACACCTGCTCGGCAGCCGCAAGACCACGCTCGAGCTCGCCCAGCTCGTCGTTCACGGCAATGCGCAGCGCCTGGAAGGTGCGCGTGGCGGGATCGCTCTCGTCCCTGCCCTGCGGGCCGACGGCCCGGCGCACGATCTCGGCCAGCTCGCCGGTGGTGTCGATGCGCTTGGCACGGCGCGCTTCGACGATGGCGCGCGCGACGCGGCGGCTGCGCCGCTCCTCGCCGTAGCGCCAGATGATGTCGGCGAGTTCCGTCTCGTCGCTCTCGTTCACCAGATCGGCCGCCGACGCGCCGCTCTTCTCCATGCGCATGTCGAGCGGGCCGGAGGCGCGGAAGGAGAAGCCGCGATCGGCCTGGTCGAACTGCATCGAAGAGACGCCGAGATCGAGCGCCACGCCGTCGACATCCTCGACACCTTCGGCCGACAGGAGATCGGCCATGTCGCCGAAGCGGCCTTCGATGAGGCGCAGGCGCGGCGCATAGCGTTGGGCCAGCGCCTGGCCCGCGGCGATCGCATCGGGATCGCGATCGATGGCGATCACCTGGCAGTCGGCGCGATCGAGCATGGCCGCGGTGTAGCCGCCGGCGCCAAAGGTGCCGTCGAGATAGCGGCCGCCGTCGCGCGGCTGCAGCGCATCGACGACTTCGCGGGCCATCACCGGAACATGCCGGACAGAGCTTGGGCGGACGGCGCTCATGCCTCGCCTCCACTCAGGTTGCGCACGAAGGCCGCCATCTTCTCGCGCTCGGCCGCGCGACGGGCCTGCCAGCGCGCCGGATTCCAGAGCTGAAACTTCTCGACCTTGCCGACCAGCATCACGCCATCGGCGACATCGAGCGCCTCGACGAATTCGGCGGGCATGGAGAAGCGGCCGTCCGGCTCCATCGCGATGGTGCGGGCGCCGGCCGAGAGATAACCCGCGGGATCGAACGCCTCGTCGTCCAGCGCGACCTTCAGCGAACCCTTGGGTCCCAGCGCCTCGGCACGCAGCCGCTCCAGCATGGCATCGAAGCCCATGCGCGAGTTGCCGTTCACGACACCGGAAACGTTGGGGGAGTGATAAAGCACGAAGGCGCCGCGATCGTCCGCAGGCAGCTCGTCGCGAAAGGCCGCGGGCAACAGGACCCGGCCCTTCTTGTCCAATTTGATCAGGATTTCGGACCGGAATGCCACGGCCCTTCTCCCCCTACATCCCGCCGCAGGTGCCCCACGCCCCTGCGTTTCCTGTTACACGGGATACAATGGGATATCATGGGAAAGCCTGGGGCGCAATTCACAAACACAGGAATCCACAAGGAATCTGAAGGCCTTAGACACAATATCTATTGTGCGCTCACGGCAAGGGAACGCAAGGTATTGTAATTGCGATTCGCGGTGCGGCACCTGACAAGTGGGAAGCGCCCCCGCTCCCCGATCAAGCCAGCCGCCAGGCTGGCATTTCGCCCGTCTGTCCTCTCAGCCTGCGCCCTGACACGAAAGCCACGTCGCGCGTGCGCATGTCCTTCCGTCTTGCTCCTCTCCGGCGGATTGCGCCGGGCATGCGGCGACCGGCCGTTATCAACAGCAGGCTTGGTGGCGCCGCGAGAGCGAGAGTTGGGGGACCGACCTGATGGCAGCGCCCGATTTGATGGGGCAGGATGGGGCGATGATCAGTTGGTCGGAAACCGATAACTTCATTCATGTTCTCTATCTCATAGCGATCATCGCAGAAGCCATGACAGCCGCGCTTGCGGCGGGTCGTCGGGAGATGGATTGGGTCGGCGTCTTTCTGCTCGGATGCATTACCGCTCTTGGCGGCGGATCGGCACGCGACGTCCTCCTCGATCACCATCCCCTTTCCTGGATAGAGAACCCGACCTACCTGCTGGTCACCGGCGGCGCGGCGATCGCGACCATCGCCATCGCCCGCTTCATGCACTCGCTGCGGCGGATGTTCCTCCTCCTCGATGCCATCGGCCTCGTCGTCTTCACCGTCATAGGCTGCGGCGTGGCCATCGAGATGAAGATGCCGCTGATCATCGTGATCGCATCGGGGATGATTACGGGGTGCGTGGGCGGCGTTCTGCGCGACATCCTGTGTACGGAAGTGCCGCTCCTCTTTCGATCGGAGCTCTACGCGACCGTCTCCGTCATCACCGGCCTTGTCTATGTCGCCGGCCCTCACCTGAACCTCCCGCACGGACCCTCTGCTGTTCTGGCCATGGCCGTGGGCTTGATCCTCCGGCTGCTTGCCCTGCGCTACAATTGGAGCATGCCGAAGTTCGTCTACACCAAGGACTGGCACTGACCTGGAGTGTCGAGCCTTCGACTGCAATCAGTCGAAGGCTCGACGCCGAAAGCGGAGATGCCTCGGGCAATGCGGTTCCGTTTAGTCGGAACCGCTCCGGGCGCGATGAAAGAGGGTCAGGCGGCCTGTAAGCCGGGTTCTGTCCTCGCCCGAAGGCGATGGATGGCCATTCCTCTGGGATGCCCGTTACCGAGCACCTCGCGCAACCGACCCGGGCGACGACGCGGAAACACCGCTGCCGGTTGCCCGGCGTGCCGCCCCTATTTGGTCTTGCTCCCGGTGGGGTTTGCCGTGCCGCTTCCGTTGCCGGTCGCGCGGTGGGCTCTTACCCCACCGTTTCACCCTTACCTGGCCAGCAAGCTGGCCCGGCGGTCTGTTCTCTGTGGCACTTTCCCTGGGGTCGCCCCCGCCGGTCGTTAACCGGCACCGTGTCTCCGTGGAGCCCGGACTTTCCTCACCCGAACGGTTGCCCGTTCGAGTGCAGCCATCCAGCCGCCTGACCCGGCGCCTGACTAGGCTGCTCCTCCCAACGGGTCAAGCAGCCCGGCCAGAAGACTCCGTGTCTCGGGATCGGCCATGCCGTCCACTCGCGCCGGCCGGTAGTGGCGCTGGAAGGCCTTGACGACTTCCTTCGGCGGAACAGCGATCGGAGGCGCATAGCCGAAACGCTGCAGAGCCTTCTGGAAGTCGCCGTCCAGCGGTCGTGCTCCGGCCCTCGGCCAGACTCCGATGCCGGCATCGGCCAGGACCTTCCAGGGGAAACGGCGCCCCGGGTCGACCTTGCGCTGCGGCGCGATGTCGGAGTGGCCAACGACATTGCGCGGCACGATGGCAGGATGGCGCGCCAGAATGCCGTGGCAAAGTTCGATCAATGCCGCGATCTGAACCGGCGGATAGTCGTGTCGATCGCCATGCAGGTTGACGATCTCGATGCCGATCGACGTTGCATTCAACGCCTCCCGGCCGCGCCACCACGAGCGGCCGGCATGCCAGGCAGTACGATCCTCGGCAACGAGACGGTAGACCGTGCCATCTTCGGCAAGGACGTAGTGCGAACTCACGCAATGCTCTCGCGTGCTGTCGCAAAGGATGTCGAGCGACTCCTGTAGCGGCAGCTCCGTGTAATGCAGCACCAGGATATCGACCACCGCCCCCTCGGGCCGCGGCGCGTGATTGGGCGATGGCTGCTCGACGAGCTTCACGTCAGGCGGCGACCAGCCCACGCTGGCGGCGCAGGCGATCGTAGGCGTCGTTGATCAGCGCCAGCTTGCGGTTGGCCACGGCGATGGCCTCCTCAGGCAAACCCTGCGCCATCAGCCGATCGGGATGATTGGCGCGAACCTGACGCAGCCACGCTTCGCGGATCTGTTCGTCGGTCGCCAGCGGATCGATACCGAGCACGACGCACGGCTCGCATTCGACGACACCGAGCGCGGCGGCCTTGGCGCGCTCGAAGCGCGAGCTTTCCAGGCCGAAGAGGCGCGCCACCTTGGCAAGATAGTCGGCCTCCGCCGCGTCGATCTGGCCATCGGCCTGCGCGATGCTGAAGAGACCTTCGATCACGTTCTCGAGAATCTCAGGCGCGTCGGGAAAGAGCGCCGCCACCTGCCGCGCATAGGTCTCGAAGCCGCCGGCGTCGCGTTTGGCCAGATCGAAGAAACGCTGGACGTTGGCTTCCTCGCCGGGCGGTACCTGAAAAAAGGCGCGGAATGCGTCGATCTCAGCCTCCGACACTTCGCCATCGACCCGCGCCATCTTGGCGCCGAGCGCAATGACGCCGATCGTGAAGCCGATCTCGCGCAGGCCGGGATGGCCGCCGTCGTCGGCTGGCGGCGAAGACAGGCCCAGCAGCTCGGCAATGCCGAGGCTGTTCATGCCTTCCACGATCTTGTCCCAGATCCTCATGTCGAGTCCTATAGCAGCAAGGAACCCACAGCGACGCAGACCAAAAGCAGCAGCGCCAGCCGCCGGTAGAAGCGCTCGCTGGCCAACGGAAACAAGCGCTCGCCGAGCAGGCCACCTATTATGACCGCCGGCGCCAGGAGCAGCCCGTGGGCGCCAGTGCTCCACCCGATCAGATCACGAGACGCGAACGCTGCGATGGCAAACAAATCGACGAAGACGAAATAGGTCGTGAGGTTGGCCCGCACGCGCGCCGCCGGATCCTCGCCTGCGAGATAATAGAATGCGATCGGCGGACCGGCCATGCCCGAGAGACCGTTCAGGAAGCCGCTGGTCGCACCCGCCGTGAGAGTAGTTGCCGTCCCCGGTCGACCGGAAAAGCGCCAGCCGCTCGCCAGCATTATGACGGCACCGAGAACGATGGCGGAAATCGCCCAGCGCATCGGTTCGGGATCGGCCCATGTCAGCGTGAGGTTACCAAACGGTACGCCGATTGCCGCCGCCACCAGCAGCAGGCCGATGCGGCGCCAGTCGACGAGGTGCACGACCCGGGGCAGCAGCGGCAGCGCCACGGCGATTTCCAGGAGCAGGCAGAGCGCGATGCCGACGGCGGGTCCGTAGAGCGCCGAAAATACCGGCGTCATCAGCATGGCGGCGCCGAAGCCCGCGAAGCCGCGCACCATGCCTGCAATGCAGGCAACAACGGCCGAAATCAGGAAGGGAATGCTCAACAGATCAGGCATAGGGGCGCGGAAGCTAGCATTGCCGGACCGTCATCCGAGCATCATATAATGCAGGTCATGCCCTCAAAGAATCTCGCAGTGCCAGCGACACCGCTCCTGATGCCGTACATCCAACGGCGGCCCGAGCTCGAAGGCGTAACACCGAAGCCTTTCAAGCTGGTGTCCGACTACACGCCGGCCGGCGACCAGCCCGAGGCAATCCGGCAACTCATCGAAGGCGTGTCGAGCGGCGAGCGCGATCAGGTCCTGCTGGGTGTCACCGGCTCGGGCAAGACCTTCACCATGGCCAATGTCATCGCCTCGCAGGGGCGGCCGGCACTGGTGATGGCGCCCAACAAGACGCTGGCGGCGCAGCTCTACAGCGAGATGAAGGGCTTCTTTCCGGAGAACGCGGTCGAGTACTTCGTCTCGTACTACGACTACTACCAGCCGGAAGCCTATGTGCCGCGAACGGACACCTATATCGAAAAGGATTCGTCGATCAACGAGCAGATCGACCGCATGCGCCACTCCGCGACGCGCGCCCTGATGGAGCGCGACGACGTGATCATCGTGGCCTCGGTCTCGTGCATCTACGGCATCGGCCCGCTGGAAAACTACCAGGCGATGACCTTCCGCCTGCACAAGGGCCAGAAGATCGATCGCACCACCCTGCTCCGCCGCTTCGTCGAGCAGCAATACAAGCGCAACGACAACGCCTTCCAGCGCGGCACCTTCCGGGTGCGCGGCGATACGGTCGACCTCTTCCCGGCCCACTACGAGGACAAGGCCTGGCGCTTCGAGATGTTCGGCGACGAGATCGAATCGATCACCGAATTCGATCCGCTGACGGGCGACAAGACCGTGTCGCTGTCGGACATCATCGTCTACGCCAACAGCCACTATGTGACGCCCAAGCCCACGATGCAGAAGGCGATCGACCAGATAAAGGGCGACCTCAAGCAGCGACTCGAGGAGTTCAATCGCGCCGGCCGGCTCCTGGAGGCACAACGCCTGGAGCAGCGCACGCTGTTCGACATCGAGATGCTGGAAACGACCGGCGCCTGCGCCGGCATCGAAAACTATTCGCGCTACCTCACCGGCCGCAAGCCGGGCGAGCCGCCGCCCACCCTGTTCGAATACTTCCCCGAGAACTCCCTGCTGATCTGCGATGAAAGCCACGTCACGGTGCCGCAGATCGGTGGCATGTTCCGCGGCGACTTCAACCGCAAGAGCGTGCTGGCCGAGTTCGGCTTCCGCCTGCCTTCGG
>JAIUOY010000078.1:0-67500 GCA_020160995.1 Pseudomonadota bacterium | reverse complement strand
CCGCACCGCCTGGTCTTTGCGGCCTGCGCTCGCAAGGTCATTGTAACTCTCAATGCAATGATGAGAGACCAAACAGCCTGGCGCACCGTGAAAGCCGCTTGACTTCAAACACGGCTGCTTCGCTTACGCTCAGGACGACAGAGGAAAGGGTACGGTTCCTAAACCGAACCAGGGCCGGGCGGGGGCATGGCCGCCCGGATGGCGGCGGCTAACGTCGCTCGCATGTCTCCCCCCATGTCTCCCATCGAAGTCGCGATCAAGAAGCAGGACGCCGAGCAGCAGATCGTGTTCGGGGAAGTCTTTGCCCCCGGCATGACCGACGCGCAGGGCGACCGCATGTCGGCGGCGGAAATCGCCAAGGCGGCCTATCTGTTCATGGCAAAGGGCCGGCTGGCGAAGATCGACACCAACCACGATCTGCAGCCCAACGGCTCCTACATCGTCGAATCCTTCGTCGCGCGCGACGGCGACCCGACCTTCATTGCGGGGGCCTGGGTGATCGGCGTGAAGGTGCCCGATCCGGCGCTGTGGGCCGCCATCAAGAAGGGCGAGCTGAACGGCTTTTCCCTCGATGGCGCCGGCTTCCGCGAGGAAGTGACCGTCGAGGTCGAGATTCCCGAGGAACTGGCGGGCCTCACCGACCGCATACAGGACCATGCCCACCAGTTCACCGTGCGTTTCGACCCCGACGGCAATTTCCTCGGCGGCGAGACCGACACCGTGCAGGGCCATCGCCACACCATCACCCAGGGCACGCTGACCGACGAGAGTGCGGGCCACAGCCATCGTTTCTCCTATGTCGAGGGGTTCCTCCATGAAGCGTGAGGTCAAGAAGCGCCGCGAAGTGAAGGCCAACGAACTCAGCGACGTCGACGTGCGCTTCGTCTCGCTGGTCAAGCGCGGTGCCAACCGCATCCCGTTCCGTCTCACCAAGGAAGACACAAGCCGCATGCTCGATTTCGTGAAGCTCTTTCGCAAGAGCGACGAGGAGGCGAAACCCGCGCCGTCCTCGGCACCGCAGCCCGAAGCTCCGGCCAAGGAGGAGAAGGATCCTGTCCTGGCCGCCCTCGCACGTCTCGAAGAGGGGCAGCGCGCCTTGGCCGAAAGCATCGGCCAGCTCGTCGCCAAGGTGCAGAAGACCGATGCCCCCCTGTCCTATGGCGTCTCCAGTGTCGTGCTGGGCGAGGCCAATCGCGACCAGCCGGTGCGTCTCGCCAAAGGGGCCGCGGGCATCCCGAGGCTGCTCGACACGGGCCTGATCAAGCTCTGATCCGCCGACTGACTCTACATCCTCGAACTCGACACAGCCCAAGGAGGGGCGTCTTGAAAATGTCCAGCAACCAGATCCTGCTGCAGAAAGCCGACCTCGCGCTCGCCGACCTCTCGGCCAATGGCGGCCTGCTGATGCCCGAACAGGGCGCGGCCTTCATCCGCAAGCTCATCAAGGAGCCGACGCTCATCAAGGAGGCGAGGGTCGTCGAGATGGCGGCGCCGCAGCGCAAGATCAACAAGATCGGCTTTGCCAACCGCATCCTGCGCAAGGCGCAGTCCGGCGTGGCGCTGACCCAGGCGCAGCGCGCCAAGCCCGGCACCGAGCACATCATGCTCTCCACCCAGGAGGTGATGGCCGAGATCCGGCTGCCCTACGACGTGCTGGAGGACAATATCGAGCGCGCGGTCGCGGCCGGCAACGAGCCGTCGAACAGCCCGTGGTCGAGCGGCCTGCAGGAGACGCTGGTGACCTTGATCGCCGAGCGTGCGGCGCTCGACCTCGAAGAACTGTGCCTGCTAGGCGACACCGCCTACACCAATCCGGGCGACGCCGACGACCAGGCCTATCTCTCGATGTTCGACGGCTGGCTGAAGCTCGCGGGCGCCGGCCATGTCGTGAACTGGGCCAATGCCGCCATCGCCAAGGAGATGTTCAAGAAGGGCATGACCGACATGCCGGTCCAGTATCTCCGCAACAAGGCGGCGATGCGCCACTTCGTGTCGGTGAACCAGGAGACCGAGTATCGCGACACGCTGGCCAATCGCGTCGGCGTGCTGGGCGACCTGCAGGTCCAGACCAGCGGGCTGCTCTCGCCCTACGGCGTGCCGATGAAGGCGGTGCAGCTCATGCCCGAGGCGCTGGGCCTGTTCACCAACCCGCTCAACCTGATCTTCGGCATCCAGCGCCAGATCAGCCTGGAGTTCGACAAGAACATCAGCGAGCGCGTCTACATCGTCGTGCTGACCGCCCGCGTGGCCGTGCAGGTCGAGGAGACCGACGCCATCGTGAAGTACACGAACATCGGCACGGTCTAGCTCTCGGCGTCCGACCACAAGCGAGGACATCATGAAGCTCGCCAGCCTGCTTTCCGTCCGGGAAGCGCTGGGTGTCGAGGCCGGTCAGGACGGCGACAACGCCATCCTGGCCGCGCTCGATGCCGCGACGGACGATATCGCGAGCCGTCTCCGCACCACCCTGGAGCGGACGACGGCGCGCGACGATTTTGCCGTGGAGATCGGCCAGTATCCGGCCGGCCATCTCGTGCGGCTGGGCCTTTTGCGCGGCTTCCTCGTTGGGACGCCGACGGTGACGGCCGCACGTCTGCCGGCCGAGTTCGGCACGAACGAGATCGACCTCACCGCCACGGCGACCGTCGACCCCGAGAAGGGCGTCGTGTCGATCGCGCCCGGGGGAGGCGCCGGCGAGGCGCTCGGCGGCTTCCGTCCGTGGTGGTTCCGCGTGTCCTACACCGCGGGCTTCACGGCGACCGACGGCCAGCATTTCGACGCCGTGCCGGATTGGCTGGCGCTGGCGGCGCGGCTGCATGCCCGCGTGGCGTTGAGCGCGCATCCCATGTTCGTGCAGAACCAGTCGACGGCCGACGCGCGGCTGCTGCAAGGCCAGCTCGTGCGCATCCTGGAGCGTCACGCGCGCTACCTGCCCTGGGCCGAGACGCCGCGCGCCGGCGTCGTCGTCTGACGGGCGTCGCGCAATGGGCATCGAAGTCTCGTTCCGCGGCCGACGCTACACCGACGCCGCGGCGGGCTTCGAGGCGGTCGCCAAGGCGTTCGCCGACGATTGGCAGCGCGTGCCGGGGGCGCTGCGGCGCGAACTCGAAACCTACCTGAAAGGCGCGACCGCCGGCTCGGGGGCCAGCGTCGAGATTGCGGGCAGCAGCCTGGGCGACATCAGGGGCCGCGTGCTCCTGACGGCGCGACGGCAGGGCCTCAGGCGCACGCCGTACCTGATGCAGGCGCAGACGAAGCGCGGCCGGACGCGGATCGAGGTGCTGCGCGCGCTCGACGGCGAGCGCGACTACTTCCTGGAACGCGCGCTCAAGGCGATCCTCAAGGAGATGGGCTGAAGGAGATGAACGGTGGCTGAGTTCGTTCCCAACCAACTGACGGTGCGCGAACGCGCGCTGGCTGCCCTCGAACAGATCATCAGGACGCAGCCCGCGGGCGACTATGGTTTCGCCTGGGATCTCGTGGTGCGCGCGCCGCTGCGCGACTGGGCTTATCGCAAGCAACGCTCGCTCGGCATCTTCGATGGCCGCGAGACGAAGCGCGACCTCCACATGGTGCGCGAGTGCAGCCTGACGGTGGCGCTCGAGATCAAGCTGGTCGTGCAATCGGGTGCGCAGCCCAGCAGCGAGATGAATGCCTATTTCGGCGCGGTCCAGCGCCGCCTCGCCGAGGACCCGACCCTGGGCGGGTTGGTGATCGACCTGGTGGAGACCAGCAACGACTCCGACGTCGAGGACGAGAACCAGCGCCATGTCGCCGGCGTGCTCCTCTACACGATGAAGTACCGCCACTCGATCAAGGACCCGCGCCGGATCGTGTGACGCCGGAGGCGGAAGGGACTTGACCCCTCCGACGGCGAAGACGCCGCCACCTCCCCCGTTGACGGGGGAGGCGAAGTCATCCTCCTCCCCATTCAGATGGGGAGGTGCCCCGCAGGGGCGGAGGGGTCAGAGCGAGAGAGAGTCAGCGCGCCGTCTTCTTCGACAGGATCGCCGCCAGCGCCAGGCCGCCGACCATCGACACATGCTCGAACGAGACCACCATGTGGTGAAAGGCGTCCATGCCGGTCTTGTTCCAGAAGTCGTGGACGATGGGGATGGTCAGCAAGGTGAAGATGGCGAGCGCGCCGGTGCCGAGCCAGACGCCGCGGTTCAGGATCACCGCCAGCGAGCCGCCGAGCTGCACGATGATGGTCGCGACGGCGAACAGCCAGCCGGGATGAAGGCCGAACATCTCCATCTCGGCGATGGCGGCGTTGAAGCCGAACAGCTTGGCGAGCCCGGACGACCAGAAGACGAAGGTGAGCAGCACCCGTGCGAGCACGAGGAACGCCGACGATTCCAGGATCGCGGCAATGACGGAGGGCATTCTTCAGTTCTCTCGATAGTGACCGACGCGCTTTGTACGGTCCCAAACGACTGAAGCAAAGCCCGGTCCGTCAGGACCCGGCGCGCATCTTCTGGGCCTCGGCGAACTTTTCGTTGAACTGGACGATCAGCGAGGCGGGAAGCTCGACGACGGCGCTGTCGCCGCTGCGCGCATAGATCTTGAACCGGATGCCGTCGGTCGCGCCGCGCTTGAGGTCGGCCAAGGGAATAATGATGTTGTAGGTCTCTCGATAAACACAACGCTGGGAGCGGCAGCTACCAACGTCGCGCTCCACTTCCTGGAAGTCGTACGACTGACCCTTGTCGTTCGAGGCCCGGTTGTAGATATGCCATGTCCGGTCGCTATAGATGGCCGACCACTGGACATAGACGCGCGTGGCATTGCCCTTGCGGAGCGTCTTCGAGTAGAGGCCGTAGACCTCGGTGACTTCGGTGCCTTTGCGGGTTGCAGATTTGGTTTTGACGTCGATGGTTGTCGAATAGGGGTCGCTCTCGATATGGGGAGAATGCGGATCGTACGTATCGGAAGATCGGGCCGTGCTGGTGGGCGAGCCCGAAGCGCGGGACGGACTCGGCGGAGGTGGTGAACAGGCCGAGATCGCAACGGCGACGGCAAGCAGCAGCAACAGGCGCATTGTCTTCCTTTTCACTTCGACTGAAACGGCCTGACCGTATAGGCGCATTTCGTCTGTGTAAAACTCTTTTAGGTTGAGTTGCGCCGTTCGTTGGTTGCGCGCACAGGGCTGCGATCAGCACTTCGCGATGCGTTGGCGGTAGCCGTCGTAGTACTGGCTCCAGCAGCGGACACGCTGCTTGACGACGTGGTCGGGGTAGCCGTTCTGGCCGCGGTTCGTCACGATCACCGTGGTGTAGCCGTCCCTTGTATCGCCATAGCGCGATCCATTGCCTGCGAGAGTGAAGGAGCCGCCGTGGTCCGCCAGCGACGGCTGGTAGGAACCCATCGGGGCGGCATTGGCGCCGCCTGGGAATGCCATTCCGATCATGCCGATGCCCGCGACGAGCATCAGTTTCCGAAAGAGCCCCGACATCGCAGCTTCTCCAATCCAGGATGTTTCAGCGACGCCACTCTATATGCGTGTATTTGTAAAGTAAAACACGCATAGGTAGCAATCTTCGTTGGCGCAGCGCCGAACCACGGCGGCCGGGAGCGATACCGGGCGGGCGGGGGCGGTGCCAGTCCGGGGCGGGCATGGAGGGATGCACCCGCATCCCGCACAACGAGGTGCTCCAATGACCGTCAGGATTTCCCGAACGCAGTATGCGGCGGGCAGCCAGATCTTTCGCGCCGACGGCAACGGGCTCACGCCCGCGATGCGCGGCCTGGCCCAGTCGCTGGCCCGCATCGCCGCGTCGACTGTAACCGATCTCACCGACAACTCGGGCGGCCAGACCGCCAACGGCACGATCGAGGCCATCGGCAGCTTCGTGCCGGCCGCGCTCGGCAGCAGCGACGCCGCCCAGAAGGCCGAGCTGGAAGCGGGCTTCGCCAATGCCACCGACGCGCTGAAGGAGCTGATCGCCCAGGTCAATCTCCTCAATGCGCGCGTGCCGGCGCTGGGCGGCGCACTGGTCGACAACATCGTCGGCACGTCCGCGGACGGCACCATCGCCGCCATCGATGTCTCCTACACCGGCGTCGGCACCGCGATGGCCTCGGCCGCCGGCGCGAACGTCGTGCTGACGCGGCTCAAGAACGCCGTGGCCCAGCTCGTCCTGCACACGAACAAGCTCGCCGTCGCCTGCGGGGCGGCGGAGATCGTCGACCTGTCGGGCGGCACGCCGGCCTACAGCCTCGTCTTCGCCGACATTCCCGAAGGCACCGGCACGGCGGCCTCGGGCGCCGATGCGACGGCGGCCAACGCCATCGTCAAGGCAGCCGATGCCGGCGCGGCGATGCAGAAGATCGCCAACGCCGTGAAGGAACTCGCCACCAAGCTCAACGCGCTGGGCGATGCCACCGGCGGCGTTGCCGCTACCGTCGCCGTCTAATCAATCCCTTTGGCCCAAGGAGGGGCTTCCATGTCCATTCTCACCCGCAAGACCATGCTCTATGCCGGCATCGAGCCGGCCTACGGCACGCTGCCCGCGTTCAGCGATTCGACCAGCCCGATTCTGGTCGAGAACGCCGACTACAAGATCGATCTCCAGAACATCGACCGGCCGCTCTATCGCGCCGATCTCTCGCCGACGCCCGACATGATCGGCCGCAAGATCTCCAAGATCTCTTTCACGCACGAGCTGCGCGGCAGCGGCACGGTCGGCTCGGAAAGCCGGCTGGGCCGCCTGCTGCGCGCCTGCTCGCTGGTCGCCGAGAACAAGGCGTCGGCCTGGTAGGGCGCGTTCCTGCCAATCGGCAACGTCGCTGGCGGCCCGACCGTCACCTGGGCGACCGGCGGTAGCTTCTCCGGCATCACCGAGCCGAAGACGCTGCTGATCGACGTCACGACCGGCGGCCTCTCGGGCACGGCGGAGATGACGATCACGGCCGACGATGGCACGGCCGCGCAAGTGGGCGTCGACATGATCTCCGGCACGGCGGCCACGCTGACGACCGGCGGTCTCGCGGGCGCCACGGTCACGCCGACCTGGAGCGGATCGCTGATCGCGGGGCAGAAGTGGATCGTCACGGTCTTTCCGGCCGGCATCAAGTATCAGCCGACCTCGGTCGAGAACCAGCAGGAGAGCGTCTCGCTGCGCCTCTACAAGGACGGCGTGCTGCACGAGGCGACTGGCTGCTACGGCACCTTCAAGGTGAATGCGCAGGCCGGCGGGCGCGCCACGGTGGAGTTCGAGTTCACCGGCATCTACAGCACGCCGACGGATGCGGCCTTTCCGGCCGCGCCGGTGTTCGAGTCGACCCTGCCGCAGCAGGTCGAACTCGGCCGCCTGCATGTCGACGGCTTCGGCGTCGCGGGCCCGCTCAACAACCCGTGCGTGGTCGACACGTTCAGCTTCGACATCGCCAACAAGATCGACCCGCGCACCTCGATCAACGCGGCCAACGGCTACACCGGCCTGCGCATCACCGACCGCGGCAGCTCCGGCGGCATCGACCCGGAAGCCACGCTGGTCGCCAGCCAGGACTTCTGGACCAAGCTCGCCAACGCCCGCCTGATGCCCTTCGGCATGCGGGTCGGCACGACGCCGGGCAACAGCTGGTACATCCACGCGCCCTGCGTCCAGTACACCGGCCTCACCTACAAGGACCGCAACGGCCTGCAGGCCCTCGACGCCGCATTGCAGTTCAATCGCCTGAACGGCGACGACGAGATCATATTCTACGCCTGCTGAGGACGGGTACGGAGGGAGACGCGCGGCTTCGGTCGCACGTCTCCCTCCGGCCGGTTGCTCCATCGTCTGTTTTGTTGCTTCATCCCGTCGCGCGTGACCGGAGGAGAGATGAAGCGAGCGATGCGTTCGAGTGCCGCGATGCTGGGCGCGGCTCTTGCGGCGGGGGCCTGCGCCTACCTCCCTGCCGAGGTGGCTGCCCCCGGTACTCTCGGGGCCAGCCTGGAGGCCGTGGGCTACGGCGCGAACGTCGACTGCATGCAGCGCGGGATAACGCTCAATCTGCTTCGCAACAAATTCCGGCTGACCGAGACGCAGGCGCCCGGGCAGATCGTCGCCGACAAGCACGGCAATCGTTCGATCTACGCCCTGTCTCAGCATGGCGACTATGTGAGGGTGGTTCTCGACCTGTACGTGATCGGAAAGGACGGCCGCGCCGCGCCCATGGCGGCCTCGGAAGTGACACCGATCGCCTCCGACTTTCTGCGGAACTCGGTCGACGCGGTCGCGGACGTCTGCCGCCGGCAGTCGCCGATGGGAGGCGACACCTTCTCGATCAAGGATCTCCGCTAGTCCGTAACCGCGCCGGAATCCTTGACGGCCTTGCCCCACTTCGGCACGTCGCGTTTCAGCACGTCGGTCAGGCCGGCTTGCGGCGAGGCGACGACGACCAGGCCGAGCTTGGCCAGGCGTTCCTGCGTCTCGGGCTCGCGCAGGGTGGCGGCGATCTCCTGGTTGAGCTTCGCCGCGACGTCGGCCGGAATGCCGGGCGGACCCATGATGGCCAGCCAGCTGTCGGCCTCGAAGGGAATGCCGTTCTCGGCGAAGGTCGGCACGTCGGGCAGGGCGGGCGAGCGCTTCATCGACGCCATGCCCAGCGCCCGCACCTTGCCGGCCTGGATGTGCGGCAGCGCCGTGTTGACGCTGACCGACGACAGTTGCACCTCGCCGGCCAGCAGTGCCTGCACCGCCGGCGCGCCGCCCTTGTAGGGGACGTGCACCATGTCGAGGCCGCCGGCGGCCGCGCGGAACAGCTCGACGGTGAGATGCGAGCCGTTGCCCGTGCCGGCCGACGAATAGGTGAGCTTGCCCGGCTGGCTCTTGGCCAGCGCCACGAATTCCTGGGCGTTCTGCGCCGGCACCGACGGGTGGATCATGATCACGGTCGGGAAGGTGGCGGCCAGCGTGATCGGCGTGAAGTCCTTGAAGACGTCGTAGTTGAGCTTGGCGCCGTAGAGCGTGGGCGCGATGGCGTGCGTGCCGTTGTCGGCCACCACCAGCGTGTAGCCGTCGGGCGGCGACTTGGAGACCATCGCGCTGCCCAGCGTGCCGCCGGCGCCCGGCCGGTTCTCGACCACGACCTGCTGGCCGATCCGCTCGCCCATCTTCTGCGCCAGGATGCGGCCGAACGTGTCGGAGTTGCCGCCCGGCGCATGCGGCACGATCAGCCGGATCGGCCGCGTCGGGAACGACGTGGCTGGCGTGGCGGGAGTGGCGGCCGGCGCGGGGGCAGGTGTGGGGGCCGGCGTGGGGGCAGGCGCAGTGGTCGTCTGCGCCGCGGCGGGAAGAGTACGGGATGCGGCGCCGGACGCGAGGAGCGCGGCGATCATCCCGAGGGCGTGGCGGCGTGGCGTATGGACCATGCTGTCTCCTCCGTGCCGATACCGTGAACGGCGGCTGCCGCGACTCAAGTCGGCCGCGCACGGTAAGCGGGTTGCCCTCCGAACGCCAAGCGCGGAATGCGGGCTTCGTGCTGCGCTGCAGCTCGATCACCCTTGCCCGAGCGAACGGTGCCAACCTGGGATCGCCGCCGTTTGGGTGGGGAGTGAAATGGCGACGCCGGTGAAGCTGAGACACAAGGAGACCGGGCGCGAGATGATCGGCTCCGCCGGCTATTCGTGGACCACGCTGTTCTTCGGTCCGTTCCCCGCCTTGTTCCGGGGCGAGTATCTGGTCTTCCTGACCTATTTCGCCGTCGCGGTCGCGATCCTCCTCACATTGCCCGCGTGGGGTCCGTTCCTGTGTCTCCTGATGTCGCTGGTCTGGAGCTTCAACTTCAATCCCTATCACCTGCGCAAGCTGATCGAGCGCGGCTACGTGCTGGCCGACACGGCCGAGACCAACCGGAGTGCGGCGCTGACCGTCGACATGTCGCCGGCGGTGATGGGCGCGCGGTTCATGAGCCCGGACCTCGCGACCGACGCCTACAGGATCTTTCTCGTGAACAAGTACAGGATCGAGAAGAACGAGGCGCTGGGCAAGATGGTCGTCGGCGAACGCCTGTTCGACACGATCGACGAGGCGCTGGTCTACGCCGACCGCCTCGAATTCGCCGACGGCGCGCCGCTGTTGCCCTCGCCGACGGCCCGGTAGCGATCTCATGGACTCGTGCGAATTCGACGAGATGGGAGAGAGATGATCGTACGTATTGCTGCTGGCGTCGCGTTGGCCCTGTCGATGACGGCCTGCGCCGCCCGGACGGGTTCGGTCGCCGCGCCCGGTGCCCCAGCCGCCCGGCTCGACACTGTAGGCGCCGGTGCGACCGTCGACTGCATGCAGCGGCGGATGACGCAGAATCTCGTCCGCAACCAGTTCCAGATCGTGCCGACGGACGTGCCGGGCCAGATCGTCGCCGACAGGAACGGCAACCGCTCCCGCTACACCGTCACGCAGCAAGGGCCCAACGTGCGGGTGGTCCTCGACCTCTACGTCGTCGGAAAGGACGGCAGCGTCGCACCGATGGCGGCAACGGAAGTGACACCGGCCGGATGGAGCAATCTGCAAAGGTCCATCGACACGGTGGCCGATGTTTGCCACGGCCGCTCTCCGGCTGGGAGCGACACGTTCACGATGCAGGATCTCAAATAGTCGGGCCGACGGCCGACGGCCGTGGTCGCGCGTCGCCTCAACGCGCGCGCAGGCGGCGTTCCAGGCCGGCCGGTCCGCGGCAGGATGGCGACCGGCACCGCCCCATGTACGAAGTCAAAGTCTTCATCGTCCAGAAAGCCAACGGCGAGCTGGTCGGCGCCAAGCTGACGCGCGGCGCGGCGCAATCGGTTGCACGCTATCACGCGCCGGCGAAGATCACCGTGGTGATGGCCGACAAGACGAGCCTTGGGGGCTGCCTGGGGCTGGACGCACGGGCCGACCACGACGACGGCGCGCAATAGGCCCGGCGCCTTCTCTCCGTATGGTGCGGCGATCATCACGCCAACAGCATCTCTAGGAGGAGAAGCAGAATGGCCATCAAGGCACTCACTTTGTCCGCCGTGAAGACCGTCGAGTCCAAGCTGGACGAGGCTTACGGCACCCCCGACGCCACCCGCTTCACCATCGGCGCCATCGACGCCTTCGTCGCCGCCTATATCGGCGACCGCAGCCTCACCTTCACCGACGGCGAGGACAATGGCCGCGCCGTGGCGCAGGTCAAGCTGAACGAAGCCAACCTCGAATATGTCCGCTTCGGCCTGAAGGGCTGGGAGAAGTTCGCCGACGCGCACGGCAACGAGGTCGTCTTCGCGACGGCCGAGAAGGTCGTGATGGGCAAGAAGTACCAGGTGGTGGCCGACGATTGCCTGGCGCTGATCGACGCCGAGCTGACCGGCTGGCTGGCGCGCGAGATCAAGGCCATCAACACGGTGAGCGCCGACGACGCGGGAAAATCCGTCGCGGCGTGATCGCGCTCTGCCTGCTGCCGGAGCGCAACTGTGCGACCTGCACGGCGCGGCAGCAGAAGGAGTGGGGTTGCGACGCCAGGCAACGGCCCGACGGATCGTGGACCGATCGCGCGCTGGTCCCGATGGAGGTGGACGGCGCGGAGAGCTGGGCCTGTCCGCGCCGGCCGGTCAAGGACGACCCGGCGCTGTTCGGCGAACTGATGGCGCTCTACGGCCTCTACGCCGAGGGCGTGCTGGCCGACGAGGGCGGGGTGATGAGCCAGACGGTGAAGTACCTCGCGATCATGCGCCTGATCCACGGCACCGTGAGCGAATGCCGCGCGGCGCAGATGGAGAAGAAGGACTGAGCTGAAAAGCTGACGACGCGCCGCAGGGCGCCGAACCCAAGGAGGGGTGGAGCCGTGGCCGACCAGGAACTTTTAGTCGTCGTCCGCATGCGTGACGAAGCGTCGGCGGTGCTGAAAAAGTGGATCGAAGCCAACAAGGATGCCGCCAAGGCCGTCGATGCGACGAGTGCGAAGGTCGCGGCACTCCAGCGGGCGATGACTGGCGCAAGCAGAGGCGCCAAGACCGCAGGACAGGCAATCGGGAGTATCAAAGGCGACCTGACGACGCTCACCGGTGCGTTAGCTGCCAGCACCAAAGGCTTCGACACGCTGGCGACCACGGCAAAGACATCGGGCCAGGCGGCGGGCGGCGCCAGCAGCCGGATGAAAGGGCTCGCGGTAACACTGACCGCGGGCGCTGGCGGAGCGAGAGCCACAGGGCAGGCGATCGGTGGTATTGGCGGACGTCTAATGGCGCTCACGGGACCGTTGGCCAGCGGGATTAACGGCCTCAAGCTTCTCAAGGAAGCAGGCGAGCTCGTCGTCGACGTCTACAAGCAGATGGTCGACAACACGATCGCTTACGAGAAGTCGCAGAAGATGCTGGGTGCCTCTCTAGACGTCACCGGTGGCGCTATCGGTATGTCGAAGGGCCAGATTAACGATGTTGTGCTGGCGCAATCGTCGGCCTCCCGCATCGACGACACGAATGTCCGCAACGCCGCTGCTGAGCTGATCCGGATCGGCCGCGTGAGCAAGGAGACGTTCGGAGGCGCTTTGAGCGTGTCGGCACGCCTCGCGGAGGTGATGGGCACGGACCTAGCGTCGGCGTCGCGGCTCGTCGCCCGAGCCATGGCCGATCCGGTTAGGGGCATGGAGCAGCTGCGCGAGGCCGGGATCGAGCTCAACGACCTCGAGAAGGACCGCATCAGGTTGATGGAGCTGAGCTCGGGACGCGCGGCGGCCCAGGCTGAAGCACTGAGTATCCTGACGGCGCGACTCGGCAAGGGCGGTGGCGAAGAAGGCCAAGGGCTTTCAGGTGCCTTCGAGGAGCTGGGCTATGCTTGGAACGGCTTCCTCGACCAGTTCAACGACAGTTGGCTGTCGGATCTTTCGGCGAAGGTCGTAAGCCTCACCGCCGACGTTGTGAACTTCTTTACGGTGTTCAAGACCAAGAGTGCAGAGGCGAAAGTCGAAGCACGGAAGGAATTCATTGCGGCTCTCGAGCGTGATCTCGAGATACTCAACAAGAAGCCGCTCAAGACCTTAGGCGACCAGAATCTCGTCAAGTCGCTTGAACAGCAGATCGGCACGATCCGATACGAGTTGCAGAGACTGGAACAAGACGCCGCCGCCGCCGTAGGCAAAGGCATGGACGGTGCAGTCAAGAAGGCTGCCGATCAGGCGGCCAACATGCTGGCCAAATTTGGCAAGACGCTCGATGTGAGCGGCGCGATCGTCGACAAGAAGGTAGCGGAGAAAGAAGCCACGCTCCATCGCGCGCGTGAAAACGTCAAGATACTCGAAGCAGATTACCAACGCGTCCTGGAACTTTCTCGGCAAGGTCAAGCCACCAAAGCAGAGCTCGATGTAGCGTTCAACAGACTGAGAACTGCTAACGAGGCATTGAAGCTTGCCGCTGAGGCAGCCAAGACAACGGCAAATGTCATCGGGTCGCTACCTAATGGCGAAGGAGGAACGAAGGGTAACGGAAACGATGCACCAAGCGGCGACGACGATGGGGAAGTGAGCGACGGCAGCGGTAGCCGCCGAGGCCGTGGCCGCAGCGGCGGCCGTAGACCCAGAAAATGGCGCAACCCTCCGAAAGAGGGGCTTGGCGTCGGCGTCGGCGGCGGCGTCGGCGTAAACGCCTCGAAGTCTCTACTCGACGAGCTGAGCAACATTGCCGCCGCGATGAAGAAGGTCGAAGAGGGCGCCTATGCTATGAGGCGCGCCGAGGCCGAGGCAAAGGCTGCGCGCGCGACCGACGGCACCGGCAAGCTGCAGATAGAGCTGTTCGAGGCCAAGCAGGCGCTGACCGACCAGAAAGTCATCGAGGGGCTGAAGGCCGAGACCGAGCATCTGCAGAAGATGGCCGCCGCCGCAGGCGACGTGGTGAAGCAGCGCAAGCTTTTGCTCGACCTCGAAGTTGCCAAGGCGACACGCGATGCGGCGCCGGCGTCACGGCCAGGGATCGAAGAGGCGATCCGGGGCAAGGCCGCCGCCGACGAGAACAAGGGCAACGCAGACTGGGAAGCGGGCAACCGGAAACGCAGCGAGGACTTTGTCGCGCGCCAGGCCATGGAGCGAGAGGCTGTCGGCAGGTCCAGCGAGGCGGCCGCTTCGCTGCGCCTGCAGTTCGACATGGTGAACCAGGCGAAGGAGCGCGGCATAGCCATCACGCCCGCGCTGCTGGCCGATTTCAAGCGGATGTCAGACCAGATGGCGGAGGCCGAGGGAACCACCCAGCGCTACAAGGAGGTGATCGGCTTCGCGAAGGAGACGATGAAGGGCTTCTTTACCGACGTCCGAGCGAATCTGAAGGAAGGCATGACGGTATGGGAGGCGTTCGGCAAGGCGGGCCTCAACGCGCTGAACAAGATCTCCGACAAGCTGTTCGACATGATTACCAACAAGCTCATCGATAAACTGTTCGAGGGATTGCTCAATGTGGGGAGTGCCGGCGCCGGCTCCGGCGGCGGCTGGTTGAGCAACATCCTCCAGTTCGTCGTCAGCCTGTTCGCCGACGGCGGCATCATGACCAGCCGCGGGCCGGTGCCGTTGCGCAAATATGCCGGCGGCGGCATCGCGACGTCGCCGCAGCTCGCGATGTTCGGCGAGGGGTCGGTGCCGGAAGCCTATGTGCCGGTGCCGTCGGGGCGGATTCCGGTCGAGCTGCGCGGCGGCGGCATGCGCGGGGGCATGACGGTGCAGACCAACATCAGCGTCAACATGGCGGCGCCGGCTGGCGGTCAGGGTTCCGGCGACGGCGGCGGGCGCGGCAACATGATGGAGCAGGCGCGCGAGCTGGGCGCCATCGTGACGGCCCTGGTGAACAAGAACCTGCAGGACCAGATGCGGCCGGGCGGCCTGCTCAACCCCAGCGGCTCGTTCAGCGCGGGAGTGGTGCAATGACGACGACGGTTCAGTTTCCCGCCATCGACTGCACCTTCGGCACGCCGGTGAGCTATGCGCCGCGCGTGCTGAAGAACACCTACGGCAACGGCTACGAGCAGAGGGTGGGCGACGGGCTGAACACCGTCGCCGAGAAGTGGACGGTGGCGTGGCAGGGCATCGCGTGGAGCGAGTGCCTGGAGATCAACAGCTTCCTCAAGGCGCAGAAGGGCTACCTGCCGTTCCTGTGGACGCCGCCGGGCGAGGCGCCGCTCCAGGTCAAGTGCGAGAGCTGGAGCCGCGAGAAGACCAGCGGCACCACCGGCAACGTGCAGGCGACCTTCGAGCAGGTGTTCGATCTCTAGTTCTCGCCGGTGAGAGCGATCCCGGCTTCCGCAGATCCAGCCCAAGGAGGGGCAGGCCATGGCTCACGTCGTCAAGCTTCGCGTCAAGGACACCACCACCAGCACCGGCACCGGCGCCAAGGTGCTGGCGCGCTCGACCCTGCTCAACTTCCGCACCTTCGACGCGGTGATGGCCAACGGCGACACCTGCGACGCCATCGTGGTCAACCGCAGCGCCAACCAGTGGGAGCATTCCTCGTGGACGATCGCGGGCGTCGGCGGTGAGCCGGTGCTGACGCGGCTCGAATTCAAGGAATCCTCGACCGGCACGCCGGTGCACTTCACCGAGGGCGTCAAGGATGTGCTGATGCTCTATCCGGTGGCGGGCACGTGGGACCTCACGGCGCGAACGCTGAAGCTCGCGCCCAACATCATCGACGGCACGCCCGGTTCGGTCAGCGCCTTCCGCTTCTACGACGACGGCGATGGCTGGATTGCCGGCATCGGCATCTCGTCCGCGTCGGTCGACATCCGGTCGGGGTGGAACGTCAACCTCTGGTCGGGCCAGACCGGCAATCTGCGAAACACGGTCAGGATCAATCAGAACGGCCTGTCCGTCGCCGTGGGCGCGGCCGTGGCGACAGGGATCGAGCCGGCGGCGGCGCTCCACGTCGTCAATCACGGCGGCGCGCCCTCCGCGATCATCACGACCAGCACCAACACGGCGGTTCGCATCGGCCCCAACGGCGTCACCTCGGCCATCGAAGGCGTGGACTATACCGGCCTGGCGGCCTGGCGTCCGCTGTTCGTCAATGGCGAGGAGGTTCTGATTGGAACCAACGGCGTCGAGCGCATGCGGGTGAAGTGGGATGGCGCAGTCTCCATCGGCACGACCGTCGCGGGGGCGAAGTTCCATGTGCAGGGCGCCGGCTTCAATGGCGGAAACGGCTACTTCGTCAGCACGGACAGCGCCAATTCCATTGCCATCAAGGGCACGAACGGCGCGGCCATTTACGACAGCGCCTATGTCGCGCTGATGGACGGCACGCGCACGATCTATCTCGGCCTCGCCGGCACTGCCGCGGGCGGCGATGTCGGCCGTTTCAGGATCATCGGCGCGAACGGCCAGGAGAATTTCAGCATCGGCACGACGGGGAATGTCGGCATCGGTGTATCTGCGCCGGGAGCCGCGCTTGAAGTGGCTGGAGATATTCTGCTCGCAAACAACAAGGCATATAAGATCAGGACGGCAGGCGGCAGCATGGCCACGCTCCTGAACATCGACGGGAGCGACACTACTCGTTTCTATGCGCCCGGTAGTTTGCACATCAATCCAGACTCTACCGGCTCGACCTACCTCAACTATAACAGCTCTGGTTCCGTCTTTGTCGGCAGTGGCGTGACGACTACAAAATTCGTAGTGGGCAAAGGATACGTGGGGTTCGGGACGGGCTCTCCGAATGCCAACCTGTCATTTGGCACGTCGGCTGGTCTGAATGGCCTCTATCTTTATGACGACGGCAATGCAGGTGCGACAGGCTTCGGCATATCGCCGAACACGCTGAACATCTTCGCCAATGCGCTGTCCACCACCAGCGCCGCCATCGCGTTTGGTAGTTACGACAAAACGACGTTCACGGAGTGGGCGAGGATCGTCAATGGCAGGATGGGCGTCGGTATTAGCAGCCCCCAGTTCAAGCTGCACATCAAGACCTTGGATGGTGCGCCACAGCCGCTACTCGTTGCAGGCACGACCATAGGCGTCCGCATTGTTACTAGCTCTGTCGAAGCCGCCATCGAGAGCGCCGATGCAACTGGGGTGGTATCGTACCAACCGATGGTGATCAAAGGCAGCACGGTCAAACTGCGCGCCAGCAGCGACAAACTGTTTGTAAACGACAACGGAGTGGGGATCGGCGATTGGTGCGATACGAGCTTTAATCTCCAGATCAAGAGCAGTCTCAGCACGAAAATTCGACAGATTACGACTGGCACCGCGAACCAAGCAGCGGAATACTATCAAGAAGTTGGCGGAAGAGGTGCCTACCGCGGTGTCAACTACAACGGTAATTACCTGCACGAATATGGCTATGCCGGTATTGCGACCCGCTACAGCGACTTTGACAACCACCTGTTCCGCACCGGCGGTGGCGCAGATCGCCTAATCGTTAATACAACTGGCGTAGGTATCGGAATGGCCCCTGTCGCGATCTTGTCAGTGATGGGGCTCACTGTCTCGACCGGCTTCACCACCCTGGCAGACTTTCACGTCCCGAATACGACGGGAGGCGCAACGCATTCGCGCTTTTCCATAATGCAGCTAGGCGTCAACTCTATGGGATTGGAAGTAGCAAACCAGGTCAACGGCAAAGGCTATCTCGGTCTTCAGCCTTACGGTGGGCTTGTTACTGTCGGACCTTACTTGAAAACTGGCGATCCCTTTTCGGTTCAGCTGGACTATGACGGCCACCTGAATTCGACCATCTACAATCACAGTATCGGCAACAGTGCCGCCGCAAAGTTCAACATGACGGTCCGCGACCGGCACGTTTCCCGCATGCTGTACTACAAGGACCAATGGATGCAGGAGAAGGGCATCGGCGTCACACAATTCTATTCGGAATTCGATGTGCATACCTGGCGAAACAACGCCGGTGCCGACAAGATGTCGATAAATGTGGGCTGCCATCTCTGGCTGGCAAACACCGCCGATCCGGGAACGCCAAGCATAGGTGGCTACATCTACATCTCCGGCGGTGCTCTCAAGTACCGGGGCAGCGGCGGGACCATTACCACTCTCGCGCCCGCCTGAGCCTGTTCTCTTTTGCCGCCACCGGGACCGGGGCGGCCCGATCGGGGGGACGGAAGTCGCCTAATCATCGAACGACCAAGGAGGGTCGCATGGCTGTTGCTTTCACCTGGAAAATCGAGCGCCTGGAATGCTACCCCCAGGTCGGCGATCTGCAGAATGTCGTCGGCAAGGTCCACTGGCGCCTGTTCGGCCACGACGGCGAGGTGCAGGAGTCGATCTACGGCACCTGCGATATCGATCTCGATGCGCAGGCCGCCTTCGTGCCCTTCGAGGCGCTGACCGAAGCCACCATCGTCGCCTGGGTGCAGGCAATGCTGGGCACCGAGACGGTCGATCGCCACGAAGCGTCGCTCGCCCAGGCCGTCGACGCGCGCCTCAACCCGCCTGTCGTGCCCCGGCCCTTGCCCTGGTCGGCCGCCTAACGGCGCCACCGGCATCGCTCCCGGAGACCCCGCATGTCCTCCACCGCGCCGCATGGCGTGCTGCCGCATGGCGACGAGCTGTTCACCGCCACGCGGGGGCTCGCCGCCGACAACCAGTCGCTCACGCCCGGCGACATCGTCGTGCTGTTCGACATCGACACCGCGCCGATCGGCGGCACCGAGATCTGGTATCTCTGCTCCGGCCTGGTCGACGGCGCCGCGCCGATGTGGAAGGGCCACACCTACGCACCGCATCCCATCGTGGCCGAAGGCTTCGAATGGGCGGGCCGCGGCCAGCTGCCCAGGCCCAAGCTCACCGTCGGCAATGCGCTCGGCCTCCTGCAGGCCGCCGTCGTGCAGTACAACGACCTGCTCGGCGCCAGGGTCACGCGCTGGAAGACGCTGAAGAAATATCTCGACGGCCAGCCCGACGCCGACCCCGACACGCACTACATCCCCGACGTCTACCACGTCGACCGCAAGGTCTCGCAGACCAAGGGCATGATCGAGTTCGACCTCTCGGCCGCGCTCGACCAGCAGGGCGTGATGCTGCCGCGCCGCCAGATCATCCGCGACGCCTGCACCGAGACCTATCGCAAGTGGGACGCGGCGGCGAACGACTTCGTCTACGGCACCTGTCCCTATGCCGGCGACGCCAGGTTCACCGCCAAGGACGCGCCGACCGACGCGGCCCATCTCGACGTCTGCAGCCACAAGCTCTCGGGCTGCAAGGCGCGCTACGGCGCCGACGGCGAGCTGCCGTTCTCGGGCTTTCCCGCCGTTTCGAGGACCCGCTGATGCTGCCGATGTTCGATATTTCCAACGCCGTGCGCGAGGCCATCGTCGAGCACGCCCAATCGCTCGCGCCGGAAGAGGCGTGCGGCGTCGTGCTGGGTAAAGACGGCGGCGACCGCTACGTCCCGTGCGAGAACGTGGCCGAGGATCGGAGCACGGCCTTCGAGATCGACGCCGGCTTCATGGCGCAAGCGCGGGCGTCGGGCGAGCTGCGCGCCATCGTGCATTCCCATCCGCACGGGCTCGACGGCCCGTCGAAGACCGACATGGCGCAGGCCGCCGAAGACGACGTGCCGTGGGGCATCGTCGTGCTCGATCCCGTGCACCGGCCCAAGCTCTTCTTCTGGGGCGACATGCTGCCCGTCGCGCCCTACGAGCAGCGGCCGTTCCGTCACGGCATCGCCGACTGCTATGCGCTGGTGCGCGACTGGTACCGGCAGGAACGCGGCCTCGTCCTGCCGCTGACGCCGCGCGATCCCGATTGGTGGAACAAGGGCCAGCGGGTCATCGAGGACAATCTCCACCGCTTCGACTTCGACGCGTTCGGCGACAGCGAGCCGCTGCAGCCGGGCGACGTGCTGCTGTTCCAGGTCGGCGCGCCGACGATCAACCATACCGGCATCTATGTCGGCAACGGGCTGGTGCTGCACCACCTCACCAACCGCCTCTCGCGCAAGGACGTGCTGGGCCCGTGGAAGCAGAAGTACCACGCCAGGACGATGCGGCTGCGGCCCTCTGCGCTCCAACCCGCCGCGCAATCGGTTGCACCGGAGGGCGGGCAATGATTCGTTGTCATCCTGAGCGCAGCGAAGGATCTCATTGCGCTGACCCAGAGCAAGACTGTCTCGCGGCCTTTAGGTCCTTCGCTGCGCTCAGGACGACAGCGGAAGCGAGCCGGGAGTTCGCCCCATGATGCGCCAGGTCTATCTCTATGGCGCGCTGGGCCGGCGCTTCGGCTATCGCCACCGGCTCGACGTCGACACCCTGCCCGAAGCCGTCTGGGCGCTGTCGGCGATCCGGCCGGGCTTCAAGGAATATTTCTTCCGCGGGCCGGCCTATTCCTTCATCAAAGGAGCGACGCGGCGCAGCGGCATCGACCTCGATCTCGCCGAACTGCCGATGACGCTCGGCAAACACGACATCCACATCATGCCCGCAGCGATGGGCGCAGGCGGCGACACCGGCAAGACGGTCGGCAAGATCATCCTCGGCACAGTCTTGATCGCGGGTGCATTCATCGGTGCAGCCGGTCTTCTCGGCGGGGCCGCCGCCGCCGCGACATCTGGAGCTGGGGCAGCGACATTTTCCTTTGGCAGCGCTATCGGCACCGGCGCCATTCTTGGTTCGATCACCTACGGCAACATTGCCTCGCTCGGCCTGATGACGGCGCTCACCGGCGTCTCGCAGCTCATCTCGCCGACGCCGCAGGCCTCGCAGGCGGCTTACACCAACATGGAGCGGCCCGAGGCGCGGACCAGCTTCATCTACGGCGGTCCGGTCAACACGTCGGAGCAGGGCGGCCCGATCCCGATCCTCTATGGCCGCATGCGCATCGGCTCGACCCTGGTGTCGGCGTCGGTCTCGACCGATCAGATCGAGGGCACCGTCACCGCCGTCAAGCCAGGCACCACAACGGTCCGTCACGCCTTCTCGGGCGGCAAGCTGTAGCTCTCGTTCACTTCTCCAGTTCGATCTTGGCCGCAACGGGCCGTCCCGCGCGTTTGACGAGGATGGTGCCGCGCAGGGAATTGTCGGGCTGGAGGGCGAAGGTGCCGGTGAGGTGGCGCTGCGGGTCGACGATGCGGATGTTCAGCCCGTCGATGGCGATCATCTGCGGGCCGGGGCACTTGTAGCTGGCCGAAAGCGAGATGCAGTTCTGCGCCGCGTCCCTGTTGTGGAACGGGTAGGCGAGGCTGCGGCCATTGTTGCGCAGCCACATCTCCATCGTGCGGTCGCCCTTCAGTTCTTCGAGCAGGTCCAGGCGGATCTGGTCGCGTTGCATCAGCAGCGCGGCGAAGGACTGGCTGCGCAGCGGCTTGCTCTTGGAGGCGAGGCCGGTATCGAGCGCGAACTTGCGGACGGCGGGCCGGCTCGAACAGGCCAGCTCCTCGAAGGCGAGGAGCTGCTTCAGCTCGCTGCCGCCGCCGCCGTCCTTCAGCACCTCCATCATCTCCTCGATGCGCGGCGGCGGCATGTCGACGAGCTTCTCGCAGGCGGATGCCGTGCCGGCGGCGGCGACGGCCGCGAGAACGCCTCCGACCATGCCGGTCAAGATCCTGTTTGCCATGCCGCGCCCCCTCATCTGACGATCCTGAAGTCCAGCCGCGGCAGGTCCGGATCGATGCCTTCCAGCACGAGCGTGCAGTTGCCGATGCTGACGGGCTCGCCGAACGCCAGCGGCTGTTCCTTGAAGCCGGAGAAATAGTCGGTGCTGTAGAGAATCCAGCCGGCGGGCGCGGGCCGGAGCGAGCTGCTGCGCCGCGCGCTCATGTCGGCCTGCCCGCACAGCGCCCGCGGCGTGGTGCCGTACAGCGAGACGATTTCCGACGGCGGCGGACTGGCCTGGGCCGGAGCAGGGGCAGGCGCAGGAACCGGCGCAGGAACCGGCGTCGATGCCGAAGCCGGGGGCGCCAGCGCGGCGGTGTTCGTGCCCGAGGTCGGTTGCTGGGCTTGGGCTTGGGCTTGGGCCTGAGCCGGGGGCGAAGGCGAGGTTGGAGGCGAGGGCGCCTCGACGGAGTTTGCCCTGCTTTCCGGCGGATCGTTGGTCGCGGGCCGGCTGGCTTCCACCGCCGGCCGGGCGCGGCCGAAGATGCGTCCCAGCGGCTCGAAATTGTCGGCCACGAAATAACCGACGATGGCCAGCACGCCCGTGATGCCGGCGAGCTGCACGCCGCGGCGGACGACCTCCTTCCGCTTGCTGGAGCTTCGGATGGCCCTGTGGCCGTCGAAGATCATGAACAGGCCGCCGGCGCAGAAGGCGGCCGCGCCGATGGTCCCCGACGCCATGAACAGCCAGGTCCAGTCCTGAAGCTGGGTCTGGGCGCTGCCGATGCTGGCCGCGCAGACGCCGCCGCCGACCTTGCAGGCGCGCTCGGCCAGTATGGTCGTCTGTGGTTTGTCCCCCGCCTGGTTGTCCTTCGCCACCGGACATGCCCCAAAGTTGTAGCGTCCGGAAATTCTCGTGAACGAGTACCGGCGATTCAAGGTTGTTCTGGCGTATGCCTATTTCACGTGCATGTGTTCAGGCGAGGAGGTCGCCTACCCCTTAAGGGGGTGGTCCAATCCTGTGCCACACGGAGAACCTGTTTTGGCTTGCGCGGCATGTGCGACAATACTATGAGTCCAGGTACTCGTAAAAGTAGAGAGTGCAAAAGGACATCGCGCAATCGGGGATTGCCTCATGGCTGCGACAGACTTCTGCAGTATTCATACTTCTGTCTCGGAAGGCGCCTTCAACAAGCTGATCCTGAACGTGCGCCGGCAACGGCCCTCGCTGTTCAACTATGGAACGGCGGCGTTTGTCGGGGAGCCGGAGCTGCTTTGCGAGGTGGTCGAGGTCGCGCCGGGTCTGCCGATAAGTCAGCCCAGAGTGGCCCTTCAACCGCTCCTGCCAGTTCCGGGAACCGGCGGGACCTGGGGGTTCGAATACTGCGCCCAACTGGCGGATCTGCGCATCGACTTCCATCCTGGCAGTCAGTTTACGCTGCCTCGGGAGCTTGACCCGCTCAGGCCGCAACAGTTCGCCCTGAAGATAGAGGTCTGCCTGGGCCTGGCCTGTCCCGGCAAGGAGTATCTCGACAAGATCGCGGAGATCGTCGAAGGCACGGTCCGCCCGGCAGACCCTCGCGATACCTTGGGCGCCTTCGACAAGTTTCGTCCGGAGGACGATCGGCCGCCGCCCCGGGCCCGGCCGTTGCCCGTGCATCGCGAAAACATCAAGTGCTTCTGCCTGTCGCTGTTTGCAACCGGCACCGTCGCGGTGAAGGACGACGCGTTCGGCAAGCGCCTCAGCCTCGCCCTCGATGGCCTCGAACTGGTCGACATCAGGCCCGAGGGGCTCGAAGCCATCCTGGAGTGCCTTATCGAAGCGACGGTTCGGCTGAGCCTATTGCCCCGGCTGAAGGTGGCGGTCGACGACCTCATCTTCGGGTTGGGCAAGTTCGGACAGCTGGTCGTGGGGCTGACGCCCACATCCGGCAACGTCCCGTTCAATCCGAGCATCGCCAACGACCGGGTGGCGGTATTCATCGACGCCGTAGCTTCCTAGGGGGGCGTGCCATGGCCGACGTTGAGATCGCGTTGTCCGAAAGCACCGTACAGCAGGTGTTTCGAGTTCTGCGCGGCAAGCTCCGCGAGCAGGCGAGCGGCTCGGTCGATCTCGTCCACTTCTCCATCGACTGGACGGTCGGGATTCGCTTGGAGAAGGGCCGCATCGACTTTCAGAGCAACAACACCGTGCTCCTCAAGGAACTCGACATTGTTTACGATCCCTTGGTCGTCACGCCGGGGCTCAACATTCCCAAGGTATGCGTCGGTGGAAACTGCATCCTGCCCAGTCCGTTCGGGTGCATCATCCGCCTGCCGCGATACTGCTTCTTCGAGGCCGATCCCGATCTCAAGGTGCCCCTCGATCTGAGCGGGCTCATCCGGTCAGAGATTTCCGGAACCTGCGGCATACGCACCGAGCATTTCGACGACCCCGGCAATGCCGGCATGAGCGTCTGGCAGGCGCATGCGCAGGGCGTGCCGGACAAATGGCGGTTCTTTCTCAATCCGGGCTGGCTGGACATCGATCTCATCGACATTGCTGACACCGTCGGCGCCCTGCTCGACAAGTTGATCGCAGCGGTCGTCGATACGATCCTCGGCTGGTTGCCCGACTGGGCGCAGGACCTGGTGGAGGCAATTCTTGGCAGCTTCGCCGATCTGATCCGGGACATTCTCGATATTGGCGACGATATTGAGGAATGGCTGTCCAACCTTCTCGGCATTTCCATCGGCCTATTTGATCTGGCCGTTCAGCTGGTCCTGCAGCACTTTGCCAAGAAGACGCCGATCTTCGAGCTGGAGAATCCCTATCCGATCATGCCGGCCGAGGCTATGTCCGGCGGCCCCGTCCTGGTGCCTGTCCTGGTGCCTGTGGTCGATCCCAAAGTCGTCGTGACAGATCCGGAGCTCACGATTTCGGCTTCAATCGGAGTCTGACATGAGCACACTCGTCAACACCGCCATGCTGCGGGCCACGGTTTTCGAGTCCGACGCGCTCGGTGTGCTGGCCTCGATCATTCATCCGTTGACGGTCGGAGAATACGAGGGCGAGGTTCACTACGGCAAGGCCGTCGTCGGAACTTTCGGGATCACTGTGACGGAAGACGCCGAACCGTCCTCGGTGCAGATCGATCTGAACGTGATTGCCGGCCCCAACGCTAACGGCCTACCCCGCAAGTATCGCGCTACCACCGCAAAGGAGCAGGTTGGGTATGCGGTCTTCTATGCTAGCAAGGGCAGTCGCGGCTTTCAGGTCGTGCTGCGGGGGAATGGCGAACTGGCCTTCGACAGCAGGCGGCTCCAGTCGGGCGACATGTATGCCGTTACCCTGATCCGGCCGGGCCGCTACAAGATGCACGCTGGAAGGAACGGTCTGGTCGGCCGGATAGACGTCGGACGGGCTAAGGCCGGGGAGAAATTCGAGTCGGAGGCACGGACGGTCGCTGTCGAGGAGAAGGGCTTCAGTCCGGACGCTGTCGCGATGGAAAGCGGCAGCAGCGTGGTCTTCGCTCTGGCCAGCGCCACGAACATCACCGTTGCCCTGGAGGGAGAGGGCGAGGCGACGGCGGTGCGGCCGGCCGGTCCGATTCGTATCCTGGGCAGAGACCATCGCGACATCGAAAGGCGTGTGGAGGCCAAGCGACGCCCGGCGAAAGAGTAGTCGGCCCGCGACCGTCCCGCCCGGAGCGACCCCGGCCGCCTCCCGTCGGGAGGGGCCGCTGCCTTTCCGGCCCTCTTCACCGCAGTCGAGACGGAAGCGACGGCGCCGCCCCGGCCCCCGCGCCGGTTCGCCAGATGTCCGGAGCCTGGTGGTCCGATTCAGAGCCACCGCGGCCGCATCGGCCTCATCCAGCACCCGCCGCCGCTACGCTGTCGGCTGTTGAGGCCTATGCGGGAGCCGAGCTGTGGACAGCCAAAGCCTCATCCTGAGGAGCGATCGAGAGCGCGGAGGATACGCCGCGCCGAGCGAGCGTCTCGAAGGATGGGAACGCGCACCGTGCCTGTTGCCCATCCTTCGAGACGGCGCGTTGCGCCTCCTCAGGATGAGGATGGTCGTCGAAGGAGGCGCATTGTGAGGTCCATCAACCCGAGCCACACCGTCTTCGGGCGCGGCGGCAGCGGCGGCAAGGGCGGGGCGGCGTCGGAGCCGGTGGGGCGCACGCCCGTCGAGGCGCCCAATTCCCTGCAGTCGCGCTCCATCGCGCGCTTCCTCGATCTCTGGTGCGAAGGGCCGATCAAGGGTCTGGTCGCCGAGGACCAGTCGATCTTCTTCGACGACACGCCGCTCATGAACGCCGACGGCACCTTCAACTTCACCGGCGTCGCCTGGGATACGCGCTACGGCGCGCCCTTCGGCGTCCAGACCTACATGGCGGGCTTCCCGTCGAGCCGCAACACGGTGTCGCTGGGCGGTGGGCAGGGGCTGGAGATCCGCAAGTCCAACGGCGGCGTCACGCGCACCGTTTCCAATCCGCAGGCCAACGCCGTCATCGTCAAGATCTCGACGCCCGCGCTCTACATGCAGAACAACGAGACGGGCGACATCAACCCCTACACGTCGAACTTCTTCATCTCCGTCAAGGCGCACGGCGGCGCCTTCGTGCAGACGCACTATGTCGGCTTCCACGGCAAGACGACCTCGACCTACCAGCGCGACTATCGCGTGGCGCTGCCGGCCGGCGGCGCGCCGTGGGACATCAAGATCCAGCGCGAGAACGACGACGACCCGGAGGAATGGTTCAAGGACAAACTCTTCTGGACCTCGATCACCGAAGTGGTCGACGGCAAGCTCGCCCATCCCAACGTCGCCTATTGCGGCATGCAGATCGACACCGCGCAGTTCTCGGGATCCGCGCCGGCGCGCTCCTACGACGTCAAGGGCCTGCTGATCAAGATCCCGTCGAACTACGATCCGCTCACCCGCAGCTATACCGGCGACTGGAACGGCACCTTCAAGACCGACTGGTCCGACAATCCCGCCTGGTGCTTCTACGACCTGCTGACCAACACGCGCTACGGGCTCGGCCTCGATCCGGCGGCGGTCAATCCCTGGAAGTGGGACCTCTACACCATCGGCCAGTATTGCGACGCGGTCGACGAGAGCGGCGCCTATCTCGGCGTCGACGACGGCGCCGGGGGCAAGGAGCCGCGCTACACCTGCAACATGCTGCTGAACAGCCGGCAGGAAGCCTATGCCGTCGTCAACACGATGGCGTCGATCTTCCGCGGCATGCCGTTCTGGTCGTCCGGCGCGGTGCGGGCAACCGCCGACATGCCCAAGTCGCCGGTGGCGCTGTTCACCAACGCCAACGTGCTGGGCGGCGAGTTCAAGTACGAGGGCACCTCGCTCAAGGCGCGGCACACCACGGCCAAGGTCGTGTGGAACGATCCGGCCGACGCCTATCGTCCCGCCGTCGAATGGGTCGACGATCCCGAGGGCGTGGCGCTCTACGGCGTGCGCCAGATCGACATCGTGGCCTATGGCTGCACAAATCGAGGGCAGGCGATCCGCACCGGCAAGTGGGTGCTCGACACCGAGCGCACGGCGACCGAGACGGTGCATTTCCGCTCCGGCCTCGAACTGGCCGACAAGTTCCCCGGCGACATCGTGTCGATCGCCGACGAGAACTATGCCCAGCAGATCTTCGGCGGCCGCATCGTCTCGGCCACGCCGGACAGCGTGACGGTCGACCAGGCTTACGCGGTGCTGGCGGCGTTCAGCTACACGCTGCACATCACCATGCCCGACGGCACCCTGCAGAAGCGCACGCTGACCAACGCGGCGGGCGAGACGGCGACCTTCACCTGGTCGACGCCGCTGCACGAGGTGCCGCTGGCCGGCGCGGTGTGGGCCATCACCTCGACGTCGCTGGAGGCGCGGCAGTTCCTGCTGGTCTCCAACATCGAGGTCGGGCCGGCGACCTTCGAGGCGATGGGCGTGTTCCACGACCCCGCCAAGTTCGATCGCGTCGAGAAGGGGCTCGTCGTCCCGCCGCCGCCCTACAATGTGACGCCGACCGGGCCGATCGTGGCGCCGACCGGGCCATCCTCCATGATGCGCCTCTATCGGGTGGGCTCGGCGGTGCGCGCGGCGGCGATCCTGTCGTGGGAGAAGTCGGACGACGGCCGCGTCTATGCCTACGAGGTGCAGGTCAAGGGGCCGCAGGACATCGACTACCAGACCGTCGGCACGACCTCGATGACCAGCATCGAGTATCAGGACAGCCAGGAAGGCGTCTACGCTTTCCGCGTGCGGGCCAAGGCGCTGAACGGCAAGACCAGCGCGTGGATGGTAGCGCCCGACATCACGCTCACCACCGCGGTGCCGCCCAGCAACGTCACCGGCCTGCAGCCCGTCTACGATCCCGACGGCGTCGCCATCAAATGGGACGCGGTGGAGGACCTCAACGTCGACTACTACGAAGTGCGGCGCGGCGCGAGCTGGGCCGACGCCACCAAGGTCGGCACGCCGCGCGAGCTGCGCTATACCGAGAAGGGCGTCGGGGCGGGCACGCACACCTACTGGGTCGCCGCCGTAACGCGGCCGCAGGGCATCTACAGCCCCGTGCCGGCAAGCCTCGACGTGGTGGTCGCCGCACCGCCGACACCCTCGGTCTCGGTCGCGCTGGAGTCCGACCTCTACAAGATCGCCTGGACCGGCGGCGCCGCCTCCTTCCAGGTCGAGGAGTACGAAATCCGCCAGGGCGGCGACTGGGCGAGCGGCGCGTTCGTCTCGCGCGTCAAGGGCACCACCTTCACCTCGCCGGTGCGCTGGGGCGGCGGCCGCACCTTCTGGGTCGCGGCCATCGACAAGGCGGGCAATTACGGCGGCGCGGGCTCGGCCACGCTCAACGTCGCCGCGCCGACCGCCGTTTCCGGCCTCGCCGCGCAGGTGATCGACAACAACGTGCTGCTGAAGTGGGGCAGCGCGACCTCGGCGCTGCCCATCGACCGCTACGTGGTGAAGAAGGGCGGGGCGTGGTCGACCGGCACACTGATCGGCGACAAGTCCGGCACCTTCACCAGCGTGTTCGAGAGCGCGGCCGGCACCTACACCTACTGGGTGGCGGCGGTCGACAGCGGCGGCAACGAAGGCGTGCCGACGTCGGTGACGGCGGTGGTCAACCAGCCGCCGGATTATCTGCTGCGCGTCGAATGGCCGTCGATCTTTGCGGGCACCAAGGTCAACATGACCCTGCAGGGCGGCGTGCTCTACGGCCCGACCCATACCGGCGAGACCTGGCTGACGCACTTCACGAACCGCGGCTGGGACCAGCCGCAGGACCAGATCGACGCCGGCTACCTCGACTGGCTCGATCCCGGCCCGGGCACCGCCTCCTACGCCGAGACCTTCGACTACGGCTCGACGGTCGACGCCACGCTGGTGACGATCAATGTCAGCAAGGCCGACGTCTCCGGCGCGGTGGCCATGACCACGACGCTCGAAAGCAGCCTCGACGGGCT
The DNA here is from genome assembly GCA_020160995.1 of Pseudomonadota bacterium. Lineage (GTDB taxonomy): Bacteria > Pseudomonadota > Alphaproteobacteria > Reyranellales > Reyranellaceae > Reyranella. Next base: position 38,563 of record JAIUOY010000078.1, on the reverse strand, counting down.
GACCTGGACCATGGTCGGCACCGGCTCGCAGCAATACGTGGCGAATTTCCGCCATCTGCGCGTGACCCTGGGCTTTGCCAGCACCGGCGCGGTGTGCGCGATCGGCGGGATGTCGGTGAAGCTTGCCTCCAAGACCAAGACGGATGCCGGGATGGTCTCGGCCGGCGCCGGCGACAGCGGTGGCACGACCGTCCTCTTCACCACGCCGTTCACCTCGGTGAGTTCGATCCAGACGACGCCCGTGGGCACCGCGGCGCGCTACGCGATCTACGACTTCGCCGGCGTGCCCTATCCGACAAGCTTCAAGATTCTGTTGTTCGACGCCGCCGGCAACCGCCTTTCGGGCCAGGTGAGCTGGACCGCACGGGGATACTGATCGTCACAGCGCGACAACAACGCCCTCATCCTGAGGAGCGAACGGAGTGAGCGTCTCGAAGGATGGGCAGCAGGCAAGGTCCGCGTTCCCATCCTTCGAGACGCGCCGCTGTGCGGCGCTCCTCAGGATGAGGACTTTATAAGGAGATACCGAAATGGCCGACTGGAACAATCCGCAGAACGCATCGCTCTACACCGACGTGATGCAGATGATCAAAGATCGCGACCACGCGTCGCTCACCATGCTGAGTTACAGCCAGCCGACCAACCTCCCCAACGGGGCGATCCGGTTCAATCCAACCAGCGTGCTGTTCGAGAAATTCTGGGACGGCGTCTACTACACGCAGGGCATATCGGTCGCCGGCGGCGGCACGGGGGCAACCACCGCGGCGGGCGCACGCAGCAATCTCGGGCTGGGCGTGGTGGCGACGGCGAATGTCGTGCCGCTGGCCTGGGGCGGCACCGGCGCCACCGACTCCGCCGGGGCGCGCGGCAGTCTCGGGCTGGGCTCGATGGCGACGCAGAACGGCAACAGCGTGTCGATCACCGGCGGCAGCATCACGGGCATTGCCGCGCTGGGCATCGCGGTGGGCGGCACGGGCGCGAACAATGTCGGGGCGGCTCGCGTCAATCTCGGCCTGGGCGGGCTCGCCGTGCTGAACGCGGTGGGCGTGAACGAGATCTGGGACGGCCACGTCACCACCGTGAAGCTGGCCAACGATGCCGTGACGACCATCAAGATCGCCGACGGCCAGGTCACGGACGCCAAGATCGCGCCCGGCCTCAACGGCAAGGGCCAGCGCACCGTCTCGACCGCGGCGCCGTCCGGCGGCAACAACGGCGATATCTGGTACCAGGTGTAGGGCCATGGCGAACGAGTCGACATTCGTGAAGGACGCCGGGGCCTGGAAGAGGGCGACGGCGATCCACGTCAAGGACGCCGGCGTGTGGAAGCCGGTCAAGGGCATCTGGACCAACGACGGCGGCCTCTGGAAGAAGGTCTACTTCAAGTCGTTCCGCTTCGACTTCACCTACAACACCGCCGTTACGAACCTGAGCATGTCGACGCTGGCGACGTACCTGGGCTGGAACGGCGTCGATCCGGTGGTGGGCAACGTCACCCTCAATGCCGACGTCGCCTCGGCGTACACCGGCGTCGCGGCCCTGACCTGCAGCGGCCTGCCGGCGGGCTCGGCGATCAACCTCGTTGTGAACGCCGGAAGGACCGTCGGCGGGCGCGGCGGCCAGGGCGGCAACGGCGTGGCCGGCATCAACGGCGAAGCGGGCGGACTTGCGATGTACGTGCGCAACACGCTGAACGTCACGAACAACGGCACGATCGCCGGCGGCGGCGGCGGCGGCGGTATCGGCGGCGACTATGTTGACTGGGACCTCAATCTCTTCATCGGCGGCTCGGGCGGCGGCGGCGGCCGCGGCGGCGGCAGCGCGGGCGGCGGCGCCAACAATGCCGGCTACACGCCGGGCGGCCCGGGCAACAACGGCTCCTTCGCGGGCGCGGGCACGGGCGGCGCGGGCGTCTCCGTGGCGCGCGGCGGCGAGGAGGGCGGCCCGATCACCTGGCACACCGGCGGCGCCGGCGGCAATGGCGGCGACTGGGGCCAGCCGGGCAGCGCCGGCGGCACGGCCAGCAACGGCGGCGGCGGCCCGGGCGCGGGCGGCGCGGCAGGCTGGGCGGTCGACGGCAACTCCTTCGTGACGTGGCTCACCCCCGGCAGCCGGTTCGGGCATCTGGGGAATTAAGGCTTGGCGGGCGGCGTCGCAGGGGGCGGCGCGTTCTTCACGTAGTCGATCATCTTCCGCACCGCTTCATTCGCACGTATCGGCACGACGCGCGTGCCCGGATGGCTTCCGGCAAAGACGCGGAATATCTCGTCGGCGAAGGCCTGGCCGATCTGCGGCACGCCGTCGAAGTCGAGCATCACTTCGGAAAACTGGTCGAAGCGCGCGAGGATGCGCTTGGCCTGCGACCGCGACACCAACTGCTCGCCGGGATAGCGGCCGAGGCTCACCGGGACATGGGTCTTGCGGAACGAGATATCCTCGCCCTGGACCTTCTCGAACACCTCTGCCGTCGTTCGTTTCGCGGCAGGGGAGATTGTCATTACTATAGCGGTGCCCTTGACGTCGTTGGCCACGTCTTTCGTTTCGATGAGCCAGTCGTCGTCCTCTAGATGCTCGCGATTGTAGATCAGATGGCCGGAATGGATCTGAAAGTCGTCGAACATGCGCGACGTGAAGAAGATTCCCTCGCCGGCATGGTTGGCTCTGTCCGACGTGAGTTTGCCCTTCGACAGTTCGAGCAGGGCGCTTCGCGGATCGGCCAGCCCGAAGTCTTTCTGAATCTTGGCGAAGATGCCGACGCCATGGTCGATGACCCACATCTTGATGGCGACAGGAGTCTGTTCGTAGGAGATGACCGCGTCCGGGCTCTGCGAATGGTCGATCGCGTTGTTCAGCATCTCCGTGAAGCCGTACTGGCAGATGTCGACGACGTTCTTGGGAACGTCCTTCATCAGGGGCAGAATCCTGAACCGGAAAACGTGGTGCTCCGGCAGGCCGGGGCTGAGGTCGATCTTGTAGCTTCCCGACGAAATCGGCTTCGACTCGTAGCGGCGCGCGCGGGTATTGCCGGACGCTTCGAGCAGGCCTTCGGCCACGAGCTTCGCCATGTACCCGGCCAGGGCAGAGCGGCTGATGCCGAACTTCTCGCTGGTCAGCGCCACGATGTCGGCCGGGTGGTTGGCGACATTGTGAAGGATAAAGTCCCGGATCGCCGGATTTTGCCTACTCTTACGCGGCATTGACCCGCTTCCTGCCGTTTATTGTCAAGGATAGTGGGTATTTGTAAAGGATAATTGAAATTATTGTCAATTATAAAATAGGGATTGGCAACCCTAAGACAGCCTTATCACCACCATCGGCGTCGGGGGGCATGTAAGCAGGGACCCCGATGCCGCCTTCGTGCAATCGATTGCACGGACGAAGGCGATTCACATCGGCATCACGGCGCCGCTACTCCGGCATCAATTGCAGGTCGGTGTCCTGAAGTTTCAGGCCGCACTGGGTGAGGAGGCAGTGCGCCTGGCCGCGATGATGGGTCTGGTGGTTGAAGAAATGTGCGACGAAGACCCAGCGCAGGCCGCCGATCTCGCGATGCGCGCTCATCGAATAATAGGCGAGGTCGCCCGCCAGCCCGTCCGGCGTCAGCGCATCGGCCCAGCGCACGATCTCGGCATCGCAGGCGACGCGCGCGTCCTGCAGTGACGGCCAGGTCGGGAAGGCCGCCAGCCCCTCTGCCATGGTTGTCGCCGTCACGGGCGTCAGCTCGAAGCGGGCGAGCCACAGCCGGTCGGCCCAGACGAGATGCGCCAGCGTCGCGTGGATCGAGCCGAAGAAGGCGCCGCGGTCGCGCCGCCGTTCCGCCTCGGAGAGACGGCTCGCCGCGCCGTAGAGGCTTTCGTTCTGCCAGCGATTGTAGCGTGCCATGCGCCGCACGTAGGCCGCGTCGATCATCGGATGCTCCCCCGGTCGCTCCCGGCGAAAAACTTGCCGCCGCCCGCAGGCGTGGCTAGTCGAGGAAGGCACGACATCGCAGAACGCGACGCAACGCAATCACCAAGGAGGGTGGCGTGCTGGTGCTGGCTCTGACCGGATCCGCGGGATCCGGCAAAACGACCGTGGCGGATCATCTGGTGCTGCGCCACGGCTTCCGGCGGCTGCGCTTCGGCGAGCCGCTGAAGACCATGCTGGGGGCGCTGATCGCGGCGCAAGGGCGGCCGCCCGACTATGTGAAACGCTGCCTCGAAGGCGACCTCAAGACGCGGCCGGTGCGCGAGCTGGCGGGACGCACGCCGCGCCACGCGCTGCAGTCGCTGGCCCAGGGCTGGGGCCGCGACATGATCGGCCCCGACCTCTGGGTGCAGTGCTGGCGCGGCACGGTCGAGCCGATGCTGCAGGCCGGGCCGGTGGTCGCCGAGGATTGCAGCCGCTTCGAGGAAGTCGACATGGTGCGCGCGATGGGCGGGTTGGTCTGGCGGATCGTGCGGACCGACGGGCGCACCGACGGGCGCGACGGCGACGACTCCGGCCTTGCCACGGCGCCCGATCCCGAGCAGGCCGCCTTCGAGGTCGATGCCAACCTTCTCAACAACGGCGCGGTGCCGGCGCTGCTGCTGCACGTGAACCAGCTGCTGCGCGACTATGTGCGGCGCCAGCACGGGATGGCCAACCGATGAGCGATCGTTGCGTGCCTCTCCATCGCTGTATCGCGGCGGCAGGCGACCTGCTCTCCGGCCATTTCCTGCATCGCCTGCTGCGCTGGCATCGCTACACGAAGGTCCGCCACGGCGGCGACAGGTGGGTGACGCTCACGCGCGCGCAATGGCAGGTCGAGCTGGACTGCTCGCTGAAGCAGTTGCGGCGCGTGCTGGCGACGATGGAAGCGCGCGGCTTCATCGTGCGCGAGCAGCACGGATTCGCCGGCAAGGTCTCGCTGTTCGTGCGGCCGACCGAGGCGCTGCTGCGCGTCGCGGCGGCCGGAGCGGCGGGTGGAGCGGTAGGCGGAGCGGTGGGCGCACAGGGGCCCACCCAGGCGGGCCCCCGGGGGCCCACCCGGGCGAGCCCTGCAGGGCCCACCCTTCAAACCTTCAGAATCAAACCTATGGAAGAAACCAAGATTGCGTGCGGCCCGCCGGCCGCCGCGGCACCCGCTCCAACGCCAGCCTCAACGCCAGCCTCAACGCCAGCTCCAGCACGGGCCGCGGCGAAGGTTGCGGCGCTGGAAGCGCTGTGGCGGGACGCGCGGCCGTCGGCGCCGATCACCCACAAGATGCGCGGCCAGTTCCGCCACCTCGTGCGCACCCTGCGCGCCGGCGAGGCGGAGCGGGCGGTGCGCTTCGCCCTGGCGCACTGGCCGCGGGTCGTGCGCGCCGCCGAGAAACACCTCGGCGCGTTCAGATCGCCCGACCTGCCGCAGCTCGGGTTTCTCGTGAAACACATCGAGGCGGTGCGCATGATGATGGACAAGCCACCTCACCCCGAGGAGCCGCACGGCGTGCCGCGTCTCGTAGGGCCTGTCCTGAGCGAAGCCGGGAGATGTGCCTCGGGCGCGGTGCTTCGGCCTTCTGTCGTCCTGAGCGTAGCGAAGGACCTAATCGCCGCTTGCAACCGCCATGAGATCCTTCGCTGCGCTCAGGATGACAAGAGAAGCAGCGCGCACGGTCGCCCCGCGATCATGACCTACCGGGAGATGCTTTTGCTGGAAGCATCTCCGGGAGCGGGGCCATGAACGGGGCCATGAACGGGGCGTTACCGGCCGCCGCTGACCGTTCGCGTCAGGGCTTCCATGGCGCGGTCGACGGTGAAGCTCGCCGGTTTCTGGCGCGGCGGGAAGTCTTTGAAGGTCGCCAGCGTCTGCGCGACGATCGCCTGCGCCGGCACCACCAGGAACGCCCGTCGGTACCACCAGTCGTTGTAGCCCATGCCCTCCTGGGCGCGTTCGCCGGGGTCGATGGCGAGGTCGAAGAAGATCGGCGCCCGCAGGATGGTGAAGGGATGACGCCAGACGTCGATGCCGGTCGCCTCCTGGATCATGAAATGGATCTTGATCCGTTCGTAGCGGAGCGCCAGCAGGTCGCCGTCGTCGCTGAAGTAGAAGAACTCCTTGCGCGCCGTCGTCGGGCTCTTGCCCGAGAGATAGTCCGACTGGTTGTAGCCGTCGAGATGGACCTTGAAGGTCTTGGCGCCGGCGGTGTGGCCCGCCAGCAGCTTCTGCTTGATGTCGGGCACGCCCGCCGCCGCCAGCAGCGTCGGCAGCCAGTCCTCGCCGGCGAACAGGTCGTCGTAGACCGTGCCCGGCTTGATCGTGCCCGGCCAGCGGATCAGCGCCGGCACGCGCCAGCCGCCGTCCCAGTTGGTGTTCTTCTCGCCGCGGAACGGCGTCGTGCCCGAATCGGGGAACAGGCAGACCATCGGCCCGTTGTCGGTCGTGTAGATCACGATGGTGTTGTCGGTGAGGCCGAGCTGGTCGACCGTCGCGAGCAGCTTGCCCACGATCGCGTCGTGCTCGATCATGCCGTCGGCGTAGAAGCCGAGCTTGCTCTTGCCCAGGTCGGCTTCCTTGACGTGGGTGAAGTTATGCATCCGCGTCGTGTTGAACCAGGTGAAGAACGGCTTGTTGGCCTGCTTGGCGCGCGCGATGAAGTCCTGCGCGACCGCCAGCACTTCCTCGTCGATGGTCTCCATGCGCTTCTTGGTGAGCGGGCCGGTATCCTCGATCTTGCCGTCGGCCGACGACTTGATGACGCCGCGCGGGCCGTACTTCTTGCGGAACTCCGGGTCCTTCGGATAGTCGGGATTCTCCGGCTCCTCCTCGGCGTTGAGGTGGTAGAGGTTGCCGAAGAACTCGTCGAAGCCGTGGTTGGTCGGCAGGAACTCGTCCTTGTCGCCGAGATGGTTCTTGCCGAACTGGCCGGTCGCATAGCCCAGCGGCTTCAGCAGTTCGGCGATGGTCGGGTCTTCCTTGCGCAGGCCGAGGTCGGAGCCCGGCAGGCCGACCTTGCTGAGGCCGGTGCGGAACGGCATCTGTCCGGTGATGAAGGCGGAGCGGCCGGCGGTGCAGCTCTGCTGGGCGTAGTAGCTCATCAACTGCCCGCCTTCCTTGGCCAGGCGATCGATGTTGGGCGTGCTGTAGCCCATGACGCCGCGATGATAGGCGCTGATGTTCCAGTAGCCCACGTCGTCGCCGAAGATGACCAGGATGTTGGGCTTGCCGCGGCCGGCGGCCTGTCCCTGCGTCTGGCCCTGTGTCTGGCCCTGCGTCTGTCCTTGCGCCTGCGCCTGTTGCAGCGGCGCGGCGGCGGTGCCGAGCGCGGCGGCGCCGGCCAGCGTGGTGCCGTTCAGGAGCAGGCCGCGGCGCGTCACGCTGGCGGCCGATGCGCCGCCCTGGCGCGGCGCGGGACTCGCCGTGTCGGCGCTGCTCTTGAGCGGCGCGGGACTCGCCGTTTCGGCATCGCTGGAGGTGGATGGCAGGGGCTCCGAACCGTGGCGGCTGTTTGCATCCATTGTGTCGCTCCATCTTGAGACGCGTTCAGTCTAGGCGCCGTTCAGTCTAGGCACCGTCGACGACTCTTCTCAAATCACGACCGAACGACGCGCCACGAAAAGTTTGCGTCGGGCCTTCGAGCCGTCTAGTCGAGGAGGCAGGACACGACAGACACCAAGGAGGGTGGACGTGACGGATGTCGACGCGGATATCGGGCGTGCAGGCTGGCGGGACGCCGCGGCGTGAGCGACGAGCCCTGCTTCAAACCGTGGTTCCGGCCGCACGGCGTGCTCGATCCCGAGCGGCACATGCAATTGATTGCAAATCGCACGAGCGTTGCACGCGATGCCGGGATTCCGATTCATCTGCTGTGGCAGAAGTTGCCGCCGGCCTTGACCGCGGCGGAGCGGGCGTGGCTGGCGGGCTTCCATCGCCATCGCGCCGAGGGACGCTGCGGCCTGCTGCTGACCGGCGAGGCGCCGGCGCTCGATCCGTTGCAGCGCATCGGCGCGCTGGCGGGCTGCCTGTCGCGCAACTTCGTGCGGGCGCGCGTGGTGCCGCTGCTCGATGCGCTGGAAGCGGTGGCGGCCGGCGCGCCGATCGCCGCGACCTGTCTGCTGATCCCCGACTTCGTGCCGGAGCGCGCGGCGGTGCGCGAGGCGCCGGCCTGGCGGGTGGCGCAGCTCACGGCGCTGCTCACCGCGCGCTGGAGCGCGTCGGGGCTGCAGACCGTGCTCTATGCGCCGAGCCTCGCCGACGCCGGCCGTGAATATGGCGGCTTCGTCGCCGATCTCCTGCGCAACCACTATCTCGAGGTCGCGATATGAGGCGTCTGCTCCCTTCTGTCATCCTGAACGAAGTGAAGGATCTCATCGCCGCCAGCCATCGGTGGGGCAACCGCCATGAGGTCCTTCGCTTCGCTCAGGACGACAAGAGAAGAGCGCGCGACGACAGGGAGGGGTGTCTCTGATGCTCTCCTCCGCGCAGCGCTATCTCGCGGCCGTGATCGGCGAGGGGCGGGTCGAGACGCTCCTGAAGCACGGGCCGGTCGCGCATCTCTTCGCGGGGCACGAGGAGCGCCTGTGGAATTACTTCGACCGCCACGTGAAGACCTACGGCACCCTGCCGGACTTCGCGCTGGTGAAGGCCGACACCGGCTTCGATCTCGCGGCACAGACGCAGCCCGCCGCCTTCTATCTCGACCGCGCGCGCGACAACCATCTGCACCGCAGCCTCGTGGCGCTGCTGGCCGAGGTCCATCACAAGCACCTCGCCGGCGCGAATGCCAATCCGCGCGAGGCGCTGAACCTGCTGGGCAACGCGGTGATGGCGCTGTCGGTGCAGAACAACGGCGCGCTGGTGATGGACTATCGCCGCGCGCAGGACGCGATCATGCAGGCCTTCAAGGCCAAGATGATGGACGCGGGCACCATGGGCCTGCAACTCGGCTGGCCGACGCTCGATGCGATGACGGGCGGCCTCGGCACCGGCGACATGATCGGGCTGGCGGGGCGTCCCGCGGCGGGCAAGACGTGGTTCATGCTGTGGATGGCGCTGCATGCCTGGGCGGTGCAGGGCAAGGTGCCGCTGTTCGTCTCGATGGAGATCAAGCCGCTGGTCATCGTGCAGCGCCTGCTGGCCATCCACGCGAAGCTGCCGTTCAAGGGCATCCGCGATGCAGCGCTCACGACGACGCAGTATCGGCAGATGAAGCACGTCCTCGTCGAGAGCGCGCAAAGCCCGGTGCCGTTCCATGTCGTCGACGGCAACCTGGCGGCGTCGGTGGCCGACCTGCATGCGCTCTGCCGCCAGCTCAAGCCCGACTTCGTGGTGATCGACGGCGCCTATCTCCTGACGCACCCCACCGAGCGCGACCGTTTCAAGCGCGTGGCGGAGAATGCGTCGCTGATCAAGCAGCACATCTGCGACCTCGCGCCGACGGCGTGCTCCTGGCAGTTCGCGCGGCCGGCGAAGGGCGGGAGCGGGAGCGGCGGAGGCGGGAAGAAGCCGCCGCAGACCGGCGACGACATCGGCTACTCCGACGCGATCCTGCAACTCTCCTCGCTGGCGCTGGGCCTGATGCAGCCCGAGAGCGCCGAGACGATCAAGCAGCGCGAAGTCTCGATCCTGAAGGGCCGCAACGGCGAGACGGGTTCGTTCACCGTGAACTGGAACTTCGATTGGACGACGGACTTTTCGGAGATGATGGAGAGGGTGGGGGAGCTGGAGGTGGAGTGAGGGGGGCGAGTCAGCACTTTACAAGCGCTGGGTGGCATTCGTGGCGCCCGGCCTCGGGCTGGACGCTCCGGACCGAGAAGACCCTTCCGACGGTCGCTGATGTCCTTCGTATCGAGGGCGCAGTTTTTCGCCGCAGTCTAAAGTCTAGACCTGCATTGTCATCAGTCCGAGCTCTTATGTTTGGCGACTTGGCCCGTCATTCTTGTCCCTCTTGCGCCACGCGCGGTCACTCCGCACCCAAATTGCAGTGGTCGCTGTAAGTCTTTGAAATTCCTGCAGTACGGCTCTTTGAATTGAGAGGTTGCCGTTGGCATTCTCGTAGACGAATTCATCACCGAATCGGCCAATAATGGTACCCGCCGCAGTTTCTTGATCAAGCCAACCTTCCTTGTGAAATTCCGCTGCCATCCACTCGGCAACCGTCGTTGCGGTTGGCTTGTCGGATGGATCCGTGGTCATTTCTTTTCTTCAGATGGCGTTTGAAGTGTCTCAGCGGCAAATCCCGCCTTTTCATGCTTTTTCCCGGCGAACCATGAGCACCAAACCTTCCCATAATGATCCACGCTGTCGACGACCATAAGCGGGCCACCTGCTTTCAATTCTACCAGGTTCCCGGGTTTCCAGTTTGTGCTCGCCACAGTTGTCCTCCTTGATGGAGAGACAAGCTAACCCCGATCTCCCCAGCCAAACAATCCGTTTATCCCCATGCAACTCAAAATCAGTGGTTGGCCGGGAAGGTGGAATTGCCGGAGAGGTCGTCCTTCATTTTAAACAGGCTCATGATTCTCCTTGCGATGCCGAAACAATTTGCCATCTCCGCTTCCTTGCGTAGCGTTGGTCATCGCGACATCGCACACGATCAAGGAGGATCAAGGTGCCCCGGACGACTGACACTCTCGCCAAGGAAATCGACGCGCTCGGGCTGTTGCAGGAGCATGTCGAGAGCGCGCGGCGGCTGATCCGCGACTTCGAGAACCGGCTGGGCGTCGTGCGCGACAAGCTGGTGGCCGACGATCTCTCGGTGAAGAACGGCCGGCACTTCTTCGTCGAGGTCGAGGCCGAGGGGCGGACGGTGCGCGCGGTCAAGGACATGCCGCGGCTGGCGGCGCTGCTCGGCAGCGAGACGTTCCTGCGCATCGCGCGGGTGAACCTCGTCGACATCGACCGTCATCTCACCGGCGACCAGAAGGAGCAGGTGCTCGACGTCTCCCGCAGCGAGACGCGGGCGATCACGTTGCACAAGCGGGTGTGACGGCGGGTGTGAGGGTAGGGGTCATGACCCCTCCGTCAGCGCAGACGCTGACACCTCCCCATTTGAATGGGGAGGAGTCCATGAACCTCGACACGGCGACGAACTTCCTGCGTTGCCTGGGGCTTGCGGCGCCGCAGACCGGGCGGAGCGGGTGGGTGACGGGGGCGTGTCCGCTGGGGCCGTGGCGGCATCGCGACGGGTCGGGGCGGGGGAGCTTTGGGCTCAAGCTCGCAAGCGGGCTCTGCACGTGTTTCAGTTGCCACTGGCATGGCGTGCCGTTCGATCTTCTGTACGAGATGCGCCATCTCGAACGGCAGCGGCCCAGCGGGCGGCGGCTCGACTTCAAGGGGGCGCTGGCCGTGCTGGCATCGGGGAGTTCGGCGGCCGCGCCTGCGCCGTCGCCGTCGCTCGACGAGCGGACGTGGGGCCAGCGCGAGGATGTCGTCTTTCCCGAATCCTGGCTTGCCGAGTTCGAGCCGGCTTTTGCCCAGGGAGAGGCGGGCGACGAGGTGCACCCCTATCTCGCCGCGCGCCGCGTGCCCTACGAGGTCGCCCGCGCGCTCGACCTGCGCTTCGATCCGCTGCGCCAGCGGCTCTGCTTTCCGGTGCGCGACCATCACGGCCGGCTGCGCGGGCTGCATGGCCGCACCGTCCACGAACACGTCGCGCTGCGCTATCTGATGTACACGCGCGACGGACGCTGCAGCCCCGAGGTCTGGCTGGGCGAGGCGTGGGCCGATCCCGAGCGGCCGCTGGTCGTGGTCGAGTCGGTGTTCGATCTGGCGCGCGTCTTCGAGGTCTGGCCGAACGTCGTCTGCCCGCTCACCGCCTCGCTGGGCGCGGCGAAGATCGCGCGGCTCGGCGGCGCGACGACGATCCTGCCGATGTTCGACCGCGACGCCGCCGGCGCCCGCGCCCGCGACCGGCTGATGCGCGCGCTGCCCGGCGTGCGCTTCCTGCCCGTCGAGCTGCCCTACCAAGGCTGCGATCCCGCCGACCTCGCGGCGGCGGAGGTGCGGGCGCTGCTGGCCGGCCCGCTCGCCGGCCTCGTCCCTCAGGACGCCGCGGCCCGGAACGTCTTCGCCATGTAGACGCGGGGATGAGCGTCGAGCCCGTGGTCGGGCGGGCCGCGGCGCACGATCGCGAAGCCGTGCCGCTGGTAGAGGCGGATGTTGGCCACGGCCATCTCGGCGGTTTCGAGCGTCAGGCCGCCCAGGCCGCGTGCCCGCGCCACCTCGTCGATCCGCTGCAACAGCCAGCTCCCGATGCCGCTGCCCTGCTGCGACGGATCGACGGCGATCTGGTTGATGTAGAGGTCGTTCTCCTGCGGCGTCGTCCGCACGGCGCCGACGATGTGCGCGCCCTCGCCATTGCCCTCCCCATTGCCCTCCCCATGGCCCGCCAGCGCGAGATAGACGTCGCCGCGGCCGAGCTCCGCCACGATTCGCTGCCACCGCTCGGCAAACGCGGCCGAGCCGTCGGCCGGAAACTCGCGTCCCAGCGCGCGCATATAGGGCGTGAAGGCCGCGCGGATGACGCGCACGACCTCCTTGCCCTCCGAAAGTGTCGCCGTCCTGAAGATCAGTTCCATGGACGCGAGACTAGCAGACAGGAAGTCCGCCGGTACTTTCACGCGCCGCCTCAGCAGGTCGCGGCCGACGCTGCCGGCGCTCTGGAGGTTTCTTCCAGGCGACCGTGAATTGATTAGGTTATATACTTGATCACCCTATCTGGTTTGGGTGGTTATCTACCATGAGAACGTGTAGAAGGGATTATGAGCCGGTCGATGATTAACACCTGTCAGGTCTTTCAGAAGATCCCAGACGCGGAAGCTGCCCGTCTTTACATCGAAGGCCGTCGCTGGCCACAGGGTCCGGTTTGCCCGACCTGCCAAGAAGCCAAGCGAATCTCGGCTCGCAAAGAAGGATTTTATCGCTGCAACGCCTGCCGCGTCGACTTCACCTGCCGCACGGGCACGATTTTCGAGCGATCCCATGTACCTTTACACAAGTGGCTGTACGCTATGTATCTGTTCGTAACAGCCCGTACAGACGTCTCCAGTACGCGGCTCAGCAAAGAGATCGGCATCACCCAAAAGTCGGCTTGGTTTGTCCTACGGCGTATCCGTGAGGCGTGCGGTAACGATCCGACCGTGCTGAACAGCGACGGCGAGGTCGGCGAGACGCACATCGGCGGCAAGGAGAAGGCGAACCGCACGTCCGGGACGTCGCGGCTGCCCAGCAGGAGCGAGCCATGAAGGAAGATTTGTTCGCGGACTTGAACAACATCACTGATAAGGTTCTCGCTTATAAGCGGAAGCCGGACGCGAATGCTTCCGCCCCGACCGCGGCGCCGGGCCTCGCCTTCTACGAATTTTTTGCGGGCGGCGGCATGGCCCGAGCTGGACTTGGCGCGCGCTGGACATGCTTGTTCGCCAACGACTTCGATTTCAAGAAGGCCGCCGCCTACAAGGAGAATTGGGGCGACGCAACGCTCCATACGAAGGATGTGCGAAAGGTCGAGGTAAGCGAATTGCCAGGCAAGCCGGGCTTGGTATGGGCGTCATTCCCTTGCCAAGACTTGTCGCTCGCCGGGATGGGCGCGGGCCTCAAGGGAGATAGGTCCGGGACGTTCTGGCCATTCTGGGAGTTGGTCAAGAAGCTGGTCGCCAAGAGGCGCGCGCCTCGCATGATCGTCTTGGAGAATGTGTGCGGCATGCTCACGTCTCATGGCGGCAAGGACTTCACTGCGATTGCCGACGCACTCTCCGAAGCCGGCTATCGTTTCGGCGCGCTGGTCGCCGATGCAATTGACTTCGTGCCTCAATCGCGCCCTCGGTTGTTCATCATCGCCGTCGCCAAGGGCGTCAATGTGCCCGCCGAACTCTTGGGTGTGGACGGGTCCATGCACTGGCATCCGAAAGCGTTGCAGTTGGCGCAGCTCCGTTTGACAGGCAAGGCGAAGGAAAATTGGTTGTGGTGGAAGCTGCCAGCCCCGCCGCGCCGTAATACACGGTTCGCCGACCTAGTTGAAGACAATCCAACAAGCGTAACATGGCACACCATCGCTGAAACAGAGAAGCTGTTGGACATGATGAGCGAAGGCAACTTGTATAAGGTTGTTGCAGCCAAGAGGTCCAACCAAAGGCTCGTAGGCGCAGTCTACAAGCGCACGCGGCTGGAGGATGAAGGCAAGAAAGTCCAACGCGCTGAAATCCGGTTCGATGATGTAGCGGGTTGCCTGCGCACCTCCTCGGGCGGCTCAAGCCGTCAGTTGATCATGGTTATCAAGGGTAGTGAGGTCCGATCACGTCTGCTTTCCAGCCGGGAGGCCGCTCGCCTGATGGGCCTGCCCGACGAGTACAAGTTGCCGAAGAGCTACAATGAGGCATACCATCTAATGGGCGACGGGCTGGTTGTGCCAGTCGTTCGGTTCCTGGCGGAGAATCTGCTGGAGCCGATTCTGCTGAGTAACCTGATGGAAGCCGATCTAACCGATGTCAGCAGTCATCCCTTGTCAGCAAAGCACTGATCTCAAAAAGACAATCGACGACTTTGCAGAGGTCTTGCGAACCGAAGCGCACAAACTTGGAGCTCACGGATTGCCGGAGGCGGAGTTTTACCTCAGCGGCATTCTTCAAGGAGCCGTCGAACGTCTTCGCGGACAGCAATCCGCCACGATGCAGCCAAAGCGTGATTTCATCGCTCGCATCCTCCGCCATATGGAGGACGCGGACCTCATTGAAGAGTGGCAATCGGCGGGTGGGAACAATCGGTACGATTACACGATCAAGATGCCGGGTGGCCGGCTCGTAGTAATCGAGGCCAAGGGCTGTCTCGACGGCAATAACACTACTATCGCCGAGCGCCCAGCGCATGCACAAGAGTTCATAATTTGGAGCCTCTGCACGAACCCTTCATCAGACCCGCGTCATAACGTGTGGTCGGGTATCCACACCAGGCTTGGCGCAGAGATGATCGACAAGAACAAGCATGTCGATGGCCTGATTGTCTGGGACTGGTTGTGCGGAACGAAGTCGCGGCCATGCCCGAAGATGAATCGCATTGACGGCGGGTCTCGTTCGGTGACGGTGGGGCAACATCAGCTTCCGCCTCCGTGCATCTATCTCTTCCCCAGAAGCGTTCCGACGGTTCGCAACAATGCCAATCCCGAACCTCACGCTCTCAAAGACGTGACCTTTCTTGATGCGCTCAATTCATGCTTTGGCGGCTTCGTCGACGAAGTGAACAGCGTCCGTTTCAGGGTCGATTATAAAGGCACAGACACCGTTCGGACGACTTCCATCGAGCGCGGCGGCCAAGTGCAGCGGGTGTCGAGGGCGACAGCTATTCGTAGGAAATGACGAGCGAGCTTCGCAGCCGGATTATGCGGGCGGTCAAAGGCCGTGATACTGGCCCGGAAAGAGCCGTCAGAATTCTTGCGCACGGCATGGGCTACCGTTACCGGCTCCACCGCGCCGATCTGCCCGGCAAGCCCGATCTGGTCTTTCCAAGTCGTCGCGCGGTTATCTTCGTCAACGGCTGTTTCTGGCACGGTCACGACTGCCCCCGAGGCGCTAGGGCGCCCAAAACCAATCGCGCCTATTGGACGGCTAAGATCGCCCGCAACGTGGCTCGAGACGCCACTAGCCTGTCGCAACTCAAGGCCGCGGGCTGGCGCGCTCTGACGGTGTGGGAATGCCAAATCAAGGACGGGCGAAAGCTGTGCGCTCGGCTGAGCCATTTTCTACGTTAGGACCCTAACTATGAGCGGCCGGAGTTGCCGCGAGACAAATGCGATTCGGCAGACCCTGACGAGGCAGAGGGGCGAACGTATCCCACCCCCTCAATAGAGCTTGACCTTATAACTCGCGATCAGCCGCAGTTCGTCGGTGGTGGCGAGGGTGCCGGCTTGCCAGACGGCGTTGGTGCCGTAGCGGGCGCGCAGCCACAGGCCGTGCAGCGGCTTCCATTCCGGCCGCCATTCCAGCGCGAAGTTCCATTCGCTCTCGACCAGCGGCGCGCCGGCGGCGGGGGCGGCGGTCCAGCCGTTGAAGTAGAAGACCGACGCCGCCACGCCCGGCAGGCCGAGATGCTTGAAGACGTAGGAGGCGCCGACCGACAGCGCCTGCTCGCCGGCGCGCTGGAAGTTCTGGATCTGCGCGCTGGTGTAGAACGGGTTGGCGCTCCACGGCGTCTGGATCGCGAAGCCCGGATTCACCGTGGAGTAGGCCAGGGTGAGGATCGCGGTGTCGTAGCCCAGCTCGGCCTTGGCGCCCACCTGATTGGTCGCGAAGTAGGTGCCGCCGTTCAGCAGGTTGCGGCCGACGCTGTTCTGGGCCGCGAACTGCACGGCGCCGAGCAGGTGGATGTCGGGCGCCGGGTTCAGCCCGTACCTGGCCTCGCTGTAGAAGATGTTGATCGTGTCTTGCGTGTAGTACTCGATGGCGCCGATCGAGGCCTTGCCCCAGGCGAGCCGGGCGCCCAGCACCGCCGTGCCGTAGTCGGCGTCGGCGCCCGCCGCGCGCGCCATGCCCTGGAAGTCGATGCTGTCCTGCGGCTTGATCGCGCCGATCCAGCCGCCGCCATAGTGCAGGCTCGGCCCGCCGCCTTTGTTGTTTCCATCCGGATTCCCGAACGTGCCGGTCAGCGTGTAGCCATAGAAGGTGTTGGGCGACATGCGGTTGTCGTGCGGCCCGATGAACGGCGTCTCGTAGTAGTAGCGGCCGGCCGTGATGTAATGCGTCTCGAACAACCGGGCGCGGGCATAGAGCTGGCCGAGCGCGGCATAGCCCTGCTGGTTGGGCAGCAGCAGCCCGGTGTTGCCGTTGTCCGGCGGCGCGACGACGGGCAGGGAGGTGTAGAGCACGCCGCCCAGCGACAGGATGTCGAACAGCCGGCCGGTCTCGAAGGCGACGGCGCCGCCCGCCGCCCAGGCTTGCTTCAGCGAACCGCCCGGACCGCTCACCGCCTCGTTGCGGTAGTAGCTGCGGAAATTCATGTCGAACTTCGAGTCGCGCAGGAAGGCGGGCTGGTCCTTCATCGTCTCGCGCAGCTGCGGGAACAAGGTGAGGCGCGGCGGCTTGGGCAGGGTGAAGCTGCGCTCGATGGCCGTGAGATCCTCCGCCGGCGTGGCGGGAATCGGCAGCCCCTGGTTCGGATTCTGTGCCGCCGCCTCGCCGGCACCCGTCACGCAGGCGGCGGCCGCAGCCACGACGACGGCGAGGAGCCTCGCGACAGCAGAATACGAGGTCGGTCGCCAAGCCACCGTCGCGCCTGTCTGCTAGCGCGCAGCGTCGGCGATTTCGCGGTCGATCAGGCGGGCGACCTCGTCGATCGCGTCGAGGAGCATCCGCTCGTCGCGCTTGGCGCGCGCCACGATGGCGCCGCCCTGGAACACCGTCTGGGCGAGCAGCGAAAGCGCCCTGGCGCGGCGCGGCGGCAGGCCGGCGTCGCGCAGCATCCCGGCCATCAGGCCCATCCAGGTGTCGAACGCCTCGCGGCAGAGATCGAGAAGGGCGGGCAGGTCGTTGGCCCCGTCCTGCACCAGCGGCGAGATCGGACAGCTGCGCTCGTAGTCCGTGCTTCGCATCAGCTCCACGATGCGCCCGGAAATGGTCTTGAGCGCCGCGCCCGGCGTTGCCGCCTGGGCGATGGTCTCGGCGGTCGTGCGCGTCACCTCGTCGACCGCGGCGCGCGTGGCTTCCAGCGCCAGCTGCTCCTTGCCGCCGGGAAAATGGAAGTAGAGCGAGCCGCGGGGCGTGCCGCTCTCGGCCAGGACATCGTTCAGCCCCGTCCCGTAATAGCCGCGCGTCTGCAGGAGCTTGGTCGCGGCCTGCAGCATCCGGTCCTTCGTCGCGTTCGCCATCGACGCTTTCTAGCAGAATTGACCGTCTATGAGAACTGGTCTACATAATATGTAGATCGGTCTACTATCCATGATTTCGGGGCTTGAGCCTATGGACAGGAGCGACCTCCTTCTCGACGCCCTCCGCAAGCTCTGCGCCGCGGTTCTCGAACCGGACGCATGGCAGCGGAAGGCCTTGCCCGCGCCGGTCGCGCCGGTCGGCGGGGGCTCCCGCATGGACCTGTTCGAGGATGTCTCGACGTGACCGATCGCGAAACCTTCGACCACGCGGCCGCGGTTGCGGCAGGGGCGGCCGTGGCAGGGTCGGCGCCGGCGGCGATGGCGGCCGACATTGCGGGGCTCGCCGCCCGGCACCGGGAAGAGGGCGACCGGCTGCGGCACCTGCCGCCGGCGCTGGCGGATGCCTTCCGGCGCCACGATGTCTACCGCCTGATCCTGCCGCGCGATCTCGGCGGCGGCGAGGTCGACCCGCTCTCCTATCTCGATCTCGTCGAGAAGGTCGCGCGCGTCGACGGCTCGACCGCGTGGAACCTCGCCATCGGTGCGGGCAGCGGACTCTATGTCGGCTATCTCCCGGTCGCGCGAAGCCGCGCCATGGTCGCCGATGCGTCGGCCTGCATCGCCGGCGCCTATGCGCCGCTCGGCCACGGCGAGATCGTCGACGGAGGCTATCGCGTCGGCGGCCGCTGGGGCTGGGCCAGCGGCGCGGCGCAGGCGCGCTGGATGGTCTTCGGCTTCCGCGTCGCCGCGCCCGGCGGGAGGGACGAGACGCCGACCGGGAAGCCGCCCGAGATCCGCCAGGCGCTGGCGCCGCGCGCCGCGTTCCGCGTGCTCGACACCTGGCAGGCGAGCGGCCTGCGCGGCACCGGCAGCACCGACTACGAGGTCGACGGTCTCTTCGTGCCGTCCGACATGAGCTTCCGGGTGTTCCTCGACAAGCCGAAGCATCCCGCGCCGGTGTTCCGGCTGCCCGGCGCGTTCTTCGGCGCGGCCGTCGCCAGCGTGGCGCTGGGCATCGGCCACGGCGCCACCGAGGGGCTGACGCAGCTGGCGGCAGTGAAGGGCGGGTTGAAGGGCGGGGCTGGCGGCGGCAATCCGCTTCGCCAGCAGGCCTTTGCGCAATACGCCGTGGCCAAGGCCCAGGCGCTCGTCGAGTCGGCCAAGCTCTATCTCGACGACGCGATCGCCGCGATCTGGCGCAGCATCCTGGCGGGGCGCGCGATCGAGCCGGCGCAGCGCAAGCGTGCGCGGCGCGCCTGCGTGCAGGCGGCCGAGGCGAGCGCGGAGGCGGTCGACCTGTGCTGCCGTGCCGCCGGCGGCCACGCGCTGTTCGACGCGCACCCTTTCGGGCGGGCGCTGCGCGATGTCCGCGCCGCCATCGCCCAGATCACCCTGCAGCGCACCGCCATGGAGGATGCGGGCCGCGCCGCCTTCGGCCTCGAACCGCTGTCGCCGGTCTTCTGAGCGGCGGACGGAAACGCAAACGAGACAAACCGGAAATCCAACGGAGAAGGACAATGGCCAAGACGATCTACGTAAACCTGCCGGTGAAGGACCTTGCCGCCGCGACGCGCTTCTACGAGGCGATCGGGTGCGAGAGGAACGAACAGTTCAGCGACCATCAGGCGTCGAGCATGGTGTGGTCCGACACCATCACCTTTCACCTGCTGACCCGCGACTACTTCTCGACCTTCACGCCGAAGAAGATCGCCGACGCCCATGCGACGAGCGAGGTGCTGCTGGCCCTGACACGCGACAGCCGCGAGCAGGTCGACGCCATCGCCGAGGCGGCGGCCGCGGCCGGCGGCAAGGCCGACATCCGCGCGCCGATGGACATGGGCTGGCTCTACAATCGAACCTTCGAGGATCCCGACGGCCATGTGTTCGAGGCGGTGTCGGTCGACAGGACGGCCATGCCGGCCGAGATGAAGGGGTAGCCGGCCGGCGAGGGTGACGGCGAGGGCAGGGCGGCGTTGGCTTTGCCGCGCCGCGCCGTCATCCTGCGGCGATGGACGGACCCGAACATCTCTCGCTGTGGAAGCAGCGGCTGGGCCGCGTACCCGAAGAGGTCTGGCGGCGCACCGACCTGCAGACGCTGGTGCTGGCCGACAACGATCTCGCGGAGATTTCCGAGAAGGTGGGCGATCTCGGCCGGCTGCGCATGCTCGATCTCGGCCACAACAGGCTGGAGGAACTGCCGGAGTCGCTGGGCCGCCTCGACGGGCTGAGCGACTTCCTCTATCTGCACGACAACCGGCTACGTGCGCTGCCGCGCTCGCTCGGCCGCCTGCAGCGGCTGCGCTACCTCAACATCGGCGAGAACGACTTCGAGACCTTCCCCGAGGTGGTGACGGCGATGGCGGGGCTGGTCGAGCTGCGCGCCGCCGACAACCGTTTCGCCGACCTGCCCGCCTCCATCTCGCGGCTGGCCAAGCTGCGCGAACTGCACCTGCGCAACAACCGGCTGGCGACCTTGCCCGAGTCGGTCGGCACGATGCGCGAACTTCGCCAGATCGACCTGCGCGGCAATCCCGTCGTGCGCCTGCCGGAAAGCCTGCTGGCGCTGCCGCGGCTCGACAAGCTCGACCTGCGCTGGGTCGCGGGCTTCGAGCCGCCCGGATGGTTTGCCGGACTGGAGGCGCGGGGATGCACCGTCTATCTCTGAGGCGTCTGTCTCTGAGGCGTCTGTCTCTGAATCGTCTGTCTGTGGGTGGGCCTACCCGAAAGGGGTACTCCTGCGGCACGGCGACCCGGCGCGATTCACGTCAAGAGAAGTCTGCGCTGCAGAAGCGGAAATTCGTTTCTCTATCGGGAACCGGGGCGAGGGCGTAGCGTCGTGGGCCATGTGCGCCCGCCGATCCGGGGGTCCGTCGCGCCCGAGCAGCCGACAGGATCCACGACAGCTCCTGGCCGATACGCTCGATCGGCGCATCGTCGAGCTGCGGCTCTGGCTGCAGGAGAATGCGCCCGATACGGCGGAAATGCAGATCCATCTCGACGCCGACACGTCGGAGCGCGCCTACTGGCATCACGGCTATCTGGTCGCGCTGCTCGACATGCGCGAGCTGCTGAAGGGCCGCAAGGACCGGCCGCACTAGAAGCCGGCCTGCTCCTCCGAGAAGCGGCGCGGCTCGTCGAACAAAGCGCAGCCCGGGCAGCGCCAGTCGGCGTTGCGCGGCCGCACCGGATGGCCGGCATTCTCGCTGGGATCGTAATAGTGGTAGAGCCTGCATTCCGCCTGGAAGGCCGCCAGCGGCGAGTCGGCGTAGCTGTAGACGAAGTGCGAATGCCGGCCGACATGCTGCTTCAGGCGGGCGCGCAGGTTGACGTCGGATCGTCCCACGAGCCGGACGTACACGCCGCCCTTCACGCCGTTGGGGCCGAGGATGTAAACGCCCGCTCCCCCTTCGGTAATCACTGCGTCGATCGTCTTGTCGTTCAGCTCAACGCTTCCACTGAGCGTCGGGATCGCCATGTGAGTTCCCCCCGATTCTGGCTGTCCGAATTATCTCCAGAAGAATGTGATCAGATGTAGGCGCGTTCGTGACATTTTCGACATGCACCCAGAAATGGCCGAGGTAGTACAGACGAGGTGAATCACTCGTACGGAGCGCAACCGGAAGCGCCGCTCCTTTCCTTCCCATCGGGCAGGCGGGCAGGCCGTCCGGTCCGGGCTTAACACCTCGTCCTGCTTTACCCGGCCGCGGGCGGTGGTAGCGTATCGGTCCGTCCCATCGGGGGCAGCGGGGTCCGACATGCAACTCAGAGTCCTGATGGGAGACATGGGGCAGACGCGTGTGCCCTGCCGTCTGCCGGGCGCGGTCATCCTCGACGGCTCGGTGGGCTATACCGGCACCAACCGCAAGGAAGACGTTCTCGCCATCCAGGAATCGTTGAACGCCGTCGTCGCCGCCCTGGGCGGACCGGGCGAGCCCCTGAAGGAGGACGGCATCGCGGGGCCGCGCACGCAGAACGCCATCCTGCGCTTCCAGCAGCACTGGGTTCCTTATCGCGACAGCAAGATCGAGCCCGACAAGGCGACGTTGCGGGCGTTGAACCGCGCGGTCGGCGCCTCGCTGACGGCGGCGATCCCCGCGGCCGCCAGTGGAGGAGGAGGCGGTGGAGGCGGCGGCGGAGGAGGCGGCGCGGTGGCCGGTCCTTCTGTCGTCGGCGCGCCGAAGGCCGCGAAGCCGGCCGTCCTCAGCGACGCCGACAAGCAGGCGATCATGAAGGCCGCCATCCGCCATGCCAGCGTGCGCAGCGTGCTGCTGCCGGCCTGCTACCAGGCGGCGTTGAGCGCCGTGCGGGTGGCCACGCGCGCCACCGCCTATGCCGGCCGGCTGCCGTCGCCCGCCGTCGCGCGCGACGATCCCGACCGGCTGAAGTTCCTGCTGGTCGCCAAGCACTTCAAGCTGCACGAGAAGGACCCCGGCCACGCGCGCACCGGGACGCAGAAGGTCGAGACGATGATCCGCCGCATGGGCATCGCGCTGGTCAACCGCGTCGGCAAGGTCATTCCGGGCGTGCCGCCGGCCGACGACATCTTCGTGTCGCTGTGGCGCACGCCGCAGGCGGTGGCGGGGCATCCCGGCTATACGTGGCTGGGCGGCGTGGCCGAGCGCCACCGCATGCTGGGCACGCTGCACGGCGGCGAGGTGCCGGGCAAGCTGTCGCCCGACTATGCCGACCGCATCTACCTGACGCCCGAGTTCGACAAGTCGCACGACGATTACCGCTCGCACGTGCTGATCCACGAGCTGGCGCATTTCATCGGCGACATGCAGGGCGGCTGGACGCTCGACGATCTCGGCTACACCTACGAGGCGCGCTACCGCAACAACAACTCCAACCAGCGCCTGCACAATGCCGACGCCTTCGCCTCGCTGGTCCGCGAGGCGCATTTCGGCACCACGCTGGCCGCCAAGGGCGCGCAGATCCCGGCCAACCAGTTCGGCAAGGGTCCCAACGTCCACGTCGCGGAAACGCCGGTCCTGCCGCCGTTCCCCTCCGGCACCAAGGACCCCTTCGCCTATCCGTCGGGCGGCGCCTGACGACCGGGACTCGAACGTCCCTCGCTCCTCAGAGTGAGGCCTTGGGTCAAGACGAAGAGCGACACGCAGCAAGAGTCGTGCCGCGCGCCGGCTTCGCGGGCACTGCTATTTGCAACGGTTCTGAAAAGCGACGCCGCTTTGCGCAAAGGCTTTGCCGCGGTCGCCGGCGAGGCGCATGGTTGCCTTGCTGCGTCGGCGTGTGGGGGTTCACATGATCTTCGACAGTCACAGGCTGCATCGGCAGGCGCACGAGGACGACGGGGTCGACTCGCTTTTCTTTCCGCTGGTTGTCGGATCGACGCTCGTCCTCCTGGTGTGGGCGCTGCTCTACGTTCTTCTTTCCTGAGCGTGCGATAGCCGACACACGGCAGGCGAGACTCTCGTTCCTGCAGGTTGACCGCGCGGTCGTGCGCCTGTCCGATCGACGGCGAGGACGCGCGTGAAGGAGAGCCCGCATGTCGCTGAACCCGAACGGAGACTGCGTGTCGCCGAAGGACCTGTGGTCCAATCCGGCGGAGCAGCAGCAGATGGAGCGCGAGATCGAGCGCATCATCGTCGGCCACTTCCGCACCCAGCCGGCGGCGGCGGGCGCCATCGACATCTTCGTCGATCCCGGCACCAACGGCCCGGCCACCGTCACCGACTGGCTGTCGCGCAACTCGTTCGGCCGGGTGATCAACAGGAAGCAGATGCTGGACGGCTACCAGGCCGGCAAATACGCCGTGCCCGACATCATCACCAACCGCGGCGCGCTGGCGAAGAGCGAGTTCTACGAGATCAAGGCCAAGTCGGCCGAGAACGACGGCGTGGCGCAGATCGCGCGCTTCACGCTGCTCACCGCCGACTTCAAGCTGCTGTTCTTTCCCGGCACCGACTACGACCCCAACATGTCGGTGCCGTTCGGCGCGCCCATCGTGTTCGCCGGCGACACCTACGACATCCAGCTCAAATGGTTCCGCCACGGGCTCGGGCTGATCCTCTACGAGCTTTGCTACAAGCGGCGGCAGAAGCAGAAGCAGGAAATCCGCGTGCCGTTCCTCGAAGCGGCCTTCCTGCTGTTCCTCGGCCTCATCCTGCTCGTCATGACGCGCGGGAAAGGTCTGGGCGGGCTGTCGCCGAGCGGCGCGGGCGGCGGCCTGTTCGGTCCGCCGAGCGACACCGAAGCATGAGTACGTCGATCCCGGGAAAGCCGGTCGCGAGGACGCCATGAGCAGATTGACCCGGCCGGTCGGCCAGGCGGTGAAGAGCCATCCGCCCGACGCCAAGTACGTGCAGCTCCTGCTCAACGACTGGCGGCAGTCGCGCAAGGTCGAGCCGCTGCTGGTGGTCGACGGCATCGTCGGGCCGCTGACCGACGCCGCCATCCGCGCGTTCCAGAAGGCCGTCACCGGCATCGTCGACGGCCGCGTCGACTGCAACGGCCCGACCATCAAGCATCTCGAATTCCTGCACATCGCCCATATCGACCGGCAGGCCGTCACGCTGGCGCATTACGGCATCGTCTCGATGACGCCGCCGCCGCAGGGCCCGGTGACCTTGCCGCAACAGGCCGTCCGCTACCTCGCCGCGCTGCGCGCGGGCGTCGGGTAGGCGGGCGCGGGCCGGGGTGCGGAGGGCGGGGGCGGTGGCGCAGCGCGACATCGCGACCCGCGACGGGCGCACGCTGGCCTGCCTGGAGGTCGGCGATGCCGCGGGCCCGCTCGTCATCCACAATCACGGCGGACCGAGCAGCCGGCTCGAAGCGCTGCTGTTCGTGGACGCCGCCACGAAGCACCGGCTGCGGCTGGTCTGCGCCGACCGGCCGGGCATCGGCCGCTCGACCCCGCAGGAGCCGCGCAGCTTCGCCGGCTGGGCCGACGACCTGACGACGATCGCCGATGCGCTGGGCCATCGCATGTTCGGCGTGACCGGCTGGTCGGAAGGCGGGCCGTGGGCGCTGGCGGCGGCGGCCTATATCGATCCCGCGCGGCTGCGCCATGTCGCCAGCATTGCCGGCGGCAGCTACGGCGCGTTCGGCGACAACTGGGCGGCCGACCGTCTCTCCAGGGCCGATGCGTTCGGCGGCGCGCTGGCGCTGGGCTTCCGGCCGGCCTTCGGCCTGATGTACGCCGCCCTCGGCCTCAGCGCGACGCGCTTCCGCAAGCTCTTCACCGCGCAGGTCCGCAAGGCGGTGAACGACGACGACCGCGAGATCCTCGACCGGCCCAATGTCGTGACGGCGTTCCAGCTGATGTCCGCCGAATGCTTCGCGCAGGGCAGCCACGGCCTGGCGCGCGACAGCGAGCTGCTCTACCGCCGCTGGCCCTTCGACGTGACGAAGATCGAACGCCGCGTCCATTTCTGGCAGGGCACCGACGACCGGCTGGTCGCGGCCTCGATCAACCGCGACGTGGCCGACCGCATGCCGGGCGCGGTGTGGCATCCGGTCCAGGGCGCCGGCCATTTCGTGGCGGTCGGCGCGGCCGACGAGATCTTCGCCGTCGCGGCGGCGGAGCTGCGTGAGTGAGCACGGGGCGCCGGCATGACCCCACCGTCGCCGCAGACGGCGCCACCTCCCCATCTGAATGGGGAGGCGAAGAATCATCCTCCTCCCCATTCACATGGGGAGGTGCCCTGTCATACAGGGCGGAGGGGTCATGCCTTGCGTGCGGAGACCCGCAGCCTCGTCGGCCGTTCGCGTTCTTCGGCGAGGTTGGGGTTCTCTGCGATCTGGTCGGGCGTGGTGTCCGCCGATCCCGGGCTTTCATCTCTACCTGCCGTCGCGCGCGCATCTGTCGACCAAGATGCGCGCCTTCATCGACTTCTATGCCGAGAAGCGTGCGCTGGCCGACGGTGCAGGGTAGTAAATCCCGAACGAGAGTCGCCAGCGAGGGAGTTCCGGCATGCGTTGCATAAAAACTTTGATGGTCGTCGTTGCCGCCGTGTCGCTGGGCGGGTGTTTCGAGATGGCGGCGAATTCCGATTTTCGCAAGGACGGCACGGGCAAGCTCGATGTCGAGTTCGCATTCTCGGCGCAGGGCGCGGCCCTGATGGCCGGATTGGCGAAAGACAAGGATGGCGCCGATCCGCTGAAGGAGTGCGAGAAGGGGCCTGCGGCGGCGGGAGGCGCGTTGCCCGACGGCATACGCTGGGTGAAAGGCGTGCGCGGCACCCGCGGCGACATGCTCACCTGCACCGTTTCCCTCGAACTCGACGATCCGGTGAAGGCCGCCAAGACATGGAAGCCGGACGCGACACCGCCCGACGGGCCGTTCGAGCTGAAGACCTTCACGTTCGAGCGGCTGGGCGACTCATCCTATCGGCTGGCCGCGCTGATCGAAGCGAACTCGAAGAAGCCCCAGCCGGCCGGCGACAATCCCTTCGTCGCGATGTTCAAGACCGCCATGGCCAACCGCTACGTCACGGTGACGATAACGGCGGCCCGGATCGAGAACACGACCGGCGTGGTGGACCAGGACGGACGCCGCGTGACCTGGAAGATGCCGGTCGCCGCGCTGTTCCAGCCACCGCCGGACTTCAAGCAGGAAATCCGCGCCGACATCGTTTACGCCGAGAGCGGCTGGTGGGGCACGGTCGAAGGCTGGTTCGACAGCGCCAAGCGCGCGCTCGGCCTGGGCGGCTGATCGACCCGACGCGCTCGACCCGACCGCATGACCCCTCCGTCGTCGTAAGACGACGACACCTCCCCATTTGAATGGGGAGGTGCCCTGTCATACAGGGCGGAGGGGTCAGGTCTTGCGCGCCGAGACCAGCAGCATCATCGGCCGTTCGAGTTCTTCGGCCAGCTTCGGGTTCTCTGCGATCTGGCCGGGCGTGGGGGCGAACTCTTCCATCCGCCGCAAGGCGAAGCCCGTATCGATCAGCGTGTTGATCGTGGTCGCCACGGTGCGGTGGTGCTTCAGCACGCCCGGGGCGAACCAGTCGGTGCGGCGTTCGCCTTCGCGGGCGTAGCCGTTTACCGGCCAGGTCTTGCGGCCGTCTTCGTCCGAGGTCCAGCGCGGATGAACGGCGGCCATGTAGATCGGATGCTCGATGGTGAACACCAGATCGCCGCCCGGCGCCAGCGCGGCGTGGATGGTGCGGACCAGCCGCGCGAAGTCCTGCACGTAGTGGAAGGTGAGGGCGCTGTAGACCAGATCGAACGCCGCCGCCGGCAGGTCGAGCGTGTCGAGATCGGCGATCCGGTAGTCGATGGCGGAATCGTTCGTGTCCGCCTTCGCGCGCGCGATCATGTTGCGCGAGAGGTCGACGCCCAGGACCGACGCCGCGCCGTGCTCGCGAAACCAGCGCGACGCCCAGCCGAAGCCGCAGCCGAGATCGGCCACGCGCTTGGCCGCCGGATCGGGCAGCAGGCGGCGGATGGCCGGCCATTCCGGCGCGCCGTCGAGGCCGTCGACCTGGCGGGGCAGGCGGCTGTAGCCGGCGAAGAAGTCGGGATTGTCGTAGATGTTCTGTGCCATGTTCGTCTCCAGAGACAAAGGGAGGACGAGGCACTTTTCCACGCCGAAAAGCCTCGTCCCTGAGGGGCGAGGCCGAGACAGACAATCGGCGTGGCTAGTTCGTTGCTAGTTCGTCCGATCCGCTTCCCGGCATCCCGCCAAGGGGATACCGGCCGGCCGGGCAACGATGTGGGTGTCCTTCTCGATCATGCGGGTTGTATGAAACAGCGCGCGGCGCCCGTCAAACATCGAGGCACCGACACAAAGCTTGCAGGATTGCGGCTACTCCTGACGGCATTCACGATTCACCGATCAAGGAGGACCACTCGATGTCGATTGCTCCGAACGACGCTGTTGCCGTTTCCACGCCTACAATGCTCGCGCCCCTAAGCGGCAAGCCTATGCTTAATTTTTCTCGTCAAGTCTTCGGTTGCATCGGCGGATGTTACAATATCGTTTGCAACGTTGGCCAATCGGTTGAAATCTCTCCGAGGCAGTAGGTCAGCGTCGCGGAAGACTACGGCGGAATCGAAAATTTGACCGTTACTCAATAAATGCTGAAGTACGATTGTCGCTAGTCTCGCTTTATCCTGATTCGGAACCCCAAATACATAAAGCGGCAGACGCGACCCGGGGATGAAGTAGTCGATTGGATAGTCTGGCCCGATTGCCGGAACCGTGTAGTTCAAGATCATTCGACGATCGCCAACAATCTCCTCAAGGTCCTTTCGAAGATCCTCGTAGAACGTGCTCTCAACATTCACTCGATTAAGAAATGATAAGTCATGAACGCGAGTGAGTGCTTGGCTGAACTTAAAGACACCTAGCCCAGTCTGATGGCCAGGAACAGCTAGCACTAGCTCCCCCCTCCTGTCCTCCAGGCCGAATTCGGCCAGCAACTGAGATAGAATGCGGCCACGTGTTCCTTCGCGGAGAGCCGGCGCATCGGTCTCGTAGCTTAACCTCATGAGCGAATTGCCCATGTCGGTAAACTCAACGCCTCCTTCTGGGAGGCGGCGAAGGAAAATCGGAAGGCTATCGCCATCCGGAAAGGTCAACGGGGTTGAAACAGCGAACACGTTGTTTGGACGGGCGACAATGCGCACCTCCGCGCATAGCGCCTCGCAGAGCGACTTCTCCATGTCAGTATAAAGATCAGCCATCACGTTCCATCATTGGGAGCGTCGTCGAACAGGCAATCGCCCGACTGCCCGGAAGGCTCCGGTGCGTTGGGTTGCTGAATATTCCAATCGGCGAGTAAACACCGAAACGCTCCGTCAAGGCTCATATAATCAGAAGTGGCCGTAGCGTACCCTTCCGGCTTGCGATCCGCCATCTGATATCGTTCGGTCGCGTGATGCACATGGCAGACATGGGAGAGTTTATCGCCCTCAATGTGATTGGTATGTTCATGGCTGGAGCCATTGTAACGTGCCAATGTGATTTCGGCACTTCGCCCTTCCCATCGAATTCCGACTGAGAAGTCCGTGGAGTCCGCCAGATTCTGGCGTTTGTAGATGCTGAATTTCTGGGTGCCGTCGAGGCTTTCCACTTTGAAATCGTGCGTGATGAACCGCTCTGTATGCTTTTGCCGCGCTCTCGGGTTGACCAATTTTTTTGGAAGCTCCCGCAGTCCTTGAATCTGGCCGTCCGTAACGATGTCCACCATTTCTCCACCTCCCATAGCTACAGGGTATGTGGAAGTTGGAAGGACAGCAACGCATGGTTGCCAAGGCCGGTTTATGATCGGGGTAGTCAAATACGGCTGGTGGTTTGATCGTCCAAAAAATGCAAGCTCCAGTCGATTGCACGCATGAACTCATGCGACACAAAGCTTGCAGGATTGCGGAGAGCGGCTACACGTCGGAAGCGTTCGCTGTTCATCCGTATCCATCGGTCAAGGAGGACCGTTCGATGTCCAACGTCGCTTCCGATTTCGTTTCCCCGATGCCTGCAACGCCCGCGCCCGGCTCTGCCTCCACGCCGAGCTGGATGCTGCGCGGCAAGGCCGCCCACGACGCCTATGCGCGCGATGCCGCGGAGCAGGAGGTGCGGCGCGAGGCGCAGCGCCGCCTGCATCGCTTTCGCATCGACGTGAACGAGCCGGCGCGCATCACCTTCCTCGACGGCGCGCTCGACGAGGATGGATTGCTGGCGGTGCCCAGCCTCTACGAACATGCGGTGCAGCTCGCCGGGCGCTGGGCGACCTTCGTGTGCGTCAACGGTATGGGGAGTGGCGGCGGCAGCGAGCCGTGCCCGATCTGCGACAGCGGCCGGCCGCCGGCGCTGGTGGCGGCCTTCACGGTGATCGACCACCGGCCCTACACGATCCGCCGCGGCCCCCGCGCGGGCACCGTCGTGGTCGACCAGCGCAAGCTGTTCGTCGCCAAGAAGGGCACGCTGGCGAAGTTGCAGCTCAAGGCGTCGACGCTCGGCAGCGAGGGCCTGGCCGGCGCAACCCTGGCGGTGACGCGGCTCGACAGCGGCGACGGCCTGTCGCCCGGCGTCGGCACCGAGTTCGAGTTCCTCGACCGCACGCCGCTCGACGCGCTGGCCGAACGCTACGGCGCCGAGGGCGTGCCGGCCGACTACGAGCAGGAGTTTCCCTACCTGCCGGCCTCGCGCCTGATCGCGCTGGGCCTCGGCCGCGCGCCCGCCGCCGCCCCTGTCGCCGCGCCGGCCTTCGCGCCGCGCAGCTACGACGTCGCAAGACTCGCGGAGCGCCTGTGAGCGTCGCGCTCAAACTTCCTCCCCCGTCGGCGGGGGAGGTGCCCTGTCATACAGGGCGGAGGGGTCATGACGCTGCCCCCACAACCACGCCGCACAGCACCGCGCTCGATCCGCTGGTGCATCGCCTTGTCGGCGAGATCGAGAAGAGGGGGCTGGCGCGCGAACAGGTGTCGCTCGATGCCGGGCTGGGCAAGGACACGATCGGCGCGTGGGCGCGCGGCCAGCGCACGCCCAACATCGGCAACCTGCGCGCCGCGTTGCAGGTGGTGGGGCTTGCAATCGCTTGCACGCCTCTCGATTGCACGCCGCAACCGGAATCCTCCTTAAGCGGGATTCCTTGCGCTTCGGGAGAAACGTTGCAGAAGTAAAACTCTGGCAAAGACCAAGGAGGGTCGCTGGAATGCCTGTCGTCATCGTGCGGCGCGGAGTTGCGCCGTCTTCCCTGCCCGTCGCACGCGAAAGCGAAGGCGCGGCGGGCCGCAACGGCGCGGAATACAAGCGTCGTTCCGCCGAACTGATCGCCAACCGCCTGCTGATGGCAAAGCTGGCACGCCAGCCGCGGCTCACGCCCGAGGAGGAACGCGACGCCATCCGCCGCTTCAAGGCGACGCGCGGCGTCACGCGCTATCCCGCGGCCTTCGCCGCACCGACGCAAGCCTTCCTCCGCTAGAGGCGACACGATGCACCTTGCGACCAAGACTCCCCTCTCCGGGACTCATGTCCCGCTCGCGCGCGCCTTGAAAGGCGACGTGCTGGCGCCCGATCCGCTGACCTGCACCGCGCACGAGATCGAGAATGTTTCCGAAGCGCAGGCGCACCGGCTGGCGGCGGAGATCGCCGAGGCGAGCGACTTCGATGCCTTTCGTCTCGGCGGCCTGCTGGCGCGCATCCATCGCGAGCGCTGGTATCGCGGCGCCGGCTATCCCGACTTCCGCAGCTACGTCGAGGCGCGGCACGGCTTCAAGCTGCGCAAGGCGCTCTATCTCGCCGCGATCTACGAGAGCGTGATCGATCTCGGCCTCACCTGGCAGGAGCTGCGGCCGGTCGGCTGGTCGAAGCTGAAGGAGCTGGTCGGCGTCGTCGACCGCGACAATGCGCGCGACTGGCTGGCCACCGCCGCCGCCGAGGGCATGACGGTGCTGAAGCTGCACGCGCTGGTGCAGGAAGCGAAGGGCGTCGCGATGGGCAGCGGTGCTGCAAGTGAAGGCGGCGCGGCAGCGAACCGCGTCGCGGCGCCGGCCTCGACGGCGGCGACGAACCTCCCGACGCTTCCGCCGGCGATTTCCGACGCGCAGTTCAAGGCGCACATGGCGGCGATCGGCTGGGAGGCGACGCTCGCCGTGTTCGAGCAGAACTTCCCCGACCTGATGCTGACGGTTGAGGAGAGCTAGGCGAGGAGAGCTGATCTGCAAAATTGTTCGGCGCGCAGGATTCGCGTTTCACCGGCTGTGCGTCGGATGATCGCCGCAAGGTTTCGTCGAAGGTTTCGGTGACCGGGGAAGGTCGCTGCAACGGGAAGCCGGGCCAGCCAAGGAGGGCTGAACGACCAAGGAGGGTCTGCCCGGCGACCTGCTTGTTTAGCCCTCACCCTGAGGAGCCGCGCAACGCGCGGCGTCTCGAAGGGTGGGAGCCAGTCATGCTGTTGCCGACCCTTCGAGACGCGCTTCTGCGAAGCGCTCCTCAGGGTGAGGCGAACTGTGGAAGGGGAATCACATGAGCCAGAAGAAGATCCGTCTCGCCGTCGACCTCGCCGTCGAACCGCACGAGGCCGGGCCCAACGACGCGGGCCTCGAAACGCTGAAGCAACGCCTGCTCGCCCTCGTGCCCGCCGCCCGCGACGCCGGCACGCTCACCGCCGACACGCCGGCCGAGATCGTCGACTGCAACGCGGTGTGCGTGGTGTACGGGTGAGGGGCCAGGCCCTTGTATTTCCTCATCCTGAGGAGCGCTTCGTAGAAGGGCGTCTCTAAGGGTGGAAGCCGGTGTTAATCCAGCTGAAGCAGTTCGTGCAATTGGGGCATTGTATACTTGAGAGAATAATCTCGTGACGGTATTCAGTTGCCGCGCATCGAGCTGGTCTTTCAAGTGCCGGGGTGGTCCTCCGGTATATGATGCTCGCCATAAAATTGGGAGGACCGCCCGGTTGAGAAGCCTTCATGCGCGTGTTTGCAGCGGTCGCGGGTGCATGCGTTTCGCTAGATTGGGACGACGTCTACGTTCCTCTGGCAACAGCGGTAGAAGGGGCGAAAAGGAAACCTATGGCACGACGGGTAAACTTAGACGCCATGATTCAGCGCGAAGATTTTGCGCGAGAAATCCAGGACGCGGCTCAGCCGGAATCGATCCGCGAGCTTCAGCTTTCCCAACTCCTTCCTGGTTCGCCTATCCGTCGGCTATTGCGGAAGCCGGATTTTCAGCGCGAAACCAACCACTGGTCACCTGACCAGGTTACAAAGTTCATCAAGAGCTTTCTTGATGGCGACGTAATTCCATCTCTCATCCTGTGGCCCTCTGCGAACTTCATATTTGTGATCGACGGCGCGCACCGCCTTAGCGCTCTCTGCGCGTGGCTATCGGACGACTACGGCGACGGAACAATCTCGAAGGATTTCTATTCCGGCGAGGTTTCCAAAGAGCAAGTCGCGATGGCGAAACGCGTGCGAGCTTTGATTATGTCACATGCCGACCCGTTCAAAGAACTTGAGCAGTTGATCGGTAAGCCTTCGGAAAGCGTTACGGCACGTAGAGCGAGCCGAATGTTCACACGGCCAATCCAGCTGCAGACCGTTATTGGCACCGCCAAGACAGCTGAAGACTCGTTTTTTGCGATCAACCAGCAGGGCACTCCACTGGATGAAACTGAGGAGCTGCTTATTCGATATCGGCGCACGCCTCTCGCTATCGGCGCTCGCTCAATCGTGCGTGCGGGCTTCGGGCATAACTATGCTTCGGCCTTCGGAGAGCAGAAGCAAGCTGAGACAAAAGCCATCGCCGCCGAATTGCACAGGATGCTCTTCGAGCCTCAGCCCAACATTCCCCTTAAGACTCTGGATCTTCCGTTAGGAGGTTCCGCGTCGCCGGTAGATGCCCTGTCGGTGCTCATCGACTTTCTTGCTGTCGTTAACAGCAAAAGCAGGGACAAGATTGATCCGCCATCGTCCTACGGGGATGACGAAACCGGCGAAGAGACCGTTAGGACCATGAAGGCGGCCATCAAGATCGCCAGGCGCATGACGAGTAACCAGGCAGAGAGTCTAGGGTTACATCCAGCGGTTTATTTTACTAACGACAAGGGCAAGCACAGTCGGTTTCTTTTCTTGGGCATGGCCGCCATCGTAACCGAAAAGCTGCGCAACAATGACGGCGCTTGGTTCAAGAAGTTCACTGTGGGCCGGAAGGCAATCGAGCGATTCTTGATCGACAACAAGTCACTCATCGGCATCGTCTTGCAGAATCTTGGGAAGCAGCAACGCATTCCTCGGATGCGTGATCTGTTTGAATACCTAGTCAATGAGGCAGTGGCAGAGCGTGAGCTTACGCCGACGGGCGTCATCGCCCACCTCGGCATGAAGGGCAAAATCTATGACGTAATTGGTAAGCCTCAGAGCACCTCATTTTCCGATGACACTAAATCTCAGATTGCCTATCGTACTCACATCGAAAAGGCTCCTGTGTGCCCGATTTGTGGCGGTCTGCTAGATACAGCGAAGTCTGTTTCTTATGACCATATTCAACGCGTACAGGACGGTGGATTGGGCCACGCTGACAATGGGCAGCTCGTCCATCCGTATTGCAATAGTTCTATGAAGAATTGACTAAGGCACACAGGCAACTTGTCGACCGAGGCATAGTGTATTTCGCAGCGGCGGGCTGAGTCTCGCCGGTGTACTGGAGTCGCGCGCCCCCAGCCTGTAGAACCCCCTCCGTGTCCGATTTCCTGCCGCATCCGTTCTGGAATTTTTCGCTCGAACTCTACGGGGCCGAGGGCGTGGCGGAGGCGTGTCTGGATCTGCAGGAGCGGCGCGGCTGCGACGTCAACGTGCTGCTGTTCTGCTGCTGGCTGGCGGCGTCGGGGCGGCCGACGCTTTCCGCCGACCGGCTGCGCGCGATCCTGAAGGCCAGCGACGTCTGGCAGGCCGACGTGGTGAAGCCGCTGCGCGCGATCCGGCGCAAGCTCAAGGACGGCAGCTGGGCCCACCTGTTTTCGGGGCGCGCGCTGCCCGAGACCGTCGACGCGGTGCGCCGCCGCGTCGCCGATGCCGAGCTGGCGGCCGAGCATGCCGAGCAGCTCGAACTGGCGACCCTCTACGCCGCCGCGGCCGACCGCGCGCTGCATCGCGACGATCCGCCGGAGAAGCGGATGCGCGCCGCGGTGGGCAATCTCGGCGTCTATGCCGTGTGCCTGGGCGTCGCGCCCGACGACAAGGATCGCACGGCCGTCGCCGCCCTCATGCGCGCGACCTTTCCCGCGCTGCTGCCGCAGGAGATCGCCGAGGCGGTGGGGCTGAAGGCGTAAATCTGCTTCGACCGACGACGGCGACCGACGAGGGCGACCGACGACGGCGACCGACGACGACAGTGCGGCCGGGCGAGGAGGGGCTTGCTCCTGCAACCGCGATGGTGTTTCGTTTGCGGCGAAGCGGGGGGGGATCTTCATGTCGCTGTGGTCGCGGGCTGCGCTCCTGTCGGTTGCAATCGCTGCCGGCGCCGTCGCCGTCTCCATCGGCGCCTGGGCGCAGACGGCCAAGGCGATCCCCAAGGGCTGGTTCCTGCACGAGGAGCTGGCGCCCACGCTCGACCTCGCTTTCTACGAGCCGACCCATGTGAGCTTTTCGGTGTCCTGCACGAAGGGCTACACCGACGCCGTCGTCGCCTTCCGGCCCGAGGGCAAGGGTCCCGACGGCAAGACGCCGACGAAGCTCGTCCTGTCGCGCGGCGCCGCCTCGGTGTCGATCGATGCGACCGGGCAGATGTTCAACGGCAGCTATGTGGTCGACGGCCTGACCACCATGACGCCCGCGCTCGCCGACCTGCTGCAGGGCGGCTTCACCCTGACCGTCGGCGGGAAAGAGATAAAGACCTACGCGACCACCGACCAGGATCGCGCCCACGTCGAGAAGCTGACGCAAGCCTGCCGCTCCTGACTCCTCCACCGTCGTCGGCGGGGGAGGAGGGTCGAGCCTGGCGAGCGGCGTGTCGTCGATGCCCGCGATTTGAAGAATCGTACGGCGCGGACCTTCTTGCGGCGATTGTCGGGCAACCAAGTCTGCTTTGCGGCGTTCCTTTGATACGACGTCGGCGGCTCGTATCAGCGTTGCGCTGGGATGCCGTGGGCGGTCGCTTCGAGCTGCAGCAGGGAGCCGGGGGGCCAAACCATTCGCTTGGTGCGGTACGACCCGCTCGACGTCGCAGCGGAGGGATCGCCGATTGGAGTTGCCACATCCGCGAGTCGCCGCACGTCGTCCAACCTTACAAGTCCAACCTTACAATCCGGCCCGAGCTGCAGCCCCGTCGCGGGCGCGGGTTGCCGCGCGCAACGCTTGGAAAAGCGCCGTTTTGCGGACCCTTTCTTGCGGCGGGGGCGAACGCCTGCGGCGGTTATACACAGGCGCGGATGGTCACCGCACCCCATGTCTGATTCGGCGTGACACGCCCTCCAACAGGAGTCAGAGTCAGCCATCCACAACCAGCTCGGAGGTCGCCTATGAGCACCGTGGACCACATCGAAGCGCTCAAAGCCAAGCATGCTTCGCTGGAACACGCGATCGACGCGGAGAGCACGCGTCCCCATCCCGACGACGATGCGATCTGCAGCCTCAAGAAGCGAAAACTGTTGATCAAGGACGAGATCGTCCGACTGAGCGGCGCCTCGCCGCCCCATTAAACTCCCGTTCTTCCTTTTGCCGGCTCTGTCTCTTTCGTTCTAGAGACCGGCCCATCTCGCCAGGGCGACGGCGCCGACCGCGCCGAACAGGCCCGGCGTGAATCCGCCCGCCGTGCGCGTCAGCACGGCGGCCGCCACCGCGCCCGCCCAATAGGCGCCGCCCGCCTGTGTGAGGGGCACGACCGCCGCGGACACCAGCACGGCGCCCGGCGCATGATCCAGCAATGCCGAGACGAAGCGATGGCGGCCGAGCCAGCGCATGGCCACGAAGCCGCCGCCCTTGGCCGCCATCGCCGCCAGCGCCATCACGAAGATGGCGACGAGGTTTTCCGGGCTCGCGCTCACGACGTTGCCTTCCCGGGCGGTGTCTTCCTGTAATCGCGCAGCGCGCCGTAGAGGCCGCCCGCCAGGCCGCCGATCACGATGTACCAGTTGCCGCCGATCGCCCATTTAGACGCGAGCGCCACGGCGATGGCGACGCCCCACGGCGCGAGGTCGCGCTTGCCGCGAAAGAGGATCGTGGCCACCACGACGAACACCGCGACGCCCACGAAGTCGAGGCCGAGCCGGCGCGCCGCCGTGGGATCGCTCAACACGCCGCCGGCCGCGAGATGGCCGAGCAGGGTCGAGCCCGACCAGATGCACGCCATGACGAAGCCGCCGCCTAAAAACTTGCCGAGGTCGCCGTGGCCGCGGCGATACTCCGCGATGTTGATCGCCCAGTTCTGGTCGACGGTGACGTACCAGACCAGCGGCTGCTGCCACCACGGCAGATGCGGCAGGTGCGGCTGCAACGCGGCGCCCATCACGAAGTAGCGCAGGTTGGCCACGAACACCGAGACGAACAGCGCCACCAGCGGCAGCGGCTGCGCCCAGATGTCGAGCGCCACCATCTGGCTGGTGCCGGCCATGACGGTGAAGCTCATCAACGTCGTCTCGAAGGCGCTGAGGCCTTTCTGTGCGGCGGCGACGCCGAAGCCGATGCCGAAGGGCAGCGAAGCCAGGCCCGGCAGGACCATGCGCAACGCGCCCGCCTGAAAACTGCGCCACGTCACGCGCGCGGAAAGGGACACGGAAGAAACCTGTTGGACCGGAGGGCGCTCTCTATAGTCGCTTTCCTCATTCGCCTTCAAATGAGGAAGCCTCATCCGCCTCCTCGTTTGAAAGGGGAGGTGAAGATTGCGTTTCCTGTCGTCCTTCGCTTCGCTCAGGACGACAAGAGAAGCAGGCGAGGAGTCATTGGCCTCCCCATTTGAATGGGGAGGCGAAGAGGGCGCCATCGGCTTCACGTCGCCGGTTGGCTGTGGGAAGCTCGGCGGGCGGACAGCCGCGCGGGGAGATCGCCATGCCGCTTCGGTCGGAATTCTTTCGCAGCGATGTGCGGCTGGAGGGCGCGGCCAGCCGCGACAGCGCGCCCGTCCTGCCGGGCACCAGCGGCCCACATGTCGAGAAGATCCAGCTCGCGCTGATGCTGCTCGACGATGCGCGCATCGCGGCGGCCGAACTGGAGGCCGATGCCTACGGCCCGACCACGGCGGCGGCGGTGCTGGCCTACAAGCGCCGGCGCGGCCTCGGGCACGAATGCTACCGGACCATGCCCGACAGCGTCGTCGGCCGCACGACCCTCGCCGCGCTCGACCGCGAGATGACGGGACGCCAGGCGGTGCGCAAGCGCTGCGGCTGCACCTATGTGCCCGCCGGCCGGCCGCCGCCCAAGCCGTTCTTCTTCGCCTTCGCGATCCCGGCCGGTTTCGGCGGCGCAGGCGGCACGGGCACCAGCGCCGGCGGCGGCGCGGCCAAGCAGCTGGCCGGCGCGGCGCAATCGACGCTCGACATGGCGCTGGCCGCCGTGCCCGCCGCGAGCGGCATGCGGCTCGCCGCGAAGGAAGCGCTCGACGACGTGATCAGCGGTGCGGCCACGCCACGGCGGACGCTCGGCCTCGCGGCGCTCGACCGGCATTACAAGGTGACGGCCGGGCCCGACCTCGACCGCGTGGCGCGCGCGGTGCGCAACAGCCTGGCGCAGGTGTCGAGCCGCCTGCTCTCGGCGCGCGCCTGGCTGCGGCAGGGCACTAGCGGCGGCTTTGCCGACACGCCGACGCCGCGCGACGGCCACAGCTACATCAACCTCGATTATGGCGTGGCGGGCCCGCTGCTGCGGCCGACCATCCTGATCCACGAGGCGTTCCACGACATCGCCGACACCAACCA
Organism: Pseudomonadota bacterium; assembly: GCA_020160995.1. Lineage (GTDB taxonomy): Bacteria > Pseudomonadota > Alphaproteobacteria > Reyranellales > Reyranellaceae > Reyranella. The sequence continues at coordinate 453 of JAIUOY010000078.1, read as the reverse complement.
GGATTTCGGCGGCAACCCGGTGGTCGACCAGGGCGCGCGCTACCACCGCAACGACACCGCCACGCAACTGCAGAACGCCTACGCGATGAGCCAGTTCGTCCTGCACATCCACCTCGGCCAGGAACGGTTTTTAGGCGACACGGAGTAGGGCAGCGTCATCAATCTACCTCCCCATTCAAATGGGGAGGTGCCCCTGTCATCAGGGGCGGAGGGGGCATGTGTCGGGCGAGAGAGAGCATGACCCCTCCGCCTCGCAAGGCGAGGCACCTCCCCCGTTGACGGGGGGGAGGAGGATTGAGTCTTTGCCTCCCCGTCCTCTTGTCATCCTGAGCGAAGCGAAGGATCTCATGCCAGTTGCCCCACTGATGGCAGGCGGCGATGAGGTCCTTGCATGTTTGCGCCGTCGTTGAACTGTGGCCTGAATAGGCGCTGACGCGGGAGGAGACCGCAACT
>JAIUOY010000077.1:0-5143 GCA_020160995.1 Pseudomonadota bacterium | reverse complement strand
TCGCCATCGTCGTCATCATCGCGATGGCGTATCTCGAAGCGGGCCGCGACGATCCGGTCCCCGACCGTGAAATCCGTTATCTTGCGTACCGAATCCGGTCGATGGTCGTCGTCGCGGCGGCGGAACTCGAACGTATCATCACCCTGACCTCCCTCCAGGGTGATCGACGAATTCCCGGCAACGAGATGGTCGTCACCCGCACCGCCGATGATCTTCTCGAAGCCGGAGACAGCATCGCGGCCGAATTCAGCGCTATCGCCGATCGATTGTCCGACGTCGACGAAGACGCTCAGGGTGGCGGAGGAGTAATCCAGCGTATCCTCGCCGGCCCCGCCATCGTATCGATCCGACTCGCCGTCTGCCGAGGCGACTACGTGATCGTCCCCGTCGCCCCCTTCGACGATGTCCGCCCCCGAGCCGTCCGACACGACATCGTCGCCGTCACCACCCAAGGCATGATCGTCGCCGGCCCCCGCCAGCAGGACATCGTTGCCGGTGCCGCCGTCCAGGCTGTCGTCTCCGTCGCCGCCATCCAACGTGTCGTCGCCGGCATCTCCGGCAATGACATCGGCCCCCGCATCGCCGAAAAGGATGTCGTCGCCCTTGCCTCCGGCAATGAGATCGTCGCCCTCTCCGCCGTAGATGGTATCGTTGCCGTCTTCCCCGAAGAGACGGTCGTTCCCGCGGCCACCAAACACGATGTCGTTGCCTTCGCCTGCGAAGACGATGTCGTTGCCGTCGCCTCCGTGCACGACGTCGTCGCCTCGACCAGCCACGATGTGATCGTCACCGCTGCCGCCAATCACCGTATCCCGGCCGCCGCCGGCATCGATGTTGTCGTCGCCGCCCCGCCCGTCGATCAATTCACCGCATTGCGTGCCCAGCAGATTGTCGTCGAGATCGCTGCCGACGATCGACGGTGCTTCGACAACACTGAAATAGGCCACCTGTTCAACGGCTTCGATGCCATCGGAAACATGGAAGCGGAGAGTGACCTCGCCCAGCAGTCCGTCTTCGGGTGTGTAGAACCAACCGCCGCCTTCCGCCGCTTCCAGCTTGCCGGACGACGCAGAGACAAGGATTGGCTTCAGCTGATCGCCGTCTGCGTCGGTCGCCCCGGCAAGCAGGGCCAACACAGGAATGAAATAAGCGCTGCAGCCCACGAGATCAGGGAGCCGGACGGCGCCAGACAGGCGCGGCGCCCGATTGCCGGGTTCGTTGGTCCCCGGCCCTGGCGGGCGAGGGCCGCCGGGGTCCCCACTGGATCCGCTATCGCCGCCTCCTCCACCACCTTTACCGGGACCGGGCTCGCCAGGCTTGACGCTAACCGGCGGCGGGCCCGATGATTGATTGTCATTGCTGGGCTGCCCCCGATCATTCGGCATCACCGAGTTGGTCTTGGGAAAGTCGAGCGGCGGCGCGTCGCTCGCAAGAAAGCTCGCAATGGAATCGCCCGGTATCTTCAGCCGCGGCGGCATCTGGACGACGTTGTCGGACGATCCCTCCGGTTCCTCGCTCCCGCTGCTGCCCAATGGCGGAAGCTTTTCGTCGACCGGCGCCCCCGAGCTCTCCCGGTCCTTGGCCCGCGCCTCGTCGCGCGCCGACTCGGACGCGGCTTCGGTTCCAGACGTCAGGAAGCTCTTCAGGTAGACGAAGAACCCGGTGAGCGCGATCAGGAAGAAGAGCGGAGCACGGCTTTTCTTGCGCTCCTCGGGTTCATAGGCTTCCCGCCCCGATTTGGGCTTGGATGGTTCTTCCTTGAGAGCCTGGATCTTGATCATGCTGGCCGCCGCAGTTGAGGCTTGAGTATCGGCGCAGATGGCTTCGTCGAAGCCTGGCTGCCCGGCGACATGATCTCTGCCTTCGTGCCGAAGGCGGTCATGCGGCCGTTTTGCACCACTGCTATCAGATCCACCGCGACCAATGCGCTTGGCCTGTGCGCGATCACGATGGCAATACCTCGGCGCGCCTTGATTCCCTCGATAGCCCGCGTCAGGGCTTCCTCACCCTCACCGTCAAGGTTCGAGTTGGGCTCGTCCATGATCACGACGAACGGATTGCCGTACAGTGCGCGCGCCAGGGCGATGCGTTGCCGCTGCCCTGCGGACAGCGCGCTTCCCTGCGCGCCCAGCTGCGTGCGATAGCCATCCGGCAATCTCACGATCATGTCGTGGACGCCGGCGGCGCGAGCCGCTTCGATGACTTTCCGATGGTCGGGATCCGGCTCGAAACGGCTGATGTTCTCTTCGATCGTGGCGTCCATCAGCCCGACCTCCTGCGGCAGATAGCCGATATGCTGACCGATTTCTTCTTCCCGCCATTGCGTGAGGTCGGCACCATCCAGTCTTACGGCGCCGCGCAATACCGGCCAGATGCCGGTAAGGGCTCGCGCCATGGTCGTCTTGCCGCCGGCGCTGGGACCGATGATCCCCAAGGCCTGCCCCGGCAGCAACTCGAAGGCGATCTCGCTCAACACGACCTGGCCCGAACCGGGAGCAGCAATCGTGACCTTGTCCACGAGAAGGCCCTGCTGGGGGGCCGGCAGCTTCATGGGCTGATCGGCCGACACGAGGGCAATCACCGTGTCGCGCAGCCTGTGATAGGCCATGCGCGCCGCCACGAACGCCTTCCAGTTGCCGATCGCCAGGTCGACCGGAGCAAGCGCGCGCGCCGAGGCCACCGAGCACGCGATGATAGCGCCTGCCGTCAGCTCGTTGATGATCGTAAGATAGGCGCCCAGGCCGAGAAGACCGGACTGAAGCAGCATGCGCAGGACGCGCGAGATCGCCGCAAACGTGCCGCCGATGTCGTTCGCCTTCGTCTGCAATTCCAGATGCTGGCTGTTCGCGTCGTTGAAACGGCTCACGGCACGCCCGGAGAAGCCCATCGCCTTGATGACCTCGGCATTTCGGGCATTCGAGTCGGCAATGGTGTTGCGCACCAGCGCTGCCTTGCGCGTGGAGACGTTCAGGCGCTTGGTGAGGATTTCGCTGATCACGGTCAGCACGGTGAGAATCACCGCGCCCGCAAGCGTCACCGCCCCGAGCAGCGGATGCAGGAAGTAGACGAAGGCGATGTAGACCGGCATCCACGGCAAATCGAAAAGCGCCGTCGGCCCCTGGCTGCCCAGGAACCCACGCACCGTATCGACGTCCCGTCCGCGCTCCAGAGCTTCGGAGGTGGAGAATCCGAATCGCGGCATATCGATCGCCACGCGATGTGCCAGCGGAGCAATCTTCTTGTCCAGGCGCGCGCCGACGCGAACCAGGATCTGCGACCGGATGACATCGAAACCGCCCTGAAACATGTAGAGGCCGATGGCCAGGGCGGACAGCACGACGAGCGTCGGAATACTCCCGCTCGTCAACGCGCGGTCATAGATCTGCATCATGTAGATCGAGCCGGTCAACGCCAGGATGTTGATGAGGCCCGATATCACCAGCAGAAACAGGACGATGCCTCGGAAGCCGCCTGTGAGCTCCGCCAGATGGCGCTGCTTCGCCGGGGTCAGTTCTTTTGCCTTGGCCATGTGACGAGCATTCGATCAGAGGAAGCTGGAAGCCGGCCGACTGGAGATGGATCGAGGTCCATCTCCAGTCTCCCGAAAGGCGTTAGCCAATCACGTTCTGATTGTTCAGGTTCTGGTGGCCAGCAATCTGGATCGTGAAGTCCGGACCGTTACCGCCGTCGACGTTGCCTTGCACGATGGTGAAATCGCCGTCGGCTCGCGACTCGAAGGAGACGGCCAGTTGCCCCGCGGCCGTGGCTGCCGCTCCGGTGACGATCGTGAACGCCTGATCGCCCGCCGCCGTCGTGTTGGCATCGATGCCCGAGAGATCGAGGCGATCGCCCGGCTCGAAGAGCAGGATGACGTCGCCATCCGCCGCCGAGGTCGAGTGGAACTTGAACGTGTCGTTCCCCGCTCCGCCATCCATCACGTTGACCGCGTTGCTCGCCGCGATCGTGTCGTTGCCGGAGCCGGTATAGACGTTCTCCACTCCCCAGATCGTGTCCGAGCCGGTCTGGCTGCTGTAGACGCTGCCCTTTGCGAGCGGACCGCTGCCGAGGTTCACGGTGACAGCGACCGTCGCAGCGGAAACATCGAGCGTATCGTTGCCCGTGCCGCCATCGCTGTCGTCGCCGAAGTACACGTCGTTGCCGTCGCCGATCTCGGCCACGATCAGGTCGTTGCCGGCACCGCCGAAGACGGTGTCGTCCCCGGCGCCGCCGGTGATGAAGTCGTTGCCTTCGTCACCGAACAAGCGGTCGGCACCGGCATCGCCGTAGATCAGGTCCGCCTGGGCACCGCCAAACACCTGATCGTCGCCTGCTCCGGCGAAGACGACGTCACGCCCGTCGCCGCCGCGAACCAGGTCCGCGCCCTCGCCGGCCGAAATCGCATCCGCGCCTTCCTTGCCCAGGACCACATCGTCGCCGGCAAGGGCCATGATGGTGTCCTCCGCCACGGTGCCGACCAACACATCGGACTGAGCCGTTCCCTGGCGGGCGCCCGGAGTCAGGTCGGTATCGACATCGTCCTCGCCATCGTCGCCACATCCGTCGTCGTCGTTGTCCCCCCGGAACACCGCGGGTACCTCGCCGGTAAACGTCACGGAGTGACTGCCCGATGCCAGCGTCTTCGTGCCGTTTTCGTTGGTCGTCAGCACGTAGGCCGCGGGATCCGCCCCCTCCGGCAGCTCGATGACGTCCTGGGACCGCAAGGCACCGACGATGGTGTCATTGCCGCCGTTCGACCGGAAGACAATGCGGTGAGCCGACAAGAGGGCAGAGATATCGATCGTATCGTTGCCCTCGCTGCCGTCGATCGTGATGGTGTTGAGGCGCAGGCTCGTGCCGGAGAAGTCGCCAACGACACTGAACGTGTCGTTGCCGGCGGTTCCGGTCCCACTGGGATCGACTCCATTGATGCGGATTTCCTCGATGTCCCGCAGCTCTGCGATGATGGCGGCGCTGCCGGAACCATTCCGCGTAACCACGATCTCCGTCGCGGCATGCATGCCGACGGTCGAGTTGCCGGGCAGCGCGTCCCATGCCGCCCGCGTATAGATCGTGTAGGTCTCCGACGTGACGTTGCCGTTGATGACGAACGTGTCACCCCCGGCACCCTCGGCCCCGCCGTCGA
>JAIUOY010000076.1:0-54658 GCA_020160995.1 Pseudomonadota bacterium | reverse complement strand
GCGTGCCGACCGGCTTGCCCTCGTAGAGGATCGTCGTCGCGCCGTGGATCAGCGGGCCGTAGACGATGTAGCTGTGACCCACGACCCAGCCGATATCCGAGGCGCACCAATAAACCTCGCCCGGCTGCACGCCGTAGAGGTTCTTCATCGACCACGACAGCGCCACGCAGTAGCCGCCGGTGTCGCGCACCACGCCCTTGGGCTGGCCGGTCGTGCCCGACGTGTAGAGGATGTAGAGCGGGTCGGTCGCCTTCACCGGCACGCACGCATGCGGCGTGGCGGCAGCCAGTGCTTCGTTCCAGTCGAGGTCGCGGCCCGTCTCCATCGACGCCGCGGCCTGCGGCCGCTGCAGCAGGATCACGCGCGGCACCTTGTGCGCCGCCATCGCGATGGCCTCGTCGACCATCGGCTTGTAGTGCACGATGCGGTTGGGCTCGATGCCGCACGAGGCGGTCAGGATCAGCTTGGGCGCGCAGTCGTCGATGCGGCTCGCCAGCTCCTTGGCGGCGAACCCGCCGAACACGACGGAATGCACCGCCCCCAGCCGCGCGCAGGCGAGCATCGCCATCACCGCCTCGGGGATCATCGGCATGTAGAGGATGACGCGATCCCCCTTGCCCACGCCCTGGGCGGCGATCATGCCGGCGATCAGCGCTACCCGCTCGCGCATCTCGCGATAGGTGAAGTGCGTCTTCGTACCCGTCAGCGGCGAGTCGTAGATCAGCGCCGTCTGGTCGGCGCGCCCACCTTCGACGTGACGGTCGAGCGCGTTATGGCTGGCGTTCAGCTCGCCGCCCTCGAACCAGCGGTAGAAGGGCGGGTTGGCGCCGTCGAGCACCTTGTCCCAGCGCCGCGACCAGTCGATGGTCGCCGCCTGCTCGGCCCAGAAACCTTCCGGATCGCTCAGCGAGCGCGCATGCACCGCGCGATACTTGTCCCCGACCGCCATGGTGTTTTCCTCCCCTGCCGCCGGCAGGTTTTCGTTCTGCGTCGAGCCAGGCTTAACCCCGGCCATGGACCGCTGCAATCCGGATGTGGAACTATGCCGCTTCGACCAAGGTTTAAGAGCGCGCGCGATGTTCAGACGTTTCGTGGTGTGGTTTGTCGGCAGTTTCGGCGTGGCGGCAGCGCTTGCGTTCGGCAGCATGGGAGCCGGCGCACAGACCTGGACCGAGTACCACCCCGCGGGCGGCAGCTTCCGGGTCGAGATGCCGGGGACGCCCACGGTCAAGACCGACGATGTCAAGATCAACAACGGCCGCATCGCCAAGCAGACGCAAGCGTCCGTTCGCGTGCCCAAGAAGGCCGACTACTCTGTCCTCTACATGGACTACCCGCCCGACGTCGGCCGCGGCGTGCCACCGGAGAAGCTGCTCGAAGGTCTGCGCAGCGACATCGCTACCCACGGCGAGCTGCGACGCGACACGGCCCTCACCGTCGGCGGCGCGCCGGCCCGTGACTTCGTCGTTGCCGCGCGGAACAACCTCGCGATCGTCATGCGCGTGGTCTGGTTCGACAATCGTCTTTTCCAGGTTTCGGTTCTGGGCCTCGGCCTGGATGTCGCCGACGCGCCCAACACCCGCCGCTTCCTCGATTCCTTCGCGCTCGTGAAGCCATGATCCGACTCGTGGCGACCCTCGCCTCGACGGCAATATTGCTGCTCGCCGGCGCGGCCGCGGTCGCGCAGACCTACAATCCGACGCGCTGGATCGAATACAAGCCGAACGGCGGCCGCTATCGCGTCGAGATGCCGGCGATCCCGAAGACCGGCACCGTTTCCGTGCCGACCGGCGCCGGCACCACCGTGCCCATGATGGAGGCCACGACCGTGGTCGACGGCGTGGCCTATGTCGCCTCCTATGTCGACTATCCCGCCAGCGTGACCAGGAACGCCGCGGCCGACGCGATCCTGACGCAGGTCCGCAACGGCGCCGCCGCCGGCAACAGCTGGCGCGACGAGAAGAAGCTCCAGCTCGGCCGCTCGGAAGGCCGCCAGTTCACGGTCGTGCAGGCCGGCGGCAACGTCTCCGTCGCCCGCATCTACTGGGTGCGCGGCCGCCTCTACCAGCTCGTCGTCGAAGGCCCGCCCGGCATCGAACAGGCAGCCGACACGCGGCGGTTCCTGGAGTCGTTCAACCTGGTGAAGTGAGCGCCGGGCCCGGCCTCATTTGAAGACACGCGTCTCCCCCTTCTTCATCGTGCCGATAGAACTTTCCTCCAGCTTCTTCTTGTATTCAGCGGTCGCCTTCTTGCAGGCCGGGCTTTCGCGGTTGGGAGGCTTGCACTCGGCCTCGACGCGATCGCGCGCCTGTTGCATCTCCTCCAGGCCGCGCTGGACGAACTTGACCGTAAGCGAATGCCCGGTCGCAGTCTTGGCCCCTGCCGAGGCTCCCAGTTCAAGCACCGACACGCCGACCGAAACCTTGCCGTCCACACTGGTCGTCACGGTCAGGCCGACGGTGAAGGTGTGGCCGGCATCGGCCGCCGGCTTGGCCGGATCGAAGTTGCTGAAGCAGGGTTGCGGCGGACGCTGCTCCCCCGTGACGTAGTTGATCCTGGTCGCGCCGGTGATCTGGGCCTGGCGCAGACCGAGCAGGACCTGCGCAATCGGCGCCGTCGCCAGAGCTTCGGGACTGGGATTGCGTTCGTTCTTGAATTCGTCGGGTTGCAGCGACGGACCGAGCGGCCAGAGATTGTATTCGAGAGCCTGGCTGTTATCGACGCTGCGGGTGAAGCCAAGGCCGCCACCGGCGGTTATCGGGGTGGGCGCTTTCAGGTCCAGGCTGAAGCCCGCGCTGGTAACCAGCGATGTCGTGAGCCGGGCCTTCACTTCCGAGATGTCGTAATCGATGCTCCCGTCGCCGCACCAGAACAGTTCCTTCCTTTCGCGGATGTCGACGTATTTTCCGTCGATCATGATGAGAACCGGCTCCGCCCGCGCGGCCAGTACGTACATCCCGACTTGCTTCTTGATCTCGGCCTGAACCTGGCCGATGGCCCGCACGTCTATGGGCGGTGGCGCCGCGCTCTCGCATCCCGCGAGAAGGAGCGCGACAAATGACGCTGCCAGCGTTTGCAGCGCACGCAGGGTAAAGACCGGCATCTTGATTTCTCCCCCGAGCTTCAAGAAACGGCGCGACTACTTTACCGCGTATTTCTTGTATGTCCACAATCTCCTGCCGGATATCCCCGGTCCGCTCCTGCCGGGGCGGTGCGCTGCGGAGCCGTCGGGCGACATCGCGGGAAATTCCGCCGGGCAAGCGGTGCCGGCTTGTGCAATCAATTGCGCGCCGCTCTGATGGGAGACGAAGAAGCAAAGAGGAGGAAGTGAAGACGATGATCCGCCGTCGCACCGTCGCCCTCGGCTCGCTCGCCGCCCTCGCCTCATCTAGCCTCGTCTCACCCTCCGCCCGTGCGCAGCAGGCATGGCCCGCCAAGCCGATCCGGCTGATCGTGCCCTATGGGCCCGGCGGGTCGGCGGATCACGTGGCGCGGCTCTATGCCGAGATGATGAGCGGCGTGCTCGGCCAGCAGATCGTCGTCGAGGACAAGCCCGGCGCGTCGGGCGGCGTCGGCGCGCAGATGGTGGCGACCAGCCCGCCCGACGGCTACACGCTGCTGCTCGCGCCGACGGCCGTGCTCGCCATCACGCCGGCGGCGCGCAAGGTGCCGTACAATCCCGACGATCTCGTCGCGGTGGCGCGGCTGTCCATGCCGATCCTCGTGGTGACGATCACCAATGCGCTGGGCGCGAAGACGTGGGCCGAGTTCGTGGCGCTCGCCAAGCAGAATCCCGGCAAGTTCTGGTTCGGCTCCTCCGGGCTCGGCACCATCACGCATCTCACCGGCGAGGTGCTGTCGCACGCCGCCGGCATCGAGATGCAGCACGCGCCCTACAAGACCATCGTCGACGCCACCGGCGACCTGTTCGACGGCCGCATCCAGATGGTCTTCGATCCCTCCTTCGTGCCCTATGCCAAGGCCGGCAAGGTGCGCGCCGTGATCGTCGACGGGCCGGTGCGGCTGGCCGACCTGCCCGATACGCCGACCGCCGCCGAAGCCGGGCTCGACCTCAAGGGGTTTCGCGCGCGCAGCTGGTTCGGCCTGTTCGCGCCCCGGGGCACGCCCGAGCCGGTGCTGAAGCGGCTGTCCGACGCGGCGGGCCAGGTCGCCGCGCTGCCGGAGATCAGGGAGAATCTGCTGATGGTGGCGCAGAACGTCGAGCATCAGCCCTACGACACGTTCGCCGCCCAGGTGCGTGACGACCAGGCCTACTTCGCGAAGCTCCTGAAGGAGCTGGACATCAAGCTGGAGTAAACCCTCGCCCTGAGGAGCCGCACGAAGTGCGGCGTCTCGAAGGGTCGGCCTCAGGCAAGCTGCTCGTGCCCATCCTTCGAGACGCGGCCCTTCGGACCGCTCCTCAGGATGAGGTGGGGGTTCGTGCCCCCGGCATTCCCTCCAGGTGCGTGACGACCAGGCCTACTTCGCGAAGCTCCTGAAGGAGCTGGACATCAAGCTGGAGTAGCTGGGACTCAACTGCCTCCCCATTCAAATGGGGAGGTGCCCGCGTCTTCGCGGGCGGAGGGGTCAGAGCGGCGAAAGGGGCATGACCCCTCCGCCTCGTAGGACGAGGCACCTCCCCATTTGAATGGGGAGGAGAAGAACGCTCCTACTTCGGCGCGCGGGCGAGGCCGTAGAGGTTGGCCAGCCGGGCGACCAGGAAGGCGACGTACATCACGCCGACGATCTGTTCGAGGATGATCAGGCTGCGCGCCATGCCGGTGCGCGGCGTGATCTCGCCGAAGCCGGTCGAAGTCAGCACGGTGAACGAGAAATACATCAGGTCCACCCAGGTCAGGTGGCTACCGGGCTGGTTGTGGGCGAAGGCGTGCGCCTCGAAGACCTGCAGCAGCGCGAACAGGCTGGCGAAGGTGAAGGCGATCAGCACATAGGCGCAGATCGCGCCGAACACCTTGTCGACGGTGATGACGTGCCAGTCGAGCACGTAGCGCAGCAGCGCGACCGTGACGATCAGCAGGGTGACGGTCATCGCCACGATGGAGATGTTCACCAGCAGCGAGCCGCCGATGCCGCGCAGCGCCACTGCATCGACGGCGATGAAGCCCAGCAGCGCCGCACTGAGCACCGCCTTGCGGCGCACGCGCAGCGCCCACAGCGCCACCACCAGGATGGAGACCAGGGCGCCGACGAGAACGGCGCCGCCGACCGCCGACCCGCCGATCAGCGGGCTGAGCACGATCAGCAGGCAGAGCATGCCGAGCAGCACGCTGCAGCGGTTGCGTCGAACATAGGCGATCCGCCGCAGCATCCCGCGGCGTCGATTCGGTTTGCCCGAAGCAGCCGGAACCGGCGCGTCTATCGTCATACTCGATGTCCCCGACTCTCGGCCGCATAAATCCGCCAAACCCGTTGGTTCGGCAAGCCCCCGGCCCCACCAAGACTATCGCGGCTCCCCGCGGCATGTGAGAAAGTGCCCGTCTTCGAGGAGGCAGACGGAAGCGATCATGGCAAAGCGTAAGACGGGTAAAGGCAGCGGCCGGAAGAAGGCCGCGACGAAGGTCAAGAAAGTTGCCGCGCCGAAGCGGAAGGTCGCGCCCCGCAAGTCGATCCCCAAGAAGCCGGCGGCCAAGAAGCCGGTGGCCAGGAAGCCGGTCGCCAGGAAGCCGGCCGCACCGAAGGCCGCAGCGCGGAAACCCGCCGCCCGGAAACCCGCTGTGCCCAAGGCCGCGCCGAAGTCGCTCGCCCGTCCCGGCCTGCGCCGCTCGGTCAAGAGCCGGCCGTCGGTCGCACGGCTGGCGACGCCGCGGCCGGTCTCGCACAAGACGGCGCTGGCCGCCCACAACATCTACGAGCGCGACCTCGACAGGACGCCGGCCAACTACGCGCCCCTCACCCCGCTGCAGTTCATCGAGCGCACCGCCGGCGTCTATCCCGATCGCGTCGCGCTGATCCACGGCGCGCGCCGCCAGAGCTGGGCGGAGACCTATGCGCGCTGCCGGCGGCTCGCCTCGGCGCTGGTCAAGGTCGGCATCGGCACCGGCGACACGGTGGCGATCATGGCGCCCAACATCCCCGAGATGTACGAGGCGCATTTCGGCGTGCCGATGACCGGCGGCGTGCTGAACTCGCTGAACACGCGCCTCGATGCGGCGATGATCGCCTTCATCCTCGACCACAGCGAGACCAAGGTGCTGCTGGTCGACCGCGAATTCCATCGCGTCGTCACCGAGGCGCTGGCGATTGCCAAGGTCCAGCCGCTGGTGGTCGACATCGACGATCCCGCCTGCGAGGACCGCGCCCAGATCGGCGACACGACCTACGAGGAGTTTCTCGACACCGGCCGCGAGGATTTCGTCTGGGCCTATCCGGCCGACGAATGGAACGCGATCTCGCTCAACTACACGTCGGGCACCACAGGCAACCCCAAGGGCGTGGTCTACAGCCATCGCGGCGCCACGCTCTCGGCCTACGGCAACGCCACGCAATGGCCGACGGGCCTGCATCCGGTCTATCTCTGGACCCTGCCGATGTTCCACTGCAACGGCTGGTGCTTCCCGTGGACGCTGGCGCTGGTCGCCGGCACCAGCGTCTGCCTGCGCCGCGCCGCGGCCAAGCCGATCTTCGATGCACTGGCCGACCACGATGTCAGCCACATGTGCGGCGCGCCGATCATCATGCAGTTCATCATCGGCGCTTCGTCCGCCGAGCGCCGGCCGCTGAAGCGCAAGGTGGAGTTCATGACCGCCGCCGCCCCGCCGCCCGCCGCCGTGCTGGAGGCGCTGGAGAAGGAGAACTTCCGCGTCACGCACGTCTACGGCCTCACCGAAGTCTACGGCCCGGCGACGATCTGCTCTTGGCATGAAGAGTGGAACGAGCTGCCCGCGCACGAACGCGCCGCGCTCAAGGCCCGGCAAGGCGTGCGCTACACCGCGCAGGACGGCGTGACGGTGATGGACCCCACGACCATGAAGGAGGTGCCGCGCGACGGCACGACCATGGGCGAGGTGATGTTCCGCGGCAACCTCACGATGAAGGGCTATCTCAAGAACCCGGCCGCCACCAGGGACGCCTTCGCGCAGGGCTGGTTCCATTCCGGCGACCTCGGCGTGCTGCACGAGGACGGCTACATCGAACTGCGCGACCGCTCGAAGGACATCATCATCTCGGGCGGCGAGAACATCTCGACCATCGAGGTCGAGGGCGTGATCATGGCGCATCCTGCCGTGGGCAACGTCGCCGTCGTGGCCAAGCCCGACGAGAAGTGGGGCGAGACGCCCTGCGCCTTCGTGGTGCTGAAGCCCGGCGCCAAGGCCACGGCCGAGGAGATCGTCGCCCACTGCCGCGCCCACCTCGCGAGCTTCAAGTGCCCCCGCCACGTCGTCTTCCGCGACCTGCCGATGACCTCGACCGGCAAGGTCCAGAAGTACGTCCTGCGCGACTGGGCCAAGACAGTGTGAGGCCTCTGCCGGCCATAATCCTGCCGGGAACAACCCATACAGGATAATACCGACCATGATACAACCACCCTGCCGGCCGACCCCGGCGGGGCGGATAATAATAAGAGTGCCTAGAGGAAACATGCCGAGACTCGTTCTGCCGCTGGCAATCGCTACGCTGCTGCTGGCCGTCGCCGCCCCTGCACAGGCCCAGGGCCTTCCCAACCCGCTCGGCCTGCATGGCTTCAACCTCGGCATGACACTGGCCGAGGTTCGCGGGCAGAAGTTTCCCGGTCCGGCCGCGGGTCCGGCGGCGACCAAGGCCAAGCTGATCTGCTCCGGCGACGGCCTGTCGAAGGCCGACGACATCGCCCTGCTGCCGGGCGAGCCGTTGCGCGAGATCGGCGTCAAGGGCTGTCGCTTCTTCGATAGCGTCGGCGACGGCAAGCGCAACGTTCCCCTGAAGGTCGGCGGCCGCGATGCCGAAGTCACTTTCCTCGTTACGCCGAAGTCCGACGATCCAGCTGTCTCCGAGCGTCTCTACCTGATCCTGGCGAAAGCCGGCCTGACGGACTTCGACGATCTGGTCGCGGCCTACACCGCCCAGCTCGGCCCACCCAATGTGCGTCTCGGACAGCTCCAGGTATGGCAGAACGGCCAGGCGGCGCTGATGATCAACACCGAGCCATCGAAATCGTCGAGCGTCGCCTATGTCGACAAGGCGCTGAGCCAGATGGTCACGGCCTCGACGGATGCCAAAGCCAAACCCGGTACGGACAAGAAACGATGACAGGCGGAGGACCGATGCGCAGGCGCAGGCTGCTTTTACCGATGGCGCTGCTGGCGACGCTGGCGGGCGTGCTGCTCGCAACGCCGTCTTTCGCAAAAGACCTGCCCAACCCGCTCGGGCTGCGCGGCTTCAATCTCGGCATGACGCTGGCCGACGTCCGCAAACTGCCCCATCCCGACAAGCCTGCGGGCAAGATCGAACTGGTCTGCACCGGCGACGAGCTGGGCGCGGAGCTGGACATCGCCCTCGACCCCTTCTCCAGGGATCACACCGCGATCGGCATGAAGGTCTGCGGCTTCTATGTCCTCGGCAAATACCGGATACGGAACGCGTCGATGGACGTCGCCGGCTACGACTCCATCGTCCGGTTCTTCTTCACGCCCAAGTCGGACACGCCGGCGACCTCCGAACGCCTCTTCAGCATTTCCGTCTCCTCGCACACCGCCAATTTCCACGAGATGCTGCTCGCCCTTCTCCGCAAGTACGGCGAGGCCACGACCGACCAGAAGGTGCCCGACGACAGGAGCAAGCGGCAGGTACGCATGCTCGACTGGAGGAGCGACAAGAACGGAATCTTCATGATCGAAGTGTCGGATGCAGGTCCGGGCAATACGCTGGAGATCGCCTACAGCGACTGGCCGCTTCTCAAGCTCGTCGAAGGGCTGGCCGAGAAGGTCAAGAAATCCGGCGCCGACAAACTGTGAGCGCCGCGGGGAGCAGGCACGCGATGATCCGGTTTCTCCTGCCTCTGCTGTTGCTGCCGTTGCTGTCCGGCTCGCCCGCCCGCGCCGACTCCTTGCGCGGGCCGCCCAGCCTTCAGGGGGTCGTGCTCGGCAGCACGCTCGACGAGGTGCGCCGCCAAGGACATCCCGACAAGGCGCCGGGCGACGACATGCGGTTCGTCTGCACCGGCGATGCGCTGGCGAAACAGGCGGGCCTGGACCTCGCGCCGGACCTCGAGTTGGCGCGAATCGGCGTCGAGCTGTGCGTCTTCGTCAAATCTGTCGGACGCGGGCGCGACGGCAGTGAACGATGGGACACCGTTCCCCTGAGGTTCGGCCGGCACAAGCTGCTGGTCGCATTCTTCTTCACGCCGCGGTCGGGCGATCCCGCGACGTCGCTGCGGCTCTATCACATGGGCACGCCGTTCGCGCCGGCGCTGTTCGACGACATGGCCGCCGCCATGACAAGCCGCTACGGCGCGCCCGACGTCGAGGAGACCGTGCCGATACGGACCAAGGACGGCACGCGCCGCGACGCCAGGCGCTTGATATGGCATGGCGCGCCCTACGGCATCGTGCTGCAGGAGGAATCGAGCGACGTAGGCTCCGGCGCACTCACCTTCCTCGACAACGACACCTTCCAGGCGCTCAAGCGCCGGGTCAAGGACGGCCCGGGCGCGCCGCCGGCCGGCGGTGCCGCCGCGTCGCCCCGGCCTTCCGCCCCGAAAGCCCCGCCCTGGCCCATCGCCAAGGCACCCGACGCTAACGCCGCCGGCGCGGCGCCCGCCCCCCAACCGCCTGCAGCGACGGGCAGCCTGCCGCAGCCGCTCGGCCTGCGCGGGTTCGAGCTTGGCATGACGCTCGCCGAGGTACGCAAGCTGCGGCATCCCGATCCCGGCAACGATACGGCTCGACTCGTCTGCGGCGGCGATCCGCTGGCGAAAGCCTCGGGCCTCAACCTCGATCCGACCGGCGACACCGCCGCGATCGGCGCCAGGCTCTGCCGCCTCTACACCGTCGACAACGGCAAGGTGGTGGCGGACGCCCCGATGAACGTCGGCGGCTACGATGCCGAAGTCTTCTTCACATTTGCGCCGGCGTCGGGATCTGCCGCGACGGCGGAGCGGCTTTACAGGATCATGGTCATCGCCGATCCCACGCATTTCGCGAGCCTCGTCGAGGCCTATCGGACAAGATTCGGAAAGGCCGACATCGACGAAATCCTGACCGAGGATCGCCCGCGTCCGAGCCGGACGCTGATCTGGAAGAATGCCCGGTCCAATCTGTTCCTGACCGAGTTCATGCCTCTGGCAGCCCTGCAGGCGGAGCGGACCGTGATCGCCTACACGGACGCGGTCCTGCTGCAGGCAATCGAGGACGCCGCGCGGAAGAAAAAGAAATCCGGCGCCGACAAGCTGTGAGCGCCCTGCCGTGCAATCGATTGCACGGCGAGACGCGCGATAGTTAGTCGACCACATTCAGATACACCCGATCTGGACTCAGTCGGGCATTATAGGTCACGGTGTATTCTTCCACTTCGGTGAGCAGACGGGGACGCTCCACACCACCGATGACCGCGTCGTTGGCAGAGATGTCGTCGTCATCGTAGCACTCGCGCGCGATGTCGAGCATTTCCGCCGACACTTCTTCGATCCACACAACAGCGGCAGGCTGTCGCTTCAATCTGTCGGCGACAGCGCGTGCGAAGGCGGAAGAGAGCAACAGCAACGGCGAACCGGCAAGACCATTGTCGATGGCAACACCGAGCTTGTCGAACTCGAGCTGGCTCATGAACGGCTTGCCATTGCCAAGCAGGAACGTGTCACCGTCGAGTGTCGGACATCCGAGGCGACGGGCCACACACTTGGCGAGATAGGTTTTGCCTGCGGCCGGTCTTCCGTCGAATAGGATCAGTCCTCGACCAATCGAACGGACATACTCGGCCAACGACGTCTGGTCGTTCTCAATGAACTGCAGCATCGTAGTCACTAGGTCGAGTAGTGCTTGTTGGCAGGTGTGTCGACCATCGCCGATGTCAGCAACCTCCTGCCCATCTCGATCTGCGCTGCTCGCGGCAGCTTCGTGATGCCGCGCAGTTCCTCGATGTCGCCGATTCCCAGCGGCTCCAGCAAATCACGCACTGCGAGGAACCAAAGCTCGAACGCGTCGGCCTCAACTGGTTTACCGCCGCACAGCCTGCCGAAGTCGAAGCAAGCGATCCACAGGACGGCGTCGGCTTCCGTCGGGTCGAAGCCTTCCAGCACCCCATCGGGGTCTTGATCGGCATGCTTGAAGAAGGCAGCGTGCTTCGACGCCTCTCGGTAGACCTGCTTTCGAGTCAGGTGAGGGTGATCCTCGTGGATGGCGTCGATCATCGACCGCAGGCCGCGTTTCTCGCAAAGTGTCGTCGTGATCTCACGCGCGGCCGCGGCCAGCGCATACACCGGGATCGGGTCGCCGCCATCGAACAGTAATTGAACGGCGGCCACGATCTCGCGCTCCGCCACATCGAGTTTCGTGATGGTGGTCATCTACGTTTCGACCCGGCTGAATGCCGGCCAAGTTGTCTACTGATACAGTCAGTCTGTGGAGAGCCACCTATTTCGGATTGTATCCTCGCGCAACACACGGCCACTGACGTGTTACGACTACTACATCGCCAACAACGGCCGCAGTTAAGCGCGCCTACGGCCGCCGTGCGAGGCGTTCGGCGATCCAGACCTTGATGAGCGCCTGGCGCGTGACGCCCAGACGCTCGGCCTCCTGGTCCAGCCCGGAAACGACCCAGGCCGGGAAATCGACGTTGACCCGCTTCATCTCGACGTTCGGACGTCGCGCGGCTTTCCAGTCGAGTTGAGCAGACAGGTCCTTGCCTTCGTCGAAGGCTTTGTCGAACTCAGTCGCTTTCATAGTGTTCCACCTCTTCTGGACGCGAGCGGCGCACCGAGATGAGCCGGATCGCATCGCTTCGCCGCGTGTAGATCGCCGACCAGTGCCTGGCGCCGATCCGGCCCACGGCCAGAAACCGCTGCGCGCCCTCGGTCCGCGCCGGAACTTCGAGCAGCCGCTCGTCGTCCCACAGCGATTGGGCATTCCTCGAAATCGATGCCGTGCTTCGCCAAGTTCGCTGCGCTCTTCACGGGATCATACTCGAAATTCATAGGTGATATAATACCGTAATGGTATATTTAAAGTACAAATTTTATTCCTTTTTAGCTCATTCTGTGCGGTGCGGCCTTTACCAAGGCTGCACCGACCTGCTTGCGCAATCGATTACGCGGCGAGGCGCGGCCGTCCCTCACCCCAGGTCCAGCTTCGACGGCAGCCTGTCGAACTTCGGCAGCGCGGGATCGAGCTTGTCCCAGGCGTGGCCGCTCACGGTGTAGAAGACCATGCGCGGCTGGTAGCGGCCGGGATCGTCGAGGCTCGCGGCGTGGATGGTGAAGAAGTCGGGCATGGCGGCGGAGGTCAGGTAGGAGCCGTGGCCGGTGCCGCTCTTCCTCTGGCAGTCGCGGCACTGGCGGTCCGCCATCGCCAGCGGCTCGCCGGGGATCTCGTAGCGGACCGCGCCGCAGGCACAGCCGCCGGTATCGGGCTTGCTCATATCGTCTCTCCCGTCGTTCGACGGCGAAGCAGCTTCAGCCACGGCGTCGCATGGAAGACGCTCATCAGGACGTACATCGGCACCATGCCGCCGAAGGGGAACGCGCCCGGCCCGCCTTGCCCGCCCTGCGACGAGCAGAGCGCATCCATCGGGCCGCCGCCGGATGCCGCCGTCAGCAGCGCCATCGCGGCGAAGGTGGGAGCGGCCGCGAGCCCTAGCCCGCGACTGATCCCGCGGCCGAACCAGATCGTCATGGCTCAGGCCGTCTCGTACTTGTCGTGGTGGCGCCACCAGATGCCGGGCACGGTCTCGTTGCGGCCCTTGGGCGCGCGGTCGAGCCACGGGTACATGCCCCAGATCGCATCCATGCCGCGCGCGTAGCTCGAATAGGTGTGATAGATCGCGCCGCCCTCGCGCACGAAGGCGCTGAGGCCCGGCCGGTCGCGCGCGAAGGTCGGCACGTCGGTGCCCGTCGCCGCCGCCGTCTGCACGACAGCCGGCGGCGGCTCGCCCTCATCCATCGCATGGCCGGCACGCTCGAAGTTGTAGTCGATCGTCCCGTCGCGCTGCTGCTGCTCGGTGAACGAGACGTTGAAGTCGAAGTTGAAGTCGCCGCCCGACGACGAGGCCCAGGGGAACGTCCAGCCCATGCGCTTCCTGAACGCCAGGAGCTTCGCCAGCGGCGCGCGCGACACCGCGGAGAAGGCGACGTCGTGGTTCTCGAGATGGACGACGATGCCGTTGAAGCCGTCGGCGATCGCCGAGCAGGACGGGCAGCCGACGGCGTAATCCGGCCCAAACATGAAGTGATAGACCAGGAGCTGCGAGCGGCCCTTGAAGAGATCGTCCAGCGAGGCCGCGCCCTGCTCCGTCGCGAACAGGTATTCCCGGTCGACGCGCACCCACGGCAGCGCCTGCCGCTGTGCCGCCAGCGCATCGCCCTGCCGCGTATGCGCCTTCTCCGCCTTGAGCAGCTTCATCCGTGCCGCCAGCCATTCCTCGCGCGTTCCGGTCTTGTGTGTCGTCGTCATTGCTCTCGCTCCATCGAAGGTTGGGGTGAGCGGAAGATTGGAACCGCGCGCGCACGGGCGGGAGTGACAAGTGTGTCGGGATTAGCCGGCCGGGACGGCGGGCGACCGACATTGCGCTTGACGCTCAATCCGGGGCGCGACAGTGTCCGTCGCCATGTTCAGGAACCGGCCCCCTTGCGACCGACGCCGATGCCGCTGCCTCCACGCGGCGGCTCGTGGGCTGCGCGTCGATCGGCGTCCGTCCGCGTAGTGGCGGCCTCATCGTAGGTCCCACACGCCGGAGCGGCCTCGGCCCGCAATCCTGAACCTCCGCAGCCTCCGGCTCCGGGGGTTTTGTTTTGCCCAGCCTTCAGAGGACTTCACACCATGAGCATTCGCGTCGGCATTGTCGGAATCAGCGGTTTCGGCGGCGGCGAGGCGATGCGCCTGATCGCAGGCCACCCTTCCTTCGAGCTGGTCTATGCCGCGGGCGAAGGCAGCGCCGGCAGCCGCCTGGTCGACCGCTTCCCCGGCGTGCCGGCGAAGCTGGCCGATCTCGTGATCGAGAAGTGGGATCCGGCGGCCCTGCCCAAGCTCGACCTGCTGTTCGCGTCGCTGCCCACCGGCACCTCGGCCGAGGCGCTGGCGCGTGTCCCCAAGGGCGTGAAGATCGTCGATATCGGCGGCGACCATCGCTACGTCGAGGGCTGGACCTATGGACTGGCCGATGTCTGGCCGGACCGGATCGAGGGGCAGACCCGCATCGCCAACCCTGGCTGCTTTTCCGCCGCGGTGCTGACCGCGCTGGCGCCGGTGCTGGTCAACCCGCTGGTCAAGCCGAGCCGCATCGTGATCGACGCCAAGACCGGCATCTCCGGCGCCGGTCGCGGCGGCGGCGACAGCAAGTTCGGCTTTGCCGAGAGCAACGAGAACCTGGTGCCCTACGGCCTGCTGAAGCACACCCACATGCCCGAGATGGCCACGACCATCGAGCGGCTGAGCGGCGGCAGCGCGGCCGGACTGGTGTTCACGCCGCATCTCGTGCCGATGACGCGCGGCGTGCTCGCCACCATCTATTGCCGCGGCCGCGCCACGACCGAGCAGTGCCTCGATGCGGCGCGGCGCCTCTACGAGGGGCGGGCGTTCGTGCGCGTGACCGAGCGGCCGCCGCAGACCAAATGGGCGACCGGCTCGAACCTCGCCTTCGTCAGCTATGCCGCCGATCCGGCGCGCAACCTGGTGATCGCGATGGGCGTGGTCGACAATCTCGGCAAGGGCGCGGCGGGCCAGGCGGTGCAGAACGCGAACCTGATCTGCGGCCTGCCGGAAACCGCAGGCCTCGACGGCGCGCCGGTCTGGCCCTGACGATGTGGCCCCGACGATGTGGCCCCGACGATCTGGCCATCACGGGGCCGGCCGTGTGATACCGGACGGCATGCACCTCGACGAGGACGAGCTGAGACAGGTCGCGCACTACGCCGCGGCCTGCGCGCGACGGGCGTTGCCGGTCTTCGAGGCGGCGCATCCGCACGATCCGCGCCCGCGCGACGCCATCGCCGCGGCGGAAGCCTTCGCCGCCGGCGGCAAACGCACGGCGGCGCTGCGCAAGGCGGCGTGGTCGGCCTATGCCGCCGCGCGCGACGCCGCGCCAGCGCCCGCCGCCAATGCCGCCTACGCCGCCAGCCACGCGGCCGCGGCGGCCTTCCTCCATCCGCGCGCCACGCCGCATCAGGTCAAACATGTTCTGGGCGCGGCGGTCCATCAGGCGCTCGCCCTCGCACCCAACACAGGAAACGAGAGCGACGACGGCGGCGACGGCGGCAGCACCACCGGCCGCGCCCCTCTCGACGGCGCGGCAGCTCTCGCCTCGCCGGCCGTGCGCCGCGTGCTGCACCGCTTCCCGTCGCCGCGCCGCGGACGCACCCGCTTCGGCGAACTTTTGAGCGACCTCGACGCGGCGCTGCGCACATGACCGCGCCACCGTTCAGGACCGCGCGGCTGATCGGCGAGCGGCTGCACGAGGATCACCTTGCCGATCTGGTCGCGCTGCATCTCGATCCCGACGTGTCGCGCCATCTGGGCGGCGTGCGCTCGCCCGCGACGACGAAGGACTATCTCGCGGCCAACATGCTCCACTGGAAGACGCACGGCTTCGGACTGTGGGTCCTGCGAACGCCGGCGGGCGAGTTCGCCGGACGGGCGGGCCTGCGGCAGGTCGTCGTGGACGGTCGCGAAGACATCGAGATCGCCTACACGTTCAAACGCGCGCTTTGGGGCCGCGGCCTGGCGAGCGAAATCGCGCCCGCGCTGACGGCCTACGGGCTGGTGCAGCTCGCGCTGCCGTCGCTGGTCGGCCTCGTCGAGGTCGAAAACACCGCCTCGCGCCGCGTGCTGGAGAAGTCGACCTACACGTTCGAGCGCTGCACGACATGGCGCGGCCAGAGGATCGTGCTCTACCGCTCGTCGAACCTGTCGTAGCGACACTGCTGTAGCGACACTGCTGTAGCGACACGGCGATATGTCTTGCCCTGAAGTATTCCACGGGATTGCAATCCGCTCTACCGTCGCCGGATGAACCTCTGTACGGACGACGATCTCGGCTACGCCTCGCAGCGGACGCCCTTTCCACCCGGCAAGGCCTTCCACCTCGACCCGCAGTATCGCCTCGCGCATCTGCCGCTGGTCGCGCCGTTCCACCGCAAGGTCGTCGCGTCAAAGCCGGGCACGCCCTATGTCATGGGCCGGCACGAGGCCGTGACCTCCATCGCCCTCCCGGTTCCCCCGGCCCTCTATCAGGCGCCCGCCTTTCTCGACCTGTCGGACGAGCTGCGGGCGACGCCCTTCGCGCGCAAGATCGCCTGGGATGTCGTCGACGCCCGGCGCTCCCTGCTCCACGCGACCTTGTGCGGGTCCCTGGCGAGCGGCGAGCCCCTGCAGCCGCCGGATGCAGAGACGCGCGCCGCCCTCTCCCGGCTGGGCAAGCCGTCGATCGAGTTGCGCGGCCTCTTTTCCGGCGCGGTCAATCACGGCCGCCTCTACCTCAAGACCTATCCCGAACGCAGCGGCGAGGACAATGCGCTGGCGCGGATACAGAAGCTCCTGAAGGCGCGCGTGACGGACGTCTACCTCGTCGGCCTGTTCAATCTCGTCGACGATCTCGACGTCGTGGAAACCGCCGCACTGGCGAGCCTGATCGAGCGCTGGTGGGACCTGCCGATCCTGCACTTCGAGGCCGACTGCCTGTGGCTGCTGTCCTCGCGCGACGACCTCACGCTGGATGCCGAGATCGTCGAAACGATCCCGCTCGCCTAGGCGGCGCGCGATGCCCGGTTTCCTTGTCGCCGCTCTCGTCGAACCGTCGACATGGATTCGCTGATCACGGCCGCCGCGCGCGCGCTGGCGGCGGGCGATCCGCTGGGCGCGCTCAATCGCGTGGCGCTGCGCGAGGATGCGCCGGCGCTGGCGCTGCGTGGCATCGCGATGGCCCAGCTCGGCGAGTTCGCGCGCGCCCGGGCGCTGCTGCGCCGCGCCACCCGCGCCTTCGGGCCGAAGGAAGCGATGGCCCGCGCGCGCTGCGTCGTGGCCGAGGCCGAGGTGGCGCTGGTCTCGCGCGATCTCGGCGGACCGGAGAAGGCGCTCGATGCCGCCCGCGCCACGCTCGACGCGCACGGCGACCGCGCCAACGCCACGCAGGCCCGCCATCTCGCCATCCGCCGCCTGCTGCTGATCGGCAAGCTCGACGAGGCCGAGCGCCTGCTGGGCGACATCGATCCCGCGCCGCTGCCGCCGGCCGCGCGCACCGTGCACGCGCTGGTGGCCGCGGGCATCGCGATGCGCCGCCTGCACACAAAGGCTGCGCGCGAAGCCCTTGCCCGTGCGCGCGAGGCCGCCCGCGCGGCGCGCATTCCGGCGCTGACGGCGGAAGTGGAGAGCGCGGCGCAGGCGCTCGACGCCCCCGCCGCGCGGCTGATCGCCAAGGGCCGCCAACGTCCGCTGCGCCTCGAAGACGTCGAAGCGCTGCTGGCGTCCGACGCGCTGGTGGTCGATGCCTGCCGCCATGTGGTGCGCTGCGGCGGCACGGTGGTCTCGCTCGCGACGCGGCCGGTGCTGTTCGCGCTGGCCCGTGCGCTGGCCGAAGCCTGGCCCGCCGACGCCTCGCGCGAGGCGCTGCTCGCGAAAGCCTTCCGCGCGAAGGCCGCCGACGAATCGCATCGCGCACGCCTGCGGGTCGAGATCGGCCGGTTGCGCGCCGAGCTGCGGCCGCTCGCCGAGGTGACGGCGACGGAGCGCGGCTTCGTGCTGGAACCGCGCGATGAAAAAGAGATCGTCGTGCTGGCGCGCCCCGCCGACGAGGCGCATGGCGAGGTGCTGGCCCTGCTGGCCGACGGTGAGTCGTGGTCGAGTTCGGCGCTGGCCGTGGCGCTCGGCGCCAGCCAGCGTACCGTGCAGCGCGCGCTCGATGGGCTGGCGGCGGCGGGCAAGGTCCAGTCGTTCGGCCGCGGACGGTCGCTGCGCTGGATGACGCCGCCCACGCCCGGTTTCACGACGACCTTGTTACTCCCGGCCCCGCTGCCGGGTGGCTAGGTAAGGGCCATCGCACCCCTCACCACCGCAACCCCGTCGCGAGGACAGTCCCATGAAACCGCAGGCCGCAGAGATCGTTCAGGAATATGGCCCCTTCCCCGGCGTCGACCAGGTGGCGGGCGTCACCTACGACGGCAGCAACGTCTGGTTCGCCTCGGGCGAGAAGCTGAACGCGCTCGATCCGGCGAGCGGCAAGGTCGCGCGCTCGCTCGACGTCGCCGCGCACGCGGGCACCGCCTTCGACGGCCGGCACCTCTTCCAGATCGCCGAGAAGCAGATCCACAAGATCGACCCCGCGAGCGGCCGCGTGCTGGCCACCATTCCCGCGCCGGGCGATGGCGGCGACTCCGGCCTGGCCTGGGCCGAGGGCGCGCTGTGGGTCGGGCAATATCGCGAACGCAAGATCCACCAGATCGATCCCGAGACCGGCAAGATTTTGCGCACCATCCAATCCAACCGCTTCGTGACCGGCGTCACCTGGGTCGACGGCGAGTTGTGGCACGCCACCTGGGAAGCCGACACCAGCGACATCCGCCGCATCGATCCGAAGACGGGCGAGACGCTGGAACAGCTCGACATGCCGGCCGGTGTCGGCGTCTCGGGCCTGGAGTCCGATGGCGCCGACCGCTTCTACTGCGGCGACGGCAGCGGCGCCAAAGTCCGCGCCGTGCGTCGGCCGAAACGCGGGAAGTAGTAGCGTTCTCTCTTGTCGTCCTGAACGAAGTGAAGGACCTCATGCCGATTGCCTCACTGATTGCAGGCGGCGATGAGGTCCTTCGCTAACGCTCAGGACGACAGGGGGAAAAGTCAGGACGAGCGCCTACCGCGCCGCCTGCAGTTCGGCGGCGAGCGCGGCGAGGCCGATCGCCTCGACCTTCTGCCCCAGGGAGAACCGCTCGGTTCCCGGATAGACGACAAACTGCTTCGACGGATTCAGGTCGGCGGAGGCCGAGTGAAATCCCTTCTCCACCCGGGGCGCAGAGCTTCGCTTGATCTCGATGGCCCATAGCCGGCGCTTGGGAAGCGTCAGAACGAGGTCGATCTCGGCGCCCGCAGCGGTACGATAGAAATGAGCTTCCGTGCCTTCCGGCGCCGCGCCGATCAGCGTTTCGACGACGAGCGTTTCCCATGTCTGTCCCGCAACGGGATGGCCGAGAACGTCTTCCTTGTCGCGCAGCCCGAGAAGCGCATGCGCGATGCCGGTATCCCGCACATAGACCTTGGGCGACTTCACCAGCCGCTTGCCGTCGTTCTGGTGCCAGGCCGGCAGTCGCCGCACCAGCAGCAGGTCGACCAGAAGGTCGAGATAGTTCGCGACCGTCACGCTGCTCACGCCGAGGCTGCGCGCGATGTTGGACGCGTTCAGCAAGCCGGCCTGGCTGTGCGCCAGCATCGTCCAGAAGCGGCGCAACGTTTCGGCGGGGATGCGGGGACCGAATTGCGGGATGTCGCGTTCGAGATAGGTGCGGATGAAATCCTGACGCCACTTGAAGCTCAGCTCGTCGTCGTCCGCGAGGAAACTGGAGGGAAAGCCGCCCCTCACCCACAACGTATCCAGCTCGTCCGGCGGCACTTCCAGCCCGTCGAGCGGCGCCAGCTCAAGATAGGAGATGCGCCCCGCCAGCGTTTCGCCGGACTGCTTGAGCAGGTCGATGGCGGCCGAGCCGAGCAGCAGGAAACGCCCGGTCTTCCTGCCGCTTCTGCGGCCGCGATCGATCACGCCGCGCAACGTCTGGAAGAGTTCCGGCGTCCGATGCACTTCGTCGAGAATGACCAGCTCGTTCGCGTGGCCGGCGAAGTAGTCGTCGGCGTCGGCGAGCCGCGCCCGGTCGGGAACCGATTCGAGATCGAGATAGACCGAGGGGCGCTCCTTGGCGATTTCCAGCGCCAGAGTCGTCTTCCCCACCTGCCGCGGCCCCAGCAGGCCGACCGCAGGGTAATGGTCGAGCAGATAGCGCAGGCGTCGCTGGAGACGTCGTTTCAGCATCCTTGTAAATTTAAACTACAGATTTAAATTTGCAAGGTCAGGTCTGCGCCGGGCGATGGGCCAAGCAGGGGAAGTAATGCTTCTAGTCTTGTCGTCCTGAGCGTAAGCGAAGGACCTTATCGCCGCCTGCAATCGCTGGGGCAATCGGCATGGGATCCTTCGCTGCGCTCAGGATGACAAACGCGCCGGCCGCCACGCGATGACGCCTTCGGTCCGTGCCCGCACGTCGGGCGGGGCGAGGCAGGTGGCGACGGCTTCGTAGCCCGCAGCGCCGGGATAGGGCGGGACGAGGGTCGGCGGGCTGTGGTTGGCGGGACAGAAGAGGATCGCTTCGTCGGGGCCCACCTCGCCGAGATCGAGCATCGACGAGGAGCGCGTCATCAGGAACAGCGGACGCTCTCGCGAAACACGCCGCCGCAAATACCCGACCAGCGCTTCCTGCGTTGGCTGGTCCAGCCCCTGCTCCACCATGTCGATCACCAGCGCCGCGGGCGTCGCCGCTTCGAGAGGAACGAGCAGCGCCATCAGCGCATCCGAGGGCGAGGCACCCTCCTCGGCCAGCCACGCCATCGCGCGCTCGACCCTCGTTCTCAGCGCGGCATCGGTATCGAGCCGCGCCCGCGCCGCCGCACCGCCATCGGCCGCACGGTCGAGGCCGAGGAAAGCCGCGTCCGGCAACGCCTCCGCCAGCCGCATCGCCAGCCGCGTCTTGCCGCTGCCCAACGGGCCGACGATCCAGGTGAGCGCGCGGATGTCTAAAAGCTCGAACCGCTCGCCGCCCCACGGCCACGGCAGGTCGAACCCGACCTCCATCGGGTCGGTGGCGGGCCGCAGCAGCCGCGCCAACTCGCCGGCCTCGGGCGTCTTGCCGCGCGCGAGATCGGCGCGCAGCGCCCGCACCTTGGCCACCGTGCCCGCCAGATCGCGGCCGCGCGCTTCGAGCATCGCCTGATGCCGGGCCAGCGCCGGCTCCAGCGCCTCGGCATCGCCGCCCAGCACGCGCGCAATCTCGGCGAGCCCGAGGCCCAGCCCTCTCAAGGCCGCGACCTCGCCGGCGCGCGCCATCTCGGCCGCCCCATAGGCCCGCCACCCGGCGGCGGTGCGGACCGGCGCGACCAGGCCGCGCTGCTCCCACAGCCGCAGCGCCTTGGCGGAAACGCCGAGCCGGCGCGCGGCTTCGGACGGATTGAGGAACGGGCCGGAAGAAGAAGACGACGTCACGGATCACCTCGCGGTTTGCTGACCGCTCTCCTTATCGAGGCGTCCCCGGGGGCCGGGTCAAGAGGGTATAAGAAGAGATCGACCTTCCGGAGAACCGACCTTCATGAGCCTGGGCGACATCCGCACCCTCGACTACACGGTCCTGCTCTGCACCAGGCTGCCGGAGACCAAGGCGTTCTATCGCGACGTCATGGGCTTCGTGCTGGCGCGCGACGGCGAGCGCTGGGTGGAGTTCCAGGTCGGCGCCGCGGTGCTGGCGCTGAAGCCGCGCGGCCCCGGCCTCGCCTGGGACGACGGCCCGCTGCCCGCCGGCACGGCCGCGCTGCAGCTCGCCTTCCGCGTCGCGCCGCACCGGCTCGACGGCTGCCACGACACGCTCAGGTCGAAGGGTGTCGAGATCCTGAGCCCGCCGCGCGACATCCCCGCCTTCCACCACCGCGCGCTGTTCTTCCGCGACCCCGAAGGCAATGTCATCGAACTCTATGCCGAGGTCTGACAGCGAACGGACCGCCATGCGCGGCCGTATCCCTCATTTGGGTGATGGCGCGGATCCCAACGTCGACTAGCGTCGGCACAAGGCCCTATCCTGGGAGAGCGATCCACAGAGGGGCGCGCTTCGGACTCCCACCGTCTCGATCAACCGCTCCTACGCTCTCCCGGGATAGAGCCGACTGCTCTGCCGATCGAGAGCGCGGCGCTACGCAATACACGAGCACCGCGCCTGTTGCCGACCCTTCGAGACGGCGCTACGCGCCTCCTCAGGGTGAGGATTCAAAAAATGACCTCATCCTGAGGAGCGAGCGCAGCGAGCGTCTCGAAGGATGGGCACGAGCACCGCGCCTGTTGCCGACCCTTCGAGACGGCGCTACGCGCCTCCTCAGGGTGAGGATTCAAAAAATGACCTCATCCTGAGGAGCGAGCGCAGCGAGCGTCTCGAAGGATCTGTCCTGAGCAAAGCCGAAGGATCGGCCTCAGGCGAGGCGCTTGGAGGTGAAGCCGCCATGCGTGCCCTGGTTATGCTCGGCGATGCGTCGATCCAGTCCGCGACGTGCGGAGCCGATGTAGTAACTGCCGTCGGCGCAGCGCAGCATGTAGACGTGTGCGCCGGGTTCGTTGTCCATGTGTGGTTCCCTCGGGGTGAGGACTATTGCACATCACCTCACGCTGAAGAGCGAGCGCCGTGTCTGTTGCCCACCCTTCGAGACGCACCGCTGCGCGGCGCTCCTCAGGGTGAGGTGGATACTGGAACGTAAAACCTCATCCTGAGGAGCGAGCGGAGCGAGCGTCTCGAAGGATGGGCCTCAGGCGAGGTCTACACCAGCCACCCGCTGCCCGAGGCGCTGGTGAAGTCGAGTTGGACGACGAGGTCGTTGAAGTCGTGGTCGCCGCCGCCTCTGGTGTCTTCCCAGCCCCAGGTATTGAGGCCGTAGTTCCAGAGGTGGCCGACCGACTGGCCGTTCACGGACTCGTTGGCCTGCGCGAAGGCCCAGTAGGTGGTGCCGCTCGACTGGTTGACGAGCGTCATCGCCACGACGTCGCCGGCATCGACGTTCTGCAGCATCGCCTGCGCGTAGTTGCCGTAGCCCGGCCCGGCGAGCGACGTGGCGCCGCCGGCAAACTGATAGGCGCGGCCCTGTGCGGCGGCGGCATAGCCCGCCTCGCCCGGCTGCAGGCCGTTGATGGTGCCGGCGAGATCGTCGACCTTGTAGAAGGTGAGCGACAGCGAGTCCTCGCCGTTCTGGCGCACGCGCACCACGGCCTGCTGGTCGCTGGCGCCGCCCGCCGTCTCGGCGACCGCGACGGGCCGCGCGACGCGCACCGCCCCCTCGCTCGACATGAAATCGGCGAAGCCGAACGAGCTGGTAAGCCCCGCCTGGATCGCCTGCGCGTCCACGCCGTCGATGGCAACGCCCAGCGACTGGCCGGCCGCCACGTAGCGCTGCATCTCCGCGCCCTGCGCCTGCTTGTCGAACAGGGTCACCAGGTTGGGGTCGAAGTCCGGGTTGAGCGACTGCAGCGCCAGCCGACTGGTCCAGGCATAGGTGTCGGACGCGCCGCTCGCATAGTCGAAGCCGCCGCCGCCCAGGGTCACGCCGACATCGACGCCGCTGCCGGCCATGGTCTGGAACAGCAGGCTCTGCGCCGTGCCGCTGGTCCAGCCGTCGGCCAGGCTGCCGTCGACCACGGCGGGCTGGTCGGCGAAATACATCTGCGAATGCGCGGCGGCGCTCAGGGTCCGCGCCAGCACCGTGGCGTTGGGCGAGCCGAGGCCGGTGACGAGATCGTAGCCCGGCCCGGCATAGTAGCCGTAGCCGGTCGGGATGACGTTCACCATGTCGCCGCCGTAGCTCTGGGTCGTGTAGGTCGAGCCGCCGAAGGCGAAGGACGAGATGTTGTTGCCGATGGTCACGTCGTTGAACGAGGCCGGCGCGATGGCCGAGGCCATGTAGAGCAGGTCGTGCGCATAGCCGAGGTCGGGCAGGCCCTGGTCGGCAAAGATCGTGTCGATCTGCACGATCAGCGAGGCCCACATCGGCGCCGCCGCGCTGGTGCCGTAGCCCGACCAGTCGTACGCGGTGAAGTTGGTGCTGGCGAACTGGTAGGCCGCGTTGCCGCCGGCCAGCATCGACACGTCGGGCGCGCCGCGGCCGGTCTGCGCCAGCGGATCGGTGGTCGTGGGCAGGAGCCCGTAGGCCTGCTGATAGTTCGGCACCGGCTGGATCGGATCGACGCCGCCGTTCGACGTGCCGTTCTGCATGTAGCCGCCCAGGAGCGGCTCGGTGCCGGTGATGACGTTGCCGTCGACGATATAGTCGTTCCACACCGTCTCGACGAAGAACTGCGGGCCCGCCAGGCCGGACGGCAGGGTCGTCAGCCCGCCGATCACGAGCTGCCAGATCGTCGCCTTGTCGCCCGCCAGCGCCGGCGTCACGACATAGGTCAGGGTCGGATCGAGCTGGGCCATGTCCAGGGTCGACATCGAGGTGCCGCTGACCAGCAGGCTGAACGGCTGCGTGCAACTGTACTGGAGGTTGGTGAGGCCGTTGCCGATCTCCTGGCTCGACCCGCCGTCGCCCAGCGCCGTCACCGCGGTCTGGTTGTTCAGCACGGTGTCGACATAGAGTTCCCAGTAGGCGCGATAGAACGGCGAGTCGGGCGACATGCTCTGCGCATCGCCGAACGAGTCGGACCAGGCCGAGACCTTGGGGATGCCGGTGCCGGGAAAGACCGTGCTCTGGATCGCCGTGTAGGTCGAGGCCTGCGCGCCGTCGCTCTTGACGCCCGAGCCGACGAACAGCACGAGGTCGCTGTTGGGATTGACGGCGGCCGCGACGCTGACGTCGAGCGAGCGCTCGGCGTAGACGGTCGGCTCCTGCCCGCTCGCGCCCTGGACGTAGAGCGTGCCGGTGCCGGTCTGGCCGGTCGCCGCCAGGAACTTGGTGAGCCGCGCCTGGAAGTCCGAGCCCGACGGATCGCCCGCCAGCGCCGAGCCGATGCCCGGCTCGATCAGGCCGATGGTCTTGGTCGGCAGCGACGCGCCGTCGAGCGGATAGGCGTAGCTGTAGTCGCTGCCGAGATCCTGCGCCGCGATGGTGGGCGTCTTGGCGTAGGGCGCGCCGTTGCCCTGGCTCTGCAGCCCTTGCGACAGGGGGACGGACACGCCCGGCACATGGTTCGATCCCGCCGGGCTGATCGAGGTGTCGATCCACAGGCCGGCCACCGCCAGCTCCTGCGGCAGCGAGAGATTGCCGTTCCAGTAGCCGCTGAGGTCGCCGTTGGTCGCCTCCATCTGGGCGGTGCCGAACAGCTTCTCGAACTCGGCCGACGTGGCGACCTGGACCCAGACGGTGCGCGACTCGGCCGAGGTCACGTAGTTGCTGTTGCCGGCGTCGAGGATGGTGAGGCCGAGCGTGTCCTTGAGATACTGGACGGTATGGGCGAACTGCGCCGGATCGGCGCCGTAGGTGCTCCACAGCGCGCCGGCGTCGCCCAGCTGCTTCAACGCCTCCTGGCGGCTCGCCCAGTCGCCCGCGAGCAGATCGGTCGGATCGTTGGCCCGCGGCAGCACCAGCGCGACGTTGGTGTAGAACGCCTCGCCCGTCGGGATGCGCTGCTGGCCGGTGAAGCCGTAGGCCGCCGGCACCGTCGTCTCGGACGTGATGCGATAGCCGGAGAAATCGAGATAGCTGGAATTGGCAATTTCGACGTAACTGATCGCCACGGTACTGCGCTCCCCGCCACAAGCTGCCCTCTCCTAGTACCGTCGCCGGCGCCGCAAGAAAATACCGGCTTCGACTGCAATATTGCAGAGGAGCGCCCCGCAGCGGCGCGCCTCGAACCGGGGCTTCAGGCAGGATGGGTGAGACGCGTCGGAAGCTTGGCGATGGCGCGGCCGGCCTGCGCGGTGGCGACGCGCAGATCGTAGGCGGTCTGGAGGTTGAGCCAGAACTCGGCGCTGGTCCTGAACCAGTGGCCGAGCCGCAGCGCCGTGTCGCCGGTGATCGCGCGCTTGCCGTTGATGATCTGCGAGAGCCGATTGGGCGGCACGCCGATCTGCCGCGACAGCTCGGCCGCCGTCACGCCCAACGCCGCAAGCTCGTCGGCCAGGATCTCGCCCGGATGGATGGCGGGTCTCTTCGTCACGTCTGCTCTCCCTGCCTCGGTGTCTCCAGCCTCAATGATAGTCGACGATCTCGACGTTCGACGGGCCGGGCGCCTCGGCCTGCCACTCGAAGCAGATACGCCACTGCTGGTTGATGCGAATGGAATACTGCCCCGCCCGATCGCCGCGCAGCGCTTCGAGCCGATTGCTCGGCAACCCGCGAAGGTCGGCCAGCGAGGTCGCGGCGTCCAGAATGTCGAGACGCTTCCACGCCTGCCGGTCGACCCCCTGAAACGCCCGGACAAACTCACCGTCCGCAAACTGCCGGGTGCGCTTGTCCCGATAACTCAGAACTATGACGTGTGACGTCAATCGTCGATAGTGTCCTAACTTGGGCTCGCTCTACGCGACAGGCGTGATCGTGAATGGCGCCCCAAGCTTCTCAATCGCCTTCACCTTGATGCGTCGCGCATCAAGCTTTACCTGCAAAACAGCCTCCGCGACGGAGGCCGCCCGAACCAAGACCATTTCCATGAACTTCTTGTTGCCGAACTGAACGCATTCGCAATGAGCGACATAGGTCGGGATCGCAATGGACAACTGCATGGGAAGACTGCCTCCGATGTTCGTTAATTGTTCACTTCGGGGGTCGGTCGGATTCATTCAAGACCTAGTGCTGCTTATTTCTGCGCTTTCCGCTCTGCCATGACAGCCGCCCGTAACCGCATCCCATGGTGATCTGATCCCATCCAGGTGCAGCAAGGCATAGAATCGGCGCCTATCGCTGCCTTCCACCGGAGACGACCACGCATAAGCTCGCCTGACTATGCTGTATCGCTCGACGGATCGCCCCCGTCGTGGCGGCGCAGCCGTGAAGAACTTAACCTATAGCGCGTCCCTCGATGCCTGCGAGAAGACTGCGCCATCAAACTCTGGGATCAAACAGACGAGGCACCTCCTCCGCTGGCGGGGGAGGTGGATGACGCCTTGCCGATGCCGCCGCATTTCAGGGGTGGTGAAACGGCGCCGGGCTCCCCAACTCAGGCGGTGGGTGGAAATTCAACCAAGAGAGACAGCGAGGAAGGACACGGAATGGCCAAGAACACGATCTGCGTCTGGTACGACAAGGACGCCGAGGCGGCGGCCCGCTTCTACGCCGCGACCTTTCCCGACAGCAAGGTGCACGCCGTCAACCGCGCGCCCGCCGACTACCCGTCCGGCAAGAAGGGCGACGTGCTGACGGTCGACTTCACCGTAGCCGGCGTCAGGTGCATCGGCCTCAACGGCGGCACGGCGTTCAAGCAGACCGAAGCCTTCTCCTTCCAGATCGCCACCGACAGCCAGGAGGAGACCGACCGCTACTGGAACGCCATCGTCGGCAATGGCGGCCAGGAAAGCATGTGCGGCTGGTGCAAGGACAAATGGGGCGTCTCCTGGCAGATCACGCCGCGCACGCTCACCGAAGCGATGGCCGCCGGCGGCGACGAAGCCAAACGCGCCTTCGACGTGATGATGACCATGAAGAAGATCGACGTCGCCGCCATCGACAAGGCACGGCGAGGGTGAGGTGAACACTGCAACGCCCTCATCCTGAGGAGCGAGTGCAACGAGCGTCTCGAAGGATGGGAACGAGCACCGTGCCCGTTGCCGACCCTTCGAGACGGCGCTACGCGCCTCCTCAGGGTGAGGATTCAGAAGCCCCCCATCCTGAGCGAAGCCGAAGGATGGGCCTCAGGCGAGGCGCTTGCCGCCGCCTCGCTTCGACAGAGGCCGCAATGCGCCGAAGTCGCCACGGATCAGCGCTTCCTTCTTCGCCCGCGACCAGCCCTTGAGCTGACGCTCGACCGCGATGGCATCGGTGATGTCGGGGAACTGCTCGGCCCAGACCAGAACGACCGGCAGGCGCTTGGAGGTGAAGCCGCCATGCGTGCCCTGGTTATGCTCGGCGATGCGTCGATCCAGTCCGCGGCGTGCGGAGCCGATGTAGTAACTGCCGTCGGCGCAGCGGAGCATGTAGACGTGTGCGCCGGGTTCGTTGTCCATGTGTGGTTCCCTCGGGGTGAGGACTATCGCACATCACCTCACGCTGAAGAGCGAGCGCCGTGTCTGTTGCCCACCCTTCGAGACGCACCGCTACGCGGCGCTCCTCAGGGTGAGGTGGATACTGGAACGTAAAACCTCATCCTGAGGAGGCGCGTAGCGCCGTCTCGAAGGATGGGCCTCAGGCCAGGTGTCGCTAAACCAGCCAGCCGCTCCCTGACGCACTCGTGAAATCGAGTTGCACCACGAGGTCGTTGTAGTCGCGGTCGCCGCCGCCGTAGAGGTCTTCCCAGCCCCAGGTATTGAGGCCGTAGCTCCAGAGGTGGCCGACGGACTGCCCGCCCACGGACTCGTTGGCTTGCGAGAAGGCAAAGAAGGTGTTGCCGCTCGTCTGATTGACGAGGCTCATCGCCACGTGATCGCCGGCATCGACGCCCTGCAGCATCGCCTGCGCGTAGTTGCCGTAGCCCGGTCCGGCCAATGACGTGGCGAGCGACGTGCCCGTCGTGCTGCCGCTCACGACCTGATAGGCACGGCCCTGCACCGCTGTGGCATAGCCCGCCTCGCCGGGATTGAGACCGGCGATGGCGCCGTTGAAGTCGTCGACCCGATAGAAGGTGAGCGACAGCGAGTCCTCGCCGTTCTGGCGCACGCGCACCACGGCCTGCTGGTTGTCGGCGCCGCCCGCCGTCTCGGCCACCGCCACCGGCCGCGCCATGCGCACGGCGCCGTCGCTGCTGCCGCCCCCGGTGCCCGCCGCAAAGTCGACGAAGCCGAAGGCGCTGCTCATGTTGACCTGCGGCGCGCCGGCTTCGGTGCCGTCGACGAACACCGCCAGCGTATCGCCGGCCTGCGTCGCGGCCTGCCCCAGCGCGCCCTGCGCCTGCTTGTCGAACAGCCGCACCAGGTTGGGATCGAAGTCCGACTGCAGGGACTGCTGCGCCAGCAAACTCGTCCAGGCATAGGCCGCCGACGGGCCGCTGGCGAAGCTCTGGATGTCGCTGCCGGTGATCACGTCGACCGCGGTCGCGGCCGTCGCGGTCGTCTGGATCAGCAGCGTTTCCGACAGTGCCGTCGAGAAGTCGCCGGCCGAATCGACATCGACGACATGCGCCACGCTGCCGAACGAGGTCTGTTCGTGCGCGATGGCCGTCAGCGCGCGCGCCAGCAGCAGGCCGTTGGGCGTGCCGAGCCCGGTCGTGAGATCGTAGCCGGTGCCGGCCGAATAGCCGTCGCCGGTCGGCGTCACATGGACGGTCGCCGGGCCGTTGCCGGTGGGCGGCGTCAGGAAGTTCCCGCCCAGCAGGAACGAGGAGACGTTGTTGCCGATGGTCACGTCGTTGAACGAGGCCGGCGCGATGGTCGCGGCCATGTAGAGGAGATCGTTCATGTAGCCGAGGTTCGGCAGCCCCTGATCGGCGAAGATGGCGTCGAACTGCGCCGTCAGCGCCGACCACAGCGGCGCAACGGCGCTGGTGCCGCTGCCGCCGCGCAGCTCCGTCATATCGATGCCCGGCACGGTGTAGTTGAGGTTGCCGCCCGACGCCCCGGCCACGTCCGGCACGCCGCGGCCGGTCAGCGCCAGCGCATCGGGCGTCGTGAGATGGAGGCCGAAATCGGTCTGGTACGACGGTTGCGGCTGGCTGGGATCGACGCCGCCCGCGCCGAGGGAATTGTTGAGGAAGCCGCCGCGGTCGCCGCCCTGATCCATGATCTTGTTGCCGACCAGGTAGTTGTCGTTCCACACGGTTTCGATCAGCCGCTGGACGGCATCGGGATTGGCGGCGGATGGCAGGCTGGTCAGGCCGCCCTGGACCAGGTTCCAGAGCGTCGGCCGGTCGCCCTGCATCGCCAGCAGCGCCGCGACGACCAGCGTGGGATCGCTCGCGGCGATCGGCAGGCTGCTGAGCGACGTGCCGCCGGCGACGATTGTGTAGGGGCTGGCATGCATCGTATCGACGTTGGTCAGGCCGTTGGCGTACTGGTCGCCCGAGCCGCCGTCGCCCACGGCATTGATCATCGTGATGTTGCGCAGCGCCGCGTCGACGAAGAGTTCGCGATAGGCGAAGTCGAACGGCGAGCCCGGCGCGATGTGCGGATAGTCGCGGAACGACGAGCTGACCACGGCCGGCTTGTTCACCTCGTCCCAGAAGGCAGCCTGGTAGCCGGTGAAGGGAATGCCGCCGGCATTCGAGGCGTCGCCCGACCCGGCATAGAGCACGACCGTCGAGGTCGGGCTGGCCGTCGTGACGACGCCCACGTCGAGCGTGCGTTCGGCGCTGGTGGTCTGCGAGGCGCCGCCGGGCGACACGTCGACATAAGTGCCGTTCGTCGTGAGGCCGGCCTTCGCCCTGTACTCGTCCGCCAGGGTCGCGAAGGGCTTGGAGCCGCTCGGGAGGTTCGTGCCCAGGTTGGGTTCGAGCAGGCCGATCGTCGCGGCCTTGACCGTCTCCCACAGATCGGGCGTCGTGGCCGAGTTGAAGGGAAAGTCGTAGAGCGCCGCGATCTCGTTGGGGAAAAGACGGTTTCCATCCGGGCCGGAATTGCCCGGACTGAGCGGCCCCTGGGGCAGCTCGGCAGCCGTCCCGCTGCCGGGCTCGGCCAGGATCGACTGGAACATGCTGGTGTCGAACATCACGCCCTTGATGCCGAGCGCCGTCAGCGTATCGGGCAGGCTGAGATTGCCTTGCCAGAAGGAGACATCCTGTTTCGACTGGTCGACGCCCTTGTGCAGGTCGGTGCCGAACAGCGTCACGAAATTGCTCTGGTCGACCTTCACCCAGATCGTGCGCGACTCGGCCGACGAGACATATTGGGTGGCGGTGCCTTCGGGAAACAGCGTGAAGCCGAGATTGGTCAGCTCGGTGCGCGCCTGCTGGTAGTGCGCCGGATCCGCGCCGTAGGTCGACCACAGCGTGTTGTTGGTGTTCAGGGTTTCCAGTTGCGCCTGTCGCGCGCCCCAGTCGGACGCCAGCAAGGCCGTCGGCTCGTTGACCCGCTCCAGCACCAGCGCGACGTTGAAGGCGAACGACGTGTCCGGGCCGGTGGGGGTCGGCAGCGGCGCGTTGCCGCGATAGCTCGTGAGATCGAGATAGGTCGAGTTCGCAAGTTCGGTGAAGGCCACGATGACAACTCCCTGCCTGCCCCCTCCGCCTCAAAAGACGCGGAACATTCAAAGACAACCTCATCCTGAGGAGCGAGTGCAACGAGCGTCTCGAAGGATGGGCTACGGGCACCGTGCCTGAGGCCGACCCTTCGAGACGCCACGCTTCGCGCGGCTCCTCAGGGTGAGGATGGTGTTGCTACACCAGCCAGCCGTGGCCGGAGGCGCTGGTGAAATCGAGTTGGACCACGAGGTCGTTGAAGTCGTGGTCGCCGCCGCCCTTGGTGTCTTCCCAGCCCCAGGTATTGAGGCCGTAGCTCCAGAGGTGGCCGACCGACTGGCCGTCTACTTTTTCGTTGGCTTGCGAGAAGGCCCAGAAGGTATTGCCGCTCGTCTGGTTGACGAGGCTCATCGCCACGTGATCGCCGGCATTGACGCCCTGCAGCATCGCCTGCGTGTAGTTGCCGTAGCCCGGCCCCGCGAGCGACGTGGCGCCGCCGGCGAACTGATAGGCGCGGCCTTGTGCGGCCGCGGCATAGCCCGCATCGTCGGGTTTGAGGCCGGCGATGGTGCCGTTGAAGTCGTCGACCTTGTAGAAGGTGACGGCGAGATTGTCCTCGCCGTTCTGGCGCACCCGCACCACGGCCTGCTGGTTGTCGGCGCCGCCCGCCGTCTCGGCCACCGCCACCGGCCGCGCCACGAGCACGCTGCCGTCGCCCGCGCTCCCTGTGCCTGTCGTGAAGTCGACGAAGCCGAACGGCGTGGTCATCTTGACCTGCGGCGCCCCGGCTTCGGTGCCGTCGACGAACACCGCCAGCGCACCGCCGGCCTGCGTCTCGGCCTGCGCCAGCGTGCCCTGCGCCTGCTTGTCGAACAGCCGCACCAGGTCGGGATCGAAGTTCGACTGCAGCGACTGCTGCGCCAGCAGGCTGGTCCAGGCATAGGCCGCCGACGGGCCGCTGGCGAAGCTCTGGAGGTGGCTGCCCGCGATCACGTCGACCGTGGTCGCCGCCGTCGCGGTCGTCTGGAGCAGCAGCGTTTCCGACAGCGTCGTCGAGAAGTCGCCGGCGGCATCGACATGCACCACATGATCGACGCTGCCGAACGACGTCTGCTCGTGCGCGATGGCCGTCAGCGCGCGCGCCAGCAGCAGGCCGTTGGGCGTGCCCAGTCCCGTCGTCATGTCGTAGCCGGTGCCGGCCTCGTAGCCCCAGCCGGTCGGCGTCACGGCAACGGTCGCGGTGTTGCCGGTGGCCGTGGGCGTCAGATAGTTGCCGCCGTAGAGGAACGAGGAGGTGTTGTTGCCGAGCGTGATGTCGTTGAACGAGGCCGGCGCGATCGCCGCGGCGGTATAGAGGAGATCGTTCATGTAGCCGAGGTGCGGCAGACCCTGGTCGCGAAAGACGGCGTCGAACTGCGCCACCAGGGCCGCCCACATCGGCGCGGCGGCGCTGGTGCCCGCCCCGCTCCCTGTTCCCGCCATGTCGTTGCCGGTCACGACGTAGCGGAGATTGCCGCCGGCGAGTGCGGCCACGTCCGGCACGCCGCGGCCGGGCAGCGCCGACGGATCGGACGTCGCGAGATCGAGGCCGAAGTCGGTCTGGTACGAGGGCTGCGGCTGGCTGGGATCGACGCCGCCCGCAGCGGCGAAGTTCTGCTGGAAACCGCCGCCGTTATTGTACTGGTCGACGATGTCCTGTCCGTAGACGAAGTAACTGTTCCAGACGGCCTCGATCAGCCGCTGGTTCGTGGCGAGCGTATCGACCGTGGGCAGATGCTTGAGGCCGCCTTCGACCAGTTGCCAGATCGTCGGCAGGTTGCCGGCCTCCGCGGCCGACGCGAGGGCATGCAAGGTCGGATCGTCGGTCGCCGCCTGCTGGCTGCTGAGCGACGTGCCGCCGGCGACGATGGTGTACGGGCTGGCGTGCATCGTGTCGACGTTGGTCAGGCCGTTGGCGAACTGGTCGCCCGACCCGCCGTCGCCCACGGCATTGATCATCGTGATGTTGCGCAGCACCGCGTCGACGAAGAGTTCGCGATAGGCGAAGTCGAACGGCGAGCCCGGCGCGATGTGGGGAAAGTCGCGGAACGACGAGCTGACCACCGCCGGGTTGTTCGTCTCGTCCCAGATGGCGGCCTGGTAGGCCGTGAAGACGACGGAGCGCGCGCCCTGCGCGTCGCCCGACCCGGCATAGAGGACGACGGTCGATGTCGGGGCGGCCGCCGTGACGATGCTCACGTCGAGCGAGCGTTCGCCGCTGCTGTCGTTCGCAGCACCGCCGGGCGCCACGTTCACGTAGGTGCCGGGCTGGTCGAGGTGGACGTCGGGGATGCCCTGCCTGTATTCGTCCGCCAGTTGCGCGAAGGTCTTGTGGGTCGAAGCCGGAACCGCCGTACCCATGTTGGGCTCGATCAGCCCGATCGGCGCAGTCGCGACCGTCTTCCACCAGTCGCGCGTCGTTTCCGAATTGAACGGGTAGTTGTAGATGGAAGCGAGATCGTTGGGATAGATCTGGCCCGCCGTGTGCAGCGAATTGCCGGGGCCCTGCCCGTTCTGGGGCAGTTCGACGCCCGCCCCGCCCGGGTTGGCGGCGAGAAGCGACTGAAAGCCGGCGTCGAACATCACGCCCTTGACGCCGCGCGAGGTCAGCGTGTCGGGCAGGCTGAGATTGTTCTGCCAGAAGGTGACGTCGCTGCCCTGCTGGTCCTGGCCCTTTTGCAGGACGGTGTCGAACAGCGTGTGGAAATTGGTCTGGTCGACCTTCAGCCAGATCGTGCGCGACTCGGCCGAGGAGACATATTGCCGGTCGTTGCCTTCGGGAAACAGCGTGAAGCCGAGATTGGTCAGCTCCGTGCGGACCGCCTGATAGGCCGCCGGGTCCGCACCGTAGGTCGACCACAGCGTGTTGTTGGACTTCAGCGTCTCCAGTTGCGACTGCCGCGACGCCCAGTCGGAGGCGAGCAGCGCCGTCGGCTCGTTGGCCCGCTCCAGCACCAGCGCGACGTTGAACGAGAACGAAGTCTCCGGGACGAAGGCGACCGGCAGCGGAGCGTTGCCGCGATAGCTCGTCAGATCGAGATAGGTCGAGTTCGGAAGCTCGTCGTAGGTAATCGCCATGGTCCCTGTTTCCCCGCTTCCCGCCCGACGATGCGGCTCCGCTTATCTGCGCGAGTCCACAGAACATTGGACCTCATCGAGACCGGCGATGCAAATGCAGCGCCCCTCTTGTTCACGCGTCGCTTGCGCTCCTTGGGAGTACCTCTCTCCGATGGCGAATCCGGCAAGTATCCCGTCGACACTCGACGTAGCGAAATCTTTGCGCGGCGACAGTTTACAAGTCGAGTGCAAAGACTAAAGTTCGCCGATCGTGCTCTATTGGATCATCGATTCGCGTAAACGCCTCGTCACGCATACTGCCGAAGGCGACCTGACCCGCAGCGACCTCATGGCCTACTTCGATGCCCTCACCGGCGCCGATGCCTGGACCTGGCGCAAGCTGTTCGATGCGCGGCGCTGCACGCCTGCGATGTCGCCCGAGGACCTCATGGCCATCGGCGTCCGCATCCGTGCCCAGCATGCGCGCGGCGTGACGGGGCCCATCGCCATCGTGCTGCCCGAGACCGACAGCGAGACCTTCACGCGGCTCCTGGGCTTCATCGCCTCGGCCCGGCGTCCGGCGCGGGTCTTCCGGACCCTGGAGTCCGCCCGGCAATGGATCGAAACGCAGCAGATCGATGCAGCATAGGGATACCTCGCGCGTTGTCTTTGTTCTGACTCCGAACGCCTGACGCGATTTCCGCCGGCGCCGAGTCGACTGATCGGCGCCTTTGCAGGGAGCATGATATGCACCTCCTCAAGAGCCGGCCCGAGCGGCTCCCCGAACGGCGAGAAGCGCCATTGTCCGACGCGATCCGCCCGCTGCCGTCGCGGCGGTCCGTGATGTCGGGCATCGCCCTGGCGCTGGCGGGCGGTGCGCCGGCGCTCTGGCCGGCCCATGCCGGCGCCCGCGAATTCTCGGCCGCCGACATCTATCCGTCGGGGCACCCCACCGTGGCCGCCATGGGCCAGCTCTCCGAGCAGATGGCGATCCGCACCGACGGCCGCCACCGTGTCAGGCGGCTGCCCGGCCAGCGCGCGCACACCGAGAGCTATCTGATCAGCCAGGTGCGCAACGGCTCGCTCGACATGGCGCGGGTCGACGTCGCGTCGCTGGCGTCGCTGGTGCCGATGGCGAACCTGCTGGCGCTGCCCTACCTCTTCACTTCGGCTGAACACCGTCAGCGCGTGTTCGACGGCGAGATCGGCGCGCTTCTGATGGCGCAGCTCGACGCCCGCGCCCTGGTCGGGCTCTGCTTCTACGAGCTGGGCCCGCGCTGCTTCTACGGCGCCCGGCCGATCCGCGCCGCTTCCGACCTTCAGGGCCTGTCGGTGCGCGTGCCGCGGTCCGGCCCGTGGGTGCGCATGGTGAGCGCCCTCGGCGCCAGGCCGGTGGCCATCCCCTACGATCAGATCTACCTCGCCCTGAAGGAGCGCACGGTCGACCTGGCGGAGAGCAACTGGCAGTCGTTCCTGACGTCGCGGCACAACGAGGTCGCCCGCTACTTCAGCCTCACCGAGCACATGCTGACGCCGGGCATCGTGATCTTCTCGCGGCGCACCTGGGACATGCTGGCGCCGGACGAACAGGTCGCGCTGCGCGACGCCGCCCGCGAGTCTGAAATGTACCTGCGCGGCATCTGGAACGAGCTGCGCCCGAGCCCGGAGGCGGCGCCGGCCGGCGTCGAGATCGTCACCGACATCGACCGCGCCTCCTTCGTCGAGGCGACCGCCCCGCTCCATCAGGAGCAGGCCGCCACGCCGCAGTTCCAGAAGATGCTGAAGCAGATCCGGGACCTCGCGGACTAGCAGCCGCCGGCCGGCGGGACGACGGGCGGCGGGACAGCGGCGCCGTCGAGAGCCGTCTTGTCGAGAGCCGCCTTCACGGCCGCTTCGAGTTGGATGAGCGAATAGGGCTTCTGCAGCTTGCCGTGGACCGCCACGCCGTCCATGCCGGCGAGATCGTAGCCGCTCGACGCAATGACGGGGATGGTGCGGCGCGCCAGAACTTCGATGATCGGCAGCGCCCTGCGGCCCGCCAGGGACAGATCGACGATCGCGAGGTCGGCCTCGACCGTCCCGGCCAGGCGCACGCCCTCCTCGAGCGACGTCGCGGTGCCGGACACGTCGCAGCCCACCTCCTCGAGCATGCTGCGCAACGACATCAGGATGATCACTTCGTCGTCGACCACGAAGACCTTCGTTCTTCGCAAAAGTTCTCTCCTTCCTTTCTCGGGATGTTGCCCCCTGGGGAGAATAAACGGAGGCCCTGCGATATTCGTTCCGATCTCTTTTCTCCCCGGCCCGCGGGAACCGGCGGCTGCCCCTTTGTGGTCACGAAAACGCGACGGAACATTCACGGAGGCCGGGGCGTTGGCCCCTGTACCGGCAGTAGAGGTGTAGGTTCCAGGAGTGTGACTTCCCATGCGTGAGAAAGGGCGCAACAAGGGGCGCGATCCGGAGGAGGGTCCGGCGGAAATGCATCGTCCGTCCGAGGCCGCGCCAAAGGCCCGGGCACGGCGCGAAGCCGCCGCGCGTGCGCGGCGGCTGGCCCAGTCGGTCATCCAGGACGACGACCGCACGCAGCTCCTCGACTATGCGAGAACCCTCGACGCCGAAGCCGACTCCCTCGAACGCCAGGCCGGCAGCCCGGCCGCGACCCGCAAACAGGAACAGCCGCAGCAGCAGGCGCAGCAACAGCAGGCCCGACAACACCCGCCGGCGAACCCGACAAACGGAAAGCCGTCGAACGGCAAGAAGCCGAAGGGTTAGGCGGCCGCCAGATATCGAGGCCATGCGATGCGCGTGCCTTGCGCGATTCCGTTTCGTCCGAAGCACTCGCTTCCATCCTTCGAGACGATCGTTGCATTCGCTCCTCGGGACGAAGGCGTCGGCGCATCTTCCATCTCCCTCAATGACGCCGTTCCGCAGCCCGACTCGCCCTCACCAACACCATCGCGCCGCCATAATCGCTGGGCTAATTTCGGGCTCCCATGTCCGGCGACTCCCCCACGCTGATCGTGACGACCCGCAACGGCGTGCGGCCGCTCGGCGTGCGCGGCGCGTCGCTGCACGAGGCGGCGCCGCAGCTTGCCCGCGTGCTGCGCCGCCGGCTGGGCGATGCGGCGGCCGACCTGCTGGCCGAACCGCAGGTCCATGCCGACGGCAAGACCATCGACTGGATCGCCGGCTGGTCCGGCACCGTACGCACGCTCGACTCGCTGCCGGCCGCCGCGCGCGCGCCGGTGATGGCCAATGTCGAGGCGACGCTGGCGGAGATCCGCCGCCTCGGCGACGTGCTCGCCGGCCACGGGCCGAAGGAGGAGACCGGCGTCGTCGGCCTCTCGCTCAAGCTCGCCGCCCGCGCGCCCTCGCCCGCCTACATCTTCCTGGTCGGCGACCGGCCGGTGATCGTCGCCTGGGGCTACGAGAAGGACAGCGCGCCCACGCTGCCGCCGCTGCCCGCACCAGTATCCCCGCCGGCCGTTGCGCCCCCCGTTGTGCCCCCCGCCGCATCGACCTCGCCGTCTCTCGCCGGCGCGACGCCTCCGCCTGTGCCCGACGGCCGTCCGGCGCGGCGGTCGGTGTTGCAGCCCGGCGCGGGCGCGGCCGACGACGATCGCACGGTGGAGGTGCCCCGCCGCGGCGCCGCGAACGTGCCGCCCGCTGGAGCTGCTGCCGCCGCCGCCGGCGTTCCGTGGCTGCGCACGCTGGCCGCCGCCCTGCCGTTGATGCTGCTGCTGATCGGCGGCGCGTGGCTGTTGCGCGGCTGCCTGCCGGCCGAGCCCGCGCTCGACATCGCCACGCGCGAGGCCGCCGAGGCGCCGACGCCGCAACAGGTCGCGGAGGATCGCCTGCCCGTGCTCAAGGCATCGCTGTCGGCCGAACAGTCGCGCCAGCGCGCGCTGAAGGTCGAGCTGTCGCTGGCCGAGGCCGAGATCAAGCGGCGCCTCGCCGAGTGCAAGCCGCCGGAAGCCGCCAAGCCGCCGCCGCAGGTCGCCATCGCGCCGCCGCCTCCTGCGCCGGCCCCGCAACCGAAGGCGACGCCGCCCGCACCGCCGCCCCAGCCCAAGGTCGCGCCGCGCAATCCCAACGACAATCGCCTGCGCCTGCCGCCGGCGCCGACCAACAACTATTCCTTCATGGAAGGCTGCTGGCGCACCGATCCGTTCCGCCACGAGGCGCAGCAGATGCAGCCCGGCGTCTCGTCCTACTGCTTCGACGCCAGCGGCAACGGCCGGCTCGAATGGCGGCGCGGCCGCACCGCCTGCCGCACCAACGCGCAGGCGCGTTTCTCCGGCGCGGTGCTGGCGCTGCGCGATTCGGACTCGACCTGCAACGACGGCTCGCGCTGGTTCGCCGACCAGCTCAACTGCCAGCGCGGCGCCGACAATGTCGCCCAGTGCAGCGGCCGCTCGCGCGACGCCTACGGCCGCCTGGTCTCCTGGACCGTCAACCTGCACAAGCTGAACTGAGGTCGTTTCCCCGCGCGGCGCGCCGGGTGCGACGAGGCGTGGACATTTTATGATACATGTATCATATAAGGGGCATGCAGATGGCGGCAGGGCCGCGGAAGATTCCCGTCGTCTTCTATCGGACCCGCGCCGGCCGCGAGGTGGTGCGGGACTGGCTGCGGTCCCTCGACGAGGAGGACAGGAACGCAATCGGACAGGACTTGATGCGCGTTCAGTACAGGTGGCCGGTCGGCATGCCCTTGTGCCGCCCGATGGGCGAAGGGCTTTGGGAAGTCCGGAGCGATCTTCCGGGCGGGACGATCGCCAGAACGTTGTTCTGCATCAGAGACGACAGGATTGTGGTCCTCCATGGCTTCGTCAAGAAGACCCGGAAGACACCCGACGCCGAGCTGACGCTGGCGCGCAGGCGCAAGAGAGAATTCGACGATTAGAGGGTCACGACCATGGCAGCGAAGAAAAGCACGGCGAAGTCGAGAAAGAAGAGAGCCC
Organism: Pseudomonadota bacterium; assembly: GCA_020160995.1. GTDB lineage: Bacteria > Pseudomonadota > Alphaproteobacteria > Reyranellales > Reyranellaceae > Reyranella. Next base: position 15,476 of record JAIUOY010000076.1, on the reverse strand, counting down.
CGCGCTCCACGGCCGGGCTGGTCACGCTCGACGATTTTCTCGGCAGCGAAGGCAAGCGCGAGGAATTCGAGGCTGTCGCGATCAAGGAAGTGCTCGCCTGGCAGATCGCCGAAGCGATGCGGGAAGGCAAGCTGTCCCGCAAGCGCCTCGCCGAACGCATGCGCACGAGCCGCAGCCAGGTCGGGCGCCTGCTCGACCCCAGGGACGGCAACGTCACGCTCGCGACGCTGCAACGGGCTGCAGCCGTCGTCGGGCGCAAGCTGCGCCTTGAGCTGGTCTGATCCCTTTCGCGCCCCGTCTCAGGCGGGCTTATTCTGCGTCAGGGCGCGGATGGCCTTGATCCACTTCGCGCCCTCGCTTTCGTAGCGGCTGACGAACGCCTCGGGCGTGCCGCCGACCGGCGACAGCGCGGCGTTGGCCAGAAGCTTGACGACCTTCGGGTCGGTCAGCGACTCGCGCAGCACGGCCGACAGGCGGTCGACGATCTCCTTCGGCGTCTTGGGCGGCGCGAAGGCGGCGAACCATTGCGAGATGTCGACGTCGGCATAGCCCAGCTCGGCCATGGCGGGCACGTCGGGCAGCAGCGGATCGCGCGCCTTCGACGTCACCGCCAGCAGCGTAAGCTTGCCCGACCCCATATAGGGCACGACCGGCGCCGTCCCCAGCAGGCCGAGCGGTACGACGTTGCTCAGCAGATCCTGCACCGCCTGGCCGCCGCCCTTGTACGGCACGCTGGTCGGCTTCTTGCCGCTCGGCCGGAAGATCGCCTCGGCCGCAATGGTGTTGGTGCCGACGCCGGCCGACGGCGTGGCGTAGTGCAGGCCCTGCGCCTCGGTCTTGGCCACCGCGATCACGTCGGCCACCGTCTTCCAGCCGCGCTCCGGATTGGCGACCAGGACGAGCGACTGCGTGGTCAGGATCGTCACCGGCTCCAGCGGATCGCCGGCCTTCACGGCTCGGTTCTGTTCGAGCGCCATCTGAAAGAGCGACTCGGCCGCGCTGACCAGGAAGGTCTGCCCGTCGGGCTTGGAACGCGCCACCAGGTCGATGGCGATGCGGCCCTGCGCGCCCGGCCGGTTCTCGACCATCACCTGCTCGCCCAGCCGCGCCGACACCGCCTCGCCCAGCACGCGGGCGGTCACGTCCGACGTGCCGCCGGGCGCGTAGCCGACGATGAACTTGATCGGCCCGTCGGGCCACTTGCCGGCGCGGGCCGACGATGCGCCCGTCACCAGCGCCGGCGCGAGGCCGGCCGCGAGGGCGCCGAAGGAAAAGGCGCGGCGCTTCATGGTGTGCTTCGTCGCGTGCTTCGTGGCGTGCTTCATGTCGCGCTCCATCTCAGGCCATCCCGATCTGCGGCAGCGGATCGATCTGATCCTTCGGCCGGCTGCGGATCATGTCTTCCAGTTGGCGCTGCACCTTGGCGACGCCCGGATCGCCGAAGCGGTTGTCCATTTCCTGCGGATCGTTGACGAGATCGTACAGCTCGCCGGCGCCGGAGTTGGTTTCGAGCGTCAGCTTGTGCGTGGCCGTGCGCACCGTGCGCAGCCACAGGTCGACGCCGCAGCGCGAGGCGCGCAGGTCCCATTCGCTGTAGGCGAAGTCGCGCGTCGCGTCCTTCTCGACCAGCGGCTTGAGGCTGCGGCTGTGGCGGGCGTCGCCCAGCGACACGCCGGCATAGTCGGCGAAGGTGCGCGGCAGGTCGATGGTCGAGACCGGATCGGCCACCACCTTGCCGGCCGGCACGCCCGGTCCGCGCACCAGCAGGCCGACGCGCAGCAGGCCCTCGTAGGCCATCGGCCCCTTGAGGATCAGGCCGTGGTCGCCCAGCCAGTCGCCGTGATCGGTCGAGTAGACGACCAGCGTGTTCTCCGACAGGCCCAGCGTGTCGAGCGCCGCCAGGATGCGGCCGACATTGTGGTCGATCAGCGAGATCATGCCGTAATAGTTGGCGATCAGCTCGCGCAGCTGCCTGTCGCTCTGCACCGGCGTGCGCGAATGCTTTTCGCGGAAGTCGAGCAGCACCGGATCGTCGAGCTTGGGCTTGCCGTAGAGGCTCTCGCGGTGCCACCACGGGCGGCGGTCGAGATCCATCGTGCGATGCTCGGGCAGGTCGACCTCGTCGGGATGATGCAGGCGGCTCCACGGCTCGGGGCAGTCGAACGGATGGTGCGGATCGGGGAACGAGGCCCAGGCGCAGAACGGCTTGTCCTTGTTGGCGCGCAGGAACTCGATGGTGCGGTCGCCGATCCAGGTCGAATTGTGCCACGCCACCGGCAGGCCGGAATTGTAGGTCTGCGCCGCATCCGACAGCGGCGGCAGCTTGGAGAACAGCAGCCTGTTCTTCTCCTCGCCGCGGCCGTCGGCGTAGTACCAGCGCTCGTAGTGCTGCGTGAACGGCGCCTCGCGCGGCGCCCGCGTGTTGTGGCCCTCGACCATCAGCTCGACATGGTTCCAGCCCATGTACGGCCCGTACCAGTCGTCGCGCTGCTCGGTCAGGCGGCATTCCGGCGAGCCCGTCGCCTTGAAGGTATTCGACGTCTTGAAGTGCGCCTTACCGATATAGCCGGTGCTGTAGCCGGCGCGCGCGAAGTCGCCGGCATAGCCCGCCTCGCCCGTGGCGTCGGGCAGGTCGATGCCGTTGTCCGAAACGCCATGCGTTCCCGGCAGCAGGCCCGTGAGGATCGAGGCGCGCGTCGGCTGGCAAACGAGGTTCGGCGTGATGCAGGACGAGAAGCACGTGCCCTCGCGCGCCAGCATGTCGAGATGCGGCGTCTTCACCTTGCGGCCCTCGAAGCCGTAGCAGTCGGCGCGCTGCTGGTCCGAGGTGATGAAGAGGATGTTCATGGTCACGGGCGTCTCCCTTGCGATCTGGAAAAAATCTAGCTTGCCGACCTCATGCATAAAAATGATAAGTTCTGATCAGTTCATGCATTCGACGCATTACCCATGACAACCGTCGGTCGCCCCCTCGATCTCCTGCAACTGCGCGCAGCCCTTGCCGTCCGCGAGACCGGCACGGTGACGCGCGCCGCCGGCCAGCTGGGCTTGAGCCAGCCTGCCGTCAGCCGACTGATCGGCGGGCTCGAAACCGAGCTGGGCTTCCTGATCTTCGAGCGGCGGGCCAAGCGCATGGTGCTGTCCGAACGCGGCCGCCAGTTCCTCGACGAGGGCGAGGCCGCGATGCGCAGCATGGCCCGTCTCGGCGTGGTGGCCGGCGAGCTGCGGCGCGGCAATCACGGCCTGCTGCGGATCGGCGCCATCGCGCCGCTGGCAGTCGGGCTGGTGGCGCGCGCCGTCGCGGTGCACCGGCGGGTCTGGCCCAGGATGACCATCGACGTCGAGACGCGCGGCCGCGAGGCGCAGTTCGAGGAGCTGCGCGCCGGCCGCCTCGACATCGGCCTGGCGGCGATGCCGTTCGCCGGCAAGGACCTGCGCGTCGAGCCGGTGATGGATGCCGACGTCGTCTGCCTGCTGCGCGCCGACCATCCGCTGGCACGCCGCGCGGTGCTGGAGCCCGCCGACCTCGCCGACGAAGAGCTGGTCCTCAGCCGGCCCGAGTCGATCATCCGGCACAGGCTGGACGACATCTTCCGCCAGGCCGGCGTGGTGCAGCGGGTCGCCGCCATCGTCGACAGCACGCCGGTCGCCATCGCGCTGGTGGGGCTGGGCACCGGCATCGGCGTCATGCACGCCTTCCCGCAGGACGCGCTGCCGGCCAACGTCGTCACGCGCCGCTTCCGCCCGCGCCTGTCCTTCACCTACGCGATGATCACCCAGGACGACGACACCCGCTCCGCCGCCATCGCCCAGTTCGGCGCGACGCTCCGCACCGTCGCCCGCACCCTCCACCGCACTCATCGTCCGGGCCGCCCGGGGCGCTAGTTGCCGACGGGCCTGAGGCCCATCCTTCGAGACGCCACGCTTCGCGCGGCTCCTCAGGATGAGGTTTGTTCGTATCCCTCATCCTGAGGAGCGGCCCAACGGGCCGCGTCTCGAAGGATGGGCCTCAGACACGATGCGATGAGAGCAGAGGCTGTCTGGCGCGGAAGATGCTGGTAAGACGGGCGCCAGAATTCAGGAGGGTTGCGGTGAAGGTTACACGTCGGTCGGTGATGGCGATGTCGGGGGCAGCGGGGGCTGCGGCGGCGGCGGGTTTGGGCGCGATGCCGGCATCGGCACAGGACGCCTGGCCGAGCCGGCCCATCCGGTTCCTGGTGCCGTGGCCGGCCGGCGGGCTGAACGACGTCATCGCACGCTCGTTCAACGACCGCGTGTCGAAGACCCTGGGCCAGACCATCATCACCGACTTCAAGGCGGGCGCCGCAGGCCGCATCGGCGTGACGGAGATCGCGAAGGCCAAGCCCGACGGCTACACGATCGGCATGGGCAACCTGGGGCCCCTCACCATCTTCCCCGGCCTCTACAAGACGATGCCCTACGACGTCGGCAAGGAGCTGATCCCCATCACCATGTTCGCCGCCTCGCCGCTGGTGCTGGTGGTCGGCGCCGACTCTCCCGTGAAGACCGCGCAGGAGCTGATCGCCGCCAGCCGCGCCAAGCCGGGCGGCACCAATTTCGCGTCGGTCGGCATGGGCAGCCCCGCGCACCTCACCTACGAAATGCTGAAGGTGAAGACCGGCATCGAGGTGGTGCACGTTCCCTACAAGGGCACCAACGAGTCGCTGCCCGCCTTGTTCGCGGGCGACATCCAGTCGACCTTCGACACCCTGCCGAGCCTCCTGCCGTTCATCCGCTCCGGCAAGCTGCGCGCGCTGGCGGTGACGACGCCCAACAGGGTGCCGCAGCTTCCCGATGTGCCGACCTTGAAGGAGCTGGGCCTGGGCGATGCCGACGTGATGTCGTGGTACGCGCTGATCGCGCCCGCCGGCACGCCGCAGCCGATCGTCGACCGGCTCTACACCGCCTACACCGACGCGGCCAAGACGCCGGAGATCCAGAAGCTGCTCTCCGACCAGGGCCTGATCTACATCCCCAACACGACCGCGCAGTTCCAGGCCCAGATCGCCGCCGAAACCGCGCGCTGGGCGAAGCTCATCAAGGACAACAAGCTCGAGATCGATCAGTGACTCTTAGCCTCCCCATTCAGATGGGGAGGTGCCCCTGTCATCAGGGGCGGAGGGGTCAAGGCGGCGAGAGGAACATGACCCCTTCCGCCTGCGCAGACGCAGGCACCTCCCCATTTGAATGGGGAGGACAATGACTCTTCGCCTCCCCATTCGGATGGGGAGGAGGAAAGAGGATGGGCCGCAGACACGGTGCGCATTCCCTTTCCGAGACGGCGGGAGACAATTTGTCCCCTAGTACGATACAAGCGCCTTGGTGTGTTTGAATGAAGTAATCGGGTCAAAAGCCAATGGCGTTAACGGCTGAACTTCGTCGAGGGATCGACAGCATTCGGGACTATCTGTACGGCGGCGGCTATCCCGACCCGCTGAGCAACGCCGAGCAGCTTTCGTATCTGTTCTTCTTCTATCTGCTGGAAGGTATCGACGCCGACAACGAGGTGAAGGCCAGGGCGACCAAGCAGACCTACCGCAGCGTGTTCGCTGGCAACTGGACACTCAGGAACCCGCTGAACGCCCCCACCGAGGGACGCAAGGTCGTCCCGGCGGCACGATTGCGGTGGAGCAGTTGGGCCAGAGGTATAACCGGCGGCGAGGCGCTGGTGCGCTGGGTCCGCGACGAGGTTTTTCCGTTCTACACGACGGTCGCCGAACGAAGCGCCATGAACTTCATGGACGGTGCGCGGCTCGGCATCGACGAGCCTGTCGTGCTGGGGCAGGTCGTCACCCTGATCGACAATCTGCACCTCGACCAGGCCGACAGCGACACCAAGGGCGACCTGTTCGAGCATGTGCTGAAACAGATCAAGCAGGCCGGCGAACTAGGCCAGTTCCGCACCCCGCGCCACGTCATCCGCGCCATCGTGCGCATGGTCGATCCGCAGCTCGGCGAAACGGTTTACGATCCCGCCGCCGGCACGGCCGGCTTCCTCGTCGCGGCCTACAACCACATCCGCCTCGCCAACTCGTCGGCCAACGCCATCGACACCGTGGAGCTGGACGGCAAACAGGTGCCTCGCGGCTGGGGCGACAAACTGAAGACACGGGATGCCACCCGTCTGGAAAACAACACCTTCTACGGCAACGACGTCGACCCCAAGATGGTGCGGCTCGCCACCATGAACCTGGCGCTGCGCGGCCTTCCCAATGTCCACATCCTGAAGCGCAACGTGCTGACCTCGACGCTCGAACGCGACGAGATGGCCCGGCTCGACCTGCCGCTCGGCGGCTACGACGTCGTGCTGGCCAATCCGCCCTTTAGCGGCAAGCTGGACAAGGACCGCATTGTCGACGACGTAAAGGTCGGCAGCACGACGGCCACGGAAATCCTCTTCCTGCGCTACATGCTGAACGCCCTGCGAACCGGCGGCAGGGCCGGCGTCATCGTGCCGGAGGGCGTGCTGTTCGGCTCCACCGGCGCGCACAAGGAACTGCGCCGGCAATTGATCGAGGACAACACCGTCCACGCCGTGCTGAGCCTGCCCGGCGGCGTGTTCCAACCCTATTCCGGTGTGAAGACCTCTGTCCTGTTCTTCGGCAAGGGTGGCCGCACCGAGCGGGTTCAGTTCCTGCATGCCGACGCCGACGGCTACGCGCTCGACGCCCAGCACGAGACCGTCGTGGAGGCCGACGACCTGCCTGCGCTCGAAGCGGCCTATCGCGACCGCGACGCCAGAGCGGCGCAGTGGGACGCCCGCGACGCGACGGCCGAGTGGACGGAGAAATGGTGGTTTGCCACCGCCGACCAGATCAGGGGCAACGACTTCAACCTATCGGCCAGCCGCTACCGGCCCTTGAGCAAAACGCAGATCGAGCATCGCAATCCGCGCGACCTGCTGGACGAACTCAAGGCCATCGAAACGGAGATACTGAGCGAGATCGAGGCTTTGAACGTGATGCTGGGCACGGAGTAGGGCCATGCGTTGGCCTTTGATTCGCCTGTCCGAAGTTTGCGACATCAATATTGGACGAACGCCTCGTCGCGATACGCCCGCCTATTGGGGTGGACCCGGTGTATGGGTCACGGTCGGTGAACTCGACGGTGGTGTAGTAACCGCGAGCAAGGAGACGATTTCAAAGAAAGCCATAGACGAAGTGATGCCCGAGCCGGTTCCACCTGGCACGGTGCTGTTTAGCTTCAAGCTCTCCATCGGCAAAATTGGCGTGTCGGGCGTTGATTTGTACACGAATGAAGCCATAGCGGCCTTGCCGATCAAGCGGCCGGATTTGATAGGCTTGGAGTATCTTCGCTACGCTCTAGGTGCTGTGAGTGCAGAAGTGGATGCCAACCATGCAGTGCTCGGCAAAGTTCTTAACAAAGCGAAAGTGGGAGCGCTTGAGATTGTTTTGCCTCCTCTCCCCGAGCAGCAACGCATCGTAGACATTCTTGATCGTGCCGCTTCGATCCGGAAGCTCCGCAAGCAGGCAGAGGCGAAGGCGCAGGAGATCATCCCCGCGCTGTTCGTGGATATGTTCGGCGATCCTGTTGCCAATCTTAGAGGGTGGCCCCTCAAGCAATTGGGGGAGGTAGGCCAACTCGATCGCGGACGATCACGACATCGACCGCGCGATGCACAGGAACTTTACGGTGGTCCCTACCCGTTTATCCAAACGGGCGATGTGGCTCAATCTAATGGCTATATCGATACCTATTCAAGAACCTATTCAGCATTTGGGCTGGCGCAGAGTAAGCTTTGGGAAAGAGGAACTCTCTGCATTACTATCGCCGCCAACATTGCCAAAACCGGCATACTTTCATTTGATGCGTGCTTTCCCGACAGTGTTGTGGGGTTTGTGCCAAAAGAACTGGTGACGGCCGAGTATGTTCGAGTGTGGCTGGGATTTCTCCAGCCAACATTAGAGGTTAATGCTCCTCAACTGGCGCAAAAGAACATCAATTTGGAGATCCTTCGAAAGCTACCGATACCGATTCCCAAGCCCGCATTGCTAGAGGTGTTTGATCGAGTGTGTGCAACTCTCAGAACAGCTCATCTGTCATCGAGTCGCGCAACGAGTACTTCGCGAGTATTGCAATCGTCACTTATGCAATCTGTTGTTGGCTGAGTGCAAAAATGTGTACTCTAACAACAAGTCATGCCTAACGAAGCCTTTGCCCGAGCGAAGATTGATGCGTTGTTGACGGATGTCGGCTGGAAGCTGACGGATGGCGTCAGCGTGCGCTTCGAGGATACGCTGGGCAACGGGCTCCGCGCTGACTACGTACTGTGCGATCGCCGCGGTCGCTCTCTGGCCGTGATCGAAGCGAAGAAAGCCAGCATCGATCCGGCGCTGTCCGCGGCGCAGGCCAAGCAATATGCGGCCCAGCTCGATGTGCCTTTCGTCTTTCTCTCGAACGGCGAGGAGATTCGCTTCTGGGAATGGCGCAGCGAAGCCCATCCGCGCCTCGTAAAGACCTTCTTCTCCCAGGCAGACCTTGAACGTCGTCATGCGACGCAGACCGTGCGGAGCGATCCGCTCGGCGTGCCGGTCGACAGGAAGATCGTCGAGCGCGACTACCAGCTCGATTGCATCGACACGCTCTGTCGCGAGATCAAGCTGGGTCGGCGCAAGCTGCTGGTCGAGATGGCGACCGGCACCGGCAAGACGCGCACGGCCGCGGCGCTGATCAAGCGGCTGATGGAAACCGGCTGGGCCGGGCGCGTGCTGTTCCTGGTCGACCGGATCACGCTCGCCCGGCAGACCGAAGACGCCTTTGTCGATCACATCGGCCAGTATCCGGCCTATGTCCTGCGCCCGGGCCGCAAGCCGCTCGACGAGAAGCGCATCACCATCGCCACGCTGCAGACCATGATCGGCGAATATGCCGGCTACACCTCGGGCTATTTCGATCTGGTGATCACCGACGAGTGCCACCGCTCGATCTACGGCAAGTGGAGCGGCGTGCTGCGGCACTTCGATGGCGTGCAGATCGGCATGACGGCAACGCCCTGCGTCGCGAACCCCGACGACCTCGCCGATGCCGAGGATGGCGCGTTCATCCGCGACACGCTGCGCTTCTTCGAAGTCGACCGGCCGACCTTCCGCTACACGCTCAAGGAGGCAATCGACGAGGGCTATCTTGTCCCCTACCAGATCTACAAAGCCAAGACCGTGAAGACGGCGGCGGAGGACGGTTTCGAGGTCCGGCGCAGCGAACTCGATTGGACGGCGATGGACGAGGCCACCCGCGCCGAATTCGAGGCGCTGTTTGCCGGCGCCGACAGGATCGTCGTCGATCCGGCGGCGCTGGAGCGCAGATTCACCATCCCCGAACGCAACCGCGCAATCGTGCGCGAGTACAGGGACGTGCTGGAGAAGGGCTATGCCGGCCGCGACGGCGTGAAGCGCGCGCCGCCGGTCGGCAAGGCCATCGTCTTTGCCGTGACAAAGCGGCATGCCGAAACGCTAGCCCGCATGTTCGACGAGGCCTTTGCCCACCTCAAGCCGACGCCGCAGACGCGCTACGCCGACTTCGTGGTGAGCGACATGGGTACCGACGACGCGACCGACGCCTCCATGCTCATCAAGCAGTTCAAGCGGGACGAGTTTCCCAAGATTCTCGTCAGCGTGAACATGCTGGATACCGGGTTCGACTGCCCCGAGGTCGTCCATCTCGTGATGGCCCGCTTCACGCGCAGCGCCATCCTCTACCAGCAGATGCGCGGCCGCGGCACGCGCCGGGCCGACCATATTCACAAATCCAACTTCACGATCTTCGACTTCGTGGGCGTATCGGACTTCCACGGCGACGACGAGGAGCATCCCGAGGGCGGGATGGTTGTCGTGCGCAAGGCGGCGACGGAAGAAAAAGGCTCGCGCAAGCTGCTCGTCCTGGACGTGAACGATCACATCGACCCGGCAAGCCGCGACTGGGTGACGCTCGACGACGACGGCAATCTCGTCCGCGAGCCGCACGCCGAGGCGCGCGCCAATGCCCTCGGCCTGCGCTTCGAGGCCTGGCTCGAAGCCTTCAAGGCCAACAGCGATCAGCTGCGTCTGCTGCGCATGATCGGCGAGCAGTTGAAGGCCAACGCCGAGGACATCGCGGAATGGGCCGAATATCGTTTCGTGATGCCGCCCTTCTCGGCGATGGGCGGTCTCGCCCGCCTGCAACAAACCTTCGGCGGCTCTGAAGGCTTGGCGGCGATGCTGCGCTCGATGAACGCGGCGGTCTTCGACGGCGCCGAGCCCGGATCGCGACCAGCGTCCACCAGAGATCGCTGATCAGTGAAGGCTTGACCCCTCCGCCTCGTAGGACGAGGCACCTCCCCATTTGAATGGGGAGGACAATGACTCTTCGTCTCCTCGGTCGGCGCGGCGGGGCTTACAGGCGTCCGATGTTGGCGGCGCCGATCACGTACTTCCACTTCCGGTTCTCGGCCGCCATGTGCCGGGCGAGATCGTCGGCGCTGCCCGGCCGCTCGGCCGCCCCCGCGGCGCGGATCCGGGCGATGGCCGGCGGGCAGGCGATGCCCTTCACGATCTCGCCGGAGACGGTGTTCACGATGTCGAGCCGCGTGCCGGCGGGCGCCGCGACGTACCACCAGAGCGCGGTGTCGAACTCGGGATAGCCCTGCTCGGCCACGGTCGGCACGTCGGGCGCGGCGAACCAGCGGCGCGGCGAACTGACGGCCAGCGGCCGCAGCGCGCCGGAGCGGAAGTGCTGCAGGTAAGGCGGCAGGTTGTCCATGGCGATCGGCACCTGCCCGGCGACCAGCGCCTTCATCATCGCCGACCGGCTGCGGTAGACGACATGCGACAGCTTGATGCCGGCCACGAGCTGCAGGAATTCCATCGACAGGTGGCCGGAGCTGCCGACGCCGGGCGAACTGTAGGTCACGTTGTTGGGTCCCTGGATCCGGCAATAGTCGACGAACTCGCCCAGCGTCCTGGCGGGGAAGCTCGGATGCACGGCCACGACGTTGGTCACCTCGCCGAGCAGCGCCACCGGCGCGAAGCTCTCCTCGCAGTCGTAGGGCAGCTCGCGGTAGAGATACTGGTTGGTGACGGCGGTGCCGAGCGTGCCGAGCAGCAGCGTCATGCCGTCGGGCGGCGCGCGGGCCACGATCTCCGCCCCGACATTGCCGCCCGCGCCCGGCCGGTTCTCGACCACGAAGGGCGCGGCCGTCGCCTCGGCGACGATCTGCGCCACCAGACGCGCCAGCAGGTCGGCGATGCCGCCGGCGGCCAGCGGCACGACCATGCGCACCGTCCTGCCGTTGCTGTTGCTGTTGCTGTTGCTGTTGCTGTTGCCGTTGCCGTTGCGGTACTGGCTCTGCGCCTTGCCGGGCAGGGCCAGCATCGGCGCCGCGAGGGCGCCCGCGGCAAGGCCCAGGGCAAGTGCTGTACGACGGTGAATGTTCCGGGTCATGGGCTCCCTCCATCGCTCGTGGAACCGCGCGGGCGATCCAGCCGCGACGGGATCGTCGCGCAGGCCGATTCATCTTTTCTGGTTTCAGGACGGTCGCCTCGCCTCTTCGGCGGCGCGGCCGCGAGGGGGAACACTCGATTAAGGAACTGGGCTATCGTACCGGGATATCGTACCAGGCTGCAGAAGAGCGCTGCCGTTCAGCCATGTCCATGCGCGAAGCTGCGCGCACATGGTGTCGTTATAATGACGGCCGGCGAAAGAATATAGACAGCACTGCGAACCGAAGAGAGAGAAGGTCGAGGGAGTTGATGGTCTTCTGGACGGCTTGCGTCGCGGGCCTCGCGCTTGCCTATCTGCTGGGCGCGCTGCCCACCGGCTATCTGGCGGGACGGCTGGTCGCGGGCATCGACATCCGCGAGCACGGCTCGAAGTCGACCGGCGCCACCAACGTGCTGCGCACGCTGGGCAAGGGGCCGGCGCTGGCGGTGCTGCTGGTCGACGTCGCCAAGGGCGCGGCCGCCATCGCCTTCGCGCGCTGGTTCTATCCCTGGCTCGCGACATCGCCGGTCGCCGCATCGTTGCCCGCCGCCTCCGTCGCCACGCCGCCCGCTTCGCTCGATCTGCAAACGTGGGTGCCGTGGGCCGTCTGCCTCGCCGGCCTCGCCGTGCTGCTGGGGCATGGCCGCTCGATCTGGCTCGGCTTCACCGGCGGCAAGTCGGCGGCGACCGGGCTCGGCGTGCTGCTCGCTTTGTCGTGGCCGATCGGGCTCGGCGCCGCCGCGGTCTTCGCCGCCACGCTCGCCCTCCTCCGCATCGTCTCGCTGGGCTCGATGCTGGCGGCCCTCACCGCCATCGTGCTCGCCGTCGCGCTGAGCGAGCCGCTGCCCTATCGCCTGCTGGTGATCGCCGGCGGCCTCTACGTGATCGCGCGCCACCGCGCCAACATCGCCCGCCTGCTCGCCGGCACCGAACCGAAGCTCGGCCAGAGCAGCCCGGCGACGAAGAGCTGATCGCGCGTTCGACGTCGCGGCATCGCCGTTCGCTATAGCATTACATGCGACAAATCACTTTCCGTCGCATGTTGACGAAAGCAGATCGCGCGCACGATCATCGCCGCGTGTTGCGCACCGGCTTTTTCCTGTCGACGAGTCTTCGCCTCAAGCAGGCCGTCGCAACACTGTGCCTCCTCACCGTTGCGGTCGTGACGACCTTCCACCTCTGCAGCTTCGGCGTCGTGCGCTACGCCGGCGATGCGACCGCCGTCTACGCCGCCGTCGACGACACCTCGCCGTCGCAGGATCGCGTCGCCGTCGAGCGATGCCATGTCTGCACGGTGACGGCCGTGGACGCCGTCGTCGATGCGGCCCGTCCCGATCGCGGACAGGTGCCGTCGCCCGCGATCACACGCCTGGTTTCCATCCAGCCCAAGGCAATCGCGCCTCCGCCCAAAGCCTGATCCGGTCGTTTCACTTGCGGTCCGCGCCGTAGGCGACGGGCTGCCGAACATCGAGATCGGGCTTCCCATGCCTTGCGTCGGTCGCATCGCCATCGTTGCGACGCCGCGTGCCGACCCTGCTCGTCGTCGCGCCGACGATGCCGCCTGCGCCGGCTCCATGGGCCTGTCCGACGAATCGCTGACGACAATCAACTCATGGAGACGACAATGCTGAAGACAATCCTGCTGACCATCGCGACGACGACGTGCCTTGCCACTTCCGCCGTCGCGCAGACGCCGGCGGCACCGCCGGCAACCACGGCCTATCGGGGCGATGTCGGCGACTGGGCGCTCGGCCGCTGGACCGGCTACCGCTACCTCGATGCCTCCTACACTCGCATGACGACGGAAGACCGCGTACTGGTCGTCGCCCGCGCCGGCGACGGCAACGTCGGCTGCCAGTGGGGCGCGCCGGCGAGCCTTGCCAAGGCAGGCTGGGTGCCCTGCGTCATCGATGCAGCGAGCATCGTGATCACGCCGGCCGCGGGCACGCGGGTCGAGCTCGCCCGCGAAGGCGCCGAACTCGAAGGCCGCTACTTCGATTCGTCGACGGCGCGGAACAGGGTCCACCTGCACCGCGAGTAGCCGGCGCCGCCGAGAAAGCCGCCGAGAAAGCAGCCGAAAAATCCGTCGAGAGAATCGGCGCATCCCCGCTCCCGGCCGTCAGGCGGCCGGGAGACCGCGCGGGAGGCGGAAGAAGCCGAAGACGCCGGCGCCTTAGACCCGGCTCCGGACCTGCGCCTTGCGAGCCGCCAGGTGGGCGGCGAGCTTGTCGAGCGTCTGGCCACCATATTCGACCGCGCCGAAGGCGATGACCTCGCCGCGCCGCGCGCGCGTCGGATGCATCTGCCGCAGGGTGAGCACCGTCTTGCCGTCCGACTGTTCGTCGAACGTGACCAGCATGCGGAACTTGCCCGGATCTTCGTCCTTGTCGGAACCGTGATCGACCTCGATCAGGAGCGGCCGCTCGATGCGCAGGAACGTCATGCGGTTGTCGTAGCGCAGGCCGTTCGCGCCCACCATGTCGAACCGCCACACGCCGCCCGCCCGGATGTCGATCTCGTGCGTCTCGATCGCCAGTCCCTTGGGACCGAACCACGCGACAAGCTGCTCGGGATCGGTCCAGGCGTCGAACACGTCCTCGCGCGGCGCATCGATGACGCGGGCGATGACGACCTCGCGGTCGAGCGGCCAGGCGGCCCAGGCCGATTCGGTGCGGGCAAAGCTGTCGGTCATTTCGTTCTGTCCTTCTTCCGGCGGGCGAGATGGGCTTGCAGCCGGTCGAGCCGGCTCTCCCAGGTCGCGATGTGGGAACGCAGCCAGTCGTCGGTCCGGCGCAGCGCGTCGGGCGCGAGCGAGCATGTCCGGACGCGCCCGGCCTTCTCCGACGCGACGAGGCCGCCGCGTTCGAGCACGCGAATGTGCTTCAGCAAGGTCGGCAGGCCGATCTCGAACGGTTCGGCGAGTTCGCCGACCGTGGCGTCGCCGCGGCACAGGCGGGCGACGATCGCGCGCCGGGTCGGATCGGCCAGGGCCGTGAAGGCGAGGTTGAGGCGGGCCTCATGGTTTTCCATACGGCGAACTAATGCCGCGGCGGCGCCGGAGTCAAGAATAGTTTTCCAACCGGCAAACCTTTTACGCCCGCCGGCGCGCCGCGGCGGGTGGGGGCCGGCGCGGCCTCAATCCTGCGTCTTGCGCAGCCAGACCTGGCTGCCCTTGTGGAGCAGCGCAACCTTCTTGGCGTAGAGGGCGACGAAGGCGTCGATGGCGGGCTTGGGCCGGCCGTGCTCGCGCAGGCGGCTGTCGTCCCACTTGTAGTCGTCGAACGCCAGGATGCCGCCGGCCTTGAGCAGGCGGAACGACAGGACCGCATCCTCCAGCACGTCGATGGTGGCGTGGCTGCCGTCGACATAGACGAAGTCGTAATGGAGTTGCGGCAGGCCGCGCAGCGCGTCGCGCGACGGCCGGTTGAGGAAGACCACTTTGCCCGCGCCGCCGGCGGCCTCGACGTTGGCGTCGAACACCGGCTGCTTCACGCCGTCGATGCAGGTCACGGTCGCCTCGGCATGGGTGGCGACGTTCTGCAGCAGCCAGCAGGTGGCGCGGCCCTCGTGGCTGCCGATCTCCAGCAGGTGGCAGGGCGTGCCGGCGAGCGGCGCCAGGTGCTTGCGGAAGCGTTTGGCGTGGGCGGAGAACCAGTCCTCGCTGAACGAGAAGCCGGGCGGATCGGGCCGCTTCGGCAGCAGACGCGAGAGGAACCAGGAATAGCGGCGCAACATGCGCGCGCTCTATAGCCCGCGCCTCGTCCGCCGTATCGAGGCAAACAGCCGCCCCTCCTTCTCTTCTCCTCCCCATTCAAATGGGGAGGCGCAGATGGCGTTTCCTGTCGTCCTGAGCGTAAGCGAAGCAGCCGTGTTTGAAGTCAAGCGGCTTTCACGGTGCGCCAGGCTGTTTGGTCTCTCATCATTGCATTGAGAGTTACAATGACCTTGCGAGCGCAGGCCGCAAAGACCAGGCGGTGCGG
>JAIUOY010000075.1:0-3123 GCA_020160995.1 Pseudomonadota bacterium | reverse complement strand
GACCAAGGAAGAGCCGGGCACCATCATCGTCGATCCCGCCAATTACTATGTCTACCGGATCGAGGGCGGCGGCAACGCCACCCGTTACGGCGCCAATGTCGGCCGCGACGGCTTCCGCTGGAACGGCGACGCCTATGTCGGACGGAAGTCGGAATGGGCGACCTGGACCCCGCCGCCGGAAATGATCAAGCGCCAGCCCGAAGCCGCCAAATACGCGCGCGGCATGCCCGGCGGCCTCGACAACCCGCTCGGCGCTCGCACCCTGCATCTCTACCAGAACGGCCGCTATACGCTCTACACGATCTACGCATCGAGCGACGAGGAATCGATCGGCTCCGGCATCACCAGCGGCTGCGTCGGCTTGCTCAGCCAGGACATGATTGATCTCTACGATCAGACACCGGTCAAGACGAAGGTGGTCGTTCTTCCGGCCTGAGCCGAGTACATCAACCCGGATCGACAGGGCGGCGCCTGAGCGCCGCCCTTCTTCATGGAGGGGTAGCGCATGTCCGTTGCCGTGAGACTGCGCGGCGTACCCGGCATCTATGGCGTTGCACGGCTCGGCCCCGCCTCTCCCATCCCGAACTGGTTCGACGGCCCCGGTTTTTCCGCGCTGATGCGCGCCGAGGACGAGCTGACACTCGTCTGCCTGCAGGAGCGAATTCCGGAAGCCGTTGAAGCCGAGAGGAACTGGCGCTGCTTCCGCAGCCTCGGCCCGATCCCCTTCAACGCGACCGGAATCGTGCAGGCACTGATCGAACCACTGTCCACCCAAGACATTGGCGTTTTCGTGGTCTGCACCTTTGACGGCGAGCACATTCTCGTCGCCGATGCCGATTGGGAGCAATCGAGAAGTCTGCTCGAGCAGGCAGGCCATGTCTTCGAAGTTTAGAGGCCGCTGTTCCGACCCATGCAACCAGCTACCGTTAACAGCATGACCAATCTCGTCATTCGCGCAGCGGAGCAGGCCGACCTGCCCGCACTTCAGGGTCTCTACCGCCACCTCAACCCTGATGATGCACCCTGCCCCGACGACATGGCGGCGGAGATTCTGGAAAAGCTGCGGAGCTTCGAGGGCAGCGCCGTCCTGATCGGCTTTCTCGGCAGCGACCTCGTCGCGAGCTGCACCGTGATCGTGATCCCGAACCTGACGCGGGGCGGAACGCCCTATGTGCTGATCGAGAACGTCGTCACCGACACCGGCTATCGCAACCGGGGGCTTGGGAAGGCCATTCTGCAAGCTGCCATGGATCGCGCCTGGGCAGCCGGATGCTACAAGGCGATGCTCATGACCGGCTCGAAGAAACCGTCCACGCTGGCCTTTTACGAGGCTGCCGGCTTCGAGCAATCCAAGACCGGCTTTCAGGCCAGACGGCTTCCGGTCCGCGCGGAATAGGGAGTGGACCGCGCCATCCTTCGCTGCCCCTCTCTCAGCGCAGCAACATCCGCAGCTTGGCGAGCGCGGATGAATCGGCCTCGTGATAGTCGATCATCGTGCGGAAAGCCCCCTCGCCGGTCATCAGATAGACATGGGCCGTGTGGTCCATGGTATAGCCACCATCGGCCGGGATCTTCTTCGCATAGGCCTTGAAGGCTCCAAGCGCGGCATCGACCTGCTCCTGCGAACCGGTCAGGCCGACCACGCCCGGATCGAAGGATTGCAGATAGAGCGCAAGCTGCGCAGGCGTGTCGCGCTCCGGATCGACCGTGATCAGCAGGATCTTCAACCGCGCCGCATCCGCGCCCAGCTGCCGGGTAAGATTGCTCAGCCGCAAGAGCGTGGTCGGGCAGACCTCCGGGCAATGCGTGAAACCGAAGAACACGGCGAGCGGGCTGCCGCGGAAATCCGCATCCGTCACCGCCTTGCCGGTGTGATCGGTGAGCGAGAACGGGCCGCCAATCGCGGTCGCCTGTTCAGTCCGCGACCGATCCGACATCCACCACCCCATGAGGATCGAGGTGGAAACGAAGCCGACGACCAGGACGAGCGCCCAGGCGCCATAACGCACGAATTTCAGCATGAGCGGCCGGCCCAGCGGTTCACCCGGCGCTGATACGCCAGATAGGGCGCGCCGAGATCGCGGCGCAGCACGCCCTCCTCGATCCGGACCTGTAAGGCGATTGCGACGGGCACCGCGAGCGCGAGCGCCAGCTCAACCAGACCCGGCCGGACAAGGAACAAGCCGATGAATAGCAGCGCCTGACCGACGAAGGCCGGATTTCGCGAGAAGGCGAAAGGGCCGCTGTCGACGATCGGGCCGATCTCGCCCTCGGCAGCGCCGATGCGCCACGACCGCCCCATATGGAGCTGGGCCCAGAGGGCCAGCACCGCGCCGACAATCACGAGCGTCAGGCCGGGAACACCGGAAAGCCCGCCGAACGGCGTCTCCCCGCCAAGCCAGCCACGAACCGGCGGCCAGAGCACGCCTCCGGCAAAGCCGAGCTTGAACAGGAGCGCCGGCAAGCGCTGCGATCGGCTGCCTCGGGTGAAGATCCAGACCGGCTGGCCGCTCTCGCGCGCCTGCTTCAACGACAGGAACAGGAAGGCTCCGACATAGCTGAGCGTGACCAGATAGGCGGCAATCTCTGTCTTGGACAAAACACGGTCTCCGGCTCACGGCGGCAGCGGGGACCTCTCGTCTACAAGCTGAAGTCACTAGAGCTTCAAGCCCCAATCGGAAGCGGAGTTCAATGGCGCCCGATGCCGCAGGCTCCGACTCCGGCCAACGAAAAACCCCGGCCTCGCGGCCGGGGTTCGCAAACGCAACTGAACTCATGGAAGCGCGGCAGCCTGACAGCTGCCGGCCGAAATCACGCCTTCGGGGCGGCCGGAACAACCTTGGCCACGATGCCTTCGAACGGCTTGTAGGCGTCCTTGGCGAGAGCGGCATAGAGCTCGCCCATCTTGGTGACCTGGGCGACGGCGCCCTCGAACGAGGTCTTGATGAAATCAGCCTGGATCTCCAGGGCCTTGTCGAAGGTCTTCACGCCAGCAAGCTTCTCAAGCGTGGCGGTGCCGGCCTCGAAGGACTTCTTGGCATAGTCGGTGGTCTCGACGGCGATCGCCTGCACGCCCTTCGAGGTGGTGCCGAAAGCCTTCAGAGCGGCGTCGACATTGTCCTT
>JAIUOY010000074.1:0-6646 GCA_020160995.1 Pseudomonadota bacterium | reverse complement strand
GATCCACGGCTTCTATCAAGGCTCCGATGCACGGGACCAGGCTCCCGTCTTCGAGATGCTTGCCGAACTTGGACCTCGTGTAACTGTCAGCACCGAGGTCCTGTCGCAGTCCGACTATCTCGCGCGGCTCAGTCGGGCCGATCTGGTCCTGCTGCCTTACGATCCGGAGGTCTACAAGACACGGGGCTCCGGGGTGTTCTTCGAGGCTCGCCGCCTCGGCATTCCGGTGATTGCCACGAAGGGATGCGGCTTTGCCCGACCTGCGTTCGAGGCGGGTTGGGGTGTCGAAATCCCGCAGCACGATTCGTCCGGCATCGCCGCTGCCGTGCTGCAGGCCCTGCAGAAGATCGACGACCTGACGTCACGCGCCCGCGCAGCGTCGACATCGCACGACGACGTCGACGATATCCTGAAGGCTGCCGTTACAAGGATCCTCAGCGGCCGCGGAAGGCGCGGGCGAGCTGGTCCGTGAGCGGCTTCACCAGGAACGAGGCGACCGTGCGCGGCGTCGTCTGGATGAAGACTTCGACCGGCATGCCGGCGAGAAGCTGCAGCCCGCCGAGGCGCGCAAGCTCGCCGTCGCTGACGCGGACGCGCACCGAATAGTAGGGCTCGGTCGCCTTGTCGTCCTGTGCGACGTCGGCGCCGATATGGATCACCTCACCGTTGAGTTCGGGCGTCGTGCGCTGGTTGAAAGCGGCGAAGCGCAGGACGGCATGCTGGCCGATATGGATCTGGTCGATGTCATGTGGCGCCACTTTGGCCTCGACGATCAGCGTGTCCGTCTGCGGCACGATCAGCATGACCGGCTCACCCGCCTGGATGACGCCGCCGACCGTATGCACATTGCGCTGGAAGACCCTGCCGTCCTGAGGCGCCACGAGGTCGATGCGCTTGAGCTGATCCTCGGCAGACACGCGCCGCTCCGTGAGCTCCGACTTCTTGGCGCGGATCTCGGCCAGTTCCTTGCCGACTTCGGTGCTGAGGTCCTGATCGATCTGGTGGATCTTGAGTTCAAGCTCGGCGATGCGGCCGCGGCCCTGGGCAATCGCCGCAACCAGCGACGCCCGCTCGCCTTCGAGCCGGGCGGCATCGCGCTCCAGCGCCGTGACCCGGCTGATCTGCACGAGGTTCTGCTTCCACAGCACGCGCACGCTTTCGAGCTCCTGCATCAGCAGCTTCACTTCCTTGCTCTTGGCGGCTTCCTGCGCCTGGGTGCCTTCGATCTGGAGCTGCAGCTGCTGGATCTGCTCGCGCAACTGGGCCTTCTGCCCATCGCGCGCGGCCTTGCGCATCTCGAACAGCCGCTGCTCGCCGGACATCAGGCGGGCCACCTCGGGATCGTCCTTGCGTTCGACGAGGTCGGCCGGGAACGTCACCGACTTGTCGCCGTCGCGCTCGGCCTCGTTGCGAGCCTGCCGCGCGACCAGCTCGTCGAGCGCCTTGTTGACCACGGCGAGGCTCGAACGAGCCTGCGTGCCGTCGAGCCGCACCACGACATCGCCCTGCTGTACCCGGTCACCTTCCTTGACCAGCAGCTCGCCCACGACACCGCCTGTCGGGTGCTGGACCTTCTTGACGTTGCTGTCGACCACCAGCTTGCCGGGCGCGATCACCGCACCCGAGATCTGCGTCGCGGCGGCCCAGCCACCGATCCCGACCACGAGAAGGGCAACGGCGACCAAACCCAGGATCAAGGGTTTGCGTGTCGAATGCAGGCTGCGCGTCAGGTCGGTCATGACGGTGTCCTTCCGGGAACGCGAAGCGGCTGCGGTGCAGCGCCCTGAGCCATCATCGGCGCCGGCGTGGGCGCAGGGGCAGTCCCCGGCCCTTGCGCGGACTTCATCGCCTCCCGCAGCACCGCGTCCTTCGGTCCGAACGCTTGCTGGCGACCGGCGCGCAGCACCAGCAGATTGTCGACCCCCGCCAGGGCACTGGGGCGATGCGCGACCACGATCGCGATACCGCCGCGGGCGCGAACCCCCATGATGGCGCGGGTCAACGCTTCGTCGCCATCATGGTCGAGGCTGGAATTGGGCTCGTCGAGCACGACCAGGAAGGGATCGCCGTAGAGCGCGCGCGCCAGCCCGATACGTTGGCGTTGACCGGCGGAGAGCGCGGCACCGCCCTCGCCCATCTGCGTTTCGTAGCCATTGGGGAGGCCGAGGATCAACTCATGGACGCCGGCAGCCTGCGCCGCCGCAATGACCTTGTCCGACGGCGGTTCGGGGTCGAGCCGGGCGATGTTCTGCGCGACGGTGCCGGCGAACAATTCCATGTCCTGCGGCAGGTAGCCGATATGGTCGCCCAGCATGTCGGGCGACCATTGATCGAGCGATGCGCCGTCGATCCGCACCTTGCCGCGCGCGATCATCCAGACGCCGACGATCGACCTCACCAGGGTCGACTTGCCCGATGCGCTCGGACCGATGATGCCGAGCCCTTGCCCGGCCTTCAGATTGAAGGCGATATCCTGAAGCACCAGCGTATTGGAGCCCGGCGGCGCCACGCTGATGCCTTCAACGGCCAGCGTATGGCGCGGCTTGGGCAGCTCCATCATCGCCGTCTCGGCCGGCATGCGGGCCAGCAGGTTGTTGAGGCGACGCCAGCTCTGGCGCGCGGCGACAAAGACCCGCCACTGCGCAATCACCACCTCGACCGGCGCGAGCGCGCGCGCCGACAGGATCGAACCTGCGATGATGATGCCGGCCGACGCCTGCTGGTGAATGACGAGATAGGCGCCCACCGCCAGCACGGCCGACTGCAGCATCATGCGCAGCGCGCGGGAGAGACCGCCCATCCCGCCGGTGATGTCGCCAGCCTGCTGCTGTACGGCGAGATAACGCCGGCCGCTTTCCGCCCATAGAGCGGAGAAACGCCCGACCATGCCCATGGCGTGCAACACCTCGGTATTGCGCCGGCTCGCCTCGGCGAGGCTGTTGCGTTGCGCGGAAAGCGCCGAAACCTCGATCGACGGCTTGCGAACCTTGATCTCGGTCAGCGCCGTGATGGCGACCAGGATGATGGCACCCACCGTCGCGGTGACGCCGATCAGCGGATGGAACAGGTAGCAAATGCCGAGATAGAGCGGCAGCCAGGGCAGATCGAAGAGCGCCGCCGGGCCGCCACCCGACATGAAGCCGCGAATCTGGTCGAGGTCGCGGGCCGGCTCGAAGTTGCCCAAGGTCGGCGCTCGCAGCGGCAACTTGACAAGGAGGTGATAGACCCGGGCGTCGAGCTGCTCGGAAAACCCGCCAGCGATACGGATCAGCACGCGGTTACGCAGGATGTCGAGCAGCGCCTGGAAGCCGTAGAGCACGCCCGCCAGGACGCAGAGACCGACCAGGGTCGGCACGCTGCGGCTCGGCAGCACCCGGTCGTAGACCTGCAGCATGAAGAACGAGCCGGTCAGGTAGAGGACGTTCAGGATGGCCGTGAACACCGCGACACCGGCATACGACGTCCGGCACGTCGCCAATACCTTCGCCAGTTCAGATCGTGGATCTCCAATAACTGGAGGTCGCATTATCCCCGCCACTTAACGCGCCTTTCTCCGAGCTGGCCCCATCGATGCGCGGGGCCGCCCAGCTTATTACACGGCTCTTCGTCCGGGATATTGCCGGAAGTTCAACGCTAGGAAATGTTTCATTCCGCACAGGAGGGGGGAGGATGGCGGCTAGGAGCGTTTCTCGACCACCACGAGCCACGATTTGCCCGAAACGCGCAGCAGCCGGCCCCTCGAATCGACGGGATAGAGGCTCATGGCCACGCTGTCCTTTACGTTGCCGCCAATGGCCTGGACGTAACCGCCGCGGACGTCGGTGACGATGTCGCAATGGTTGGCGGTATTGTCGAGCCGCCGATGGGCCGTCCGGGGATCGCTGAAGCGCCAGGTCGGCCCTGCGGTGCCCGTACAGACGAGATCGCCGGCCTTGGGCGCGTACTCGTTGGGCGCGTGCAGGCGGAAGGGCGCGCTGCGGGAGGCGCGTTCTCGGTCGTAAAGGGCGGAGAGATAAGCACCATGGCGACCATCGCGAGGGAAAGTCGTGGCGCCGTAGCCGGATCGGGCCATCACCCAGGTGACGAAAGCCCCGGACCAGGGTCGGCTGGAGCTCCGTCCATTCCATTCGGGCCGGCCGCAGGCGCCCCAGTACTCGCCAACCCGGCTGGCCAGAGGTTCGTTGCGCTCGGTAATGCCGGGACGGTTGGTGTAGCCTCCCGCCTGTCCGCCATAGACGACCGTGGCGCGGCCAAACTTGGTCCATTCCTGCCAGGCGGTCAGCGCAACACGGTCGGTCGGCGGCCGGTCCGCATAGCCCACGCCCATGCGGCTGGAACCTCCGCAGCCGGCGAGCGCCAGGCAGAGCAGAAGGACGACTGGAAGGATCGCTGGCAGCCGGAGACCGATCGCGCGGGAGGAAGGGCGGACGGGCGACTGCCAGCAAACACAAAAGCCGACAAAGGGGCGGTCGAACTTCATGTGTAACTTACAGGATTAAAAATAAACGATTGTTATTATTGGTTATTAATTTATCACAGCGGACGCCCAATGTCACCTCTTCATAAACTGGATGAAGTTCGCCGACTGGAGGAGTTGGCCTTTCGCGGCTGGCCTGCCCTGGAGAGCCAGAACCACGATGGCTGGCATCTGCGCTTCTCAGGCGGATACACAAAAAGAGCCAATTCTATCAATGCTATATCGGAAGATGCTTCGACAGACATTGAAGATATGGAAGCGCCCTATCGAGCCCGCGGACAGCGTCCGACCTGGCGACTAAGCCCTTTGGCGCCGCCGGCCATGGTCGGGCTGCTGGAAGCACGCGGCTACAGCAACATCGAACGCAGCCTCGTCCAGCGCTGCCCCCTCCACGACGGCTTCACCGCCGATCCTGCCGTCGAAATCGGGCCGCAGCCGACGCCCGCGTGGATCGAGGCCTTCTGCGCCCATAGCCCGGTGCGGCCCGAGCATCGCGAGACGATGGAGAGGATGCTGGCGGCCATCGCCACACCCAAAGGCTTCGCCCTCGTCCAGAGCAATGGCCGCCCGATGGCCATGGCGATCGGCGCCGTCGAAGGCGACCACATGGGCCTGTTCGACGTGCTGGTGATGCCCGAGGCCCGACGCCAGGGCCTGGCCCGTCGTGTCACCGAGAGCCTCTATGCCTGGGCCTGGCAACGCGGCGCCCGCTTCGCCTACCTGCAGGTCGTCGCCGCCAATGCCGCGGCCCTGCCTCTCTACGAAGCGCAGGGTTTCCGCACGGTCTACGCCTACAGCTATTGGCTGCCGCCGGCGTGACATCCTCGCCTTGACCCTGCAGCCACCGCCCTCGCATAGTTGATGCAGGGAGGAACACAAAGAATGGCCAACTATCCTTGGGAGAAGAGCTATCCGCCGGGTGTGAAGTGGGAGCTCGAAGTACCGAACAAGACCATTCACCAGATCTTCGACGAGTCTTGCGCGCACTACGGTAGCCGGCCATTCACCGACTTCCTCGACAAGGTGATGTCCTTCCAGGAGTACAAGGAGGCGTCCGACAAGGCCGCTGCCGGTTTCCAGAAATTGGGCGTGAAGCCCGGCGTCAATGTCGGCCTCTACCTTCCCAACACGCCGCATTACCTGATCGCCTTCTTCGGCGTGCTGAAGGCCGGCGGCAAGGTGGTGAATTACTCCCCGCTCGACGCTGCCCGCGAACTGGAATTCAAGATCGGCGATTCCGAGACCGATATTCTAGTGACGCTCGATGTCGCCGCGCTCTATCCGAAGATGGCCGCGATGCGCGGCAAGACCCGGCTGAAGAAGCTGATCGTCGGATCGATCGCCGACTATCTGCCGTGGCCCAAGAGCTGGCTCTACCCGATCGCCAAGAAGAAGGAACTGTCCGCCTGGCCGCGCGACGACTGGCACATGTCGTTCAAGGACCTCCTCGTCAACGACGGCAAGTACTCGCCGCACAAGCCGGCCAATGAAAACCTCTGGGATGAAGTCGCGCTGCTGCAATACACCGGCGGCACGACCGGCCTGCCCAAGGCCGCAATGCTGACGCATGGCTGCGTGATGGCGGCGATGAGCCAGGGTCAGGCCTGGACCGTGCCCTACACCACGCCGGGCACCGAGAAGGTCGTGTGTGTGCTGCCGCTGTTCCACATCTACGCGCTGTCGGGAATCATGCTGGGCGCGGTGCGCAACGGCAACCAGCTCATCCTCTATCCGCGTCCCGACATCGACATGATCGTGAACGACCTCGGCAAGAAGAAGCCGACGTTCCTACCGGGCGTGCCGACGCTCTACACCGCGATCAACAAGCATCCGAAGGCGCAGGGCCTCGACCTCAGCTCGCTCAAGATCTGCATGTCGGGCGGCGCGCCGCTGCCCGTCGAGGTGCAGCAGAGCTTCGAGAAGCTGACCGGCGCCACGCTGATCGAGGGCTACGGCCTCACCGAGACCTCGCCGACCGGCGCGATCTGCCCGGTCGACAAGAGCGTGCGCCGCGTCGGCTCGTGCGGCGTGCCGATGCCCGGCACCGTCATCGAGATCCGCGACATGGAGGACGGCGACAAGGTCCTGCCGCCCGGCAAGGAGCATGTCGGCGAGGTCTGCATCATCGGCCCGCAGGTCATGAAGGGTTACTGGAAGAAGCAGGAGGAG